>NZ_JBEZFJ010000011.1:0-287020 GCF_040649335.1 Micromonospora sp. NPDC048986
GCGCGACCCTGGCCGCGCTGCTCGCCTGAGCCGACTCGTCAGAACCGTGTCGGTCATGATTCCCTGACATCGTCCCACCATCCGGACGCCGGGGGCCGCCGTGACAGCCAGGTCGCCCCTCGACGCGATCGCGCGGATCGATACCAATCGTTTGACGTATGACGTATTACCCGCTAATTTTCACCCCGCGGACCACCCGGTCACCGGGAGCCAGGACGTCGCATCGCCTGGGATCGGCGCGGCCTGCCACGAAGCCCGGATCGTGGCGTCGCCATCGCCATCGACGTACGCCGTTGACGGCGGGTTGCCCGCACGACACCCCCAGACGTGCTGACGCCACCACCACGACGCCGGCACGCACGCCAGGGCACGCGCGGGCGCTCTCGCTCGTGGGTGACCCCGATCGAAGGAGTGGACCATGAAAGCCCTCGGTGAGGCTCGTCCCGCCTCTCGACAAAGATCTCGCTGGCGGTCAGGGTTGGCTGCGGCGGCGGCCGCGGTCATGGCAGCCAGCACACTCGTCGCGGTCAACGCGGCACCCGCGGCGGCGGCAACCGTCGACACCAACGCCTCCTACGTGTTGGTGAATCGCAACAGTGGCAAGGCGTTGGACCTGTACGCGTCGGCAACCAACGACGGGGCGCGGATCAGCCAGTGGACGCGTAACAACGGTGCGAACCAGCAGTGGCAGTTCGTGGACTCCGGGGGTGGCTACTACCGGATCAAGTCGCGGCACTCGGGCAAGGTGCTCGACGTCAGTGGCTTCTCCACCGCTGACGGTGGCGCGATAGTGCAGTGGGCCGATCTCAACGGGACGAACCAGCAGTTCCGGCTGGCGGACTCCGACGGTGGTTACGTTCGGCTGATCAACCGCAACAGCAACAAGGCCGTCGAGGTGCAGGGCGCGTCCACCGCCGACGGTGCGAACGTGGTGCAGTACGCCGACTGGGGCGGCACCAACCAGCAGTGGCAGCTCGTCCGCGTCGACGGCGGGACCGACCCCACGACGCCACCCCCGTCGGGTGGCAGCGGGTGCGGCAAGGCACCGACGCTGGCCAGCGGCACACACACGATCCAGAGCAACGGCAAGAGCCGGACCTTCATCCTGCGGGTGCCCGCCAACTACAACAACAGCAACCCCTACCGGCTGATCTTCGCCTTCCACTGGCGGGGCGGCACCATGCAGGAGATCTCCTCCGGCGGCACCAGCGGAACCGCCTGGTCCTACTACGGGCAGCAGGAGCAGTCGAACAACAGCGCGATCCTGGTGGCGCCCCAGGGATTCGGCAACGGCTGGGGCAACTCCGGCGGTGAGGACATCACCTTCGTCGATGACATGATCAGCCGGATCGAGAGCAGCCTCTGCGTCAACCCGAGGCAGCGGTTCGCGCTCGGCTTCAGCTGGGGTGGCGGCATGAGCTACGCCGTCGCCTGCGCGCGAGCCAACGTCTTCCGGGCCGTCGCCGTCATCTCCGGCGCGCAGATCAGCGGGTGCAGTGGCGGTACGCAGCCGATCGCGTACTTCGGGCTGCACGGCATCACGGACAACGTCCTGAACATCTCCCAGGGCAGGGCGCTGCGGGACACCTTCGTCCGCAACAACGGTTGCACCGCCCAGAGCCCGCGCGAGCCGGCCGGCGGCAGTCGCACCCACATCACGACCGCCTACTCGGGTTGCCGGGCTGGTTACCCCGTGCAGTGGGCGGCGTACGACAACGGCCACATGCCCGGCCCGGTGGACGGCACCTACGCCGAGAGCGGCATCACCACCTGGACCAAGGGTGAGATCTGGAGGTTCTTCGCCCAGTTCTCGTGACCCTTGGCGGCCACGGCTGGCGGCGCCTGCTCCCGTACCTCGGGGGCGGGCGCCGTCCGTTTCCCGAGACGGTCAGCGTTCGAGGCGGACCGGGCTCCCCGAGCCACTGCGACGGACCAGCCAGGCCTCGGTGATGTGGGTGAACATCGCCTCGGCGGCGCCGTTGGGGTCGTGGGCCGCGATGCGTTCGTAGATGCGTCGGTGCCCCTGGTTGGACGCCACGCACAACGCCCGTTCGGTCCGGCCCATGTATCGCGCGGTGTTGATGACCTGGCTCTCCAGCGCGCGTACGACGCCGCGGGCGATGCGGTTCCCGGACGTCTGCATGATCGTGTCGTGGAAGGCCCGGTCATGGTCGTGGTAGGTGACGTGGTCGTCGACGAGTTCGTCCATCCGGTCCACCATGGCACGCAGTCGATCGACGGTCTCGCTGTCGGCGAGGCGGGCCGCGACGTTCGCCATGTCGGACTCCAGCACCCGCCGGGTGACGACCAGGTCGTCGAGGATGGCGAGGCTGTCGTCCACCGCGATGGTGGCCGCGAGGACCAGTTCGTCGAGCATGTCCCAGTGAGCCGGCGGGGTGACCATGGTGCCGGCGCCCTGGCGGACCTGCACCAGGCCCTTCTCCTGAAGGATCTTCACTGCTTCCCGGACGACGGTCCGGCTCACGCCGAAGGTCTCGCAGAGGATCGGCTCGGGGGGTAGAGACGTCCCGGACGGGTGTACGCCGCGGACGATGCGCTCCACCAGTTCGGCGGTGACCGCCCTGGCGAGGTTGGTCGGCCGACGCACCCACGCCGGGGTCGCCGGGCTGTTCAGGGCTGTCTCCTGCGGTGGCGTCATGTCCCCCTCCGAATGGCTCGCCGTGGCACGACGTCTGGGCCAGTGTACGGCCGACTGTTGACGTCACACGTCATACGAGTTACCTTCCGGTCAACATTTGGCTCGCGGGACACCCGCCGGCCACCCCCCATATAGAGGTGACAATCGATGAGACAGCGCGCAATATGGTCGGCCGTCCTCGTTGTGGGCCTGGCCCTGGCCGGTTGTGGAAGTGCTAGCGATTCGGGCAAGTCAACCAGCTCGGACGGCAAGTTGGTCGTGTGGGACTGGAAGTCCGGCGAGCCGTTCGCCAAATCCTATCTGGACAAGGCCAAGGCTGACTTCAAGAAGAAGCACAGTGACGTCGAGGTTGAGTTCGTCGCACAGCCCTTCGACCAGTACTACACGCTGCTCGGTGCGGCGATCCAGGCCGGCAAGGGCCCGGACGTCATGATGTTCAACGGCGGCGGACAGATCCGCGACCGGGTGGACGCGCTGGTGCCGATCACCGACTACGTGGCCGAGGACAAGCAGCGGCTGGCCGGCTGGGAGGCGTTCAGCAAGGACGGCAAGATCTACGCCACCCCGGTGACGCTGCAGGGCTACCCGATCTACTACAACAAGACGATCTACCAGAAGGCGAACCTCGACCCGGCGAGCCCGGCCACCACGTGGGACAAGTTCGTCGCCGACTGCGACGCCATCGCCAAGGCCGGCTCCAAGTGCTTCGCCCTCGGCAACAAGGAAGGTGTCGGCATCCAGTTCTGGATGTCGAGCATGGGCTCGACCACCCTCACCGCCGCCGAGTACGACGCCTGGATCGCCGGCAAGCGCGACTGGAACTCGCCGAACGTCAAGCGGCTCTTCCAGCTCTGGAAGGAGACCGGCGACAAGAAGATGAACAGCGACGGGGCCAACTCGACCGCCATGTTCAACGACTCCTTCGCGTACTTCCAGTCCGGTAAGGCCGCCCACGTCATGGGTCTGATGTCGGACGTCGGGCACTGGCAGGACTTCAACGAGTTCCTGACCCCGGAGAAGCTCGGCGTGATGAAGGCCCCCGTCGTCACCGCCGGCACCACGCCGAGCCTCCCGTACGACGGTGGCATCGGATACGCGGTCGCCAAGTGGACGAAGGACCCGAAGATGGCCGCCGACCTGGCGCGCTCCCTGAGCTCGGCCGAGGCGTTGAAGTCCTTCTACGCCGACGCCGGCGCGATCGCCGCCGACACCACCATCGACGTGTCGCAGGCCGGGCCGGCCGTCGCCACGATCGTGGGCGAGCTGAAGAGCGGCAAGCCGGCTCTGCACGTGGCGCTCTCCTCGAAGACGATCGACCTGATGGGGCGCCTCTCCCAGCAGCTGCTCAGCGGTTCGATCACCGTCGACGAGGTGGTGAAGCAGTTGGCCGCTTCCGACCAGGCGGGCTGACCTCGTGCCGATCGGAGACACGCAACCGTCGGTCCGTCCGGCTTCGGCCGGACGGGCCGGCGGGGCGGCGGTCGCCCCCGCCGCGCATCGCAGTGGCACACGACCCCGTCGCACCCGTGGCGGCCTTGGGGCCGAGCGCTACGCGCCCTACATCCTGGTCCTCCCGGCCGTCCTGATCATCGTGCTGCTGCGGCTCTACCCGCTGCTGCTGGGCGTCAACTTCTCCTTCACCGGTGACGGCGCGCAGAACGGGACCTCGGTCGGATTCGGCAACTACCGCGAGCTGTTCGGAGATCCGCTGTTCCGGACCGCGCTGAGCAACGTCGGCCTGCTGGTGCTGTTGCTGCCGGTGGCGGTGGCGATTCCCGGTCTGCTCGCGACGTTCATCTACCTTCGGGTGCCCGGCCACCGCTTCTACCGCAGCGTCTACTTCTTTCCCGCCGTGCTCTCGCCGGTCATCGTCGGGGCGATCTTCAACCTGTTGCTCGCCTTCGACGGCCCGCTCAACGCCGTGCTCGGGTCGTTCGGTGTCGGTCCGGTGGACTGGCTCGGGGACCCCGACATCGCGATGTTCATGGTGGTGGGAGTGCACATCTGGGCCACCTTCGGGATGGCGCTGGTGGTGTTCCTCGCCGGCTTTGCCACGCTGGACGCCGCGCTCCTGGACGCGGCCCGGGTGGACGGGGCGTCGCTGCGCCAGGTCGTCTGGCACGTGATCATCCCGAGCCTCGCCCGGACCATCCAGTTCGTCTTCGTGACCACGATGATCGGGATGCTGACCTCGATGTTCGGGCTGCTCTTCGTGATGACCAGCGGCGGGCCGGAGGGGTCGACGTACCTGCCGGAGTACTACATCTGGATCCAGCAGGGTCAGATGAACCGTCCGGCTCTCGCGTCGGCGGCCTCGACGATCCTCTTCATGATCATGCTCGTCGTGGGGCTGTTGCAGATCAAGTTGCTCGAACGATCCGGAAAGGAGGATTGATGTCTCGCCTCCGCCTGGGACGGTGGCTGATCGCCATCCCCATGTCGCTGCTCGCCCTGGCGACGATCTACCCCCTGTTGTTCACCGCCAACGTCGCGATGAAGACGCGGCGTGACTACATCCTCGACCGGTTCGGCCTGACCGACACGCTGCGCTGGGAGAACATCAGCACGGCGTGGACCAGCGTCGGCATGGGCCGCTACTTCGTCAACTCGCTGTTCGTGGTGACGATGTCGGTGCTCCTGCTGCTGCTGTTCGGCTCGATGGCCGGCTTCGCCCTGAGTCAACTGCGGTTCCGCGGCTCGTCGGCGTTGTTCCTGGGTTGCCTGGCGGGGCTCTTCATCCCGTTCCAGGTGATCATGGTGCCGCTCGCCCGGATCATGGCCGACACCGCGCTCATCGACACGTACCCGGGCCTGATCCTGGTCTATGTGGCCCAGTTCCTGCCCTTCACCGTCTTTCTCATGACGAGCTACTACAAGGGCATTCCGCCGGAGATCGTCGACGCCGCGCGGATCGACGGCAGCACGGTGTACGGCGTGTACCGCCGGATCATGCTGCCGCTGGGCACTCCGGCGCTGCTGTCGGTCGGCATCCTCAACGCCCTGTTCTGCTGGAACGACGTCCTCATGGCGCTGGTGATGATGCCATCGGCCGATCACCGGACGCTCATGATCGGGGTGACCTCGCTGCGCGGGCAGTACTCCGACAACATCCCCACGTTCGCCTCCGGGGTGCTGATCGCCGCGATACCCGTCCTGTTGGTCTACCTGTTCCTCCAGCGCCAAATTGCCGACGGCGTAGCCGCCGGTTCCACGAAGGGTTAACATGCGGATCACGGGATATCGGACGCTCTCCACGGTCCAGGAATGGGGCCGACCGGTCGGCGACGCCAACGGTGTGTTCGCCGACGGGGTGGTCCCGGTCTCGATCGTCATCGTCGACACCGACGAGGGCATCTCGGGAGTGGGCCTCGGGCCGCACGTCGAGATCGAGCGGATCTTCCCAGCCATCGAGGGCGAAGACCCCCGTGCCGTGACGTCCCTGTACGACCGCATGTTGCGGCACACCTTCAAGGCCGGCCACGCCGGGCCGGTGTTCGGCACCATCGGGGCTCTGGACACCGCACTCTGGGACATCAAGGCGCAGGCCGCCGGCGAACCGCTGTGGCGGCTGCTGGGCGGACGGGACCGGCGGGTGACCGCCTACGCGTCCGGTCTGGACATCGGGCTCACCGACGACGAACTCGTCGCGGAGTACGAGGTCTACGCGAGCCACGGCCTTCGGGCGGCCAAGCTCAAGGGCGGCCTCGACATCGAGCGCGATCGGCACCGCCTGAGCCTGGTCAGGGAGGTCCTGACCGAGGCCGGGCACGGCCGGCGGCCGGGCCTGATGCTCGACGTCAACGAGGCGTGGACCCGCAAGCAGGCCGTCCGGCACGTCTGCGAGCTGGAACGCACCCTGGACCTCATCTGGATCGAGGAGCCGGTCCGACGCTGGGACGCCGAGGGTCTGGCCGCGGTCAGCCGAGGCGTGTCCGCGTCGGTGGCCACCGGTGAGAATCTGACCGGGCTCGAACAGTACCGTCCGCTGATCGCGGCGGGCGCGGTCGACATCGTCCAGATGGCGGCCGTCTGGGGGGTCACCCACTTCCTGAGGGCGTCCGCGCTGGCCCACGCCCACGACCTGCCGGTCAGCCCGATCGGCAACAGCCCGGTCGGGCTGCTGCACGCCGCGACCTCGGTGCCGAACCACCTGACCAGCGAGTTGCAGGACCTGCACACACCAGTTGGCGTCTCCATCGACCTGCACGTCGAGGATGGCGCCTTCATCCTCGGCGACACACCCGGGCTTGGGGTCCGGGTGGACGAGGAGCGGATCCGGGCGGTCAACCGCCGCCCGCAGGCGCAGACGGCCGACAGCCCCAATGTTCGGCCGGAGCGGGCCGGACGACGGCTGCTGGCCGGAGTCGACGGGGTGATCCCCACCCGCCAGGTGCCTGTCGTGGCGCTGAACTCCCGCAACGAGGTGTCGCCGACCGTACGGCACTGAGCTGACCATTGGAACCGGAAGGGCGTGGGTGCATCGCGGCGGCGGTGCACCCACGGCCATGCCCGGTCGGCACGACCGACGTACCGACCGTCGAGACGGAGGAACGATGAAGGCAGTCGTCTACCGGGGAGCGCGAGACCTCGGGATCGAGAACCGCGACCCGGAGCCACCGGGCCCCGGCCAGGTACGGATCGAGGTGGCGTACACCGGGATCTGCGGTACGGATCTGCACATCTACCACGGGGACATGGACGCCCGGGTCGGTGACTCCGCGATCATCGGGCACGAGATGTCCGGTCGGATCGCGGCCGTCGGCGAGGGCGTGACCGGCTGGAACATCGGTCAGGCCGTCACCGTGATGCCGACCCGACCCTGCGGACGGTGCGCCGCCTGCCAGCGGGGCAACTCCCACGTCTGCCACGCCATGAACTTCCTCGGCATCGACTCACCGGGCGCCATGCAGTCCTCCTGGACCGTGCCGGTGGAGCTGGTTCTGCCGCTTCCGGAGGAACTGCCCCTCGACCACGCGGCGCTCGTCGAGCCGGTGGCGGTAGCCGTGCACGACGTACGCCGGGGGAACGTGAGCGCCGACGACCAGGTGGTGGTGGTCGGTGGTGGACCGGTCGGCGTCCTGATCGCCACCGTCGCGCGGGGTCGCGGCGCGCGGGTGCTCCTCGTCGAGCCGGACCCGTTCCGACGCGAGGTGGCCGAGGGGATCGGGATCGAGGCCGTCGATCCGCGAGCGACCGACGTGGTGGCGCTGGTGAACGAGCGTACCGATGGCGCGGGCGCCGACATCGCCTTCGAGGTGTCCGGCTCCCCGGCCGGCGTCACCACGGCGGTGGACGTCCTCACCACTCGCGGGCGGCTGGTCATGGTGGCGATCCACCCTCAGCCCCGCGAGGTCAACCTGCACCGGTTCTTCTGGCGTGAGCTGGAACTCCTGGGTGCCCGGCTGTATCAGCGCGACGACATGGTGGAGGCGATCCGGTTGGTCGCCTCGGGTGCGATCCCGGCACAGCAGCTGATCTCCCGGGTCGAGCCGGTCGAGGCGGCCAGCGCGGCCTTCGAGGCGCTGGAGGGTGGCGGCGTCATGAAGGTGCTGCTCGATGTGCGGGAGGGTAACAAGTGACGGCCCTGTTCGACCTGTCCGGTCAGACCGCTGTCGTGACCGGGGCCCGGCGCGGTATCGGCCTCGCCATGGCCGAGGCCCTGGCCGTGGCCGGCGCCGACATCGTGGGCGTCTCCGCCCAGCTCGAAGCGGAGGGCAGCGAGGTCGAACGCCGGGTGCGCGCCACCGGCCGCCGGTTCACCGCGCTGCGGGCGGACCTCGGCGACCGGGCGGCAGTGCACCGGTTGGCCAGCGACATCACCGCCCTCGGGCCGGTCGACATCCTGGTGAACAACGGCGGCACGATCGCCCGGACCCCGGCCGCGGAGCACCCGGACGAGATGTGGGACCACGTGATCGAGGTGAACCTCAGCAGCCAGTTCATCCTCAGCCGGGAGATCGGCCGGACGATGGTCGAGCGCGGCCGAGGGAAGATCATCTTCACCGCGTCCCTGTTGAGTTTCCAGGGCGGCATCACCGTCCCCGGCTACGCCGCGTCGAAGTCGGGCGTGGCCGGCCTCACCAAGGCGTTGGCGAACGAGTGGGCGGCCCGCGGGGTGAACGTCAACGCCATCGCACCCGGCTACATCGCCACCGACAACACCCAGGCGCTGCGCGACGACCCCGACCGCAACGAGGCGATCCTCGGCCGGATCCCGGCCGGGCGGTGGGGCCGGGCCGACGATCTCGGCGGCGCCACAGTGTTCCTGGCCTCGACAGCGTCGGACTACGTCAACGGCGTCGTGCTGCCCGTCGACGGCGGATGGCTGGGCCGATGACTGGGGCGCAGGGGCCCGGGCGAACCGGGATCGTCGACGCGCACCACCACCTCTGGGTCCGCGCCCGGCACCCGCAGCCGTGGATCGACCCGGTGACCATGGCGGCCATCGACGCCGACTTCGAACCCGCCGATCTCGCGCCACTGGCCCGGGCGGCCGGGGTCACCGCGACAGTGGTGGTGCAGTCCGTCGCCTCCGACGCGGAGACGGTCGACCTGCTGGGCGTGGCGGCCGAGGACACGATGGTCCGCGGAGTCGTCGGCTGGGTGGACCTGACCGCCGACGACGTTGCGGAGCGCCTCGACGCTCTGCGGGCAGCCCGAGGTGGGGAACGCCTCGTCGGCATCCGCCACCTCGTGCAGTCCGAGAGCGACCCGGCGTACCTGGACCGTCCCGACGTCCGCCGGGGGATCGCGGCGGTGGGCGCCGCCGGCCTCGTCTTCGACCTGCTGGTACGCCAACACCAGCTCCCCATGGCCACGCGTCTCACCCGTGACCTGCCCGAGGTGAGCTTCGTCCTCGACCACCTGGGCAAGCCCGCGATCGGTAGCCCGGAGATGGCCGGGTGGAGGCGGGACCTGCTGTCGTTGGCGGCCTCACCCAACACGACGGCGAAGCTCTCCGGGCTGGTGACCGAGGTGCCGCTCGCGCAGTGGACGCCGGCTGACCTTCGGCCCGCCGTCGAGGACGCCCTCGACGCGTTCGGGCCGGACCGACTGATGTTCGGCTCGGACTGGCCGGTTTGTCTGCTCGCCAGTTCGTACCAGCGGTGGGTCGACACAGTGGCGGAGCTGCTGGAGGGTCAGGACGGTCCCGGCCGGGCGTCGGTCTGGGGCGAGACGGCACGCCGCGTCTACGGGCTGGGGCCCTCATGATGGCGCGCGCACTGCCGCGCCGCCCGCAGCTACGGCTCACCGAGCTGGGCTTCGGCGCGGCCCAGGGGGGCAACCTGTACCGGACGACGACGGACGAGGAGTTCGCCTCGGCGGTCGACGCCGCGTGGGAGGCCGGCCTCCGGTACTTCGACACCGCGCCGCACTACGGTCTCGGGCTGTCCGAGCGCCGCCTCGGTGCCGCGCTGCGCCAACGGCCGCGCGACGAGTACGTGGTGTCGACCAAGGTCGGGCGACTCCTGGTGCCGTCGCCTCAGGACGCGCACCGGCGGGACTCCGACGGGTTCGATGTGCCAGCGGCCCACCGGCGGGTGTGGGACTTCAGCCGCGACGGCGTGCTCCGCTCCATCGAGGCCAGCCTGGAGCGGACCGGGCTGGACCGGATCGACATCGTCTACCTGCACGACCCGGACGACCACTGGGAGCAGGCCGCGTACGAGGCCGTACCCGCCCTGGTCGACCTGCGGGACCAGGGCGTCGTGGGTGCCATCGGCGCCGGCATGAACCAGTCGGCGATGCTGGCGCGGTTCGTCCGGGAGACCGACGTCGACGTGATGATGTGCGCCGGGCGGTACACCCTGCTCGAACAGGGAGCGGCCACCGACCTGCTGCCGGCCGCCGAGAACCGGGGGGTGGGCGTGGTCATCGCGGGCGTCTACAACTCGGGGCTGCTCTCGCGGGACCGGCCGCCGGCCGACGCCGTCTACAACTACCAGCAGGCCCCGGCGGCGCTGATCGAGCGGGCGCGGCGGATCGCCACCGTCTGCGAGACGTACGGGGTGACCCTGCCGCAGGCGGCCCTCGCCTTCGTCCGCCGGCACCCGGGGGTGGTGTCGACAGTGGTCGGCGTCCGCGACGAGGCGCAGGCGGTCGAGACGGTGCGACGCTCCGGGGTCGTCGTGCCGGAGGAGCTGTGGGACGACCTGGCGGCGGCCGGGCTGCTCGCCGCGTCGCCCGGTCAGCCTGCCTGATCGACGACGACGTCCCGGCCGGGACCGGCTCCGTTACTTGGATACCGGTCCCGACCGGGACGTCATCTGTTACCGCGACAGCCGCAGGTCAGAGCGCGGTGAAGCGCCACTGCTGGTTCGTCGCGTTGCTGCAGGTCCACTGCAACACCCGGGCGCCGTCGGCCGTGGAAGCGCCGTTGACGTCCAGGCAGAGCCCGCTCAGCACACTCTTCACCGTGTACACGCCGGAGGTGCCCGTCGCGGTGGCGGTGAACTTCTGCTGGTTGCCGTTGTTGCAGGTGGCCTGCTGGAGGAAGGCACCCGCCGCGGTGGAACTGCCAGTCACCTCGACGCACTTGCCGCTGTGCACCGCCTTGAGGTAGAGCGCGCCGTTACCGGCGTCGACGGCCTGCCACTTCTGGTTGTTGCCACCGGTGGACGCCCACTGGGTGATCTGGGCGCCGTCGGCGGTGGAGACACCGCTGACGTCCAACAGCTTGTTGCTGTGCTGCGCCGTGACCGTGTAGGTCTTGCCGGCCAGGCCGGTGCCGGTGCCGGTGCCGGGTGTCCCGACGCCGTTGCCGCCAAAGGTGTGCGAGTCCAGATCGAAAGAGTTGTTGCTGTTCTTGAACACCATGTAGAGCGTGTGCGTACCGCCGAGGGCGGTGACGCTCACCGGTGTCGTGGACTGGTAGTTGTCCCAGCCACCGGTGCTGGGCACCGTGGTGGTGGCCAGCAGGGTGCCGGTCGGCGAGTCGGCCCGCAGCTCGATCGAGCCGCCGCCGGACGGCGACGACAGCCGGTAGCTGACCGTCGAGATCCCCGACAGGTTCATCGGGTTGAACGCGATCCAGTCGTTGCTGGAGATGTCACCGACGCGCTTGGTGCTCTCCGCGGCAGCCTGGTCGACCACCCGGATGCCGGACTGGCTGCTGAAGTACTCGGACTGCTTGTGCTTCGGTTGCAGGATCGCCTGTGCGGTGCCGGTGAGCGGGGACCCGCCCCCCGAGCCGCCGTTGTCGGTGTACCGCGCGTTCAGCACGTAGAACAGGTTGGCGCCATCCGGGTGCCCACCGAGCAGGTCGGTGGAGATGGTGCCCGAGCAGCCCGGGTACTCGGTGGTCTCGTGCGCGTGGTCGTCGTGACCCAGCGCCGGGTTGAGGAACACCTTCGAGCAGTCGACGGTGCCACCGTCCGGGTCGGTAACGGTGATCTGGTACGACACCTTGTCACCGAAGGTCAGCATGCCACCGTTGCCCGGTGTGGTGATGGTGACCACCGGGGCGCTGTTGCCGACGGTGATCGGGACGTTGGCGAAGCCGGTCTTACCGGTGCTGTCGGTGACCTTCAACTGGGCCGTGTAGTTGCCGTTGGAGGTGTACACCTTCGACGGGTTGGCAGCCGTGGAGGTGGTGCCGTCGCCGAACGTCCACAGGTAGCTCAGCGTGTTGCCGTCCGGGTCGGACGTGCCAGCGCTGCTGAACTGGACGGTCAGCGGTGCGCTGCCGCTGGTGGGCGTGCCGGTGGCCTTGACGATCGGTGACCGGCCGCCCTGGATGTAGTCGATCCGGTAGAGCCCGGAGTCGCTGTTGCCGCCGCCGAAGTTGGTGCCCCACTCCAGCAGGTAGAGCGAGCCGTCCTTGCCGAACTCCATGTCCATCGGCTTGTTGAACCCGCCGCCGGGCAGGAACGGGTTGGTGCGGGTGACAGCCGTGGAGGAGTCGAAGTGCACCTCCTTGATGTAGTTGCGCGACCACTCGTAGAAGAAGTGCACCCCGTCGTAGTAGGGCGGGAACTTCGTCGCGGACGGGTTCGACGCGTCGTACCGGTAGACCGGGCCACCCATCGGCGCGGAGCCGCCGGAGCCGAGCTCCGGGAAGGTCGTCGAGGTGGGGTAGCCATACCAGATGTTGGGCATGACGACCGGCTTCAGGCTGGTCAGACCGGTGTTGTTCGGCGAGTTGTTCACCGGCGCCGAGCAGTTGAACTTCGAGCCGACCACGCCGGTGTCGGGGTTGTACGGCGCGTACGGCTGGTTGTTGCCGTGGCAGAACGGCCAGCCGTAGTTGCCGGGCGTCTTGATCACGTTGAGCTCGACCAGGCCCTCCGGGCCACGGTTGGTGGTGGGCGGGTTGCGGTCCGGCCCGTAGTCGGCCAGGTAGACCCAGCCGGTGGCCGGGTCGATCGAGAACCGGAACGGGTTGCGGAAGCCCATCGCGTAGATTTCCGGCTTGGTCTGCGCGGTGCCCTGGGGGTAGAGGTTGCCGGACGGGATGGTGTAGCTGCCGCTGGCTCCGGGGCGGATACGCAGCAGCTTGCCGCGCAGGTCGTTGGTGTTGCCAGCGCTGCGGGCCGCGTCCAGGTTGGACTTGCCCGAGCGCCAGTCCAGCGGGGCGTAGCCCTGCCAGTTGGGGTCGAGGTTCGGCGGCGTGTCGTCACCCGTGCCGATGTAGAGGTTGCCGTCCGGGCCGAACTCGATGTACCCGCCGGTGTGGCCGGGCTCCGGGAACGTGCGGTCCCGGTACGCCGGGATGTCGATGATCGTCACGCCGCTTGACGTGTTCAGCGTGTCGCCGCTCATCGTGAAGCGGGAGACCCGGTTGACGTCGGTGCTGCTGCTCGCCGGCGAGTGGTACAGGTACACGTACCCGTTGGTGGCGAAGTTGGGGTCCAGTGCCATACCGGTGAGCCCGTCCTCACCACCGGTGTAGACGCTCAGCGTGCCGGCGGTCACCGTGCTGTTCGTGGAGGGCTTGAAGATCTTCAGCTGCCCGCCGCGCTGGGCGTAGAACACGCGCCCGTCCGGGGCCACCGCCATCGCCATCGGGTCGACCGTGTTGTCGTCAAGGGTGCGCTTCTCGAAGTTGCCCCAGACGGTGCCGCCGCAGTCGCCGGGAGCGTTGCCGGCGGCCCACTTGATGCCACCGAGCACGTGGTTGCGGAAGTTCGTCTCGCTGTAGGAGTCGATCGCGTGGCCCATCGCGGTGGCCCACACCCGCCCGCCGGCGGTGTCCCGACACCAGGAGATCGGGTGGTCCGGGCCCATCGCCCGGGAGCCCGGGTTGTAGGTGCGCTCGTCGGCGGTCACCAGAACGTGCACCTTGCCGCGCGGGTTGGTGTCGAAGTTGTACCACTCCTCGCTGCGGTTCCACCGATCCGGCAGCCCGGCCGTCGACGGGTGCTGCTTGTCGGCGACGATAGCGGTGCCGGGCAGCACTCCGGGGGAGTGCTCGGGCATGTGCGCGCCGCCGTTGATGGTCTGGTCCCACCACGGGTACTCGGACTCGATGCCCATGTCGGTGGCGTTGTGGATGGCGACGATGCCCTTGCCGCTGGCGAGGTAACCCTCCACCGCCTGGCGTTGCGCCGCCGAGGTCCAGACCATGCCGGAGGTCTGGAGCATGACGATCACGTCGAAGGTCGCCAGGTTGGCGGCGGTGAAGACGCTCGAGTCCTCGGTCGCCACCATCTCGAAGTTGTTCGCGGAGGCCTGCTGCTGGAGCATGCTGATCCCAGCCGGGATCGAGTCGTGCCGGTAGCCGGTGGTCTTGCTGAACACCAGGGCCCGGAAGGCCGGGGCCGCCGAAGCGGGTGGAGCGAGTCCGAGCGCCAGCAACAGGCCGGCGATCACTGAGATGAGCAATGTGTTGCGACGCATGCCGTCTCCTAGGTTGGGCGGGCGTAGGGATTGCGACCACGGGCCCTACCACGCGTCAGGTCGGCCCTGGACACGTGCGGGGACACGGGCGCGCTGGTCTGTCCTCGTGCCGTTCGCCGCAACGGCAGTCAGACCTGCGAGACGTCACACAGCGTGATGGTGGCTGTGGTTCTCGTCCCGTGGTCCACGAGGTCAGGATGAGCCAGAGATCGAAGACTGTCAATCAACAAAGTAACGTCCGACGTCCTGCCCGGTGAACGACGTCCGTGCTCGGCTCCCTTGCTGCGGCGCCGCCTGTCGATCCCGGCCCGACCTGGCAGTCGGACTTGATCGAGGATTGCGGACCCGCATCCAAACATCTATCTTCATACGTGTGATGTTTCGTCGATGTCAAGGGAATGTTTGCACCGCAAGAACGTAAGTCGTGGTTGTTGCCACGAAAGCTTGTTGTTCAGCGCCTTGAAGCCGCCGTAGTGTGGCATCCAAATATATCTATAATTTACTGTCTGTGAGGGCCTTCGGGATGTCAGATCCGCCGCCGACGCCGCTTCTCACCCTTCGGGGCATCGGCAAGTCCTTCCTCGGAGTCCGCGTTCTCGACGGTGTCGACCTCGATGTCGCGCCGGGCGAGGTGCACGCCGTCGTCGGTGAGAACGGTGCCGGGAAGTCGACCCTCATGAAGATCGTCTCGGGCGGGTACGCCCCGGACGGCGGCACTGTCGAGTTCGCCGGTGCGACACGTACCTTCCGTGGTCCACGCGACGCGCAGCGGGCCGGCATCGGCATCATCCACCAGGAGTTCAACCTGCTCCCGGAGCGCACCGTCGCGGAGAACGTCTACCTGGGGCACGAGCCGGTCCGACGCGGGCTCGTCGATCGTCGCGCAATGCTCGACCGCACCACGCGGCTGCTGGCCTCGATCGGTGAGACCACGTTGCCGGCCGACGCCCGGGTCGGGCAGTTGGGCGTCGCGCAGCAGCAGGTCGTCGAGATCGCCAAGGCGCTCGCCCTGGACGCGCGGCTGCTCATCATGGACGAGCCGACCGCCGCGCTCGCCGACCACGAGGTCGAGTTGCTCTACGGGCTGGTACGCCGACTCCAGGAGCGGGGCATCGGGCTGCTGTACGTCTCGCACCGGCTCGCCGAGGTCTTCGACCTGTCCGGTCGGATCACAGTGCTCAAGGACGGCCGCCGGGTCACCACGGTGGACACCGCGAGTACCAGCGCCGACGAGTTGGTGCGGCACATGGTCGGCCGGGAACTGTCCAGCTACTACCCGGACCGGGCCGCCCCCGAGGACCGGGGCCCGGTGCGGCTCAACCTCCGCGACGCGGGCAACCGGAAGCTGCGGGACGTCAACCTCCAGCTGCGCGCCGGCGAGGTGCTCGGCATCGGCGGCCTCCAGGGTTCCGGACGCTCGGCGCTGGCCCGCGCGATCTTCGGGGTGTCGCCGTTCACGACCGGCGACGTCACGCTCGACGACCGGCCGGTCCGGCTGCGCTCACCCCGCACCGCCATGCGGGCCGGCATCGCCTACGTCACCGAGGACCGCAAGGGCGAGGGGATCGTCCCCCGGCAGTCGGTACTGGACAACGCGCTGCTCGCCAGCCGGGCCGTCTTCGCCGCCCGGTCCGGCCGGGCCGCGAGGACCGCCCGGGTACGCGAGTTGCTGGCCGCCGTGGAGATCCGCGGCGCCGGCGACGATCAGGAGATCCGCTTTCTGTCCGGCGGCAACCAGCAGAAGGTCGTGCTGGCCCGATGGCTCGCGCTCAACCCGCGGATCCTGCTCTTCGACGAGCCGACCCGGGGCATCGACGTGGGCGCGAAGTCAGCCATTCACGACCTCGTCCGCCGCCTCGCCCGTGACGGCGCGGCCGTGCTGATGATCTCGTCCGATCTACCGGAGCTGCTGGGGATGAGTGACCGGATCGTCGTCATGCGGGACGGCCACGTCGCGGGCGAGCTGCCCGCCGGCGCGACCGAGGAGGAGGTCGTCGCGTTGGCGGTCGGCGCGGTACGGGAGAAGGCCCAGTGAGCGCTCTG
The DNA here is from genome assembly GCF_040649335.1 of Micromonospora sp. NPDC048986. NCBI lineage: Bacteria > Bacillati > Actinomycetota > Actinomycetes > Micromonosporales > Micromonosporaceae > Micromonospora > Micromonospora sp. NPDC048986. The sequence goes on from NZ_JBEZFJ010000011.1 coordinate 16,541, forward strand.
TCGCTGTTGCCGGCCCGGCGTTCCGTACCGGGCGTGTTCGTGGCCCTGACCCTGACCCTGGCGATCGGCTGGCTGGTCGTCCTGCTCGACGGTGGGCAGCTCTTCAACCAGTCGACGACTGTGAGCCTGCTGCACGTCGCCGCCGGCCTCGGTTTGGTCGCGGTGGGGCAGACCCTGGTCATCCTGGGGGGCTCGCTCGACCTCTCGGTGGCGTACGTGATCAGCCTCAGCACCCTCGTCGCCGCCGAGACGATGAACGGCAGCGACGGCGCGGTGCTGCCGGCGATCGGCCTGGTGCTCGTCGTCAGCGCTGGCGTCGGGCTGCTCAACGGGCTCCTCGTGACCAGGTTCCGGGTCAACGCGTTCATCGCCACCCTCGGCGTCGGGCTGCTGCTCAAGGGCTACCTCGACAACGGCTACGACGGTCCGGCCGGCACCACTGCGCCCTCGCTGGTGCAGGCGCTCGGTTACCAGCGCGTCGGGCCGGTGCCGGTGTCGTTCCTGCTGCTGATAGCGGTCACCGCGGCGGCCTGGTTCGCGCTCTCGCGGACCCGCTTCGGTCACCACCTGGTCGCCGTCGGCGGGGATCCGGAGGTGGCCCGGCTCTCCGGCGTCCGCAACGACCGGGTCCTCGTCACCGCCCACATGCTGTGCTCGATGTGCGCGGGGCTCGCCGGCATCTACCTCGCCAGTCGGCTCGGCTCGGGCGCCCCGCGCGTCGGCACCGAGGGCCTCTACGACCTGGAGTCGATCGCCGCTGTGGTGATCGGCGGTACCGCCCTCGCCGGTGGGCGTGGCGGTGTCATCGGCACTGTCGGTGGCGTGGTGCTGCTGGCCAGCATCGACGCCATCTTCAACCAGCTCGAGGTCGACGCCTTCTTCAAGCAGGTGATCCGGGGCGTCATCATCATCGCCGCGGTCGCCGTCTACGCCCGCCGGGCCATCCGAAAGGCGGCCTAGCCATGCAGACCGTCCAGCCCCGTTCCCTGCCGCTGCGCCTGCCGCGGGTGCGTCCCGGTGGTGTCCTGCCGATCCTCGCGATCCTCGCGGTGCTCCTGGTGCTCGTCGGCATCCGGCAGCCCGACTTTCTGGCCCCGCAGTCGCTGATGTCCTTCCTCGGCCGTTCGGCGCCGATCATCCTGCTCGCCGCCGGCCAGTACTTCGTGATCGTGTCCGGCGAGTTCGACCTCTCGGTCGGTTCCCTGGTCACCGCTCAGGTGGTGGTCGCCGCCCGGCTGATCGACAGCGACCCGTCGCGTACCTGGCCGGTGGTGCTGCTCCTGCTCGCCTTCGGGGCGCTGGTCGGGCTGGTCAACGGTCTGATCACGACACGGCTGCGGGTGCCGTCGTTCATCACCACCCTCGGCATGTTCCTGATCCTCGTCGGCGCTGTCTACCTGTGGTCCGACGGCGCACCGAAGGGCGGGCTCTCCGAGGAGTTCCGGCGGTTCGGCCGGCGGGCCTTCGAGGACGTGCCGCTGCTGGGCCGTGTGCCGTACGCGCTGCTGGTCCTGGTGGTCCTGGCGGTGGCGGCCGTGCTGCTGATGCGTTCCGACTTCGGCCGGACGCTGGTCGCCGTCGGCGACAACCCGCGTACCGCCGAACTCAGCGGCGTACGCGTGTGGCGTACCCGGACCTTCGCCTTCATCCTCAGCGGGCTCGCGGCGGCGGTGGCGGCGATTCTGCTGGGCGGCTACAGCGGCGTGTCGTTCCAGGCCGGCGCGGGTCTGGAGTTCGGCGCGATCACCGCTGTCGTCCTCGGTGGGGTGGCCCTCGGCGGGGGTCGCGGCGCTGTCGTCGGGGCGATGCTCGGCGCGCTGACCCTCGAACTGCTGTTCGCCCTCATGAATTTCTACGGCGTCTCCGGCGCCCTCAGATCGACCGTCCAGGGAGCGATCATCCTGCTCGCCGTGGCGGTCTCGGCAACGCGTTCTTCTTCGAGATAAAGGGGAAACCATAGTGCGACGTTCCATGGCGGCCATTGCCGCTGTCACAGTGCTGTCCCTCGCCGCCTGTGCCACCGACGAGCCGGCCGCCAGCCCGTCGGGAAGTGCGTCCGCAGCCACTGGCTCCGGCACCGGGGACCAGTCGAAGTTCTTCGTGCAGGCCGACTACGACGCCGAGTTGGCGCTGCTCGACGCGGCACCGACGGGCCCTGCCGACAAGCCGTGGGAGCAGGTGCTCAACCCCACGATGGTCGACACCGCCAAGTTCAAGAAGGCCGGTCCACACAAGATCTGTTTCTCGAACGCGGCGCTGAACAACCCCTGGCGGCAGGTCGGCTTCAAGACCATGCAGGCAGAGGTCGAGGCGCAGAAGAGCCGGATCAAGGAGTTCGTGCACGTCGACGCCGAGGGCAAGGACCAGAAGCAGATCGCGGACATCAACGATCTGCTCGGTAAGGGCTGCGACGCGCTCATCGTCTCGCCGAACACCACCGCCACCCTCACCCCGGCCGTCGAGGCAGCCTGCAAGGCCGGGCTGCCGGTCGTCGTCTTCGACCGTGGGGTCGACACGAAGTGCCCGGTGACGTTCATCAACCCCATCGGCGGTTACGGCTTCGGCCACGTCGGGGCCGAGTTCGTCAGCCAGAAGATGAAGCCCGGCGGCAAGGTCCTCGCCCTGCGGATCCTGCCCGGCGTCGACGTCCTGGAGACCCGCTGGTCGGCGGCGAAGGTGGCGTTCGACAAGGCGAAGGTCGACGTCGTCGGTGTCGAGTTCACCGATGGCGATCCGGCCAAGACCAAGAAGATCGTCGACGACTACATCCAGCGGTACGGCACCATCGACGGCGTCTGGATGGACGCCGGAGCGGTGGCCGTCGCGGCGGTCGAGGCGTTCCAGGACGCGGGCAAGCCGGTTCCTCCGATGAACGGCGAGGACCAGCTCGACTTCCTGAAGATCTGGAAGGACAAGAAGCTCACGGCGATCGCGCCGACCTACCCGACCTACCAGTGGCGTACGCCGATCATCGCGGCGCTGCGGATCCTCGACGGTCAGCAGGTGTCCAACCCGTGGAAGCTGCCGCAGCCGACCGTCACCCAGGACAACCTTGACCAGTACCTCGACGCGGGCATGCCGCCGCTGCACTACGCGATGTGCGGCTGCACCGACCTGCCCGGTTACCCGCAGCGCTGGAAGTAGGAGTCCGATGTACGCCATCGGCGTCAACCCCTGGGTCTGGGCCTCGCCGGTCGACGACGAGGCCCTGGCCGAGCTGATTCCGCGGATCGCCGCGTTCGGCTTCGACGCGATCGAGTTGCCGATCGAGCAGCCCGGCGACTGGGACCCGATCCGTACCCGGGACCTGTTGGCGGCGCACGGCCTCGTCGCCGCCGGTGTCTGCGCGGTCACCCCGCCGGGGCGGGACCTGGTCGACGCGGCACCGGCGGTCGTCGAGTCGACGGTGGCGTACCTCAAGGGCTGCGTGGCGAGCGCGGCGGCCGTCGGCGCTGGTTGCGTCGGCGGCCCCGCGTATGCCTCGGTCGGCCGCACCTGGCGGATGTCGGCGGCGGCCCGCGCGGCCTGCTACGCGGATTTCCGGCGGGCCCTGGCGCCGGTAGCCGAGCAGGCCGGCGAGGTGGGCGTGAGCATCGGTGTCGAGGCGTTGAACCGCTACGAGACGAGCGTCGTCAACACCATCGAGCAGACGATCGAGTTGATCGACGGGCTACCGCCGAACGTCGGCATCATGATCGATACGTACCACATGAACATCGAGGAGGCGGACCCCTACGCGGCCCTCGCGGTCGCCGGCCCGCACATCAAGCACGTCCAGGTCAGTGGCACCAACCGGGGCGCTCCCGGCGCTGACCACTTCGACTGGCCCCGCTTCTTCGCCGTCCTGCGGGACACCGGCTACCAGGGCGCGATCTGCATCGAGTCGTTCACTGCGGAGAACGATGCCATCGCCACCGCCGCGGCGATCTGGCGTCCGTTGGCCCCCTCGCAGGACCGTCTCGCCACGGACGGCCTGCGTTATCTCCAGGAGATCCTCGGATAACCGCCCCCGACCAGCCACCCCCCGCACTGGTCGGGGCCGTTGCACCACCCCCACCCCGTTCTCACGTCAGGAGCACCGTCCCGTGTCCTCGTCCCTTTCGTCGCTGCGCCGACTGCTGGCCGGCGCCGCCGCGACAGCGGTGACCGCAGTGGTCGCGGTGACCGCCTCGGCCTCCCCGGCCCTCGCGGCCACCACCACCCTCTACGCGTCGCCCTCCGGCACCGGCACCACGTGTTCCGCCAGCCAACCGTGTTCGTTGAGCGCCGCCCAGAGCGCGGTGCGGGCGATCAACAGCGCGATGTCCGGTGACATCGTCGTCGAGTTGGCGAACGGCGCCTACCGGCTCTCGTCGCCGCTGCGGTTCACAGCCGCCGACTCGGGCAACAACGGCTATCAGGTGATCTGGCGGGCGGCCTCCGGCGCACGTCCGACGATCACCGGCGCCCGGGCGGTCACCGGCTGGTCGCTCGTCGACTCCGGCAAGAACATCTGGCGGGCCAACGTTCCCGCCGGGCTCGACTCCCGTCAGCTCTACGTCAACGGGGCCGTCGCCACCCGGGCGCGCACCGCCGTGAACCGTTCCGACTTCACCTTCACCACGTCCGGCATGCGGTTCACCAACAGCGCGCTCAACTACCTCAACAACCTCGGCAACCAGAACCGGGTCGAGGTGGAGAGCGTCGGCTCGTTCACCGACCGGTACTCGCCGGTGCAGAGCATCAGCGGCAACTTCCTGACGATGCAGCAGCCCGCCTGGAACAACAACACCTTCGGCTTCGACACGCTGTCGCGCCCGCACCGGGCGGGCCCGTTCTACCTGGCCAACGCGTACGAGTTCCTGGACTCGGCGGGGGAGTGGTATCTCAACCCGAGTAACGGCCAGCTCAACTACATCCCGCTCAGCGGACAGAACATGAGCTCGGTCAGCGTGGAGCTGCCGCAGTTGCAGTCCCTGGTGAACGTCGGCGGCACCTACGACGCGCCCGCGCACCACATCTCGTTCAGCGGGATCACCTTCACCGGCACCAGCTGGCTCGGCCCGAGCAGCAGCAACGGCTTCGCCGACCAGCAGACCGGCGCGCACATCGTCGGTTCCTGGGCCCGCCCGTCGGACGCGCTGACCTCCTGCCAGGAGGGTTGCCCGCTGTTCGAGGCCACCCGCCCGAGCTGGGCGCAGATGCCGGCCGCGGTGCAGGTCTCCGCCGCCAACACCATCAGCTTCAGTGACTCCCAGTTCGTCAACCTCGGGCAGACGGCCATCGGCATCGGCAACGACGCCAACGCCCACGCCAGCGGCGTCGGCCTGGGGGCCAACAACATCACCGTCACCCGCTCGGAGATCGCCCGCAACTCCGCCGGTGGCGTCGTGGTCGGCGGCGTGCGCGCCGACGCCCACCACCCCAGCGACCAGCGGATGGTCAACCGCAACGTCACCATCAGCAACAACAAGGTGCACGATCTCGGTCTGGAGTACCGGGGTGTCGTCTCGATCCTGACGACCTACGTGAACACCTCGCTGGTCTCGCACAACGAGGTCTACAACATGCCGTACACCGGTCTGTCGGTCGGCTACGGCTGGGGCGCCAACGACGCCGGCGGTAGCCAGCACTACGCCAACCGTGGCCTCTACAACTACCAGCCGCGGTACACGACGGCGACCACCGCTGCCAACAACCAGGTCGTCGGCAACTACGTGCACGACGTCATGCAGCAGATGACCGACGGCGGGTGCATCTACACGCTGTCGGCGAACCCCGGTGGGTCCATCACCCAGAACTACTGCCTGCGGACCAACGGCTGGTTCGGGCTCTACTTCGACGAGGGCTCGCGCTACTACACCGCCCGTAACAACGTGTTCTCCTCCACCGGCACCTGGGCGACCGCCAACTACTACTACGCCGAGAACATGGGCAACTTCACCGTTACCAACAACTGGTCGACCAACGGCAGCACGAACGTGACGAACGGCGACCGCGGCAACGTGGTCAACAGCAACGTCACTGTCAGCAACGGCAGTTGGCCGTCGGGCGCGCAGACGGTGATCAACACGGCTGGCGTGCAGAGCGGCGGCAGCACCAACCCGACGAACGTGCAGATCGTGGGCGCCCAGTCGGGCCGCTGCGCCGAGATCGGCAACTCCAGCACGACAAACGGCACGCAGGCCCAGATCTGGGACTGCATCAGTAACGTCGCCAACCAGCGGTGGACCCACACCGCGAGCCGGCAGCTCATGGTCTACGGCACCAAGTGCCTGGACGCCTCCGGCCAGGGCACCACCAATGGCACCGCAGTGGTGATCTGGGACTGCAACGGCGGCACCAACCAGCAGTGGAACGTCAACGCCAACGGCACGATCACGGGAGTGCAGTCGGGTCTCTGCCTGGACGCCAACGGCGCCGCTACGGCGAACGGCACGAAGTTGATCCTCTGGGCCTGTAGCGGCGGCACCAACCAGCAGTGGCAGCTGCGCAGCTGATCCAGTAGCTGGACACCGACGGGTCCGGGCCGGGGCGTGACGCCTCCGCCCGGACCCGTCCGGTTCAGCGCGCCACGTTCGCCCTCGCCGGGTCCACCGTCAACCCGGTGGTGGCCTGGTAGCGGACCGGGATGGGATCGGTGATTTCCCCGACGAACGTTTCGTCGACGTGGTCGAGGAAGCCGATGAGGGACCAGCCGTCGGCGGGTCCGGGGACCAGCCGGGGCGCGTACAGGTGCGGGTGGGCGAACGGCTGGGCGGACTGGATGTCCCACGGCCCGAGGGTGGTCTCACCGGTCGCCACCCAGATCCGGTGCTCGTCGTGCCGAGCGCTGCCGGTGGCCTCGGCGGAGAAGAGCAGCAGCGGCTGCCCGTCGAGGACCGCCACCTGGGGCACCTCCAGGTGACCGAAGCCGGCCGGCGTCGACAGCGGCGGCGCGACGGTCCAGGTGACCAGGTCGGTGGAGGTGGCGTGGCCGACGACGCCACGGGTGTTCGCCGGACCGGTGTTGGCGCGGGCGGTGATGAGCATGTGCCACCCCTCGCCGTCGGGGTCGGGAAACACCCACGGGTCACGCCACGCCTGCTCGTACCACAGCTCCTTGTCCAGCAGCTCGTACCAGGTGGGGTCGGCCTGGACGACCGGTTCGGCGCCGTGCCGGTGCCAGGTCACGAGGTCGTCGGAGACAGCAAGTCCGATGCGTTGGACGAGCCCGTCCTCCGCACGACTGACCCCGGTGTAGAAGAGGTACCACCGTCCGTCCGGCCCGTGGACCGTGCAGCCCGTCCAGGTCGCCAGGTCGTCCCAGCTGGGCGCGTCGGCGGGGACCACGGCGTCGGAGACCAGGCGCCACGAGCGCAGGTCCGTCGAGACGGCGTGGCCGATGCTGGCCCGGCGGTGGCGGCGGTGCGGGTCGTGCAGGGCGCGGGACGCGCGCAGGAAGAACACGTGCCAGAGGCCGTTGTCGTCCCGCGCGTACCAGCTGTCCCACACCCAGTGGTCGGGTAGACGAAGCATGGACGGAAACCTAGCACTAAACCGTTTTAGCGTCGGTCAGAGCCAAACCGTCGGCACGGCTCGGAGGGCCGGTGGTCAGCCGGCCGGTGGCGCGAGGGACCGGCGTCGGCGCAGGGGCATCGAAACGAGCGAGGGTTCGGCGGCGCCCCCGTCCAGGAGCAGCTCGACAGCTCGCCGCCCCATCTGCTCGTGCGGTAGCGCGGTGGTGGCCAGGCTGGGACGCAACCAGGCGGCGATCGGGTCGTCGTCGAACGAGATGACCGAGATGTCCTCCGGGACGGTCAGCCCCGCCTCGCCGAGTGCCTGGTAGGCGCCGAAGGCCAGCCGGTCGTTCATGCAGATGATCGCGCTGGGTCGCTTCGGCTTGCCCAGCAGGCTGCGCATGGCCGCGTACCCGTGCTCGGGCAACCACTCGGTGCAGAAACACTCGGCCAGGAGGCGGACCTTCGCCTCGTCCAGCGTCTGTTGGATGCCGTGCAGGCGGGCGCGGGCGGCGAGGGAGACCTCCGGGTCGTCCTCCTTGAGTCGGTTGCGCCCGATGAGCGCGATCGCGTCGCGGTGGCCGAGCTCCAGCAGGGCGCTGGCGACGGAGCGCCCGGCCCCCTCGTCGTCGGGGACCACGCTGGGCAGGCCGTCGGGGCTGGTGGCGTTGAGCAGCACCACCGGGCCGCCGAGGATGGCCGCGGGCACCGTCAGCCGTCGGGTCGCCATCGCCGCGTAGATCACCCCGTCGACCTGCCGGTCCAGGACGGCCTCGATGGCGTACTGCTCGAAGGTGGCGTCGCCCTGCGTCTCGGTGATGAGCAGGACGTGGTCGCGTTCGCGGGCCGCGTCGAGGGCGCCGCGGATGAGGTCGCCGGCGAACCGGGTGGTGGCCACGATGTCGGAGACGAACGCGATGGTGGCCGTCTTGCGGGTGCGCAGGCTGCGCGCGGCGAGGTTGGGCCGGTAGCCGAGTTCCTCGGCGGCGGCGAACACCCGCTGGTGCGCCTCGGCCGAGAGTCGGGTGCCCTCCCTGCCGTTGAGCACCATCGACGCGGCGGTCTTGGACAGCCCGGCTCTGCGCGCGACGTCGGCGAGTGTTGCTCTGTTGCGGCCCATCAGTCCTCCGAATCAGGCGCGGTGCCACAGGCGCCGCTCCCGCCCATCATGATGCGTCGCCGTCCGGGAACGAGCGCCGGTCACGTCGGCATGGTGTGAACCCGACGTTTCCGCACCGTTGCCAAGTTGTCCTTGACAGCTCCCCGTGCCACGCGCATGCTCTGCTAAATCAGTTTAGCGACCACTTCTGGTGCATCCAGAGGCGCCTTCGGTGGCCGTGCCCGGTTCTTTTCTGCTGACGGTACGGGTGCTGCGCCCGGGCGACAGGTCACGGCGTACGTGTCGTGGCGGCCACCCGGTCGCGGTGGTCCCGGTGGAGCCGTCGCGCGGCCGTGGGTCGCGGGACGCGTGGAGATGTCAAGGAGTCATGAAATGGCAGAATTGCTGACAAAGTTTCCGCGACGGAGAACTGTGCTCCTCGCGTCGCTGCTCGCGGTCGGGATGACCGCGACGGCCTGCAGCGCGCCGGGCGAGGACCGGTCGTCGACCCAGAAGTCCGATGCCGCCGTCAAGACGGAGCTGGGCACCGACCCGATCACCCTGGACATGTACGCCGAGACCGGCTTCCCGCTGGCCAAGGCGTTGGCCGACGAGTTCTCCAAGCAGCACTCGAACGTCAAGTTCAACATCCGTGAGGACCAGTTCACGGTGATCGTGGAGAACGCGCCCCGGGTGATGGCCTCGGACAACTCGCCCGACATCATCCGGCTCCCGACCATGGTCGACCTGGTCAAGGACGACCTGCTGAAGAACCTCGACCCGTACTTCACCGCGTACGGCTGGGACAAGTTCCCCGCCTCGCAGCTGATGCAGTTGCGCGTCGGCGAGAACACCCGGGGCACCGGCTCGCTGTACGGCATGGGACTCGGCTACAGCGTCACCGGCGTCTTCTACAACAAGAAGCTGGCCAGCCAGATCGGCATGACCCAGCCGCCGGCCACTGTCGCCGAGTTCGAGGAGCTGCTGGCCAAGGCGAAGACCGGCGGGGTTCAGCCGATCATGCAGTTCAACAAGAACACCGCGGGCATCAACTTCCCGCACCAGGCGCTACAGAACCAGTTCGGCGACCCGACCCAGGTCGCCGACTGGATCTTCCAGAAGCCGGGCGCCACGTTCGACACCCCGGCCGCCCTGAAGGCCACCCAGACCATCCAGAAGTGGGCCCAGGCCGGCTACTTCACCAAGGACGCCAACGCCCTGGACTACGCGGGCATGGTGGGGGAGTTCCAGAAGGGCAACGGCCTGTTCATGTTCAACGGCGACTGGGAGTCGGCCAACCTCGACAAGTCGATGCCCGGCAACGTCGGCTTCTTCCTCTTCCCCACCGAGTCTCCCGGTGCGAAGCACGTGGCGATGTCCGCCCCCAACACATTCGGCGTCTCCGCCAAGGCCAAGAACCCGGACGCCGCCGCGTACTTCCTGAACTGGGTGCACACCAACGCCAAGGCCCGCGAGATCTCGGTGACCGTCGGCGGCTCCAGCCCCGGCGGCCCGAGTGACCTGCCGGTGCCGAGCGCCGCCCCGAACACGGTGCTGGCCGAGACCCTGAAGGCGTCGCAGCAACTCGGCGCGGAGAACGGCGCTGTGGACTTCACAGCGAACGCGACCGGCGGCATCTTCGCCGCCGCGATCACGCCGGAGATGCAGAAGCTGATCGCCGGTCAGCAGACGCCCGAGGGGTACGTGAAGGCGGTCCAGGCCGAGTATCAGAAGGAACTGTCCCGATGACGTCTGCCCTCGGCAGCGCACCAACCGGGCGTGACGATCGTCGGGCCCGCCCCACCCCCACGCGGGCCCACCGATTCCGGTGGGCCCGCGCGGCCGGGACCGGCTGGTTGTACGTCCTGCCCGCCCTGGTGATGTACGCGGTGTTCGTGCTGCGCCCGCTCGTCCTGACGCTTCAGTACTCGCTCTACGACTGGAACGGCATCGGGGTCGCCCGCTGGGTGGGCCTTGACAACTACCTCACCGTCTTCACCGACAGCGACCTGCTGAAAATCATCGGCAACGCGATAGTGCTGATCGTCTTCTTCAGTTTCATTCCCGTCGCGCTGGGGCTGTTGGTGGCGAGCATGGTTCGCCGGATCACCACCGGCGCGTTCGGCACCGTCGTCCGGACCATCCTGTTCCTGCCGCAGGTCATCCCCCTGGTGGCGGCGGGCATCGCGTGGAGCTGGCTGCTCTCGTCGAACGGCCTGGTCAACCAGGCGCTGCGCGCGGCCGGGCTGGGTGGCGTCGCCCGCGCCTGGCTCGGCGACTTCGACACGGCGCTGCCCGCCGTCGGCGTCATCGGGGCCTGGGTCCTGCTCGGCCTCTGCACGATTCTGCTGGTCACCGGCATGAGCAAGATCGATCCGGCGTTGTACGAGGCCGCCCGCCTCGACGGCGCCGGTCCGGTCCGCGAGTTCCTCGCCGTGACTCTGCCCAGCTTGCGCCAGGAGATCGGCGTCTGCCTGACCGTCACGATCATCGCGGCGCTGGCGAGCTTCGACATCGTCTACATCTCCACCAGCGGCGGCCCCGGCCTCCAGACCACAGTGCCGGGCCTGGAGATCTACCGGCTGGCCTTCTCGCAGCGGCAGGTGGGGCTCGCCTCGGCGCTCGCTGTAGTGCTCATGCTGCTCGTGCTGGCGTGTGTGCTGCCGATCCAGCGCCTGAGCCGAGGGGAGAAGCCGTGAACCTGAGCCGACGCGAACAGCTGACCGGCCGGGTGTTCCTGATCGCCCTGATCGTCGTCACCCTGCTGCCGTTCGTGAGCATGCTCTCGGCGGCGTTGCAGCCCCGGGGCACAGTGCCCAGCGGCCTGGAGTGGCCGTCGGACCCGCAGTGGGGGAACTTCGCCGACGCCTTCACCGCCGCGAACATGGGCGCTCTGCTCCGCTCCAGCCTGCTGATCGTGGCCGGTGTCGTACCGGTGTCGGTGCTCATCGCGACCATGGCCGGCTTCGGGCTCGGTCAGCTGCGGGTCCCCGGTGGCCGCCTCGTCTTCGGTCTCTTCCTGCTGGGTCTGACCCTGCCGTTCGAGGCCGTGGTCACGCCGCTCTACTACCAGATGCAGGACCTCGGGCTGCTCAACACCCGCTGGGCCATCATCCTGCCGCTGATCGGGCTGTACATGCCGTTCGCGGTGTTCTGGATGCGGGCGCACTTCACCAACGTGCCCGTCGAGTTGTCCGAGGCGGCCCGGGTCGACGGCAGCAGCACGTGGCAGTTGTTCTGGCGGGTCCAGGTGCCGCTCGCCCGGCCGGCGATCGCCTCGCTGACGATCCTGATGTTCCTCTGGACGTGGAACCAGTTCCTGCTCGCCATCGTCCTCGTGGACGACGCCAGCAAACGCACGATGGCCGGGGCGCTCGGAGCGTTCCAGGGCCAGTGGGGCACCGACCTGGTGCTGCTGTGTGCCGGGTCGCTGCTGATCCTCACCCCGACCCTCATCGTGTTCCTGATCTTCCAGCGACAGTTCATCAAGGCCCTGATCCAAGGGTCAGTGAAGGGGTAGGCAGTGGTCACACAGCCGCAGATCCACGGCGACGTCGACGATCGCTTCGGGCGCGTCGCCGACGTCTTTCGCGACAACTTCACCTCCCGGGGAGAGGTCGGCGCCGCGGTCACCGTCTACGCGCGGGGCCGCAGGGTCGTCGACCTGTACGGCGGGGTGGCCGACACCCGTACCGGGCGGCCGTGGGACGCGCACACGCCGGTCGTCGTCTTCTCCTGCACCAAGGGGATCCTGGCGATCTGCGCCTACCTGCTGGCCCAACAGGGCCGGCTCGACCTCGACGCTCCGGTGACGCGCTACTGGCCGGAGTTCGGACAGCACGGCAAGGCGGACATCCCGGTGCGCTGGCTGCTCACGCACCAGGCGGGTCTGCCCGCTGTGGACCGACCGCTGACCCTCGACGAGGTGCTGGCGTGGGATCCGGTGGTCAAGGCGATCGAGGCGCAGGCCCCGCTGTGGGAGCCGGGTACGGCGCACGGGTACCACTCGATGACCTACGGCTGGCTGGTCGGCGAGGTGATTCGCCGCATCACCGGCCAACTGCCCGGCGCGTTCTTCGCCGACACCGTCGCGGACCGGCTCGGGCTGCACACCTGGCTCGGGTTGCCCGCCGCCGAGAGCGACACCGTCGCCTGGGGCCTGGCACCGCCCCCGGACGCTGACCCGTTCGTGGACCCGGTCGCCGAACGCGGCATCACCATGGGGGGCGCCTTCGCCTTCCCCGCCGACGCCGACGGCCTGGTCAGCTTCAACGACGACGCCATCCGGGCCGCCGGTGTTCCCGGCGCGGGCGCGGTGAGCACCGCCGAGGGCCTCGCACGCCTGTACGCCGCCTGTGTGTCGGACCTTCAGGGTGGAGCACTGCTCACGGCGGCCTCGGTGGACGACGCGGTGGTCGTCCGCTCAAGTGGCCAGCAGCGACACGGCCCGCCGGACTCAGGGCAGCGCTGGGGGACCGGCTTCCTGCTGCACTCGCCACCGGCTCGGCCGTTACTGGGGGAGCGCAGCTTCGGTCACGACGGCGCGGGCGGGAATCTGGCCTTTGCCGACGCTGAGCACCAGGTGGGGTTCGGCTACGTGGTCAACCAGATGCGTGGGATGGGCGACGAGCGCGCCAACCGCCTCACCGCCGCCGTCCGCTCCTGCCTCGAAGCCTGACCTCCGGCGCCCCCGCGCCACCTCGGTTGATCATGAAGTTGTTGCCCTGACACGCCGTGGGCGGTGGCAACAACTTCATGATCACCGAGGCTGGGGGTGGTGCGGGGTGAGGGTCCACTGTGGAGGGTGGGTGGTGTTACGGGGATAGTTCGGGCACGTTTCATTGATAGTCTTGACAGGCGTTGTTAGCGATAACACTATGGCCTTCACGCCGCTCTCGCGTTTGGAGCTCGTCTTGGTCGTGTCGGTCCGCTCGGGTGTCCTGAACATCGCCCGCGAATCCGCTGTGAACAGCCTGAACGCCGCCACCAACCACGCCAGCACCACGTTGACCCGACTGGCGTCCACAGTGCTCGCGGATCGTCTCCGTTCACTGTGCGCGCTCGCATCGACGGCCGTTCTGGTCGGTGCGATCCTGGTGGCCACGCCCGCCGCCGCGCACGCTGCCGACGGATGGTCGCCCCGATCGTCGTACACCTCGACCGACACCGGCGCCGGCACCTACTCAGTGCCGCTGCTCAACGCCGACGTGCCGGACATCAGCGTCGAACGGGTGCCGGCCGCCGAGAACGACGAGGGCCGCGACATCTACTACATGATCAGTACGACGATGCACCTGAGCCCTGGTGCGCCGATCATGAAGTCGTACGACCTCGTCAACTGGGAGATCGTCAACTACGTCTTCGACCGGGCGAGCATCGGCGACTCCTTCTCACTGCGCAACGGCCAGAACTCGTACGGCCAGGGCCAGTGGGCGTCGTCGCTGCGCTACCACGACGGCACGTTCTACGCGGTCTTCAACACCAACAACCTCAGCGGGGCGTACCTCTACCGCACCGACGACATCGAGAACGGCCCGTGGCAGCGCACCGCCCTCGGCCGCGGCCTGCACGACCCGTCGCTCTTCTTCGACGTCGACGGCACCCCGTACATCTTCTACGGCTCCGGCGGCACCAGCGCCGTACGCCTCAACGCCGGCCTGACCGCCATCGCGCAGGACTACCCGAACATCTTCACCGCCGGCAACTACGCCGGGCAGCCGTTCATCGGCGGCCTGTTCGAGGGCGCCCAGGTCTACCACATCGACGGCTGGTACTACGCCGTCATCATCACCTGGCCGTCCGGGCAGGGCCGCCAGGTGGTGATGTTCCGGTCGAAGGACCTGCTCGGGCGCTACACCTCGGCCGGTGGGGTCAACACCTACGAGGCGCGCGGAGTGCTCAACTCCAACGGCTTCGCGCAGGGCAGCCTGGTGCCGATCAGCCGCGCGGGCGGCGGGACCGACTGGCACGGCATGTTCTTCCGGGACACCTTCCCCATCGGTCGGATCCCGGCACTCATCCCCGCCACCTGGCAGAACGGGTGGCCGACCTTCGGCACCAACGGGGTCGTACCCGTGAACGGCCTGTTCGACAAGCCGATCCGGCTCAGCCCGGCCGAGGAGCTGTTCGAGCGGCAGAAGAGCATCGTCGCCTCGGACGACTTCGCCAACGACGCGCCGCACAAGGCGTACCAGGACGAGCAGTGGACGGTCCCCGCGCCGCTCGACCCGGCGGAGATCGCCCCCAACGGGTCGCGGCTGGACCTGGCGTGGGAGTGGAACCATGCCCCGGACAACCGGTACTGGTCACTCACCGACCGCGACGGCTGGCTGCGGTTGACGGCCGGCTCCGTGGTCACCGGCCAGTACGTCTACACGAAGCTGTCCAACCGGGCCGAGCTGGCGTGGTTCGAGGAGGCACGCAACACGCTCTCGCAGCGGACGTTCGGGCCACGACAGTCGGTCCAGACCCGGATGGACATCTCCGCTATGAAGAACGGCGACGTCGCGGGCCTGGCGGCCTACAACCGCGGATTCTCGTACGTGGCGGTCAAGCGGGTCGGTGACGTCAACACCCTCGGCGTCGTGAACCGATCGCAGCCGTTCGCTGTCGACCTCGACCAGTCGACGCTGGAGAACTTCGTCGCCGGCACGACAGTGTCGCTGGGCGACGCGAGCGAGGTGCACGTGAAGGCGGACCTCGACTTCTCCTCGTCGGTCGGGCAACTGTGGACGACGTTCTACTACAGCCTCGACGGAATCCAGTGGACCCGGCTCGGCAACCGGGTGGGCCCGCAGACGCTCGACGGCAGCCTCGCCCACTTCATGGGTCACCGGGTGGGCCTGTTCAACTACGCGACCCAGGAGACCGGCGGGCATGTCGACTTCGACGACTACCTGCTCAGCGACGTGCTGACCGCGCAGGCCCGGCCGCTGGACACCACAGCCCTCGACGCGGCAGTCGCCCACGCGCAGACGCTCGACCCGCGCCACTACCCGGCCGACGCCTGGGCCGCGACGCAGTCCGCGCTGGCGGCGGCGACTGCGGCACGGGCCGGCCAGTTCGGCACCCAGAACCAGATCGACGCACCCGAGCGGGCACTCAGCTACCAACTGGCCCGACTCGCGGTGCTGGCGGCGCTGCCGGTGACGGCCACCGCCCAGGCGCGTTGCCTGAGCGGCAGGACCTACCTGGCGGTGCAGGCGCGCAACGACTCGGACGAGCCGGTCGACATCACCGTCGAGACCCCGTACGGAAACCGGTCGTTCGCCGCCGTCGGGCCGGGGGCGACCGTCTACCAGTCGTTCAACACCCGCGCGTCGTCGGTGCCGGCCGGCTCGGCGACGGTCCGGGCCACCGGGGCGGTCGCCGGCCGGGACGTGACCACCGTCCACGCCGCCCAGCACGCCGCCAACACCTGCCACGGATAACCCCACCACGAGCCCTCGGCTCACCGACCAGCACCACCGGCGACGGTCGCGCGGCGCGGAACAGCGGACCTGTCCCGCGCTGCCGGCCACTGTCGGACCGGTGGCGGCCGTCGACCCCCTGATGTCCGGACCACCCACGGAAGCGCACCCACCGATCCCCCGTACACCGATGACCGCACGTCAGAGATGAAGGAGGATGTCTCGTGGAACAACGAATGCGACGGGCGACCCGAGGACGGGTCGCAGCGCTCGCGACGGTCGGCCTGATGCTGACCACGGGGTTCGTCGCCCCGGCGGCGCCGGTCCAGGCCGCCGACACGAACCTCGTCGTCAACGGCGGGTTCGAGGACGGCCTGACCAACTGGTTCGTCAACAACGGAAACGCCGCCGACGGCGCCCAACTGTCGGCCACGTCGGACGCCTACTCCGGCGCGAACGCGGCGCTCGTCACCAGCCGGACGACCACCGGGTCCGGCCCGATGCAGGACCTCAGCGGCAAGGTGCAGGCCGGCCAGGCGTACACCCTCACGGCCCGCATCAAGTACGAGAACGAGAGCGGACCGGCGACGAAGCAGTTCTTCGCCACCATGCACTACGGCGGCGGCACCTACACCAACCTCGTCAGCGTGACGGCGACGAAGGGCCAGTGGGCGCAGTTCAACGGAACGTTCACGATCCCGACGACGCAGAGCGTGTCAACGGCGCGCCTGTTCTTCGAGACCCCGTGGACGAGCACGCCGTCCACCGACCCGGCGGTGCACCTGATGGACTTCAAGCTCGACGACGTGTCAGTGATCGGCGCCGCGCCGCCCGCGCCCGCGTCGAAGACCATCGAGGTGGTCGGCAAGCTGCCCGGGGAGCACAACCCGTTGATCGGGCACAAGTTCGGGGCTGACGGTTTCGGCCTCGTGCACGACGGCCGGGTCTACATGTACATGACCAACGACACCCAGGGCTACGCCCCGAACCCGAGCACTGGCGTCTCGCCGGGGATCAACTACGGCGACATCAACCAGATCACGGTGATCTCCTCCGAGGACCTCGTGAACTGGACGGACCACGGTGAGATCCAGGTCGCCGGCCCCAACGGGGTGGCCCCGTTCACCGCCAACTCGTGGGCGCCGGGCATCACCAAGAAGGTGGTGAACGGGGTGGAGAAGTTCTTCCTCTACTACGCCAACGGCGGTGGCTCCAGCAACGTGATCACGGGTGCGTCGCCGCTCGGCCCGTGGACCAGTGAGCGCACCAGCACGCTCATCGACGGTCGTACCCCCGGCGCCGAGGCCGTCGCGTGGAAGTTCGACCCGGCCCCGTTCGTCGACGACGACGGCCAGCCGTACCTGTACTTCGGTGGTGGTCCCGCGTCGACGAGCATGCCGCCGGCCGAGCGCTTCAACAACCCGAAGAACATCCGGTCGATCGAACTCGGCGACGACATGGTCTCCACCGAGGGAACGGCCGCTGTGGTCGACGCCCCGGTCGCCTTCGAGGCGGGCCACGTCTTCAAGCGCCAGGGCAAGTACTACTTCTCGTACTCCTCGCACTTCGGCGGGAACGACTTCGGCGGCAGCCAGCAGCCGCTCCCCGGTTACCCAGGGGGTGGCCAGATCGGCTACATGATCTCCGACGGGCCGATGTCGTGGCCGAAGGAGACGTACGCCGGGGTGCTCTTCCCCAACCAGTCGCAGTTCTTCGGGGCCGGCACCGGTGGCAACAACCACCAGTCGGTGTTCGAGTTCGGGGGCAGGTACTACTTCACGTACCACGCCCCGACACTGAACAAGCGCATCAACGGCAACACCACCCAGGGGTACCGCAGCCCGCACATCCAGGAACTGACCTTCAACCCGGACGGCACCATCCAGCAGGTCGTCGGCACCTACGCCGGCGTCGAGCAGGTCCGCGACTTCGACCCGTACCGCGTCTTCGAGGCCGAGACCTTCGGCTGGAGCAAGGGCGTCGCGACCACGAAGGTCGAGGGCAGCTCCGCCCAGTTCGGCGGCGCGGCACCCAACCTCGTGGTCCGGGACATCGACAACGGGGACTGGACGGCGCTGTCCTCGGTGAACTTCGGCGACAACGGCGCGCAGAGCCTGACGGCGCGGGTGCGTGCGCTCGCCGCCGGCGGGCAGATCCAGGTCCGGTTGGACGACGTCGACGGTCCCGTCGTCGGCACTGCCACTGTGGACAGCCCGGTCGGCCAGTGGGCCGAGGTGACCGCCGAGCTTGCCGGTGTCAGCGGCGTGCACGACGTCTACTTCACCTACACCGGCCCGGCCGGCGTCGACCTCTTCGAGATCGACAACTGGGCCTTCGCGGCCGCCAGCCTCGACCTGCCCGTCACGGTCACCGCCTCCACGCGGTGCGTGGGCGGCAAGGCGTACGTGACGGTGCAGGCGCGCAACGACCACGACGCGCCGGTGGGCATCACCCTTGAGACGCCGTACGGCGAGCGGTCGTTCACCGCCGTCGCGCCGGGCGCGAACGCGTACCAGTCCTTCAACACCCGGGCCGTGTCGGTGCCGGCGGGTTCGGCGAACGCCCGGGTGACCGGAGCGATCGGCGGACACGACGTGACGACGGTCCGCACCGTGCAACACCCCGCCGGCAGCTGCGGCGGATAACCCCCTCATGGCGGAGAACGGAGATCACATGAACACATACAAACGGCGGCAGACACTCGCGGCCGGCGTCGTCGGCGCCGTGCTGACCGGGGCGGCGGTGCTGCCGTCGCCCGCGCTGGCCGAGCCCGGTGACGACGCCAGCGTGCGGGTCACTGTCGACATCGACGAGATCAGGGAACCGGGCGTGCTCGCCCTGTCGATCGCCGGCGACGCCGTCGCGCTGTCCGAGGACGGCTCGACACTGCTGGTTCGCCAGTTCGTCGGCACGCTGCCGACGGTGACTGTCACCGACACCCGGGTCGCCGACGAGGTGCCCGACGGCGCCAACTGGGCGGTGCTCGGCAGCGCCACCGACTTCGCGGGCGCCACCGGTCAGGCGCCGATCACCGCCGACCACTTCGGCTGGAAGCCGCGCCTGCTCGACGGCGGGGAGACCGGCCTGGTCACCGAGGGCGAGGAGGTGGTGACCAGCCTGGACGAGGCGACCCAGCCGGGCAACAATGTCGGCCTCGTCGACCAGGAGCTGCTGGTCTCGGCCTTCGACTCCGAGGCCGTCGCCAGCGACTCGTACTCGGTGAACGCCGACCTGTACCTGCGGACCCCCGCTGAGGTCGCCGCCGGCGCGTACAGCTCCACGCTCACGCTCTCACTGTTCGAGTAGTGGCCTGGGCGGGGGCCCGGATCGGGCCCCCGCCCAGCCCCGTGCCGAAGGGCCGTCTCATGACCGTCACCCCGCTGCGCCGCGCGCTCGTCGTCCTCGCCGTCGCGTCCCTCGCGGTTGCGGCCGCGCCGAGCGCGGCGGCGGCGGAACCGGACCCGAAGGCCCTGACCTGGACGGTCCAACCGGCCACCGCGAGCGGGCCGGACCAACGCCGATGGATCAACGCCAGCCTCGACCCGGGGCAGGCGGTGACCGAACACCTGGCGGTACGCAACTTCAGCCGCACCGCCGTCGCCTTCTCCCTGAAGGCCGCCGACGGCTACCTCACCGACAAGGGCCGTTTCAACATGCTGTCGTCCGAGCGCCCCTCCGTCGACGGCGGCACCTGGATCGACGTGCAGGAGAAGGTCACCGTCGGCCCCAACGAGACACGGGTGGTGCCGTTCACCATCACGGTGCCCCGGGGCGCCACACCGGGCGACCATCCGGCCGGCATAGCCGCTACCGTCACCAGCACCGGCGGGACTGTCAACGTCGAGAGCCGCGTCGGCTTCCGGGTGATGCTTCGGGTGAACGGCTCCGCGCAGGCCGCCCTGGCCGTGCGGGGCCTACGGGCGACGTACTCCCCGTCGTGGAACCCCTTCGCCGGTGGCACGGTGCGGGTCCGCTACACAGTCGAGAACGACGGCAACGTCTGGGTCAGCGGAACGAGTCGGGTGGCGATCTCCGACCTCCTGGGCCGGAGCGGCCACGACGCCACCAGCGCCGTCGAGGAGTTGCTGCCCGGCGGCGCTCGGACGGTGCAGACCCGGGCCGACGGCGTCTGGGCCCTGGGGCGCCTGCGCACCACAGTCAGCACCTCGCCGACGCTTCTCGGCGACGGCCAGGCCGGGGCCGACCTCCGACCGGCCTCCGCCACCGTCACCACCTGGGTCGTACCGTGGGCGCAGCTCGCACTGTTGGCCCTGCTCGCCGGCCTGCTCCTGGGGCTGCGGGCGGCCTCCCGGCACCGGCGGCGTCGGCTGGCCGGGCTGCTGGCCCGCGCGAGGCAGGAGGGCCGGCAGGAGGGTCAGGAGTCAGTGCTCGTCGGGGGCGCGCCCGCTGCTGTCGAGCCCGACGCGGGCGACGCCCGCCGGTGACCCGTCGGCGCGAGGACACCACGCTGCCGGGTCGCGGCGAGGCGTCGCCCGGTCCACGGCCTCAGGGCCTGGACTGGTCCAGCAGCCAGCGCAGGATGCCGGCGTCCTCGTAGGTCGGTCCGAACGCCGCGTGGTAGTCCGGCAACGAGAAGGCAGCGTCGGCGTACTCGGTGTAGCGCACCAGGTCGGCTGCCTGCTCCGGCGTCTTGCCCCGGGCGGCGTACGCCTGGCGCAGCACTGACGTGGAGTTACGCGCGCCGGAGACGTTGAGCAGGTGGTCGTGCTCGCCGTGCGTGATCCACACCGGCACCTCGGCCGCCGCGATGGCGCTCGCCTGGGTGGCATTGACCGGGAAACCACCGGTCACCAACCCGCCGGCGAACAGGTCGGGACGCTTGGCGAATGCCTCCCAGAGCAGCTGGGAGCCGTACGAGACGGTTGTCGCGTACACCCGACGGGTGTCCACCGAGAACTGCCCGACGAACTGGTCGAGCAGCTTGACCAGCAGGTCCGCCTCGGCGACACCACCGACCCGCTGGTGCTGGGGTGCCAGGACGATCACGTCCTCGCCGCTGCCGGTCCACCGCGGCTGGAGCCACGCTGTCGCCGGGATGTCGGCGGCGAGTTGGACGCCGAGGTTGTCACCGTCCCAGCCCATGCCGTGGCCGGGTAGGACGACCATCAGTGGGTATCTGCGGCCCGGCTGGTAGTTCTTCGGCAGGTGGTAGTGGTACGGCAGCACCATTCCGCCACTCAGGAGCGAGCCGTAGGTGAACTCGTCGACCAGTTGGTTGACCGGCTTCTCGGTGACCGGACGCGATTCGCGCGGGGTGGCCCGGGCGAGCACCGGCCCCTTGCCGGCCCCACGGCCGGGCTGGCCGTGCACGTCCTTGCGCTGCACGACCCGGGTCGGCAGCTCCGGATTGACTTTCACGGTGCAGAGGAACGTCGGGCACTTGGAGACGATGACCGTCGAGCCGCCGGTGTCGGCGGGGTCGAGTTCGACGATGACGTATCTGCCCGGCGCCGATCGGTGGTCGGCGCGGGTGCCTGGTGTCCCGTTGGTGTAGGTGTGGGTGACGGTCCGGTCGGCGAGCTTCGGCAGGTCCTCGATGGGGTTGAAGCGGAAGTTGTAGATGGTGTCGGTCACCGAGAAGGTGGCGGTGTCGAGGGTGCGGGGGTTGACGGTGGCCCCGTACTCGATCGCCACCGCCGAGACCTTCTGGCCGTAGGTGTAGACGGTGGTGATCGGGGTGATGCTGCGGATTCCGTCGGTGGCGCCCCGGCTGTCGCTCGGGCTGCCGTACGCGGTGCCGGAGGCGCCGGCCAGGACGAGGGTGGCGGCGAGCGGGATCAGTGACTTTCGCAGTCTCATGCGGGTCCTTTCTCGGGGGGTGGAGCCCTCAGCAAGCGATCCGCCCGGGGACCGGGAGTGGGACGGGTCGGAGTCAGCCGGTCGCTAAACTGATTTAGCAGAGCATCGGTGGCGGGCTCGGCGGTGTCAATACCGAGCGCTGCAACAAACCTGCAAGCGTCAGCTATTGCGTTCAGGGAAACCGCTTTCCTACGATTGCGTTACATCGATGTTTCATATGACGGTCGGGCGAGCGATGTCACCGGACACACTCCGCTCACACGACACAACCCTGCTTCTACCAGGGCGCGAGAGACGTTGATGAAGACTCCGCGATTGACTGCCGCCAATTCCTGAATGCCGTCCGCAGGCGGGTGTGGTCGCGATGTCCGTCGATTAGAAGCCGGTAACGAGACGAATGCGAAGGTGAGACGACATGAGACGACCAGTTGTGCTGCGACGCCAGGCAGTGCTGGCCGCAGCGGCCGTGGTGATCGCGGTCGGGGTGGTGGCCCTGCCGACCCCGCAGGCCTCCGCGGCCGTCGGCAGCGCCACCGGCTACGCCACCCAGAACGGCGGGACCACCGGAGGCGCGGGCGGGCAGACGGTACGGGCCACCACCGGCACGGCGATCCACGCGGCTCTGTGCGGTCGGACCAGCAGCAGCACCCCGATCACCATCGAGGTCAGCGGGACCATCAACCACGGCAACACCAGCAAGGTGTCGGGGTCGAGCTGCAACACAGCGGCGGGCGTGATCGAGCTCAAGCAGATCAGCAACGTCACCATCATCGGGGTCGGCAGCGCCGTCTTCGACCAGCTCGGCATCCACATCCGCGACTCCAGCAACATCATCATCCAGAACGTGACGGTGCGGAACGTCAAGAAGTCGGGCTCGCCCACCTCCAACGGTGGGGACGCCATCGGCATGGAGAGCACTGTCCGCAACGTCTGGGTCGATCACGTCACCCTGGAGGCCTCGGGCGGCGAGTCCGAGGGGTACGACGGCCTCTTCGACATGAAGGACAACACCCAGTACGTGACGCTGTCCTACAGCATCCTGCGCAACTCCGGGCGCGGCGGCCTCGTCGGGTCCAGTGAGAGCGACCTGTCGAACGGCTTCATCACGTACCACCACAACCTCTACGAGAACATCGACTCCCGTACGCCGCTGCTGCGCGGCGGGGTCGCCCACATCTACAACAACCACTACGTGAGCCTGCACGAGTCCGGGATCAACTCCCGGGCGGGGGCCAGGGCCAAGGTGGAGAACAACTACTTCCGCGACTCCAAGGACGTGCTGGGCACCTTCTACACGAACGAGCGCGGTTACTGGCAGGTCGCCGGCAACGTCTTCGACAACGTGACCTGGTCCAGCGCCGGCAGCGAGAACTACCCCGCCGGCCCCAACCCGACCTCCAACACCACTGTCAGCATCCCGTACTCGTACCGCCTCGACGGGGCGAGCTGTGTGCCGGACATCGTCCGTCAGACGGTCGGCGCCAACACGGGCCTGAAGGTGTCAGACGGCAGTTGCTCGCCGCAGACCCCGCCGCCCACCACCGCGCCGCCGACCACGCCGCCGCCCACGACCCCGCCGCCCACCACGCCGCCGCCCACCGGCGGGACCAACCTGAGCCTCGGCGCGGGCGCCGACGGCTCCAGCAAGGCCAGCGGGACCAGCTACGGCAACGTGCGGGACGGCGATCTGAGCACCTACTGGTCGCCGGCCGGGTCGACCGGCACGATCTCGATCAAGTGGGGCTCGGCCACCAGGGTGTCCCGGGTGGTGATCCGCGAGCCGTCCGGAACCCAGGGCTCCATCGGGTCCTGGCAACTGGTCAACAACGACAACGGGGCCGTCCTGGCCTCCGGCAGCGGAGCAGGTTCGATCACCTTCCCGGCCACCGCGATGAGCAAAATCAACTTCAGGATCAACAGCTCCAGCGGTACGCCCCGGGTCGGTGAGTTCGAGACGTACGCCAGCTAGACGGATGTGGCTCGGCCGACCGCTGTCGGTCGACCCTCGTCGGGGCCGGATGCGCTGCTGAGCGGTATACCCCAGAGGCATATTCATGCCGCTGAGGTATACCGCTCCTCGGCGGATCCAACCGGGCGGGTCAGCCGAGCGCGTCCGTCACGAGTCAGTGGACGCCAGGGTGTCCATGAAGGAGCTGACCGAGAAGACCGCCCGTCCGGGCCCGGCCGGGCCGTACCCGGGCGGGCTGGACAGGCCGTGGGCGTCCATCGTCGCCCGGTACGCCTCCAGCAGCCGGACGTGGTATTCGAGCGGCGCGCCCTGCGGGTTCGTCCGGCCCAGCGGGGTGGTGGGCTCCGGGCACCAGGTGGTGAACCGGGGCGTGATCCCCCGGGACATGAAGTAGTCAAGCCCCTCCGTGGTGGAGTCGATCGCCTCGTCGACGCTGGTGAAGCCGTGCGGGGCGGCCATCTCCACGCCCGCCACGAAGTTCGGGATCACGTTGCGCGGGCCGAACACCTCGGCGGAGTCGAGGATGCGCCGGTGCCACTCCTCCCGACCGACGTAGCGCTCCTTGCCCGGGCAGTACAACTCGAACAGCCGCTTGTCCCACACCTCGTAGTTGGGGTGGTAGATGCGGATTCCGTAGTCGTGGAACCGCTGCACATCGGCTCGGGGCAGCGCCTGGGCCACGACCTTGCCGATCCACCGTCCCGGAAAACGCTCCTCGATGGCCTGCGCGTACCGGCCGTAGAAATCGGCCTCGGCCAGCCCGTTGACCTGCGAGGTGATGCTGCCACCGGTCAAGGTGTACGCCTGCGACGCGCGATCGACGTCGTGCCGGTCGATGATCTCCAGGGCCTCGAGGACCTCGTCGACGGGCTTGACCCCGGTGTAGGGCCGGCCGGCCTGCTTGTGCTGGCGCCAGTTGTGGTTGATGTCGCAGTACTGGCACTCCTCCTTGGCGCCGAAGTACTGGCAGACCCGGAACGCGGTCAGGTAGATCAGGTAGCCCCACTGGATCGTCGGGGCGACCTCCATCACCGACTTGCCGTTGGCGAGCGTGTGGCGGTAGTACGCCGGCATGGGGGGCAGCCCGACATCGGCGATCGGCCGGCCGTCCAGGAACAGGCGCAGTCGACCGTCGCTGTCGGTGCCGACGCGGTACGGCGAGCTGGGGTTGGTGCGGACCGACACGACGGTACGACGCAGGTCGTACGGACCGCCGGTGAGCACGATCTCCTCCGGTGGCCGGCGCAGCGCCGCCGTCCCCAACTCCGGGAGCGTGCGGTGGTCGAAGGAGAAGATGAAGTACGACTTCGGCTTGACGTCGCCGTGCTCGTTGTCGGTCAGTGCCGCGTCGTCGAAGGCGAGCCCGCCCCGCAGCAGGTCCTCCTTGAGGACCGCCTCCCGTGGCACGTGTGGGAAACGGCCCATCAACTCTTCGACGAGGTCGGTGCGCGACGTCATGCGGTTCCTTTCGGACGCGGTACGCCGGACCGGGTGGCAGGTGCCACCCGGTGCCGGTCGATCAGCTCTGCTTGGTCTCCCAGAAGATCTTCGAGATCTCCTCGATCTTGCCGAGGAGCTGCTCGGCGACCGCCGGGTCCGCGGCGCCCTTCGCGCCGCCGGCACCCGCCAGCTTCGTCGCCTCGTTGAAGAGGCTGTGCAGCTGGGGGTACTTCTCGAAGTGCGGCTGCTTGAAGTAGTCGGTCCACAACACCCAGAGGTGGCGCTTCACCAGCTCGGCGCGCTGCTCCTTGATGAGCAACGCGCGGGTGCGAAACTCCGGGTCGTCGCTGGCCTGGTACTTCTCGGAGATCGCCTTGATCGACTCTGCCTCGATGCGGGCCTGCGCCGGGTCGTAGACGCCACAGGGGAGGTCGCAGTGTGCGCTCGCGACGGTACGCGGGCGCAGAAGGCGGGACAGGTTCATCGGGATCCCTTCGACGGTGGTGCTCAGCTGACGTGGGTCCGGGCGCGGCGGCCCTGACGTGATCATCTAGGGACGCTAGAACCTCAACCGCACTTCATGTCAAGGCCGGGTCGATCGCGAGCCCTGTTTCCGGACGAGCGTCAGCAGGGCGGCGTGCGTCCGCTCGTCGGCGGCCACGACGAGACCGTCCCCACCGGTGTGCAGCGGCTGACCGTCGAGCCCGGTGACCACACAGCCGGCCGCTTGGCAGAGCGCGATTCCGGCCGCGAAGTGGACGCTGTTGCGCAGGTCGTGGCGGTCCGTCAGATAGGCGGCGCGGCGACCGGCGGCGACCCAGGCCACGGCCAGGCTGGTGGAGACCACCCGGGGCCGGAACTGCTCGAGGAAGCCCTCGTCCGTGAGCAGACGGGCGGCCAGGAAGACGTCCCGGTTGGGAAAGGGCGGGTCGAGATTCAGGTCGACGAGCGTCGACTCGGCCGAGGGGACGAGTCGCTCGTCCGTGCCGGCGCCCCGGACGTACGCGGCGGTGCCGTCGGTCCAGAACACCTCGGCGGCGAACGGGTCCACCGAGGCCGCCACCGTGACGTCCGACCCGACCCGCAGGGCTACGTTGACCGAGGCCAGCATGGTCCGCGCGGCGAAGTTCAACGTTCCGCACAGCGGATCGACCAGCCAGGTGCGCCCGTTGTCGCCGGTACCCGTACGCCCGCTCTCCTCGGCCACCACCGCGTCGCCCGGACGCGCCGCGCGCAGCACGTCGAGGATGGCCCGCTCGGCCTCGACGTCGGCAGCGGTGGCGAAGTCAGCGCCGGCCTTCATGACGCGCGTCAGTTCCGAGCCGTACCGCAAGCGGACGACTGCGCCCCCAGCTTCCGCCGCCTCGATGGCCAGCGCCTGGTCTGTGATCGACATGCCCGAACCATAGGAGCCGTGCAACGTCGATGACAGCCCCGCACCCGGGCCGTGGGCCACCGGGCCGGTCAGTCCGACAGTTCGATGATCGGTAGGTGACTGACGACCGCTGTCATGATCATGGGAGCGTCACCGTCACACTGGTTGACCGAGACAGCTACCCACCGGCCCTCGGTCACCGTCGGCCCCCAGACCGTCAGATCGCCGAAGCAGTCCCTGTCGCTGAGCGACTGGAACAGCGCCGGCATTGGCGCGCCGGCCTGATGCCGAAACAGCGGCACCCGCATGGAGACCCTGCGGTGCGCACCCCACCTCCGGTCCAACTCCGCTACGACGAGGGCCAGGTTCGCCTCGGCGGCCTCCTCGGCCTGGTTCCATTCGGCGCCGTACACACCGGTCAGCGCCTCGCTCTCCCAGAGCGGGGCGATCCGGAAACCCGCACCCCGGGTGCCGGTCCACTCACCGGTGGCCGGGTCGCCCTCGTCGACCGCGACACCGTCCGTGGGCAGGTCCGCGGCGAGCAGCGACTCGATGTCGGACACCGTCCGACCGGCGTCGAACGCCTCGCCGGCCCGGCCGGTCACCGGGGGACTCCTCGTAGCGCTGGCGGCCCGTACCGCATCGTCCGCACCACCCGTCTCCGTCGGCTCTCCGGCCCTCGATCATCGCACCGTGGGCCAGCCGACGAGGGGGCGGGCGTCGGTCAGGAGATCGCCTTCTGCACCAGCTCGGTGAGCTTCTTCTCCACGGCCGGGCTCCACTGCTGCAACGCGTACGCCACCGGCCAGAGGTCCCCGTCGTCGAGGTTGGCCGGGTCCTGGAAGCCCACTGTCGAGTACCGGTAGTTGAACTTGCCGGAGTCCTGGAAGAAGACGACGATCTTGCCGTCCTCGTTCGCGTAGGCGGGCATCCCGTACCAGGTCTTCGGCGTCAGGTCGGGGGCGGCGGCGGTCACCGTCACGTGCACGCGCTCGGCGAGCGCGCGGTCCTCCGGCTCCATCTGCGCGATCCGGTCGAGGACGGCTTGCAGCCCGTCCGCCTTCTTGGCGCCCTTCTTGCCCTCGGCGCGCAGCTCGGCGGCGCGCTCCTTCATCGCGGCCCGCTCCTCGGCACTGAAGCCGTCGGACCCGGTCGTGGTGGTGGTCTTCGCGGACATTGTCGGGCTCCTCTCGTCATCTGGCCCGGCGCGCTGCCGACTGCCTGGGGAAAGGCTAGGCCGGGCGGCTCTCGCGAGCTTCTCGATTCCTGACCGTTCGACGACCGCCCTCCTGCCGGTGAGGTGCAGCTGCGGGGTGACCTCGGCCTCTCGAAGGTGCTCACCAACCCGCCCGGTGGCTAAGTTGCTGGGCGAGGGCGAGCAAGCGTTCCGGGGGGAACCAGACATGAGCACCACCACAGCCGACCGGATGGCGACGGCGTACTTCGACGCGATCCACCTCCTCTGCCAGCTGACGCCGAAGGGCTGGTACGCCGAGCGGGGCACTGCTCGTGCGTTGCTTACCCACGCCAACGTTCCGACGCTCAACGGGGTCCTCGAGACGGCCACCGAGCCGGATCTCGCGGCCATCGACGAGTTGGCGACCGAGGTCAGCCGGCAGACACCGCACTGGTCGATCATCATTCGCGGTGCGGCGAGCGACGACGTCGCCGAACTAGCGGCCCGGCACGGGCTGCGCGCACGCAGCGACCTCCCCCTGATGGCCTGCGCCACCGACGAGATCG
The DNA here is from genome assembly GCF_040649335.1 of Micromonospora sp. NPDC048986. Taxonomy (NCBI): domain Bacteria; kingdom Bacillati; phylum Actinomycetota; class Actinomycetes; order Micromonosporales; family Micromonosporaceae; genus Micromonospora; species Micromonospora sp. NPDC048986. Next base: position 44,874 of record NZ_JBEZFJ010000011.1, read on the forward strand.
TCTTCCGGGCCGGCTCGGCCCAGCAGGCGCTGGTCCGCCGGGTCGGCACCGCCGAGAGCGACAGGTACACCGACGCGCTCACCTGGAGCTTCGAGGCGCCCGACGGCGCCTTCGGCCCGCTGATGGGCGGCGCGGTGCTCGATAGCGACACCATCACCGGGTATCTGGCGGAGGAGTCCGGAAGCCCTGTCGGCACCGGGCTCGGAATGCACACATCCGGCGTGATCGGGGTGTTCAACATCGCCGTCGTACCGTCCGCCCGGGGTCGTGGGCTGGGCCGGGCGCTCACCGAGGCGGCGCTGCGCGACGGCATCGCCGACGGCGCGGACGCCGCGTACCTGCACGCCAGCCCGATGGGTCGACGGCTCTACGAGGCGATGGGCTTCGCGCTCGTGGAGACCTGGACCGTCTTCCAGGCGGCCTGACGGGCGAGACCGGCCAGAGGGAAGAGGAAGACCTGTGACCTTCAGCGAGAACGTCCGCTCGGCCTTCCGGCGGGGCGAGACCGACGCCGTGGTGCGGATGAGCGAGGCCGAGATCGAGCGGGCCCAGGCGGCCGGTGACCCGGCGGGTGAGGTCGAGGCCCGGTACAGCCTCGCCCGGGTCGCCATTCGCGGCGGTGACCTGCCGGGCGGAGCGGCCCGGGCGCGGGAGGCACTGGAGGTGGCGCTGCGCTCCGGCGACCGGGCCCTGGAGGAACGGCCGAGGCACGTGCTGGCTGGCGTCGCGCGGATGTCCGGCGACCTGCTCCGCGCCCGGGACCTGTACCGGGAGAGCATCGCGCTCAACGAGGCGCTCGGCCAACCCGAGACGGTCAACTCCGAATATCACAACCTCGCGTTCTGCGAGCTGGGGCTGGGCAACCTCGACGTGGCGCGGACGCTGTTCGCCGAGAACCGCGAGCGGGTGTTCGACAACGGGTGGGCCGACTTCGTGCCGTACGTCTGCGTTGCCGGCGCCGCGCTGGCGACCGCCGAGGGGGATCACTCCCGCGCGGCCCGGATGATCGGCGTCGCGGATGCCGCGTTCGCGGCGCTCGGCCAGGTGCCGGACCCGGACGACGCGGCGGACCTCGCCCGGATGCGCGCCGCCGCGACCGAGGTGCTCGGCCCGACCGACTTCGACGAGAAGTACGCCGTGGGCCAGCGCCTCGAACCGCGGGCAGCGTTCGGCACCGACTGACCGGCACCGACCGTCGCCTACTCGTTCGACAGCGGTCCTGCCTCGTTCGGGACAGATCCGCACCGTTCCGTACACGGTGCTGGCTTGTTGAGCGTGTGTGGCGATGATTGGTTCGCCTCATGTCAGTCAAGAGAGCAACACGCCCAGCTTTCATCGTGGCCCTGGCGGCCCTCTTCGTCCTGCTCGCCGGCGCGCCGGCCGCAGCTACCATCGCGACGCCGGCCGGCTGGCCGCCCGACGTCGTGGACTGCGTCGACGCGCCGGGCGCCTCCGCCAGCTCGTCCTCGCCGGCCCAAGCCTGCTTCCGGGCTTACGGCGACCAGATCTGGGTCTACGACCGCGACACGCCGTACGCGGCCATCGGGATCTGGGAGAACCAGCTCTACTACGGCGGGACCTGGCACAACTACCGCAGCGGGGACTGCCAGAACCTCGAAGGCGAGGGCGAATGGGGAGTCTGCAACTACGACTTCTACGAGGACGGCACGACTCACCGCTACAACGATCAAGGCAGTCGCGTGCGGTTCCGGGCGTGTGGGGCCTGGGGCTGCTCCGGATGGTCGTCCTGGTGGCGTAACAACAACTAGTGCCGGCAGGCGATGACGATGATCGGGTCGGAGGGCGGGTTACCGGATCCCGGCGACCCGATCATCTCTGACCCTGAGCGGACGCGCACGACGTCTACGACGCCGTGCGGGCGGCGGTGATGGTCCGCCCCCGCTCCGACTCCGGGAAGCGGTCGAGCATGGCGCGTACCTCGTCGGCGCTCACGTTCGCGCCGAACAACTCGCTGCCCGGTTCGAGTCGTACCCCCTCGGCCAGCGGTCCGGCGACGACCGGATCGAAGCCGAGCGCATCCACCAGGGCCGCGACCTCGGTGAGGTCGGCGCTGTCGTCACCGGCGATCGCGATGGCCTTGCGGCCGCTCGTCCCGGCCGGCCGGGCCTCGTCCTCCAGGTCGTGATAGCCCATGTGGTTGAACGCCTTCACGACGCGTGAGCCGGACAGGAACGCCTGGACGGTCTCGCTCGACGAGGTACGCGGGTTGGTGAGGTCGTCGCGGATGCCGTCGATCTCCCACCAGTAGTTCATGGCATCGACGACGAGCTTGCCGCGCAACGCCTCGACGGGAACGCCGCGGTACTTGCTCAGGGGCAGGGCGAGGACGACGACGTCGGCGTCGGCTGCCGCGTCGACAGCCGTGGTGGCCTCCGCCCCCGGGGCGAGGACCTCGACGGTGAGGGCGATCTTCGCCGGGTCGCCGGAGCCGGCCACCCGTACCCGGTAGCCGGCGGCGACGGCGAGCCGGGCGAGCACCGTGCCCACCTTGCCGGCCCCGAGGATGCCGATGGTCGCCGGCCGGCTCCGGTCGTTGTCGAACATGGTCGTCCTTTCGCGTGGGCAGTGCTGATCAGGCCAGCAATTCGCGGACCATGGGGATCACCTTCGAGCCGTAGAGTTCCACGGCGCGCATCCGGGCGCTGGCCGGTTGCGCTCCGGCCGAGTAGATGAGGTCGAACCGTCCGACGCCGAGACTGCGGATCGCACGGGCCATCCGGCGGGCCACCGTCTCCGGTGAACCGATGTAGAGGGAGCCGTTCTCCACCTCGGAGTCGAACTCCTGACGGCGGATCGGCGGCCAGCCCCGCAGTTTGCCGATCCGGTCCCGCATGATCCGGTAGTGCGGCCAGTAGATCTCCTTGGCCTGCTCGTCGGTGTCGGCGATGAAGCCCGGCGAGTGCATGCCGACCGGGTGCGCGGTCGTGCCGAGCTGATCGGCCGCCCGGCGGTACAGGTCGATGTAGGGCGCGAAGCGCTCGGGGGCGCCGCCGATGATGGCCAGCATGAGCGGCAGCCCGTACTGGGCGGTGCGGACGACCGACTGCGGTGAGCCACCCACACCGACCCAGGTGTCCAGGTGACCCGATTCGGTCTTCGGGAACACGTCGGCGTTCTCCAGCGGGGCACGCAGGGTGCCGCTCCAGGTGACCGGCTTCTCGTCCAGCAACTTGACGAACAGTTCGATCTTCTCCTCGAACAGCGTGTCGTAGTCGCGCAGGTCGTAACCGAAGAGCGGGAAGGACTCGGTGAACGAGCCGCGACCGAGGATGACCTCGGCTCTGCCGTTCGACAGTGCGTCCACTGTGGCGAAGCGCTGGAAGACCCGTACCGGGTCGTCCGAACTCAGCACTGTCACGCCGGAGGCCAACCGGATCCGTGAGGTACGGGTGGCGATCCCGGCCAGCACCGTCTCCGGCGTGGAGACCGAGTACTCCGGCCGGTGGTGCTCGCCCAGGGCGATGACGTCGACCCCGAGTTGGTCGGCGAGCACCGCCTCGTCGACGACCTGCCGGATCGCCGCCGCGTGGGAGACGAGCTTGCCGGCGTCGTCCTCCGGTACGTCGCCGAACGTGTCCAGGCCGAACAGCAGATCAGACATGGTTGGGCTCCTTAGCCAAAAGCTCCCGGACCCGCGGCGCGACCTCACTGCCCAGCAGTTGGATGGTGCGCGCGCGTGCCTCGCGGGGCAGGTGCATGATGTCGTACTTCAGGTCGAAGCGGCTCAGCCGCAGGTCGCGAGCGACAGTGGCGATCTTCTGCGCCACCGTCTCGGGTGAACCGACGAAGAGCGCCCCGTTGTCGATTTCGGCCTCGTAGCGCGCGCGGTCCGGTTTGTAGAAGCCGCGTTCGGCGGCCAGGGCCGCCACGACCGGCTGCCAGTATCGCCACCACGTCTCCACCGCCTCCTCGTCGGTGTCTGCGACAAGGCCGAGTGAGTGCTGCCCGATTGGCTGCAGGGTATGCCCGAATTGTTCGAGCGCCCTGGTGTAGAGGTCGACGTGGCCGGCGAAGCGCTGGGGGCGCCCGCCGATGATCGCGAGCATGAGCGGACGTCCGTGCCGGGCGGCGCGGATCACCGAATTCGGGCTTCCCCCGACACCGATCCAGGTCGGGATGCCGCCCGGCTGCATCCGTGGGTGCAGCCGCTGGGCGGTCAGCGGGCTTCGTACCGTGCCGGACCAGGTGACCGGTTCGTCCTGCTGGAGTTGCAGGAAGAGGTCCAGCTTCTCCTCGAACAACCGCTCGTAGTCGGCCAGGTCGTAACCGAACAGTGGAAACGACTCGGTAGCTGATGCGCGCCCGAGGACAATCTGGGCGCGGCCGCCGGAGACGGCGTCGAGGGTGGAGAACTCGTGGTAGAGCCGTACCGGGTCGTTGGTGCTGAGCACTGTGACCGAGGTGCCGAGGCGAATTCGCTCGGTCGCCGTCGCGGCCGCGGCCAGCAGCACCGGTGTGGCGGAGTCGTTGTGGCCCTCGCGGTAGTGCTCACCGACGCTGAACACGTCGAGTCCGGCCGACTCGGCGAGCCGTGCCTCGTCCACCAGTAGCCGTACGGTCTCGGCGTCGCTCAGGATCCGGTCGCCGTCGGTGGCCACCTCCCCGAACGAGTTGAGCCCCAGCTCGAAGTCCGCAGCTGCCATCGTCTCCTCCTCGTGCAATCCGCCGGCGACCCACGGGAGCGGACCTACCGGTTGACGTGTCAATGATGCTAACTTGGTGGTTGACACGTCAATTCCCGGGAGAGTGAGATGACGGAGGCCACACCTGGCCGGCGGGGCGGACGCCAACTCCCGACCGCCGACGAGCTACGAATCTGGCGGAACTTCATCGAGACGACGGCAGCCCTCGGCTCCCGGCTCGAGTCCCGCCTGCAGGGCGACTCCTCGCTCTCGACCGGGGACTACTCGGTGCTCCTCGCCCTCAGCGAGGCGGAGGGCGGGGCGATGCGGTCGTCCGAGCTCGCCTCGCACATCGGGTGGGAGCGGAGCCGGCTCTCCCACCACCTCGGGCGGATGGAACGGCGCGGCCTCATCCGCCGCCAGGAGTGCGCCACAGTTCCCCGCGGAGCGGAGGTGCTGCTCACGACGACCGGCGCCGAGGCGTTCAGGGGAGCCACCTTTCCCCACCTGCGCGCCATCCGGGAGCTCTTCGTCGACGCCCTCACGCCGGAGCAGGTCGTCGCGGCGGGCGAGATCGCCACGGCGCTGAAAGCGCGACTCGACGCTCTGCGCACGCGGTGACGCACCGGGGTGCCTTCCCGGTGATATCGCATCCATAACGGCGAGTGTTCAGGCAATTGCCGAGAGCTATGTTCGGGTGGTCCAATCCTCCAGAAAGCCGCCACCCCGCCAGCCCGGCCGGACATGGCGACGGCTGCGCCGCCCGGAGGTACGTCGATGAGCGAGACCGCCACCGCAGAGGCCCGCCGCGTTCGACCTGGCCGACCCGGCCCCGGGCGTACGGAGTCGGTGCTGCCGGAGCTGCGGGAGATGTGGTGGGAGACGGGGGTGCGGGCGCGCGCGGAGGCTGGCGTCTTCGCCGTCTTCGCGGAGCTGCCCAGGCTCGTCTGGACAGCCATCGGTATCAGTTGGCGCGCGGACCGGCTCCGTACCGGTGTGGTGGCGGTGGCCACCGTCGGCGCGGGGGTGATGGCCGCCTTCGGCCTGTTGGCCACGCAGCGGGTGTTGGTGGAACTGTTCGCCGGCGGACCGACCGCGGACAAGGTGCGGGCGGCGCTGCCCGCGCTGGCCGTGCTGGCGGCGACGGTCGCGCTCCGCGCCGGAATGGGCATCGCCACCGGGTACGCGCAGAACGGCTTGACGCCACGGGTGAGCCGTGAGGTGGAGCGGGGCCTGTTCGAGGTGTCCACAGCGGTCCGGTTGGAGGCGTTCGACGCCGACGCGTTCGCCGATGACATGGAACGCGCCTCGCGGGGCACCGAGTCGACGATCGGGCTGGTACAGGCGTCGATGAACCTGCTCGCCGGGCTGGCCGGGCTGCTCGCCGTGGCGGCCGCCGTCATCGTCATCCATCCGCTGCTGCTGCTGGCGCTGCTGGTCGCCACGGTGCCCAACGCGTGGGCGTCGCTGCGGGCCGGGCATCTGCGCTACCAGACGTACACCGCCGGATCGGTGCGCCGACGTCGGCTGTGGCTGCTGCACAAGTTGATGGCCGAACGTGCCTCGGCCCCGGAGCTGCGCTCCTACGGGCTGCGCCGTTTCCTGCTCGACCAGTACGACCGGGTGATGCAGGTGGAGACCGACATCCAGCTCGCCCTCGCCCGACGGGTCACCACGACCACCACTGTCGGCGCCATCGTCGGGGGCCTCGCGACCGGCACCGTCTACGCCCTGCTCGGAATGCTGCTCCTGGACGGGCAGATCCCGCTCGCCGCCGCCGCGACCTGCGTCATAGCGGTGCAGTCCGCGCAACGGTCCCTGGCCATCGCCACCTTCCAGGTCGACCACGTCTACACCGAGGGGCAGCACTTCGGCGACTACACCGGTTTCATGACCCGTGCCGACGCCTACCTACCGACCGGCACCGGGCCCGTTGCCGCTGCCGATCCGGATCGGCTGCGGGAGTTGACGGTCGACGAGGTCAGCCTGCGCTACCCCGATCGGGACGACACCGCCGTCGATGGCGTCACGTTGACGATCACCGCCGGGCAGACTGTCGCGTTCGTCGGGGAGAACGGCTCGGGCAAGACGACACTCGCCGCGATGATCGCCGGCCTCCGCGCCCCCACCGAAGGCAGCATCGAGTGGAACGGCCGACCGTTGTCGGACTGGAACGTCGACGGGCTGCGTGCCCGGATCGCCGTGGTGACGCAGGAATACCACAAGTGGCCGTTCACCGCGGCCACCAACATCGCCATCGGGGACGTCGACAGTGAGGCCCGGCAGGATCGCATCGAGGCCGCCGCCGGCCGCGCGGTCGCCCACGACATGATCAACGAGCTTCCGCACGGGTACGAGACACTGCTCGACCGGACCTTCGCGCGCGGCCAGGACCTCTCCGGTGGGCAGTGGCAGCGCATCACCGCGGCTCGCGGGTTCCTGCGCGACGCCGAACTGCTGATCATGGATGAGCCGTCCTCCGCGCTCGACCCCCGGGCCGAGGACGCCCTGTTCCAGACCATTCGGGACCGCAGAGGTCGGGCCACCACGATCCTCATCACGCACCGGCTCGCCAACGTCCGGCACGCCGACCGGATCTTCGTCCTGCACCACGGCCGGCTGGTCGAGGCCGGCACACACGCCGACCTGGTAGCCACCGGCGGTCGGTACGCCGAACTGTTCGCCCTCCAGGCTGCCGGTTACGACGCGAACCTGGCCGAGGGCGACCGGCACCCCTGAACCGTCCGGTCGGACCTTCTTCCGCTGGATCGCGGGAGGCTAGGCTTCGGCCCATGTCAGGGTGGCGGGGCCGGACGGCGGACGTGGCCCTGGTGCCCGCCGTGGGTCTGGTCGCCGTCACGGGCTTGGTGGTGCAGGCGCGCGGCATCGACACCGCCGCCGAATGGGCGGCGCTGCTGGCGGTGCTGCTCTCCACCGGCGCGCTGTACGTGCGGCGGCGTCACCCGGTGCCGGTGGGCGTCGTGGCGCTGGCCGCCATCGGCGCGTACGGGGCGTTGCTGCACCGGCCTGGTCCGATCATGGTGGTGTTCGTCGTGGCGCTCTACACAGTCGTCGACGAGGGACACCTCGCGGTCGCCATCGGGCTCGGTCTCGCCTCGGTGATCGCCTTCGCCGTTGCGGACAGCTACAACCGGTCCCCGAACACCATGAACGGGGCGACGCTGCTGCACGCCGGCTGGCTCGTCGCGGTCATCGTCGGCGTGACCCGCAATCGCCGCGCCTACCTCGCCGAGGCACAGGCCCGAGCGGTCGTCGCCGAGCAGCGGATGGAGGAGGAGGCCCGGCGACGGGCCACCGAGGAGCGGCTGCGCATCGCCCGCGAGTTGCACGACGTGCTCGGCCACCACCTGTCGTTGATCAACGTGCAGGCCAGCGCCGCGTTGCACAGACCCGACCCGGTGCGGTCCGAGCAGGCGCTCAGCGCGATCAAACAGACCAGCAAGGAGACGTTGAGCGAACTGCGCGCGACGCTGGGCGCGCTGCGGCAGGCCCCGGCGGTGATGCCCGCACCCGGTCTGCACCGCCTCGGTGATCTGATCAGGACGGCCGCTCGGCCGGAGTTGGAGATCCGCGCCGAACTGGCCGAGACGCGGTCGCTGCCGCCGGAGGTCGACCTGGCGGTGTATCGGATCGTCCAGGAGGCGCTCACCAACGTGGCGCGTCACGCGCGGGCCAGCACCGCTGTGGTCCGGGTCCGGCCCGATCGCGACGACGTGCTCGTGGAGATCGAGGACGACGGCACCGGCCAGCCGGGTTCGCCGGGCAGCGGGATCCTCGGAATGCGGGAGCGGGTGCAGGCCCTCGGCGGTTCGCTGACGACTGGCGCGCAGCCGGACGGGGGCTTTCGGGTCCGCGCCCGTCTGCCGATGCGACAGGACCCGGCGCCGGTGGGGGAGCAGAGGTGATCCGGCTGCTGATCGTCGACGACCAGACCCTGGTACGCGCCGGCTTCCGGTCCATTCTCGACGGTGAGGACGGTTTCGAGGTGGTCGGCGAGGCTGCCGACGGGTTCGAGGCGGTGCGGCTGGCCCGGCAACTGCGACCGGACGTCGTCCTCATGGACATCCGGATGCCCGGGCTCGACGGCCTGGCCGCCACTGGTGAGATCGTCGCGCACTCCGATGCCCGCGTCATCATTCTGACCACGTTCGACCTGGACGATTACGTCTATGACGCGCTGCGGGCCGGGGCCAGCGGCTTCCTGGTCAAGGACACCGAGCCGGCGGAGTTGATCCACGGGGTGCGGGTGGTGGCCCGGGGCGACGCGCTGATCGCGCCGTCGATCACCCGACGGTTGATCGCCGAGTTCGCGGCCCGGGCCAGGCATCCCGACCCCGGGCCACGACTGGGTGTGCTCACCGAGCGGGAGCGTGAGGTGCTGACGCTGGTCGCCGCCGGCCTCTCCAACGACGAGATCGCCGCGCGGTTGGTGCTGAGCCCGGCGACCGCCAAGACACATGTCAGCCGGATCATGACCAAGGCCCATGCCCGGGACCGAGCCCAGTTGGTGATCCTCGCCTACGAGTCCGGTCTGACCGTGCCTGGTTGGCTCGCTCGCTCCTGACCACTGCCGCCGGGGCGTCCGCGACGACCACCAGCGGGGCAGCCTCCGGGCGGCACGGGATCAGCCAGGCCCGATCCGGTCAGCGTCAGCCCGCCAGGCGGCCGTTGCGGCGCGCGCGAAGCAGGGCCAGCCCACCGAGCACCACGCCGGCCAGCCCGACCACAAGCGCCAGGTAGGCCCCGCCCCGCCCGTTGCCCGTGCCGATGCCACTGTCCGAGGTGGCCACCACCAGCCCGCCGAGCGCCATGCCGATCAGCCCCGTCGCCAGGGCCAGGACGCCGCCGAAACTTCCCGAGCCGGTACCGAGGCGACTGGCGGGGCGGGCCAGGGCCAGTCCTCCGATGACCGTGCCGACCAGCCCCAGCAGGGCGGCCACACTGGCACCGACACGCCCGGCACTCATGGAGAGAGCAGTTGCGGCGCTCGGCTGGGCGGAGAGGTGCGTGGCTGCCGGTGCGGCCAGCTCGATCACTGCGAGCGGAGCGGTTGCGGCGGTGGCGAGCAGGTGACGGACGGACATCGTGGATCCCCTCGGTCGCGTGACGGGTACGGGAGGCAGCCTAGGAAGCAAACCCCTGCTGAGTCGTCATGCCGGAGTTGCCGAGGGGCCTACCACCCGGGATGTACGCGCTCGGGACGTCGTACCGCCGCAGTTGTCGCTACCGGCCAGCGCATCACGGCGTTGGGGAGTCGCCCTCCGGTCTGGGCTCCAGCACCACCACTGTGGTTTCCGACGATCGCCGCGCCGCGTGGGCGTCGAAGTTCTTGTCGGCCTCGCGCCAACGTGGCCACAGTCGGGTCCGCTCGTCGGCGGTGGCGGCACGGGCGCGGACCAGCCGCCGCCCGTCGGCCAGTTCGACTGACGCGTCCGGGCGGGCCTGCAGGTTGAGCCACCAGGCGGGGGCGCCCTCGCCCCACCCGTTCATCGCCACCCCGACCAGGTTCGGGCCGTCCTCGAAGTAGGCGATGATGACGCTGCGCCGCTGGCCGGTGCGGCGGCCGACAGTGGTCAGCCGCAACGTGCCCCACCGGTGCTCGCGCGGTCGCCACAAGCCGACCCGGCTGCCGGTGACCCGGTACAGGCCCCGGTGCACCGACCAGGCCAGCCGGATGAACCACCGCGGCGGAAGCCACGGTGCCTTCGTTGCCTGACCGTCCGACATGACGACCTCCTCCACCGACCGACGTTGACGGCCCGACTGGCTGCCGCCGCGGTCGGCGGCCCCCACTGTGGACCGTGATCCTCAAGTCTTCCGGCGGGAGCGCGACTCGCGTCCGGGTGTCCATGATTCGACCGAGGATCGAACCGATCGGTGGAAGCCCCGCTTCGGTGGCGGGCGGGTCACCCCTGCCAGGCGTCGATGGCGCGGACGCCGTCGCGGACGACCCGGTCCAGGATGGCCGGGTTGCCGCCGGTGCCCTCCCACCCCTGGTCGTCGAAGACCGTCACCGCGCTGTCGACCCGGGCCACGGCGATCTGGCTGGACGCGGTGCCGCCGGTGCGTTCGCCGTTCAGGCTCGTCTCGGGCCAGGTACGGGTCAGCAGCAACGCCTCGTCGCCGACCCCGGGCAGCGCCTGACTCTTGACGGTGACGCGGTTTCCGGACTGGTCGTACGACGGGCACGCCTGCACAGCGGTGCGCAGCCGGCCCAGGTAACCCGAGCCGCCGTCGCCGTCGAAGGTGAAGATCGTCTGGTGGATCATCCCCTGCGGCACGTTGCTGGAGGGCTCGCCGGCCTTCTGATAGGTGACTGTCATCGCGGCGCTCGCGGTGACCTGCCGGCCGCCGGTGCCGAACTCGTTGCCGCACAGCTTCGGCAGGGCCTGCTCGACCGGCGTCGTCCGTCGCGGAGACTTCCGCAGCTCGGCGGGCAACTCGACGAAAGCCGAGGTCGGGATGGTCACCGGGGTGCTCGCGCTCGGCGTTGGTGGCTCTGTCGGGGGCGCTGACGCCGTCGCGGTCGCCGGTGCGGTGGTCGCCGGGGCAGAGCCGGGCGGATCCTCGGTGGCGGTGCAGGCGGCGGCCAGCGCGACGGCGCCGAGCAGCGCGAGCGCGCGTCGCGTACGGGCCATCGGCAGTGGTGTGTATCGGCTCATCATCACCCCTCGCGTTGTCCCGAGGCAGTTCCCTGCGCCGAGTCGACCGAAACGACCAACCGACGCCTCGGGCGTCGCCGGAGCACGAAAATTCCTCTGCCGTCGCGTCGTCCGGGCCACTAGGCTGCCCGCATGACCAGTGTGATCGCCCAGTGCACCACCGGACCGTCGTGTGACGTCCAGGTCGGTGCGGGGCGACGCCGGCGATCCGTCGCCCGCCCGCGCTGACCTGTTTCCTGCGACCGGCGGATCGAGCCGCCGGTCGTTCGTTGGTCGTCCTCGGTCCGCCCGTGTCTCCCCCCGTCAACGGCTCGCGTCACAGCGCGGGTCCGAGCGAGATCGGCGTACTCATGGATCTTGAAAAGTTGTTGTCCGACCGGCTGGCACCGGCGTTCGCGGCGGTGGCCGGCGGCCCGGTCGACCCGCTCGTGCGGCGGTCTGCGCGTGCGGACTTCCAATCCGACGCGGCGCTGGCGCTGGCCCGGCGGCTCGGCCGCCCGCCGCGGGACATCGCCGCGGCGGTGCTGGCGCACGCCGTGCTCGACGATGTCGGCGTGTCGGCGGCGGTCTCCGGGCCGGGCTTTCTCAACCTGACCGTCACCGACCGGGCCCTGGCCGACCTGGTCGCCGGGCTGGCCGGTGACGCCCGGCTCGGCGTGCCGCCGACGGCGACGCCGCAGACGGTGGTGGTCGACTACTCGGCGCCCAATGTGGCAAAGGAAATGCACGTCGGGCACCTCCGCTCCACAGTCATCGGTGATGCGGCGGTGCGGCTGCTGGACTGGCTCGGGCACCGGGTGGTGCGGGTCAACCACCTGGGTGACTGGGGGACACCGTTCGGCATGCTGATCGAGCACCTGATCGACCTGGGCGAGGCCGAAGCCGCGCAGAACCTGTCGATGGGGGACCTGGACGGCTTCTACCGGGCGGCCCGGGTGAAGTTCGACGCCGACGAGGCGTTCCAGGAACGGTCGCGGCTGCGGGTGGTCGCGTTGCAGGGCGGTGACGAGCGGACCCGCCGGTTGTGGCAGCTGCTGGTGACCCAGTCCGAGCGGTACTTCCTGACCGTGTACGACCTGCTCGACGTGACCTTGTCCGGGGCCGACTTTCGGGGCGAGAGTGCCTACAACGACCTGCTCGCGGGCGTCGTCGAGGACCTGGACCGGCTGGGGCTGCTGCTGCCCAGCGGTGGGGCCGAGTGCGTCTTCCCGCCCGGGTTCACCGGCCGCGACAGCGAGCCGTTGCCGCTGATCGTGCGCAAGAGCGACGGCGGGTACGGGTATCCGGCCACCGACCTGGCCGCGTTGCGACAGCGCGTCGGCGGGCTGGGCGCGACCCGGCTGCTGTACGTCGTCGGCCTACCGCAGCGGCAGCACTTCGCGATGGTGTTCGCCGTCGCCGAGGCGGCCGGTTGGCTCTGCCCCCCGGCGCGGGCCGAGCACCTCGGCTTCGGGTCCATCCTCGGCGCCGACGGGCGGATGCTGCGCAGCCGGAGCGGTGAGTCGGTGAAGCTGGTCGGGCTGTTGGAGGAGGCTGTCGCCCGCGCCACCGATCTGGCCCGGAGCAGGAACCCGGATCTGGACGCCGGGACCGCCGAGGAGATCGGCCGCGCGGTGGGCATCGGCGCCATCAAGTACGCCGACCTGTCCGTCGACCGGGCCAAGGACTACGTGCTGGACTGGGAGCGGATGTTGGCGCTGGACGGCAACACGGCGCCCTACCTTCAGTACGCGTACGCTCGGATCCGGTCCGTGCTGCGCCGGGCCGGGACCGCCGGGCGCCCGGACGCGCCAATCGTGGTGGCGCAGCCGGCGGAACGGGCGCTCGCGGTCGAGCTGCTCGGCTTCGCCGCTGTGGTTGGCGAGCTGGAGCGGAGTCTCGAGTTTCATCAGCTCGCCGGTTACCTGCACCGACTCGCTACCGCGTTCAACGCGTTCTACGAGCGCTGCCCGGTGTTGCGTGCCACGGATGAGCTGCGGGAGAGCCGGCTGCTGCTGGCCGAGCTGACCGCCCGGACCCTGCGGCAGGGGCTGCACCTGCTGGGCATCCGCACGTTGGAGCGGATGTGACGAGCCGGCCTTCCGGCCCGGTCAGCGGGCCCTCTTCGTGGCCCGCTTCCGGGGCGGCGTCAGGAGGTCGGCGATCTGCGCGATCGCGGCGGGCACCAGGCGGTAGTACGCCCAGACCCCGCGCTTGTCGCGTTCGAGTAGGCCGGCCTCGGTGAGGATCCGAAGGTGGTGACTCACCGTCGGCTGGGAGAGATTGAGCGCCGCGGTGAGGTCACTCACTGACGCCTCACCTTCCGGCGCGGACTGGATCAGGCTGAGCAACCGGAGTCGCGCCGGATCGGCGAAGGCCTTCAGCACCCCCGCTAGCCGCTCGGCATCGGCCCGCTTGATGGGATCGCCGGTGAGCGGCGAGATCGCAGGCATGGCAGTTTTCGCAGTTCCCACGCCTGCCATAGTGACACCAACACCATCAATAAACCGGCAGATCCGGCACCAGCCCTCCGATGGCGTCCGGATGGCGCGACGGAAGCACCGAACGTGAGTCGAACCTCGACGTCCGTGGTGGCACACGGGCCGTGTGGAGCTTCGAGAAGCTCCACACGGCCCTACGGTGACCTGCGCGTCAGCGGCGGGGTTTGGGTGCGATGCGGGGCAGGACGTACGGCGGCCCCGCGAAGATCAGGTCGGACTTCAACTCCTGGTACGCGCGCTTGGGCTGGTAGTTCTCGTCGTAGATGGTCGCCAGGCCCTCCGGCGGGTCGTCGAACCAGCCCGGCACCCACGAATGGTTGTCACTGAAACCCCAGACCGTGTACGACAGGCAGCTCCGCACGGCGAGGCACGCCTTCATCAGCACACTGAAGTTGGCGGCCGACGCCTGTAGCCGGGGGTTGATCTCCTCCGAGTTGCCGGCCTGGACGCCCTCGGTCAGCTGGCTGCGGACGTCCACCTCGGTGAACGCGGTCGCGACGCCGAGCCCGCTGAACTTCTTCAGCGCGGCGGTCACCTGGAGGGTGTCGAAGTTGCCGTACTGGGTGCCCAGGTGGCCCTGGGAGCCGACGCCGTCGATCGGGACGCCCTGGGCGCGCAGGCTCTTGGTCATGTCGTACACGAACTGGGTCTTGTCGTCCGCAGGGTTGCCCGAGCCGAACGCCTCGATGTTGTAGTCGTTGTAGAACAGCAGCGCCTTGGGGTCGGCGGCCCGCGCCCAGCGGAACGCGTCGGCGATGTAGCCGGGCCCGAGGTTCTGCGCCCAGAAGCCCTTGTAGTGCAGGGTCGACGGGGTGTCCCACGGATCGCTGACCGCCTCGTTGACCACGTCCCACTGCCAGATCTTGCCCTTGTAGCGGTTCACGACTGTGGTGATGTGCTTGCGCAGCAGCTCGCGCAGCTCCTGCTTGCTGATGGAGCCGTCGGCGACGCCGCTGGTCAACCAGGCGGGCAGCTGGTTGTGCCAGACCAGCACGTGACCGCGCACGCTCTGCCGGTTGCGCTTGGCGAAGTCGACGAACTGGTCGGCCGGCCCCCAGTTGTAGCTGCCGCGGGTCGGCTCCAGGCTCTCCCACTTCATCACGTTCTCGGCGGTGACCGAGGCGAACTCGGAGGAGACCAGCTTGCGGTACTGCGGGTCGCTGGCGTCGTTGAGGGCATCCATGTTGACCGCGGTGCCGACGTGCAGGCCGTGGCGCAGGCCGAGGGTGCCGAGGCTCTGCGTGGTGGGGTCGTACTGTCGACTCGCTGTCGCCGGCACCGTGTTCAGCGTGGCGATGGTCGCGACGGCGACCAGGCCGACTGTCGACCACTGTCTCAACTTCATGTGCCTTCCCTTCCAGACGATCAATAGATAGATGTCAATCTAGGAGGTGAGGGTCCGGTATTGGTGGGGTGGAGACGCGAGCTGGTGGGGTGACGCCGGTAGTTCCGGCCGGAAACCGGAAACTCGCTCGAAACGTTAAGCCGATCTATGTCTGGGCGTCAACGCTGAAAACTTCCGGAAATTCATCACATGACCTGCGTACCGCCGAGCGGCTGGCGGTCGAAACTTCCGGACGCCGGCGATCGGCGACGGGTTCGCGTGATGAGGTCGACGCGGCGCACGCCACCAGGCACCGCCGACCCGGTGGCCGACGGTGCCTGGTGACGCTAGGAAAGAGTGATCAGCGCAGACCGGCGAAGAGGTCGTCCTCGGGGGTCGGCGCGCCCGTCCGGTCCCGGACCCGCACGAAGGTCTCCACGCCCATCAGCTCGGTGAACCGCTCCTGGCCCAGTTGCAGGAAGAAGATGTTCTCGGTCTGACTGGCGTGAGTGGCCAGCGCGTCGAACTTCTGCGCGCCGTACTTGCTCGTGTCGACCCAGGTGGTGATCTCGTCGTCGGGCAGGCCGAGCTGCGGCACCGGCTCCCCGGCCGCGTCCGGCTCGGCCCACTCGACGCCGAGCTCCTTCATGATCCGACCGAACTCCGCGAACGCCGTACGCGGCACCGTGGTCCAGTAGACCTTCGCCGGGACGTCCGTCTGCTCGACGGCGGCCATGGTGATCCGATGGGCCTGGATGTGGTCCGGGTGGCCGTAGAAACCGTTCTCGTCGTACGTGACGATCACGTCCGGCTGGTACTGCCGAATCAGCTCGGCGAGCCGGGCCGCCGCCTGCGCCACCGGCGTCGTCCAGAACGCGCCGGGCTGGTCGTTGGTCGGCCAGCCCATCATCCCGGAGTCGGCGTAGCCGAGGGTCTCCAGGTGGGTGACGTTCAACGTGGCGCAGCTGGCCTCCAGCTCGGCCTGGCGCATCGCCACCACAGCGGCCGGGTCGTGCCCCTCCTCGCCCGGCTTGACCCCACCCGGACCGTCCCCACATCGCCCGTCGGTGCAGGTCACAAGCACTGTGGTGACCCCCTCGGCGGCGTAGCGGGCAAGCACGCCGCCGGTGCTCGTCGCCTCGTCGTCGGGGTGGGCGTGCACCGCCATCAGGGTCAGAGGTCGCTCAGCCATGCCACCACCCTACGGTCATCCGGCTACGGCCCACGACCTGCACCGGGAACGTCCGCAGGAGCGGGATCCTAGCCAGCTCGGCAGCCGCTGGGCGGTCATTGTCCAAACGCTGATCAAGCCCCCGGCAGGTCGCTAGGTTCAGCCGTGATCGGCACATCCGAGCAGGTCCGGACGCGGGGGGAAGTCGATGGCAAGGACCGCTGGCGGGTTCACCGACCTGCGACAGGTCGAGGCCGGTGTGCTGAACGTCGGATACGTGGACGCCGGGCCGCCCGACGGGGACGCGGTGATCCTCCTGCACGGGTGGCCCTACGACATCCACAGCTTCGCCGACGTCGTGCCGCTGCTCACCGCCGCCGGTCACCGGGTCGTCGTGCCGTACCTGCGGGGCTACGGCACGACCCGGTTCCTCTCCGACGACACCATCCGAAACGGCGAACCGGCGGCCATGGGTCTCGACCTCATCGCCCTGATGGACGCCCTGCACATCGACACCGCGAAGCTCGCCGGGTTCGACTGGGGCGCGCGGACCGCCGATGTCGTCGCCGCGCTGTGGCCCGAACGCTGCCGAGGGCTGGTCTCGGTCAGCGGCTACCTGATCGACGGGCAGAAGTCGGGTACGGTCCCGTTGCCGCCGAAGGCAGAGTTCGCGTGGTGGTACCAGTACTACTTCGCCACCGAACGCGGTCGGGAAGGCTACGACAAGAACCGACGCGACTTCGCCAAGCTGATCTGGCACACCGCGTCGCCCCGATGGACGTTCGACGACGCGACGTTCGACCGCAGCGCGGCGGCGTTCGACAACCCCGACCACGTCGACATCGTCATCCACAACTACCGCTGGCGGTTGGCCCTCGCCGACGGCGAGCCGCAGTACGAGGAGATCGAGGAGCGCCTGGCCGCGAAGCCGAAGATCACGGTGCCCAGCATCTCCCTGGAGGGGGACGCCAATGGTGCGCCGCACCTGGAGCCCACCGTCTACGGTAAGCAGTTCGCCGGCCCGTACCAGCACCGGACCGTCGGGGGCGGTGTCGGGCACAACCTGCCGCAGGAGGCACCGCAGGCATTCGCGGACGCGGTGCTGGAGGTTTGAGTCGCTAGCCTCCCGGTCGCCGGGGCGTTGGACGTTCCACCCGCACCGGATCGCCGCGAACCAGCCCGTCGTGGATGCGCCAGCGGGCGGTGGTGACGGCACGCCGCGCCGCCTCGTCGCCCTGCTCGAGGCGGTGGCGCAGCAGGTCGAGGGCGATCCGGCGGTTCAGGCTGAACTGCCGCTCGTCGTCGACCACGACCACCAGGCCCGAGGGGCGGTGCGTCGCGCGTACCGCAGTGCTGGCCTTGTTCCGGTGCTGACCACCCGGCCCGCCGGTGCGGCAGGCGACGATGTCGACGTCCGCCTCGCGCAACGTCGTCGGCCGAGCGGCGCGTTCGGGCGGCTGGGCGGTGACGTACCAGTTCTTCCGGCCGATGCCCGACCGGTACGGGCTCGGGGCCTGCCAGCACAGCGTCCCGGTCCACGAGGCCGCGAACGCCTCGGCGTCGACGCCGGAGATCCGGATCAGCACCGACCGGTAGGTGCCGGCGCGGTCGCCGGGGACCGCCTCAACCTGCTGGATCGTCAGACCTCGGCCGACGCCCTCGCCCCGCAGACGGTGCAGCAGTTGACTCAGTGCCCAGGTGCACTCCTGCGGCCCGCGCCCGGCCGACAACAGCAGCAACGCGGTCACGAGCGGCCTCGCCGGCCGCGGTGGCCCCGCCGCTTGGAGCGTGCGGCGGACCCGAGGGCGGGCGTCTTGTAGGTGACCACTGGCGTCGTGCTGACCACCGCAGTGGCCAGCCGGTGGTCGACCAGGTCGGCGATCACCTGCTCGATGCGCTTGTACGCGGTGGGCGCCTCCTCGAAGAGCAACTGCCGGTCACCGCACACCACCAGAGAACCCACCGGGGTACGGCGTAGCTCCTCGACCGTGTGCTTGGCCCGGCCCCGCCGCAGGGCGTCGGCGCGCGACATCTTGCGGCCAGCGCCGTGGGCCACCGAGTAGTTGGCCTCCGCCCCGGCGTGCGCGGCCACCAGATAGGACGCCGTTCCCCGGGTACCGGCGATCAGGACATCGCCCCCGTCACCCGGCGCCGCTCCCTTGCGGTGCAGGTAGACCCCGTCCCGGACCTCGACCAGGTTGTGGCACTGGTCGACGATCGGCGCGGTGGGCTCGGCCCCCAACGCGTGCGCCACCCGGGCGGCCAGCACCCGTCGGTTGAGCGAACCCCAGCGCACGGCGTCGTCGTGCATGCCCAGGTAGACGGCGGGGTCGGGTGCCGCCCCAGCGCCGTGGACCTCGGTGTGCGCCCGCAGGATCCGCTCGCCCAGGCCACGGGAACCGCTGTGGACGATCAGCACGAGATCGCCCTCGTCGAGCCCGAGCCGTCCCGCGTGCCGTACGTCGAAGACGGTGTCGACGCGGGCCAGCTCCACGAAGTGGTTGCCCCGGCCCACCGTCCCGAGGCCGTCCAGGTGACCGGCCGGAACGTCACCGTCGACGGCGGCCCAGGCGGGGTCGTCGGCGTCGCGCACCGGGTCGAGCGCCTGGTCGAGGTCGGGGAACCGGGTGGCGAGCCGTTCCGGTACGGCCCGCTTGAGCTTGATCGGAAACACGGCGATGCCGCAGCCGATGTCGGAGCCCACCAGGAACGGGTACAGCACTGTCGACGCCATGGCCGCGCCGATGGGGGCGCCCTTGCCGGGATGCAGGTCCGGCATGGCGGCGACGTGCCGCATGCCGTCCAGGGCGGCGACCTGTTGGCACTGTGCGAGCGCATCGGACTCGATCCAGCTCGCGGGGGAGGCGAACACCGTGACGGTGGCCGGGGCGGACGGGGGCAGGGGCTCCCGAGGGAGGTGGTGCTGGGACAAGGAGAGAGGCTCATCTCTGGCTGCGAACGTCAAAGCGGACGGCGTCGCGGCCCCCGGGAGGCATCACCGGTGGCGCGGAGCAGGGGGTGGAGTCCGTCAGTACGTCATGGACGTCACTCTGGCCGAGGCGCGCCAGGCACGACAACCGATTTTCCTTCACGACGTACGCTGCCGCGATGAGCGCACCGCGGCGCATCCTGGTCTACGGGGTGTAC
Source organism: Micromonospora sp. NPDC048986 (assembly GCF_040649335.1). Classification (NCBI taxonomy): domain Bacteria; kingdom Bacillati; phylum Actinomycetota; class Actinomycetes; order Micromonosporales; family Micromonosporaceae; genus Micromonospora; species Micromonospora sp. NPDC048986. Next base: position 64,322 of record NZ_JBEZFJ010000011.1, read on the forward strand.
GGCTCCGGCAAGTCCACTCTCGCGGCGCGGTTGGCCGAACACCTCGGACTGCCCTGGTATCCGGTGGACGATCTGCTCTGGCAACCGGGCTGGGTCGAGGTGCCGGTCACCCAGCAACGTGGCCGGATCGAGGAGATCTGCCGACGGGACCGCTGGATCGTCGACGGGGCGTACCACGGCTGGCGGGACGTCCCGATGGCCCGCGCCGATCTGGTCGTCGGCCTGGACTATCCACGGTGGCGTTCGTTCGGGCGGTTACTCCGCCGTACCGTTCGCCGGGTGGTCACCGGCGAGGTGATCTGCAACGGCAACCGCGAGTCGCTGAGCAGCGTGCTGTCCCGGGACTCGATCCTGGTCTGGCACGTCACCGCGTTCGGCCGGGCCCGACGGCGGATGCGGGCCTGGCAGGCCGACCCGTCCGCGCCGCCGGTGGTGTTGCTGCGCTCCCCGGCGGAGCTGGACGTCTGGCTGGCCGGGCTGCCCCGCCGGTGAGGCCGTGCGAGGCGCGGACGGCCGCCGCGACAGTCAGTGGCGAACGCGTCGTCGGCCCGCTACCGGTGGGGAGCGGGCCGACGACGTGACGTGGCCCGGCCGGGATCACACCGGCCGGGCCACCGATCAGGATTCCAGGCGTCGACGCCGGGCCAGGAAGAACGCGAACGCGCCCAGCACGACCAGCACACTCCCGACGCCGGTCAGGGCCGGGACCGCGCCGCCGCCGGTGACAGGCAGGATGGGGCGCTCGCCGCCACCGCCAGGTCGACCGGGTGCGCCAGGGCTGCCGGGTGCTCCGGGGGGCCCGGGTGCTCCGGGTGCTCCGGGTGCTCCGGGTGCTCCAGGTGCTCCGGGGGGCCCGGACGGACCGGGCGCTCCGGGGCTGCCGGGTGCGCCGGGTGCTCCGGGGCTGCCGGGTGCGCCAGGCGCTCCCGGGCTGCCGGGTGCTCCGGGGCTGCCGGGTGCTCCGGGGCTGCCGGGCGCTCCGGGGCTACCGGGTGCTCCGGGGCTGCCGGGTGCTCCGGGACTGCCGGGCGCTCCGGGGCTGCCCGACGGGCCGGGCGGACCGGTGGGCCCGGGCGGGCCGGTCGGTCCGGGCGGGCCCGTCGGCCCGGCGCAGATCGGCGCGGTGATGACGTTGGTGTCGAGGGTGACGGCGGCGGTGCGCGCCAGCGCGCGGCCCTGGAGGGTCGCGCCCGTGGCCATCGTGATCGCGGCCTGAGCCATGATGGTGCCCACGAAGGTGGTGCCGGTGCCGATCGTCGCCGAGCTGCCGATCTTCCAGAACACGTTGCAGGCCGAAGCCCCATTGATCAGGACCACGCTGCTGTTCGACGCCGTCGTCAGCGAGGAGTCGACCTGGAAGATGAACACGGCCGACGGGTCACCCTGGCCGTTGAGCGTCAACGGTCCGGTCAGTTGGGCGGCCCCGATCCGGTAGACCCCTTCGTTGAGCGTGTTGCCACCCAGCTCCGCCGGGAGGTTGGTGAACGGGGTCCGGCCGGCGGCGTCGTTGAAGGCGATGGTCAGGTCGCTCTGAGCCTGGAGCGCGACCGCGTCGCCGAGGTGTACCTCGCCGCCGATGGTCGCCGTACCGAAGCCGGCCGCGGTGTTTCCGGGGAACCGCCCGAGGCTCTGGGCCAGGAAGCTGGGACCGGTGTTGGTCGGCTCCGCTCCGGCCAGGACGGAGAAGTCGGCCGCCGTCCCCAGGTTGACCGGTGCCTCCTGCGCGTTGGCGGCGGTCGAGCTGAAGAGCAGCAGGCTGGCTGCCACTGTGGCGGCTGCGCCAGCCGCGAGCGACGGCAGCACGACTCGCCGCCGTAGCCAGTGTTTGGGTTTAGCTGTCACAGAACACCCTCCGTGGGTACTACTCGCAGGAGACGTCCAGCGAGTGGCGTCCTGCGTGATACGGCCTGTATGGCGCCGAGAAGCGCGCTGATTACCACATCACGTCAGGTGTTCAAATGAGAGCGAAACGGGACAATAGCCGACGGCATCTATCTGAATTGGACCGACATTCGCGTTCGTGTTCGCCGCTTGCGCGACAGGCGGGCGGGTGCGGCCAGGCGGTTGAATGAACCTCGGCAAATCATCGGGCCGTCGGGACCGGCCTGATCGCGCGGCCGAGGACGCAGGGGGAGGCGGGGCTGTTACTGGTGGCCGGGAAACGGAACCTGCGCAGCTGCTCCACCTCGAAGCCGGCCGCGCCGATGGCGGCAACGGTGTCGCGGTTGGTGTGGCAGCCGGCGAACAGCTTCGGCCACAGTGTGGCGTCGAGCAGTCGTTGGGCGCGGTGCAGGCCGGTGGCCTCCTCGGCAGCCACGTGCTCGAAGAACCGCACCTGGCCCGCGGGGCGCACCACCCGGCTGATCTCGGCCAACGCGCTCGCCTGATCGGGCACTGTGCACAACACCAACGCGACCACCGCCGCGTCGAACTCGCCGTCCCCGACAGGCAGTGCCTCGGCCAGACCGTCGACGACAGTGACCGGAACCGGCGCGCTCGACGCAGCGCGCTCGGCGGCGGCACGCAGACGCCGCTCCGGCTCGATCGCGAGGACCTGGGTCACCCCCGGCGGGTAGTGGGCGAACATCCGCCCGTTGCCCGCGCCGATCTCGATCACCCGGCCGGACAGGCCGGCGACCAGGTCCCGCCGGAACGCCGCCGTGCCGGCACGGTCCATGGCGACGCTGAGCCGCTCGTAGACCCGAGCGAACACCGGGTGGGACACGACGGCCACGTCGACCTCCTCATCTCCGTCGAACTGTTCTCCGGCGATTGTCCTGCATCTGTGCACGCTTTCCGTCTTACTGGTTGGCAGCACGATTCAACCCAGTGCAGACAGGACGTGGTGCGACCATGAAGATCGTCGTCATCGGGGGCAGCGGCCTCATCGGTTCCAAGCTCGTGGACCGTCTCGCCGCTCAGGGCCACGAGGCGGTGCCGGCATCGCCGAAGACCGGCGTGAACACGTTGACCGGCGAGGGAGTTGCCGATGCGCTCACCGACGCCGAGGTCGTCGTCGACGTGTCGAACTCGCCGTCGTTCGAGGACGCCGCCGTACTGGAGTTCTTCGAGACCTCGACCCGGACGCTCCTCGCCGCCGCGTCGGAGGCCGGGGTGAACCACTACGTGGCGCTCTCCATCGTGGGGTGCGACCGGATCCCGGACAGCGGGTACATGCGTGCGAAGGTCGCCCAGGAGCGGCTCATCGTCGCGTCCGGACTCCCGTACTCGGTGGTGCACGCCACCCAGTTCTTCGAGTTCCTTCAGGGCATCATCGACAGCGCCACGGACGGCGACACCGTGCACCTCGCGCCGGTGCTCATTCAGCCGATGGCCGCTGACGACGTCGCGGCCACGGTCTGCGAGGTCGCGCTCGGCGCGCCGACGAACTCAGTGGTCGAGGTCGCCGGCCCGGAGCAGTTCCGCCTCGACGAACTGGGTCGATCCCTGCTCGCCGCCACGCAGGACCGTCGGTCGGTGGTGGCCGACCCCGACGCCCGGTACTTCGGTGCCAAGCTGGGCGAACGCTCGCTCGTCCCGGCCGACGGCGCCCGCCTCGTCGGCACATCCCTGGACGACTGGCGCACCCGGGCGGGCCGGGGACACTGACCCAGCCCGCTACCCCGGTGTCCCGGGCGGACCGGCCCGCCCACCGAGGCGCCGCACCAACTCCGCTACCGCCTTGGTGAACGGCTCGTCGGACTCGCCCTGCCAGTGCCCGTGGATGGGTGGGGCGACGCTGTCCCCCGGGGGTGCCACCACGTCACAGGGGTCACGCTGTCGACGATCCACAGCGGCGGCCGGGTCGCCGGTGGTGGCCGGCGCGGGTGCGGAATGCGGCGAGAAGATCCAGCCACCGATGGGATCGGTGTCGCGCCACAGGTTCACCCAGCGCCAACCCACCCGCCGGCCGATCTCGTGCAGTGCCGCGCCGTCGACGTACGCGGGGAAGAGCCGTGCGTAGAGGCGGCGCAGCGGGGATCCGTGGGTGAGCAGGGCGACCCGGGCGCCGACCTGCGGTGGCAGTTGGAGCACCGTGGCGGCGAGCAGAACCGAGCCGTGGCTGTGCCCGGTGAGCAGCACCGCGTCGCCGCGCTCGACCAGGTAGGTGATTCGGCGGGCCAGCTCCGGCACGGCCCGCTCCGAGTAGCAGGGCGGCGCGAACGGGTGGGCGGCCCGGGGCCAGAAGGTGCCGAGGTCCCAGAGGACGCCGACGTGTCGGCGGTACGGCTCGGTGCGGTACGCGAAGATTCCGCCGATGATCAGACCGAGGATGATCGCCGCGATCACCCAGCTACCGAACGCGATGGTGAACGTGACCGCCGCCGCCGGCAACCCGATGTTCGGCTCGATGAGGTCGCCCGGGAGGTGCGCGAGCAGGCCGATCGTGGTGGTGGCCGTGCCGAGTCCGGCGAGGCAGCTGTAGACCACTGCCAACGGCATCAGCTTCTCGGTGAAGCGAGCCCGGGCTATCGCGTCTCGGACCTGTCGCAGTCGGGGTCCTGCCCCGGCCGGCGGGTTCGGGAAGTCGCGCGCGACGATCGCCGCCGCGGCCCGGCGTCGACTCCGGCGGGAGAGCAGGATGACGGGGCCGGCGACGATCGCGGTGCCCAACAATGCGCGGAAGAAGCCGTGGATCGCCCAGGTGTAGGCCGCAGGCGGTCCGGTGGCGATGCCCTCCCCGGTCGGCACGTCGCGATCCAGGAAGTCCGCCACCCGGTAGACCAGCTCGGCGGAGTACGCCACCGCCATGCTGATGCCGGTGGCGACGACAACGAGAGCGCCCAGCCCGAACAGCGGGGTGGCGCCGCGTTCGCGGCGCCGGTGCCAGAGCAGCACCACGCCCAGGGCGGCCAACAGTGTCGTCTGAGCCGCGAACAGACCGGTAAGGGTCCGGTCGTAGCCGGGAAGCCCGTGCTGCTGCGACCACGGCCGCGAACTGGTCGGCGCGTGTGCCACGACGACCACGGTCAGGATGATGGCAGCGTTCCGGAGGGTGCCGGTGATCCGGTCGAGCCGCCGGTCGCCGGGGGACCGGTCCATCAGCGGTGGTGTGCAGAGCAGCCCCACGCACCCCGTCAGGATCACCCCCGTGATCGCCGTCAGCGCGAGCGTGGCCGCTGACGCGTCATTCGCGCCCTGGGCCAGGAGCAGGACGAGGTCCAGCGTCGCGAACGCCGCGGCGACGTGGATGGCGCGCAACCGTCCCACCAGCGGCTCGGCGTCCCACTGACCGACGGTGCCGAGCCGAGGCGCGGCGCTGCCCTGGTCGGGTGCCCGAAACGCCTCGAAGGTCCGCCCCGGCCGGCAGCTGACCCGCCAGATCAGGCCGATCGCGGCGACCGGGACCAGCGCGAGCACCGCCAACCGCAGGCCGACCGGCCGCCCACTCAGCCAGGACAACCAACTGCGTCCGGAGTGGCAGTCCGGCGAGGCCAGGCACTGCCAACCAACGAGATCCAGGGCGACGCCGGCGACGGCGAGCACGTAGAGCACGGTGAGCGTGAGCGCCAGCACCCGGCACAGGGACTTGACCGCCGCCTCCGACCCGGGGTTCGCCGGGCGCATCCAGATCGCGACGTTGACCAGCATGAAGGGGAGCAGGAAGACCACCGCCAGGGTGCGAGCCACGGTTCCGGAGGGCAGATCACCCCAGCGGTACGCCTCAAGCGTCACACCGTGCGCGCCGGTGTCCTGCGAGTACGGGGGGCGCGGCCGGTAGAAACCGCCACTGCGGTCACCGGCGACCTGCCCGATCTGTTGCAGGTCCAGAACCTGTGCGGCGCTCGCGCCGGAGACCCCGTGCACCCGCAGCTCCACGACGTTGCCGGAGTCGTCCGGCCCGCTCAACCGCGCTGATCCATCCGACGTCCCCCCGAGGCGTCTTGCAGCCCTCGTCCCGCGACCCGGCCCGACGTCACGCTCGGGGCTGCAGAGCCGGGTCTACCCGATCCGGCTGCCCTCAATCTCGGCCGGGTGGGGCGCTACCGCCCAAGCCGTGCTCGACCGGCGGTCACTGTCGGTTCGGGTACGTCGTTCCGGCCCGCCTTCGCCAGCTCGGTGCGGTAGGCGCGTGGCGAGAGGCCGGTGGTGCGCTTGAAGGCCACGCTGAGCGCGCTCTCCGAGCCGTACCCGACGGCCTGGGCGATGGTGGCGACAGTGTCGGAGCTGTGCCGGATGCGATCGGCCGCGAGTTCGATCCGCCACCCGGTCAGATACTCCAGTGGGCCCACCCCGACGACCCTCTTGAATCGGGCCGCCAGCGTCGACCGGGAGACGGTGGCCGCGCGGGCGACCTCGTCCACCGTCCACCCGTGCGCGGGTCGCGCGTGCATCACGCGTAGCGCGGGGGCGACAACCGGGTCGGTGAGGCCGGCCAGCCACCCGGTGGTGGGCTGTTCGTCGCGGGCCAGGTGCAGCCGCAGGACTCGGATCAGCAGGACCAGCGCCAGGTGCTCGGCGACGAGGTGGGAGCCGAGTCGCGTGGACCGCAGTTCCTCGTCGATCTCGCCGAGGGCCCACCGGACGGTACCGGCCTCCGGGGTGTCGGCGGGGACGTGGATGACCGGCGGGAGGTTGTCCAGCAGGAGGCTGCGCGCCCGTCCGCCCAGGGTGAAGGCACCGCCAATGAGGAACACGTCGTCACCGTCGCCGACGTGCGCCACACCGTCGGTGGCGGCGGCGAAGATCGGGTACGCGGGCTGGACCGGCACATCGGGATCGCTGAAGAGGGTGTAGGCCGCCGGTCGGGTCAGCAGGAAGCAGTCGCCGGTACCGAGGTTGATCGGCTCGGCGTGGCCGTCGACCCGTAGCGAGCATCGGCCCCGCCGGACGGCGTTGAACTTGGCCCCGGCGGGAGGGTCGAAACCCACGGCCCAGCGTCCGCCCCCGACCAGGCCGGCGGAGACGTGGCTCGTCGCGCCGAGCAGGGCCAGCACATCCTCCAGCGGATCCATCCCCACCTTTTCTGGACGCTCACGAAAGTATGAAGGACCCCAGACTATAGGCAGTCCGGTCCGAGCGTTCGTAGCCTGGGTTTCATGACAGCGAACGCACGCCTCACCACCCCGTTCAACGCCCGCACCACCGCCGCCGAGGTCCTCGACGGTGTCGACCTCACCGGACGCCGGATGATCGTCACCGGGGGTGCCTCCGGCATCGGCGTGGAGACGGTGCGCGCGCTGGCCGGGGCCGGCGCCGAGGTCACCATCGCGACCCGGAATCCGCGGGCGGCCGACCGGCTCGCCGAGGAGTTCGCCACCGGTGCCAGACCTGGCACGGTCCGGTCGTCCGCCCTCGATCTCTCCGACCTGGCGTCGGTCGACGCCTTCGTCGCGGCCTGGCAGGGCCCGCTCGACGTGCTGGTGGCCAACGCCGGAATCATGGCGATCCCGACCCGCCAACTGACCGCCGTGGGCTGGGAACTCCAGCTCGCGACGAACCACCTCGGCCACTTCGCGCTGGCCCGGGGCCTGCACGACAGCCTGCGGGCCGCCCACGCGGCCCGGGTCGTGATGGTCAGCTCCGGGGCACACCTTGCCGCGCCGTTCGACTTCGACGACCCGCAGTTCGAGCGGCGCCCCTACGACCCGTGGTCGGCCTACAGCCAGTCGAAGACCGCGGAGGTCCTGCTCGCGGTCGGCATCACCCGCCAGTGGGAGAGGGACGGGATCACCGCGAACGCCCTCAACCCCGGGTACATCTTCACCAACCTCCAGCGCCACATCGACGACGACACGATGCGCGCGATGGGCGCGATGGACGAAGCGGGCAACCTCATCGAGGCGGAGTACTACAAGAAGCCCGACCAGGGCGCGTCGACCACAGTGCTGCTCGCCGGCTCACCCCTGCTCGACGGCGTCGGCGGCCGGTACTTCGACGACAACCAGGAGGCCGAGGTCATTCCCGGTGGCCCCGACGCCACCGGCGGAGTCGCCGCCCACGCGCTGGACCCGGCTGCGGCCGACCGGCTCTGGGCGTACGCCGAGAAGACCCTCGCCTCGCGCTGAGGACGGCCGGGCCGTGCCGGCGATGATTGATCCGGTCGTGGCGGGGTAGGTGCCGCCATGGTCGCTGCCGGTCGGCGCGGAGCGGACGCGGGCCCGTCGACCGTCGCCCGGTGGGGGGACCGCTTGGTGGTCGCGTTGCGCGACCGGGTCCGTCGGGTCCGAACCATCGGCGGCCTCGCCCTACAGGCCGGCCTGGCCGCGGCGTTGTCCTGGCTGGTGGCGCATTCGCTGCTGCATGTGTCGCAGCCGGTCTTCGCGCCGATCTCCGCCGTCTCGACCCTCGCCGCGTCAGTCGGCCAGCGGTTGCGTCGCACCGTCGAGCTGATCATCGGTGTCACCGTCGGGGTGCTGATCGGCGACCTGCTCCTCCTGGTGATCGGCACCGGGTGGTGGCAACTCGCCCTGATCGTCGTGCTGGCCATCGTCGTCGCGCTCTTCCTCGCGGGTAGCGCGGCGGTGGTCATCCAGGCGGGGGCGACGGCGGTGCTCATCGTCACGCTCAGCCCGGCCGTCCGGGACCTGGAGATCCCCCGGTTCGTGGACGCGCTCATCGGGGGAGGGGTGGCGCTGCTGGTCACCGCCGTGTTGCTGCCGTTGAACCCGCTGCGGGTGCTCAACCGGGCCGCGCGGCCGGCGTTGGATCTCCTCGCGACCCAGCTCGACGCCACCGCCGAGGCGCTGACCGAGCGGGATGCCGCTCGGGCCCGTACCGCCCGGGGTGAGCTGCGGCAGAGCGCGGGCCGGTTGAAGGCGTTCGTCGAGGCGACCCAGGGCGCCCGGGAGGCGAGCACCCTGTCACCCGTGTACCGGCATCAACGGCGCGGGCCGGTGGGCCGCTACGCGCAGGCGGCGGAGCCGATCGACCGGGCGGTGCGCAACAGCGGCACCCTGATCCGACGGTCGGTGACGCTCATCGAGGACGGCGAGCCGGTGCCGGAGTCGTTGCCGACGGCGGTGGCCGATCTCGCCGAGGCGGTCCGCCTGCTCAAGCGGCAGTTCGCCGCCGGCGCCGAGCCGAACCGGGCCCGGGAGCAGGCGCTGCGGGCGGTCCGCACGGCTGGGCACGCCTATCGGGACGGCGTCGGCTTCTCCGGCGCGGTGGTGGTGGCACAGGTCCGGACGACAGTCAGTGACCTGCTGGTCGCCACCGGGCTGAGCCAGGAGGACGCGAATCATCTGGTCCGGAGGCTCTTCGGTGACCTGTGAGAGCGAGCTGACCTCGGCGGAGCCAGGTAGCGGCGTCTCCCTGAGCCACGCTGTAGCGTTCTGAGCCAAAGTGATGCCATGATGGTGCCATGGAACTGAGGTCATACGTCGAGAACCTGCGTGACGAGTTCGCCGTGGCCGCTGAGGGCGTGGACCCGGAGGCCCGGGCGCTGGCCGAGCGACTTTTCGCGCAGTTGGAGGCGGCCACCCGTCTCACCCTCCTCGAAGCGCTGTCCGACGCGGCCGACGAGATCACCCGTGACCTCGCGCCGGGTTCGGTGCACGTTCGGTTGCGCGGGCGCGAGCCCGACTTCGTGGTGACGCCGGCCAGCCCGCCGGTCGAGGTGGCGAGTGAGCCCAGTGGCCCACCACCGCTGTCGGTGCCGGTGACCGCGCCCGACGGTGACGACGGCGGCACCTCGCGGATCAACCTGCGGCTCCCCGACCATCTGAAGGCCAGCGTCGAGGACGCCGCCGGCCGCGCCGGGCTGTCGGTCAACGCCTGGCTCGTGCGCGCCGTCGCCGGCGCCATCGGGGCGGGCGACGCGCAGCGTCGTCCATCCCGCCGGGTGGAGCCGATCTCCGGCCAGCACTTCACCGGCTGGGCCCGCTAACTCCCCCGTACCCCTTCCACCACCACGCCGCTGACCAGCGGCGACCTCCGCCGACCACCTTTCGGGAGACCACCATGCCTGTTTTCGAGACACCAGAACCGATTTCCGTCCAGATCGAGCTGCCGATCGGCGATGCCTGGATCGCCGCTAGCGACCGCACCGACACTGTGGTGACGGTGCGGCCCCGCGACCCGTCGAGCAAGGCCGACGTGAGCGCCGCCGAACAGAGCACAGTCGAGTTCGCCGCCGGACGACTGGTGATCCGGGTGCCGAAGAGCTGGCGCCGCTACGGGTTCGGCCCCGGGCCGTCGGTCGACGTCCAGATCGAGGTGCCGACCGGGTCACGGGTGTACGCCGAGGCGGGGTGGGCGGCGTTCCGCTGCGAGGGTCGGCTCGGCGAGTGTCGGATCAAGACCGGCAGCGGCATCCGACTCGACGAGACCGGTCCGTTGGAGATCGACAGCAGCCACGGCGAGGTTGCGGTCGAGCGTGTACTGGGCTCCGCCCGGGTGAAGGCATCGTCCGGCAAGGTGCGCATCGGCGCGGTCGACGGCACCGCCGAGATCAAGAACTCGTCCGGCGACTGCTGGATCGGCCGCAGCGGTGGCGACGTCCGGATCAACACCGCCTACGGCGACATCACGGTGGACGCCGCGCAGGCTTCGGTGACGGCGCGCACCGCCTACGGCAACCTTCGGCTGGGTGAGGTCACCCGCGGCGCTGTCGACGCACAGACCTCCTACGGCGCGATCGAGGTCGGCATCCGTCGGGGGACCGCCGCCTGGCTCGACGTCAGTTCCAAGCACGGCCGCGTGCACAACGCGCTGGAGTCGACCGACAGCCCGGCGCAGACCGACGAGACGGTCGAGGTCCGGGCGAACACCTCCTACGGCGACATCATGATCCGCCGCGCCTGACCCACCGCCCCGCCGACCACAGAGGAGGAGACCATGACCAGCTCCATGAACCCCGCAATCGTCGCCACCGACCTGCGCAAGTCCTACGGCGACAAGGTCGTGCTGAACGGCATCGACCTGATGATCACCGAGGGCACCATCTTCGCGTTGCTCGGTCCGAACGGCGCCGGCAAGACCACCACGGTGCAGATCCTCTCCACCCTGATCGACGCCGACGGCGGTAACGCCCGCGTCTTCGGCCACGACCTGACCCGGGAGCCCGACGCGGTACGCGCGCTGATCGGCGTCACCGGCCAGTTCTCCGCGGTCGACAGCCTGCTCACCGGTCGGGAGAACCTGACCCTGATGGCCGACCTGTGTCACCTGGAGAGGGCCGCCGGTCGGCGGCGGATCGCCCACCTGCTCGACCAGTTCGACCTGACCGACGCGGCGGGCAAGCCGGTGTCCACGTACTCCGGCGGCATGCGTCGCCGGCTCGACCTCGCGATGACTTTGGTCGGCGAGCCCCGCGTCATCTTCCTCGACGAGCCGACCACCGGCCTCGACCCGCGCAGCCGCCGGGCAATGTGGCACATCATCCGCGCGCTCGCCGCCGAGGGCGTGACCATCCTGCTCACCACGCAGTACCTGGAGGAGGCCGACCAGCTCGCCGACCGGGTGGCGTTCCTCGACCACGGCCGGCTGATCGCCGAGGGCACGCCGCGCGAACTCAAGCGGCTCATCCCGGGCGGCCACGTCGTCCTGCAGTTCGCCGACCAGGAGGGTCTCGACTCCGCGGCGCGGACGTTCGAGGCCGCCACCCGGGACGACGCGGCACTCACCCTCCAGGTGCCGAATGACGGCGGGGTCGGGTCGCTGCGATCCCTGCTCGACCAACTCGACCGCGCCTCGATCAGCGTGGCGGGCCTCTCCGTGCACACCCCCGACCTCGACGACGTCTTCCTCACCCTCACCGGTCAGCCCGACACCCGGGCCGGCCGACCCGACCACGAAAGGGCTCCCGCGCGATGAGCACCCTCTCCCTCGCCGTCCGCGACTCGAGCACCATGTTGCGGCGCAACCTGCTGCACATGCGGCGGTACCCGTCGATGACGTTCCTGCTCATCGGCATCCCGATCATCATCCTGCTGCTCTTCGTCTACGTCTTCGGCGGCACGCTCGGTGCCGGTCTCGGCCCGTCCGGCGACCGTTCCCAGTACGCCAACTACGTCACCCCCGGCATCCTGCTCATCACAGTGGTCAGCGCCGCGCAGGGCACCGCCATCTCGGTCGCGATGGACATGACCGAGGGGATCATCGCCCGGTTCCGCACGATGGCGATCTTTCGACCGTCGGTGCTGACGGGTCACGTACTGGGCAGCCTGGTCCAGACCATGCTCAGCCTCGCGGCGGTCACCGTCGTGGCGCTGCTGGTGGGGTTCCGGCCCACTGCCAACCCGGTTGAATGGCTCGCCGCGATCGGCGTCCTCGCCATGATCACCTTCGCGCTGACCTGGCTGTCCGTCGCCCTCGGTCTGGTCAGTGACAGTGTCGAGACGGCCAGCAACCTGCCCATGCCGCTGATCCTCCTGCCGTTCCTCGGCAGCGGGTTCGTCCCCACCGACTCCATGCCGACCGCCGTACGGGTGTTCGCCGACTACCAGCCCTTCACGCCCGTCATGGAGACCCTTCGCGGCCTGCTCCTGGGTACCGGGATCGGCGCCAACGGGATCATCACGGTCGTCTGGTGTGCCGTCATCACGGTGGGCTGCTTCCTGTGGGCCAAGGCCCTGTACAACCGCAACCGGAAGGCCTGATCCGACCGGCGCGTCTCGTCAGCACCGCAACGGAGAGCCGGCGGCTCGGCCCACAGGGGTCGGGCCGCCGGCTCGTGGCGTCCTGCGAGCGGCGGGCGAGAGCGCGTGGTGGGGCGGCGGGTCGGTGGCGCGGGCGCGTGGTGGGGCGGTGGAGCCGGTGGCGCGGGCGCGTGATCGACTCGGATTTCGTGAAGTCGGCCGATCACTGCGCCGCGGACCCCGCGACTCCGGTGAGCACTAGTAGATCTTGCTTTCGGGGCCGCGCGACGCGCCGTTGGGCGCACGGGCCGACCGGGCGGCGCGGGCGCACCCAGACGTTGAATGTTATCGATAACACCGGGCCGCCGTCCGGCTTCACGCCGGGCGCGTCGCCCTCCGGGGCGCTCAGTCAGGAGCGCGCACGGTCGTCGATGGCTGCCTGGCCGATTCGAGTACCCGGCCGCGACGGCACGGGAATTTTATCGCTGCCATCATCGCCGGGGGAGAAGTGGTCGCTATCGGACGGCGTTGTCGCAATGTGCGGCGCACTGGGCCTGTCGCGCCGCCGGTCGGCGGGTCTCCGGGTGGCACTCGTACCCGACTCGGACCCCATTCGTCGGATGGTTACCGCAGTTGAGGGCGGAATGTCGAGGTTTGCACCGGTCCGCTATCTACCCTCCCGACTCGGTGCGCCTTTCGCGTTCCGTTACGGAGCTGTTGCGGGTAGATGTCTTGACGAGCCTGGATGTGAGCGTTAACACTATCCCCGTTAACGGTGGAGGTGAACATGAACCGTGTGGACGGAGCTGACGACCGCTACGTCGTCGGTGTCGATTACGGCACCCTGTCCGGGCGAGCTCTGGTGGTCCGTGTCGGCGATGGTGCCGAGTTGGGGACCGCGGTGCACGAGTATGGCGATGGCGTGATCAGCACGGCGCTTCCGGGAGGTCGAACGCTGCCCCCGGACTGGGCCCTGCAGAACCCGCAGGACTACCGCGACGTTCTGCGCTACGCCGTCCCGGCGGCGGTGTCCGCCGCGGGGGTGGACCCGGCGGCGGTGGTCGGCATAGGCATCGACTTCACCGCCTGCACCGTGCTGCCGACGCTCGCCGATGGCACCCCGCTGTGCGAGACCCCCGAGCTGCGCGACCGCCCGCACGCCTGGGTCAAGCTGTGGAAGCATCACGCCGCGCAGCCGCACGCCGACCGGATCAACGCGCTCGCCCATGAGCGGGCCGAGCCGTGGATCGGCCGGTACGGCGGCAAGATCTCCGCCGAGTGGCAGTACGCCAAGGGCCTGCAGATCCTGGAGGAGGACCCGGAGGTCTACGACCGGGCCGAGCGCTTCATCGAGGCGGCCGACTGGATCGTCTGGCAGCTCTGCGGCACCGAGACCCGCAACGTCTGCACGGCCGGCTACAAGGGCATCCTGCAGGACGGTCACTACCCCTCGAAGGGCTTCCTGACCGCGCTCAACCCCAACTTCGGCGACTTCGTGGCCAAGCTTGACGGCCCGTTGCTGCCCCTCGGGGCCAGGGCCGGCGCGCTCACCGCCCAGGCCGCCGCCTGGACCGGCCTCCCGGAGGGGATCGCGGTGGCCGTCGGCAACGTCGACGCGCACGTCACCGCGGCGTCCGCGCAGGCGGTGCAGCCCGGTCGGCTGGTCGCCATCATGGGCACCTCGACCTGCCACGTCGTCAACGGCGCGGAGGTCGCCGAGGTGGCCGGCATGTGCGGTGTGGTGGATGGCGGCATCAGCCCCGGCGCGTGGGGTTACGAGGCCGGGCAGAGCGGTGTCGGCGACATCTTCGGCTGGTTCGTCGAGCACGCCGCCCCGGCCGGCGTCGACTCACACGTTCGCCTCACCGAGCTGGCCGCGAGTCAGCCCGTCGGCGCGCACGGCCTGATCGCCCTGGACTGGTGGAACGGCAACCGTTCCCTGCTTGTCAATCACGACCTCAGCGGGATGATCGTCGGCATGACCCTGGCCACCCGGCCAGCGGACATCTACCGGGCCCTGCTGGAGTCCACCGCGTACGGCACCCGGATGATCATCGAGGCGTTCGTCGACGCCGGAGTTCCGGTGAACGACCTGGTGATCGCCGGTGGTCTGACCAACAACGCGCTGCTGATGCAGATCTACGCCGACGTGACCAGGCGACCGCTGAACATCATCGCCTCGGCGCAGGGGCCGGCGCTCGGCTCGGCGATCCACGCCGCCGTCGCCGCCGGTGAGTTCCCCTCGATCCACGAGGCGTCGCAGGCGATGGGTCGGGTGCACGAGGCCGTCTACCGTCCGGACCCCGAGCGGGCCAGCGCCTACGACGCCCTCTACGCCGAGTACCGGGCGTTGCACGACCACTTCGGACGTGGCGGCAACGACGTCATGCTCCGACTGCGGGCGATCCGCAACGCGGCGGTCGAGACCGCCGCGACCCCGCACGAGGCCCCGCTGGAGGTGGTGGCGTGAACGCCGAGGTGACCCGACAGATCGCCGAGCTGCGCGAGACCGTCGCCCGCCTGCACGCCGAGTTGACCCGGTACAACCTGGTCGCCTGGACGTCCGGCAACGTCTCCGCGCGTGTCCCTGGCCAGGACCTGATGGTGATCAAGCCGAGTGGGGTGAGCTACGACGACCTCACCGCGGCCACCATGGTGGTGTGTGACCTCGACGGTGTTCTCGTCGAGGGCGACTTCGCCCCGTCCAGCGACACCGCCGCCCACGCCTATGTCTACCGGGCCATGCCCGAGGTCGGCGGGGTCGTGCACACGCACAGCTCGTACGCGACCGCCTGGGCCGCGTGTGGGGAGTCGATCCCCTGCCACCTCACCGCCCAGGCCGACGAGTTCGGTGGGGAGATCCCGATCGGGCCGTTCGCGCTGATCGGTGGTGACGACATCGGCAAGGGCATCGTCGCCACGCTCTCCGGGCACCGCTCGCCAGCGGTGCTGATGCGCAACCACGGCGTGTTCACGATCGGCCGGGACGCCCGCGCGGCGGTCAAGGCGGCGGTCATGTGCGAGGACGTGGCCCGTACCGCACACCTGGCCCACACCCTCGGGCAGCCGGTCCCGATGGCGCAGGCCGACATCGACTCGCTCTACGACCGCTACCAGAACGTCTACGGCCAGCAACCAGTCGCACCGACGGGCTCCTGACCCTGCACCGATAAACCCGGGACCCGTCGGTCTGCACCACGACGCACCAGCACGCACCACCCGCGTACGCCGCTCTTTCGCACCTCGGCGGTTGGCGCGGTTACCCACCACATCCAGCCAAGGAGATTCGATGGGAAAGATGCGAACGCAGTCCGCTCCGTGGCGCGCTGCCGCGGTCCTCGCCAGCGTGCTGCTGGTCGGCGGCGTGGCGGCCTGCGGCAATAGCGACACCGGCGGCGGCGGGTCCAAGGACGACGGCAAGATCACGATGGGCTTCTCCCAGGTCGGTGCCGAGAGCGGGTGGCGTACCGCGAACACCACCTCGATCAAGGAGTCCGCCACGGCAGCCGGAATCGAGCTGAAGTTCGACGACGCGCAGCAGAAGCAGGAAAACCAGATCAAGGCGATCCGCAACTACATCCAGCAGAAGGTCGACGTCATCGCCTTCTCGCCGGTGGTGGAGTCCGGGTGGGACACCGTGCTCAAGGAGGCCAAGGACGCCGACATCCCGGTCATCCTGACCGACCGCTCGGTGGACTCGGCCGACAAGTCGCTGTACAAGACCTTCCTCGGCTCGGACTTCGTCAAGGAGGGCCGGCTCGCCGGTGAGTGGCTGGTCGAGCAGAAGAAGACCGCCTCGGGCCCGGTGAACATCGTCGAGCTGCAGGGCAACACCGGTGCGGCGCCGGCGAACGATCGCAAGAAGGGCTTCGGTGAGGCGATCGCCGCCAACCCGAACCTGAAGATCATCGCTTCCCAGCCGGGTGACTTCACCCGGGCCGGCGGCAAGCAGGTCATGGAGCAGTTCCTCAAGGCCAACCCGAAGATCGACGTGTTGTTCGCGCACAACGACGACATGGGTCTGGGCGCGCTTGAGGCGATCACCGCCGCCGGCAAGGTGCCCGGCAAGGACATCACCATCATCACCGTCGACGCGGTCAAGGACGGCATGCAGGCTCTCGCCGATGGGAAGTTCAACTTCATCGCGGAGTGCAGCCCGCTGCTCGGCCCGCAGCTGATGGACCTGGCCAAGAAGGTCCACGCGGGCGAGGAGGTGCCTGCTCGGATCGAGACCGAGGAGACCACCTTCACGACCGAGCAGGCCAAGGAAGCTCTGCCCAACCGTAAGTACTGATTGACGACGGGGCCGCCGCGTTCACGTGGCGGCCCCGCCGCGTCGCTCTCCTACCCGAAACGGACCGGGCTTGGCCCGCGACCACCCCCGTACCACGCCCGCCCGAACGGCCCCCCGGGGACGACCGGGCGGGCGTGGCGGGAGCGTAGCGGCCCTTCCGTGTCGACAACCCAGAAGAGGTCTGATGGGATGACGGATAGCCGTCCGGTCCTGACGATGACCGGGATCAGCAAGTCCTTCCCCGGGGTGCGCGCACTCCACGACGTCAACTTCCGGCTCTTCCCCGGCGAGGTGCACGCCCTGATGGGCGAGAACGGCGCCGGCAAGTCCACCCTCATCAAGGTGCTCACCGGCGTCTACGACACCGATGAGGGCGCGATCACCCTCGACGGCGAGCCCGTGTCGTTCACCGGGCCGATGCAGGCGACCGCCGCCGGTGTGAGCACCGTTTTCCAGGAAGTCAACCTCTGCACCAACCTCTCGGTGGCGGAGAACATCTTCATCGGTCGTGAGCCACGGGTCTTCGGCGCCGTCCGTTGGGGTGAGGTTCGGCGCCGCGCCCGAGCCCTGCTGGCCCGCCTCGACCTCGACCTCGACGTCAGCGCGCCACTCGGTTCGTACTCGCTGGCGATCCAGCAGATGGTCGCCATCGCCCGCGCCATCGACATCAAGGCTCGGGTGCTGATCCTGGACGAACCGACGTCCAGCCTCGACGCCGGCGAGGTGGCGCAACTGTTCCGCATCATGCGCCAACTGCGCGACGAGGGCATCGCGATCCTGTTCGTGACCCACTTCCTCGACCAGGTCTACGAGATCTCCGACCGGATCACGGTGCTGCGCAACGGCGGGCTCGTCGGCGAGTACCTCACCACCGAGCTGCCCCAGCTCTCCCTGGTCGAGAAGATGATCGGCAAGGAGCTCGACGTCCTGGAGGGCATCGAGGAGCACTCCCGGCGGGACCTGGCCGCGCTGGAGGAGGGCACCCCCCTGGTGGCGGTGTCGAACTTCGGTCGGGCGGGTGCTGTCGAGCCGTTCAGCCTCACCATCCACGCCGGCGAGGTGGTGGGCCTGGCCGGCCTGCTGGGCTCGGGGCGTACCGAGGTCGCGCGGTTGTTGTTCGGTGCCGACCGCACCGACGGCGGTCAGGTGGCGATCGACGGCACGGCGAGCAGCCTGCGCACCCCCGCGCAGGCCATCGACCACGGCGTGGGCTTCTGTTCGGAGAACCGCCGGGCCGAGGGGATCGTCGCGGACCTGTCGGTCCGCGAGAACATGATCCTCGCCATGCAGGCGGCCCGTGGCTGGCTGCGTCCCATTCCGCGTCGCCGCCAGGACGAGCTGGTCGACAAGTACGTCAAGGCGCTCAACATCCGGCCCGCCGACCCGGAGGTGCCGGTACGCAACCTCTCCGGCGGTAACCAGCAGAAGGTGCTGCTGGCCCGGTGGCTGATCACCGAGCCGCGGCTGCTGATTCTCGACGAGCCGACCCGGGGCATCGACATCGGGGCGAAGACCGAGATCCAGAAGCTCGTGACGCAGCTGTCCGACGGTGGCATGGCGGTGCTGTTCATCTCCGCCGAGCTGGAGGAGGTGCTGCGCCTCAGCCACAAGGTGGCAGTGATGCGGGACCGGCAGATGGTCGCGCAGCTCGCCAACGACGAGAGCCTGGACGCCGACCGCGTCATGCAGACCATCGCCAGCGGATCCCACCGGGAGGAGGCAGACCGATGAACGACACCATGAGCCGCTATCGGACGATGATCGGTCACCGGCTGTTCTGGCCCGCCGCCGTGCTGTTCGTCATGCTCGCCGCCAACACGATCTACCGGCCTGGCTTCCTGTCCATCGAGCTCAAGGACGGGCACCTGTACGGCACGCCGATCGACATCCTGCGGCTGAGCGCACCGCTGATCCTCGTCGCGCTGGGCATGACCCTGGTCATCTCCACCGGCGGCATCGACCTGTCGGTGGGCTCGCTCTGCGCGATCAGCGGCGCGATCGCCTGCATGTACATCAGCAAGCAGCCCGACCAGAACAGCCTTGGCGTGGTGGTGACCGCCCTCGCGATGGCGATGGGCGTCTCGCTGGTGCTCGGCGCCTGGAACGGGGTGCTGGTGGCCGTCATCGGGATCCAACCGATCATCGCCACCCTGATCCTGATGGTCGCCGGCCGGGGTCTCGCCCAGCTGATCACCGAGGGTCAGATCATCACCATCAACTCGGAGCCGTACCGGGCGATCGGCCTGGGCCACGCGTTGACACTGCCGCTGGCCATCTTCATCGCGCTCGCCGCGGCTCTGCTGGTCGCCGCGTTCACCCGTCGGACCGCACTTGGCATGATCATCGAGTCGGTGGGTGGCAACGCCATGGCCAGCCGGCTCGCCGGCATCCGGTCCGGTCGGGTCATCTTCCTCGCGTACGTGATCAGCGCCGCCTGTGCCGCGGTCGCCGGTTTCATGATGACCGCCAACGTCTCCAGCGCCGACGGCAACGCCGCCGGCCTCTGGGTCGAGCTGGACGCGATTCTCGCTGTCGTCATCGGCGGTACGTCCCTCGCGGGCGGCCGGTTCTTCCTGAGTGGCACGATCATCGGCGCGCTGATCATCCAGACCCTGACCACCACTGTGTACGCCATGGACATCTCGCCGCAGACCTCGCTGCTGTTCAAGGCGGTCGTCGTCATCGCCGTCTGCCTCATCCAGGCGCCGGCCTTCCGGGCCCGGTTCAGCCGACGGAGGCGCAACGTCCCGCCGCCCGCCACCATCGCCGACAAGCCGAAGGAGCAGGTGCCGGCATGACCACTGGAACGCTTACCGCCGCCGGTCGGACCCGGTTCCGGCTGCCGAGGAAGCAGATACCGGTCCTGGCGACGCTCGCCCTGCTGCTGGTGATGTACGGCATCGGCGTCTCGCAGTACACGGCGTTCTCCAACGTCCAGGTCATCTTCAACGTCTTCATCGACAACGGCTTCCTGCTCGTCGTCGCGGTGGGCATGACCTTCGTGATCCTCACCGGTGGCATCGACCTGTCGGTCGGTTCGGTGGTCGCCATGACGGCGATGGTGTCGGCGGCGCTGCTGCGGGACGGCATGCCGGCGGCGCTGGTGCTGGTCATCGCCCTGCTCATCGGTCCGACGCTCGGCCTGTTGATGGGCTGCGTCATCCACTTCTTCGAGATCCAGCCGTTCATCGTCACGCTCGCCGGGATGTTCTTCGCCCGGGGTATGTGCACCTTCATCTCCGGCGCGTCGATCCCGATCACCGACGGGTTCTGGACCTCGATGTCGCAGGAGCGGATCGGGGACCCGCGGGGCAACTTCGTGTCGATCAGCGTGCTGATCGCCTTCGTGGTGGTCGTCATCGCCGCGTACACGCTGGCCTACACCCGGCTGGGACGCAACGTGTACGCCATCGGCGGCAACCCGCAGTCGGCGCTGCTGATGGGCCTGCCGGTGGGGCGGACCCGGATCGCCGTCTACACGATCAGTGGCCTGTGCTCGGCCATCGGCGGGATTCTGCTGTCCTTCTACACCCTCTCCGGCGCGCCGCTGATCGCCGTGGGGATGGAGCTGGACGTCATTGCCGCCGTCGTCATCGGTGGCACGGTGCTCACCGGCGGCGCGGGTTACGTCTTCGGCACGGTGCTGGGCGTGCTGGTCCTCGGCGTGATCCAGACCCTCATCACCTTCGACGGGAGTCTCAACTCCTGGTGGACCAAGATCGTGATTGGTGGTCTGCTCTTCGCGTTCATCCTCCTTCAACGCCTCATCGGAATCCGTTACAAGTGACCGCCCCTCTCGCGGAAGGCAACTCCATGGCACCACACACCGAACCCGAGATCTGGTTCCTCACCGGCAGCCAAGGCATGTACGGCGAGGAGACGCTCCGCCAGGTGGCCGAGCAGTCTCGCCAGATCGCGGCAGCGCTCGACGACTCGCCGCAGATTCCCGCCCGCGTGGTCTGGAAGCCCGTCCTGACCAACAGCGGTGAGATTCTGCAGGTCTGCCGGGACGCCGCCGCTCAGGGTGCCGTCGGGGTCATCGCCTGGATGCACACGTTCTCACCGGCCAAGATGTGGATCTCCGGTCTGGACGCGTTGCAGACACCGCTGCTGCACCTGCACACCCAGGCCAACGTTCTGCTGCCGTGGAACGACATCGACATGGACTTCATGAACCTGAACCAGGCCGCCCACGGCGACCGTGAGTTCGGGTACATCCAGACCCGTCTCGGTGTGGCCCGTAAGACGGTGGCCGGGCACGTCAGCGACCCGCGGGTGACGACTCGGATCGGGGCCTGGGCCCGCGCCGCGCTGGGCTGGTCGGCGATGCGGTCGCTGCGCCTGGCCCGCTTCGGTGACAACATGCGCGACGTCGCGGTCACCGAGGGCGACAAGGTCGAGGCCGAGCTGCGGTTCGGGGTCTCGGTCAACACCTACGGCGTCAACGACCTGGTCGAGGTGGTCGGCGAGGTCACCGACGCGCAGGTGGACGACCTGGTCAAGGAGTACGAGGACACCTACCGCATCGTCGGCGAGCTGCTGCCCGGCGGCGAGCAGCACGACTCGCTGCGGTACGCCGCGCGTGTCGAGTTGGGCATGCGCGCCTTCCTGGACGCGGGCGGGTTCCGGGCCTTCACGACGAACTTCGAGGACCTCGGCGGGCTGCGTCAGCTGCCGGGCATCGCCGTGCAGCGGTTGATGGCGGACGGCTACGGCTTCGGCGGTGAGGGCGACTGGAAGACCTCGGTCCTGGTTCGCACCCTCAAGGCGATGTCGGTGGGCGTGAGCGGCGGCACGTCGTTCATGGAGGACTACACCTACGACCTCACCCCGGGCAACGAGCTGGTGCTCGGCGCCCACATGCTGGAGGTCTGCCCGACGATCGCCTCCGACGTGCCCAACGTGGAGATCCATCCGCTGAGCATCGGTGGCCGTGAGGACCCGGTCCGGCTGGTGTTCGACGCCGCACCCGGTCCGGCCGTGGTGCTCGGGTTGTCCGACATGGGGGAGCGGTTCCGACTGGTGGCCAACGAGATCGACGTGGTGGCCCCGCCGCAGCCGCTGCGCCGGTTGCCGGTTGCCCGTGCCGTCTGGCGTCCGCGCCCCGACCTGCCGGTCTCGGCCGAGGCGTGGATCACCGCGGGCGCGCCGCACCACACAGTGCTGTCACAGGCGGTGGGCGTGGAGGAGCTGCACGACCTGGCGGAGATGAGCCGCACCGAACTCGTCGTCATCGACGCCGCCACGGAGCCCCGCCGTTTCGCCGACGAGCTGCGCTGGAACCAGGCCTACTACCGGCTGGCCCGCGGCTTCTGATTCGCGCGGTCGGATCGTCCGGAAAACGGGTGGTCCACCCCTGCCTGCGGGCGGGGGTGGACCACCCGTTCGCGTGTGCGCCAGCCGGGTCACGAGGCGGTTGTGTTACGCCTTGACTAACAGCATGTTATCGCTCACAGTCTATAACCAAGATGGTCGATGTCGTTGGCTGGTCCGGCCGCGCGCGCGTCCTACCCCGCGGTTTCGGCACCTCGTCACCGCGACGGCCGGGCGATCGGTGTTAGCGATCACATGGCCGGGCGTGGTCAGCTCGGTGCCCCGCCCGGTGCCGCGGACGCCGACCCAGACCGCACGGTTCGCGTCAGCAGAGGAGGATCATGCTTTCCATCGGTCGGGTTCCCCGGGGTGCGCCACGACGGCGCGGGTGGCTGTCGAGACTCGCCGTCGCCGCGATGGTGCTGGTGGTCGGTGGCGCGGCTGTGGCCGTCGCCTCGTCGCCCGCGTCAGCGGCCACCGTCGACACCAACGCCTGGTACGTGTTGGTCAACCGCAACAGTGGCAAGGCCGTGGACGTGTACAACCTGGCCACGAACGACGGCGCGCGGATCACCCAGTGGACGCGCAACAACGGCAACCAGCAGCAGTGGCAGTTCGTGGACTCCGGAGGCGGCTACTACCGACTCAAGTCGAGGTTGTCGGGCAAGGTGCTGGACGTCTCCGGCCGCTCGACCGCCAACGGTGCCAGCGTCGTGCAGTGGAGCGACAACAACGGCACCAACCAGCAGTTCCGGCTGGCCGACTCGGACGGCGGCTACGTTCGGTTGATCAACCGCAACAGCAACAAGGCGATGGAGGTGCAGGGCGCCTCGACCGCCGACGGTGGCAACATCGTGCAGTACGACGACTGGAACGGCACCAACCAGCAGTGGCAGCTCGTCCGCATCGACGGCGGGACCGACCCCACGACGCCACCCCCGTCGAACGGCACGTACTCGAACCCGGTGGTCTGGCAGGACTTCGCCGACGTCGACATCATCCGGGTGGACAACGCCTACTACATGTCGGCGTCCACCATGCACTACTCGCCCGGCGCGCCGGTGCTGCGCTCGTACGACCTGGTCAACTGGGAGTTCGCCGGTCACTCGGTGCCCAAGCTCGACTTCGGGTCGAAGTACGACATGAGCGGTGGTAACGCCTACGTCGATGGCATCTGGGCGTCGACGTTGAACTACCGGCCGAGCAACCGGACCTACTACTGGGCCGGGTGCATCGACTTCGCGCAGACCCACATCTACACGGCGTCCGCCGTCGACGGCACCTGGAGCAAGCACACCACCATCCCCAACTGCTACTACGACGCCGGGATGCTGATCGACGACAACGACACCATGTACGTGGCGTACGGCAACGGCACGATCAGCGTGGCGCAGCTGTCCGCCGACGGGAAGTCCCAGGTCCGCGCCCAGCAGGTGTACCAGACGCCGTCGAGCATCGGGACGCTGGAGGGCGCGCGTTTCTACAAGCGCAACGGCGCCTACTACATCTGGCTCACCCGCCCGGCCAACGGCCAGTACGTGCTCAAGTCGACGAACGGCCCGTTCGGCCCGTACGAGCAGCGGCAGGTGCTGCTCAACCTGCCCGGCCCGATCTCCGGTGGCGGTGTGCCGCACCAGGGTGGGCTTGTGCAGACCCAGAACGGCGACTGGTACTACATGTCCTTCGTCGACGCGTACCCCGGTGGTCGGATGCCGGCCATGGCACCGATCACCTGGACCGGCGACGGCTGGCCCGTGCTGCAGACGGTGAACGGCACGTGGGGCAGCTCGTACCCGAAGCCGAACCTGCCCGCGCCGCCCCGGGCCGTCAAGCCACTCACCGGCACCGACACGTTCGCCGGCACCACGCTCGGGCCGCAGTGGGAGTGGAACCACAACCCGGACAACAGCAAGTGGTCGGTGAACAACGGGCTGAACCTGCAGACCGCCACCGTCACCGGCGACCTGTACAAGGCGCGCAACACGCTGACCCACCGCATCCAGGGCCCCACCTCGACCGCGACGATCGAGTTGGACTACTCCACGATGCGCGACGGTGATCGCACCGGCCTGGCGGTGCTGCGTAACTCGTCGGCCTGGATCGGAGTCCGACGGGACAACGGATCCACCCGGCTGGTCATGCAGAACGGGCTGACGATGGACGGCAGTTGGAACACCACAAGCACCGGCAGCGAGGTGGCGAGCACCGCCGTCTCCGGTGGCCGGATCTGGTTGCGGGCCAACGCCGACATCAGACCCGGATCCGGTCGGCAGGCCCGTTTCTCGTACAGCACCGACGGGGTGAACTTCACCTCGTTCGGCAACGCCCTGACGCTGGCGAACAACTGGCAGTTCTTCATGGGCTACCGGTTCGCCATCTTCAACCACGCGACACAGTCGCTCGGTGGCGCCGTCACAGTGCGGCAGTTCAGCCTGACCACGCCGTGACGCCGGTCACACGACGATCGCTCTGACCGGTGGCGCTGGCGACGCAGCCCTTGCGGCAGGTGAAGTCCGCGCCACCGCGTCAGCTTCTCGCCGGCCTGTTCCACGCTCTGTGAAGGAGCGAGGGCAGGCCGGCGTACCACACCAGGACCGTGTCCCGGGTGGGTTGGTTGGGGACTCCGGACGGGTGCCGCGGCGTACGGCCGCGGCGCGTCGAGCGAACCCCACACAGGCGTGCCGTGTTCGGGGTCGTTGCTGGCGTAGACTGTCGGCGATCCAGCGCTGGTCACCTGGGATTCAGCACCGGCGTGGTGACTGAGCGAGGGGGATCGGGCCGGGCCGCTCCAGTCGACGTCGACGGGCTGCGGGCCGGCGATGTAGCGGGGGGAGTGAAATGGCCGTCCACGGTCCCGCGATGACGGACGTCGCCCGTCTCGCCGGTGTCTCCCATCAGACGGTGTCGCGGGTGCTCAACGGGCACCCCAACGTCCGTGAGCAGACCCGGCTTCGGGTACGCGCGGCGATCGCCGAACTCGGCTACCGCCCCAACGGCGCGGCCCGCGCCCTGGTGACCGGTCGATCACAGGTCATCGGTGTGGTCGCGCAGAACACGACGCTCTACGGTCCGGCGTCGCTGCTGGCCGCACTGGAGCAGACCGCCGCCGAAGAGGGCTTCGCGGTCAGCGTCGGCAGCGTGCGAAACCTTGACCACCGCTCCATCTCGGCGGCCGTCGAGCGGCACCTGTCGCACCGGGTCGCCGGCATCGTGGTCATCGCCCCGGTCGAGTCGGCCGGTGAGGCGCTGGAGCGCCTTCCCAAGGATGTCCCGCTGGTCACTGTCGACGGTGACCCGAGCCGGCCGGTGCCGCTGGTGACTGTCGACCAGGTGGCGGGCGCCCGGGCGGCGACGCAACATCTGCTCGACGCCGGGCACCGCACCGTCTGGCACGTCTCCGGGCCGACCGACTGGTTCGACAGCGTGGGGCGGATCGACGGCTGGCGGCAGGCGTTGCTGGCCGCCGGGCTGGATCCGCCGCCGCCGATGCCGGGGGACTGGTCCGCGGCGTCGGGTTACCGGTGCGGGCAGATGTTGGCGCGGATGCCGGAGGTCACCGCGGTCTTCACCGCCAACGACCATCTCGCGCTGGGCGTGCTGCGGGCGCTGCACGAGTTCGGTCGACGGGTGCCGCACGAGATCAGCGTGGTCGGCTTCGACGACGTACCGGAGGCGGCGTACTTCATTCCGCCGCTGACCACCGTCCGACCGGACTTCGACGCGGTGGCGCGAGCGAGCCTGCAGATGCTGCTGTCCCAGATCGAGTCGGGCACCGGTGGGGCGCTGCGGCAGACCATCGCCCCCGCTCTGGTCGCCCGCGAGAGCGTCGCTCCACCTCGCCAGTGACTGTCGACCAACCGTAGGTCGCCCCGCATGCGGGTAGTGGTCCCGCCGCCGTCCCCGCCCAGGGTGCCGGCGCGTGCGGGGTAAGCGCCAGCGCGCCACTTTTCGGCGTCCTCACCCGATAAGACGCGACTCGATGGGTGGATGAGCGTCACCAATCGATGGCAAGCGATACGGCGCGGTGAAGGTATTGAACCTCGTGAAATGTCGCCGTAACATGATGGGCGTCTCTGTTAACGCTAACAAAAATGGCGTCCAACTATCGGCGTACCGACCAGAGATCGTAATCACGGGCGGGCGTCACCGACAAGGAGGCTCGATGAACCGCAATACCCGAGGTCGTCGCTGGGGGAGCGCGCTGGCGGCCGGAATTCTGCTCGCCGGTGCCCTGGTCGGCCTTCGCGCTCCGACGGCGCAGGCACTGGACAACGGCGTGGCGCGCACTCCCCCCATGGGTTGGAATTCGTGGAACTCGTTCGGCTGCAACATCAACGAGGGGCTGATCCGGCAGACGGCGGACGCGATCGTCAGCAGCGGCATGCGGGACCTGGGCTACAACTACGTGGTGGTCGACGACTGCTGGTTCAACCCCAACCGGGACAGCTCCGGCAACATCCAGGGCGACCCCGGCCGGTTCCCCAGCGGGATGAAGGCGCTCGGCGACTACCTGCACGCCCGGAACCTGAAGTTCGGCCTCTACCAGGTGCCTGTCGACAAGACCTGCGCGCAGTACTTCGGCTCCTACCCGGGCGCGACCGGCAGCCGTGGTCACGAGGTGCAGGACGCGCGCCAGTTCGCCGCGTGGGGTGTCGACTTCCTCAAGTACGACTGGTGCTCGCCGGAGGGCAGCATCAACGACCAGGTGGCCACCTTCGCCAAGATGCGTGACGCGCTGGCCGCCACCGGCCGACCGATCGTCTACAGCATCAACTCCAACAGCATTCACGCCAAGACCGGCCCGCAGCGCAACTGGGGCGACGTGGCGAACATGTGGCGAACCACCGAGGACATCACCAACGCGTGGGACACCGGCCAGAGCAACGGGTACCCGATGGGCATCCAGAACATCATCAACGTGACAGTTCCGCTGGCGTCCTACGCGAGGCCGGGTGGGTTCAACGACCCCGACATGATGGAGGTCGGCCGCGGCGGCATGAACGACACGGAGATGCGCAGCCACTTCGCGATGTGGGCGATCATGGCGTCTCCGCTGATCGCCGGCAACGACGTGCGGAACATGAACGCCGCGACGCAGACCATCCTCAAGAACGCCAACCTGATCGCGATCAACCAGGACTCGCTCGGGTTGCAGGGAACGCAGGTGTCGTTCGACGGCACGCGTCGGGTGCTGGCCAAGCGGCTCGCCAACGGTGACGTCGCCGTCGCCCTGCTCAACCAGGGCGGCTCGACGACGACGATCTCGACCACGGCCGCGGCCATCGGCAAGTCCGGCTCGTCGTTCACCCTGGTGGAGGCGTGGACCGGTGGCACCAGCACCAGCAGCGGGACCATCAGCGCCAGCGTCCCCGCGCACGGCACCGTGGTGTACCGGGTCAGCGGTGGTGGAACGACTCCGCCGACGACGCCGCCGCCGAGCACGTCGAGCGCGTACGCCAGCGCCGCCTCCGGCCGCTGCCTCGACGTGCCGAACAGCAACACGACCAACGGCACGCAGCCGGTCATCTGGGACTGCAACGGCGCCGCCAACCAGCGCTGGACCAGCAGCGGTCAGACCCTGCAAGCCCTGGGCAAGTGCCTGGACGCGCCGCTGAACGCCGCGGCCGGCGCCAAGGTGCAGCTCTGGGACTGCAACGGCGGGACCAACCAGCAATGGACGGTCAACGCCAACGGCACGATCAGCAACGCGCAGTCGGGGCTCTGCCTGGACGTCAACAACAACGCCACTGCCAACGGCACCACGGTGATCCTCTGGACCTGCACGGCGGCGGCGAACCAGCGGTGGTCGCAGCGGTAGCCGACCGGGGTCGCCGATCGTCGAGGTCGCGGCGACCCGCCTGATCCGACGGTAGTGCCGGTGCCCGTGGACGACAGACGTCGTCCACGGGCACCGGTCTGTAGAGTGCTGCGGACGGCCACGCTGAGTCGCCGTGTCCTACCCTTCCGACAGATCGGCCACATGGCTACGCTCGCCTGGATGCTCCGTTACGAGACCGTGACACCGGTATTTCGGATCTGGTGTTGACGCAATCTATGTGAGCGCTAACACTACCCGAAAGATGATACTTGGCCCCGGCAGTCGGCGGGGGAGTCCAGAGAGGAGAAGCCCGTGGGCAGGAAATTCCTGGTTGCTCTCGGCGGCGCGGCACTCGCGCTGAGTTTGGCGGCGTGCAGCGGCGGGGGTGCCGGCAGCGGCGAGAAGTCCGGCGACGAGAAGCCGAGCGATCTGACCATCGGTGTCTCGATGCCGACGCAGACCTCGGAGCGGTGGATCGCCGACGGCAACGCGGTGAAGTCGAAGCTGGAGGCCAAGGGCTACAAGGTCGACCTCCAGTACGCCGGCGACGACATCCCCACGCAGTCGCAGCAGGTCGACCAGATGATCACCCAGGGTGCCGATGTTCTGGTCCTCGCGGCGATCGACGGCACCGCGCTCAGCAGCCAGCTGCAGGCCGCCGCGGCCGCGAAGATCCCGGTCATCTCCTACGACCGGCTGATCCGTGGCAGCAAGGACGTCGACTTCTACGTCAGCTTCGACAACTACAAGGTCGGCGTCGCCCAGGGCACCGCGCTGCTCGTCGGTCTCGGCCTGCTGAACAAGGACGGCTCGAAGGGCACGGCCAAGGGGCCGCTGAACGTCGAGCTCTTCGCCGGGTCGCTGGATGACAACAACACCCAGTACTTCTTCGGCGGCGCGATGGACACGCTGAAGCCGTTTATCGAGAACGGCACGCTGGTCGTCAAGTCCAAGCAGACCACCCCCGAGCAGGTAGCCATCCTGCGGTGGCAGCAGGAGACCGCGCAGAAGCGGATGGAGAACCTGCTCACCTCCAGCTACAACGACGGCTCGAAGGTCGACGGGGTGCTCTCGCCGTACGACGGCATCTCCCGCGGCATCATCACCGCCCTGCAGAACGCCGGTTACGGCAAGGGCGCGAAGAAGCTCCCGGTGGTGACCGGCCAGGACGCGGAGATCGCCTCGATCAAGCTGATCAACGACGGCGTGCAGAGCTCCACCGTCTTCAAGGACACCCGGCTGCTGGCCGAGCAGGCCGTGAACGCCGCCGAGGCGTTCCTGCAGAAGAAGCAGCCGCAGGCCAACGACACCCAGACGTACAACAACGGCGTCAAGGTCGTCCCGGCGTACCTGCTGCCGATCGCGACCGTCTACAAGGACGACATCAAGGCGACGCTGATCGACTCCGGCTACTGGACCGCGGACGAGGTCGCCGCCGGTCAGGCCAAGAAGTAAGCCACTCGTCGGGCCCGGCGGTCACCCGCCGGGCCCGACGCCTGGGCGCGTACCACGTCCAGACCTGACGGAGGACAGTGACAATGGACGACACCATCCTCGAGATGCGTCGCATCACCAAGACCTTCCCCGGCGTGACCGCGCTGGAGGACGTCACCCTCGCAGTGCGCCGCGGGGAGATCCACGCCATCTGTGGTGAGAACGGCGCCGGCAAGTCCACCCTGATGAAGGTGCTGTCCGGCGTCTACCCGTCCGGCTCGTACGACGGCGAGATCCTCTTCGACGGCAAGCCGATGCAGTTCCGTGGCATCCGCGACAGCGAGGCCAACGGCATCGTCATCATCCACCAGGAGCTCGCCCTGGTGCCGTACCTGTCGATCGCGGAGAACATCTTCCTCGGCAACGAGCGGCGCGGCCGCAGCGGGCTCATCGACTGGAACTTCGCCAACGCCGAAGCGGCGAAGCTGCTGGCGTCCGTCGGGCTGCACGAGAACCCGGTCACCCCGGTCATCCAGCTCGGCGTCGGCAAGCAGCAGCTCGTGGAGATCGCCAAGGCGCTGTCGAAGAAGGTGCGCCTGCTCATCCTGGACGAGCCGACGGCCGCGCTCAACGACATCGACTCGGCGCACCTGCTCGACCTGTTGCGGGCACTCAAGGAGCAGGGCATCACCTGCATCATGATCTCGCACAAGCTCAACGAGATCACCGCCATCGCCGACTCGACCACCGTCATCCGCGACGGGCGCGCAGTGGAGACCCTCGACATGAGGTCCGACGAGGTGACCCAGCAGCGGATCATCCGGGGCATGGTCGGGCGCGACCTGGACAGCTTCTACCCCGACCGCGAGTCGTCCCCCGGTGACGAGGTCCTGCGCATCGAAGACTGGACGGTGCGGCACCCGGTCCAGGACCGGATGGTCGTGGAGGGCGTCGGCCTGTCCGTACGCGCCGGTGAGGTCGTCGGCATCGCCGGCCTGATGGGGGCCGGACGGACCGAGCTGGCCATGAGCGTCTTTGGTCGGTCCTACGGGCGCGACATCCGGGGCCGACTCTTCGTCCACGGGCGGGAGGTGCAGGCACGCACCGTCGCCGAGGCGATCGACAACGGCATCGCGTACGTCACCGAGGACCGCAAGCGCTACGGCCTCAACCTCATCGACGACGTGCGGCGCAACGTGTCCGCCGCCGCGTTGGACCGGCTGTCCCGCCTGGGCTGGGTGAACGGCAACGAGGAGATCAAGGTTGCCGAGTCGAGCCGCAAGGAGATGAACATCCGGACGCCGAGCGTGATGGCGGTGGTCGGCAAGCTCTCCGGCGGCAACCAGCAGAAGGTCGTGCTGTCGAAGTGGCTGTTCACCGACCCGGACGTGCTGATCCTCGACGAGCCCACCCGCGGGATCGACGTCGGCGCCAAGTACGAGATCTACACGATCATCAACCGGCTGGTGGCCGCCGGTAAGGCGGTGATCGTCATCTCCTCCGAGCTGCCGGAGCTGCTCGGAATGTGCGACCGCATCTACACCCTCGCCGCCGGCCGGATCACCGGCGAGATGCCGGTGGCCGAGGCGACTCAGGAGAGCCTCATGGAGCTGATGACCAAGGACAAGGAGCTCGTCGGATGACCAGCATCAAGACCCCTTCGACGGAGCGCCCCACGCCCCCGGAGAGCCCGCCCACCGCCGCCCTGCACAGCGGGACGAGCGACCTGCGGGCGCTGGTGTTGAACAACCTGCGGCAGAGCGGGATCTACGTCGCCCTGGTCGTCATCGTCGCGCTCTTCGCGGTCCTGACCGACGGGGTGTTGCTGAGCCCCGGCAACATCACCAACATCGTCCTCCAGTACTCGTACATCCTGGTCCTCGCGATCGGGATGGTCATCCTGATCATCGGCGGGCACATCGACCTGTCGGTCGGATCGGTCGTCGCGCTCACCGGAGCGGTCTCCGCCGTCCTGGTGATCCAGCAGGGTCACCCCTGGTGGATCGGCGTCGTGGCCGCGCTGGTCGTCGGCGTGGCTGTCGGCGCGTGGCACGGGTTCTGGGTGGCGTACGCCGGCATTCCGGCCTTCATCGTGACCCTGGCCGGCATGCTGCTGTTCCGGGGTCTGACCCTGCGGGTGCTCGACAACATCTCGCTGTCGCCGTTCCCGTCCGAGTACCAGCAGGTCGCGGCGGGCTTCCTCAACGGCCTGCTCGGCGGGCAGGGCTTCGACGCCTTCACGTTGCTGATCGGCGCGATCGCCGTGGCCGGCTACGCGGTCAGCGGCTTCCGTACCCGGGTGGCGCGGATCCGCTACCAGCAGCCCGTCGAGTCGTTCCCGCTCTTCGTCGCCCGGGTCGTGCTGGTCGGCGCGGTCCTCATGTACTTCGCCTGGCAGTTGGCGCACGCCCGAGGGCTGCCGATCGTGCTGATCATCCTCGCGGTCCTGGTGCTGGTCTACGGCCTGCTCACCCGGCGTACCGTCTTCGGTCGCCAGGTCTACGCGATCGGCGGCAACCTGTCGGCGGCGGCGCTGTCCGGGGTGAAGGTCCGCACCGTCAACTTCTGGATGTTCGTCAACATGGGCTTCCTGGCCGCGGTGGCCGGCGTCATCTACTCGTCGCGGTCGAATGGCGCTCAGCCCGCCGCCGGCAACATGTTCGAGCTGGACGCGATCGCCGCGGCCTTCATCGGCGGCGCGGCGGTAACCGGCGGCGTGGGCACCGTGGTGGGCGCGATGGTCGGCGGTCTGATCATGGCGGTGATGAGCAACGGCATGCAGCTGATGGGCATCGACCAGTCGACCCAGTCGGTGGTGAAGGGTCTCGTCCTGCTCGTCGCGGTCGCCTTCGACGTCTACAACAAGCGTCGCGCCGGCACGGCCCGCTGACGCCTGACGGTTCGAACGTGCCCCCTGCCCGCCTCGCGGACAGGGGGCACGCGTCCGTCAGTGGCAGGTGGTGCTGCCGCTGTCGGTGTACGTCTGGCCGGCCACCGGCACGAACTGCCAGTCGTAGCTGTTGGAGTGCAGGGTGAACTTCAGCAGACCCCACGCCGAGCTGTTACGCGCCTCGCTGTTGGGCTGGATGGTGCCGAAGCCGTAGTGGCTGGCACCGCCCATCCCGGCGACGAAGCTGCGCAGACCCCGGCTGGAGTCGGCGCCACCGGCCGGGTTCATCGGTGCGAACCGCTCGTACACGTGGTTGTGCCCCCAGACCACGACGTCGGCGTTGTAGTCGTAGAGGGCCTGGTACAGCGGGCGCGTCGACGTCGACGGCGCGTGGTTGGAGCTGGACGTGAACAGCGGGTGGTGCCAGTACGCGATGGTGCACGGCTTGCTGCTGGCGGCCAGGTCCGCGCGCAGCCACTGCTCCTGCGTCGAGCCGGCCGACATGCTGATGTTCGAGTTCAGCGACACGACGTGCCAGTTGCCGAGGTCGAACGAGTAGTAGCCGCGACCGCTCGGGCCGGCCGACGTACCGAAGTAGTTGTAGTAGCCGGTCGCGCCCGACGTGTTGTAGTCGTGGTTGCCCGGCGACGGGCGGGTGCGGGACTTGTGCCGACCCCAGGTGGGCTCGTAGTAGTTGTTGAACTGCGACGCCGTCCCGCTGTCGTAGACGTTGTCGCCGGTGGTGAAGACCGTTCCCGGGATGCTGTCGAGCAGAGTCGCTGTCGCGCTGTCGCCGGAGCCCGAGTCGGCGATGTCGCCGGCACCGACGAACACCGGGTCGCCCGACGGGGGTGGCGTGGTGCTCCCGGTGCTGACCACCAGTTGCGGAGCGTCGGCGCCACTCTCGCGGGTGTCGTAGTAGGCGCCGTCGCCGCTGGTCGAGGTGGCGCCGAAGCTGTACGTGCCGTTGCCGGTGACCGCGGCCGTGACGTCGACCTCGTACCAGGTGTTGCCGCTGACCGCGCCGATAGTGCCGAGCGTGGCCCCGTCGATGGTCGGCTGGTTGTTCCAGGTGGTGCCGGTCTCCGACCAGGTCGTGTTGGACATCCGGCGGAACGTGCCGCCGGCGTCGCTGCCGCTGTTGCCGCTGATCGTGCGCAGTCGCAGCTTGGCGCCGGTCACAGTGCCGCTGACACCGCTCACAGTGAAGCGCAGGAACGAGCGCCGCACTGGCGAGTTGTCGACAACGACCTGCGTGGACGTGCCGTAGTTGGTGGTGGCCGCGTCGCTCTGGACGTAGGTGTCGGCGACGGGCGTGAAGGTCACGCTGGCCGCCGACGCCGCGCCGGCGCTTGTCACGACGACGGCGGCGGTCGCGGCGACGATCACCGTGACCACCCCCAGCGTCACCGACGGACGGGGGAATCGAATGTCCATCAGGACTCCTTGCCTCGTGGGAAGAGCGCAAGGAATGTAGGAAGGTCGATGAGCCGGGAGGCGACGGCCGGATGAACACCACGTCCCGGCAGGCGAACACCTCGCTGTTGGGAGCTCGTTCACCCGACCCACGCCCGGACGCCACTCGCGGTCCGTTGTGCGCCCTGCACCGAGTACGGACGATGGCAGCCCGTCGACTGCCGATCAGAGGAGATGCTCGTGTACCTGTCGACCGTCTCCCGACCGGTCGCCGACCAACCGGGATCGGGGCCTCGACGCCGCCGGCTCGCGATGGTCAGCGGCAACGTCGTAGCGCTCGGCGCCGTCAGTCTGATCACCGACGTGTCGGCCGAGATGGTGGCCGCGGTCCTGCCGCTCTATCTGGTGCTGGGCCTGCACCTCAGCCCGGTGGCGTTCGGTGTGCTGGACGGCGTGCACACCGGCGCCACCGCGCTGCTGCGGGTCGTCGGCGGTTTCGCCGCCGACCGGTTCCGGCGGCGCAAGCTGATCGCCGGCCTCGGGTACACGCTCTCGGCGGTCGCGAAGCTCGGCCTGCTGCTCGCCGGTCGGTCGATTCCGGCGATCGGTGCCGTCATCGCCGTCGACCGGCTCGGCAAGGGGGTGCGGAGCGCGCCACGCGACGCGCTGATCACGCTCTCCACGCCACCCGAGGCGCTGGGTCGCGCGTTCGGAGTGCACCGGGCGATGGACAGCGTCGGCGCGTTCCTCGGGCCGCTCGCCGCGTTCGCGGTCCTGCTGGTCGTCGGGCAGTCGTACGACGCGGTCTTCGTCACCAGCTTCTGCATCGCGGCCCTGGCCGTCGTGGTGCTGGTGCTCTTCGTCCGGGAGCGACCGCCCGGCGAGGCGGCGGACGGGAACAACGACCCGAAGGTCTCCGTCCGCGAGGCGCTCGGGCTGCTGCGCCGCGGACGGCCCCGGCGGTTGGTGCTGGCCGCCGCGCTGCTCGGGCTCGCCACCATCGGCGACGGCTTCGTCTACCTGCTGCTGCAACGCCGAATGGACCTCGGCCTGCGCTGGTTTCCGCTGCTCGCGGTGGGAACCAGCCTGGCGTACCTGCTGCTCGCCGCTCCGCTCGGCGTGCTCGCCGACCGGATCGGTCGCCTGCCGGTGGTGATCGGCGGCTACACCGCCCTCGGTG
The DNA here is from genome assembly GCF_040649335.1 of Micromonospora sp. NPDC048986. Lineage (NCBI taxonomy): Bacteria > Bacillati > Actinomycetota > Actinomycetes > Micromonosporales > Micromonosporaceae > Micromonospora > Micromonospora sp. NPDC048986. The sequence goes on from NZ_JBEZFJ010000011.1 coordinate 99,188, forward strand.
CGACGTACCTGCTGCTGGCCGGCCCGGTCGACGGTTGGCCACTGATCGCCCTGGCGCTGACGCTGTACGGCGCCTTCTACGCGGCCACCGACGGGGTGCTCATCGCGCTCGCCGGTCCGGTGCTGCCGGCGCGCCTGCGGACCACCGGGATCGCCTTGGTGCAGACCGGGCAGGCGCTCGCGTACCTCGTGTCCTCGGTGCTGTTCGGTCTGGCCTGGCAGGCGTGGGGGCCCCAGACCGCGATCCGCGTGGCGGCCGTGGCCGTCGCCGGTGTTCTCGTCGGCACGCTGCTCCTGCTGGCCACCCCATCCCGACTCACCACCCGGAAGGTGCCCCGATGACAGCGATGCCGACCCGAGCGAAGCTCGGCGTGGTGGTCGCCTCGACAGTGCTGTTGGGCGCGGTGGCGGTCGGCTACGCCGCCACCGCCGCGGAGGCGCCCGGGACGCCGCCGCCCGCCAGCGGCGCGCAGGCGGTCACCCTGGCACCCGGGCCGCGCCTGCTGGCGATCACCGACCGGCACGTCTCCACCGTCGCCGCGACCGACCCCGGCGGGCCGCGCACCGTCGCCGGCCTGGAATGCCTGCGGGTGTACGCGGCGGCCGGCACCGGCGTCTGCCTGAAGCCGGAGACCGCCTGGTCGTACCAGGTTGTCGTGCTCGACGCGACGCTGCGCCAGACGAGGGCGGTCAGTGTGCCGGGGCTGCCCAACCGGGCCCGGGTCTCGGCCTCCGGCCGGATGGTCTCCTGGACGACGTTCGTCGGTGGCGACTCGTACACCGCCAGTGGCTTCTCCACCCGCACCGGCATCCTCGACACCCGCATCGGCGCCACGGTGGCCTCGCTCGAGGAGTTCGCCATCACCCGGGACGGGCGGGGCTACCGCAACGCGGACGTCAACTACTGGGGTGTCACCTTCACCGCCGACGACAACCGCTTCTACGCGACGATGGCGACCGGGGGTAGGCGATACCTCGTCCGGGGTGACCTCGCGGCTCGAACGGTCGAGACGCTGAAGGAGAACGTCGAGTGCCCGTCGCTGTCACCGGACGGCACCCGGCTCGCGTTCAAGGAGGCGGTCGACGCCGACCCGGCGAAGGGCTGGCGGCTGTCGGTCCTGGACCTGTCGAGCATGCGGGTCACCGCGACCGCCGAGGTCCGCAGCGTCGATGACCAGGCCGCGTGGCTGGACAACGGGAAGCTGGCGTACACCCTGCGCCGGGACGACGGCCAGCCCGACGTCTGGAGCGTCAGTGCGGACGGGGCCGGCACACCGACGCTGGTGATCCCCGGCGCCGAGTCGCCGTCTCCGCTCACCTGAAAGTCCGGCCCCGGCCCCGGCGGTCCGGACACCTGAACGCCTTGGCGAGGACAGCATTCCGTCATGTCGGATTCCGCTGCGCAGCCATCGCCGTTCATCGACGTTCCCGAGGCTGTTGACCATGACAAGGCTGAGCCGTCGCATATTCGTCCTAGGTGGACTGATGACCGCCGGAGTCGCGGTGACACCCCTCCAGGGTGCCCGCGCCGCGGTGCCGTACCCCTTCAAACTCGGTGTGGCGTCCGGTGACCCGGCGCCCGACAGCGTGGTCCTCTGGACCCGGCTGGCACCATCCCCGCTCAACGCCGACGGGCAGGGCGGCATGGCCAACGCCGACGTGACAGTGGAGTGGCAGGTGTCCGCCACCGACCGGTTCACCTCGCTGGTCGCCTCCGGCTCGGTGGTCGCCCGGTACGCCGACGCGCACTCCGTGCACGCCATCGCGGGCGGGCTCGCCGCCGACTCCGACTACTACTACCGGTTCCGGGCCCAGGGTCAGATCTCGCCGGTCGGGCGGACCCGGACCGCCCCGGCGCCCAGCGCCTTCGGCCGCGACCTGGTGATGGCCTTCGCCTCCTGCGCCCACTACGAGGCCGGCTACTACACCGCGTACCGGCGGATGGCCGAGGACAACCCCGGGCTGATCCTGCACCTCGGCGACTACATCTACGAGGGTGGCGTCGGCACCTCCTCGGTGCGACAGCACGTTGGCGCCGAGATCGTGTCGCTGGCCGACTACCGCCGCCGGTACGCGCTGTACAAGTCCGACCCGGACCTGCAGGCGGCCCACGCGGCGGCACCCTGGCTGGTGGTGCCGGACGACCACGAGGTGGAGAACAACTACGCCAACATGGTCCGCAACGACAGCAGCCCGACGCTGACCGCAGCCCAGTGGACCGCCAGGCGCACCGCCGCGTACCGGGCCTACTACGAGAACATGCCCCTGCGACCCGCGTCCGCCGCCACCGGCAACAGCATCCCGCTGTACCGGCGGGTCCGGTGGGGGCAGCTCGCGACCTTCCACATGCTCGACACCCGGCAGTTCCGCGACGACCAGGCGTGCGGGGACGGCTGGAAGGTCTGCGCCGACGCGGACCTGGCCTCCCGGTCGCTGACCGGCGCCAGCCAGGAGGCGTGGCTGCTCGACGGGCTGGCCCAGCGCTACGGCACCTGGGACATCCTCGGCCAGCAGGTCTTCTTCGCCCAGCAGCTCGACGCGAACGGGGCGGCGAGCATGGACGCGTGGGACGGCTACCGGGCCTCCCGCAGCCGGATCCAGACCGGCTGGCAGCAGCGTGGGGTGCGCAACCCGCTGGTGCTCACCGGCGACGTGCACCGCTCGTGGGCCAACGATCTCAAGGCCGACTACGCCAACCCTTCCTCGGCCACCATCGGCACCGAACTGGTCTGCACCTCGATCAGTTCCACCGGCAACGGCAGCGGCAGCACCACGGTCCCGAACGCGGCAGCCAACCCGCACCTGAAGTTCTACTCGGACCGGCGCGGCTACGTCCGTACCACGATCAGCCGCAGCCAGGTCCGCGCGGACTTCCGCGCGGTGAACACCGTGACCGAGCATGGCGCGGCGGCGTCCACAGTGCGCTCGTTCGTCATCCTCGACGGCCAGCCCGGCCTGCAGGCCGGGTAAGGGAGAAAACCATCATGACCGTGATCACCGCACTGCTCACCGCGTCCCTGCTGGTCCCGAACGTGGTTCCCGGCCCGACCGCGATGACCGCCGAGGCGGTCACCTGGACCACCGCGAACAGCGTCGCCACCGGCGACCAGGACCTGCCCTCCATCGCCATGAACCGCAACGGCCACGTCGCCGTGGTCTGGGAGGACGACCGGGACGGCGCCGCCCCGGAGGACGACACCCACAGCGAGATCTACCTGCGGCTGTTCCGCGACAGCACCCCCACGTACGAGCTGAAGCTCTCCACCGGGGGGACCAGCGGAGCCGCCTGGCGGCACCTCAGCCCCGACGTCGGGCTCGACGACAAGGGCAACGCCGTGGTGGTCTGGGCCGCCGACGGCGACGGCAACGGCGTCTACAACATCCAGTACCGGGTGGTGTCACCCGCCGGCGCGGTGCTCGGCTCGGGACAGGCCAACGCCAGCGACGCCGGACAGCAGATCTGGCCGAAGGTCTCGGTCGACCCGGACGGCGCGCCCACCACCGCCGCCGTCGCCTTCACAGTCGTCTGGGAGGACGTGCAGGGAACCGCGCCGGCCACCGTGAAGGCCGCCGGCTTCACCGCGCCCACCACCAAGGCGTACGAGGTGACCGCCTCACAGACGACGGGCACGCACCACCGTCCCGACGTGGCGGTGTCCGCCGCCGGCGAGGCGCTGGTGGTCTGGGACGAGGACGCCGACGCGAACGGCTCGTACAACATCGGGCTGACCCGGCTGGCCCGGTCCAACGGCGCCGTGGCGCTGTCGCGGCGGACGGCCAACGCCCAGAGCGGCGGACAGCAGCAGCGTGCCTCGGTCGCGGCGAACTTCGCCGGTGACTTCACCGTCGGGTGGGAATCCGACCACCTCGGCACCCGGGGTGTCTGGGCCCGATCGTTCACCGCGACGGGTACGGCCCGGCACGACGAGGTGCCGGTCTCCGCCGGCACCGGTGCCATCGCTCCCGCTGTCGGCATCGACGACCAGGACAACGTCGTGGTGGGCTGGACGGTGTCCGGCACCAACCCGGACGTCTGGGCGCGCGGCCTCAACCCGGACGGCACGTCCACCGGCCGGCTGGTGGCCCAGGCGCTGAGCCAGACCACTACCGGTCGCCAGGAGCACTTCGCGGTCGCCGCGTCGCCCTGGGGTGAGGTGAGCGTCTGCTACACCGACGACAACGACGGCAACTCCTTCGACCAGGTGCTCCTCGGCCTGGGGACGACGAACTCCACCTGGCTGATGTCCGCCGACGAGCTGCGCCGACTGAAGGCGCGGGGCATCCCGACCCACTGAGCCGGGCGTGATCCACTCGGGTTCGGTGAAGTCGCGGTGTCCCCGGCAGCGGGACACCGCGACTTCGGCAGAATCAGAGCAGGAGCAGCAGCCCCTGGTAGAGGGGGAGCGGGTCCAACGACTCCGCCGTGAAACCGATGAGCCGCGTCGGCGCGAACACCAGGACCAGGTCGAAGAAGATCTCGAAGGCGCTGGCCCGGTGCGCCTCCTCGACCAGGACCGGCCGGGACCGGTGGACGCGGCTCATCGGCTCATCCTGGTCTGCCGACCACCCTGGCCGGGGGGCCAACGCCAAGCTGCGACCGGATCAGCCGAAGAGCAGGTCGAGGTGGGCGTCCAGCGCGCCCAGCGCCTGTTCGGCGGTGTACTGCCCACCCAGCAGGTAGACACCGAGCCCCTCCATCAGCGCCAGCAGGCCGGAAGCGGCGGCGGTGCCGTGGCGGTCGGGCAGGATGCTGGCGATGAACCCGGTGAACTGTGCCGTGTCCTCGTGCAGGCTGGGCGCGGCCGACGGTCGCACCGCCGTGTAGGCCAGGAACGCGAGCGCCACCCGTCCGTTGTCGCGGGTGCCCTCGTCGAGCGGCAGCAGCGCGGCGAGCATCGTGCGCAGCAGCAGTCGAGGCGACGGGGTCTCGCCCAGTCGTGCCACCGCCTCGGTGACCCGGAGCTGGCTGCGCTCACGCACCACGCTCAACGCGAACGCCATCATCTCGTCCTTGGTCCGGAAGTAGTGCTGGACCATCCCGGCGGACACCCCGGCCTCGGCAGCCACGTGTCGGAGGCTGACTGCCTCCAGGCCCTGATCCGCGGCGACCCGCATCAGCGCGTCCGCGATGAGGGTGCGTCGCTCCTGGTGATCGACCTTCTTGGGCATGGCCTCGATCGTTTCACAGTGGGTGGCCCGGAGACTCCGCCAGCGCGGCGGTCACCGGCTGACGGTCCGGCTGACCGGGGTGCCCCGCGCGCTGCGCAGCAGGCCGTCCGGGTCGTCGGCGTACAGTCGCAGCTCGTTCACCGGCGTGGACCCGGTCTTGGGCAGGTCGAAGGTCAGCGGCCGGCGCAGCAGGACGTCGATGCTGGTCTGGCTGCCGACCGAGATGGACACCACCCGCCGGTCGCCGTCCTGCTCGACCTGCACCGATCTGCTCGACGGTAGCGTTCGGTAGCGCTTGCGCAGCGCCTCGACGTCCGTCCACGGGATCCAGATGTCGATGCCCCAACTGAGCCGCACCCGCAGGCCGCGGTCGCCCACGACGTGGGGGTGGATCGTCATGCTGGCGAACAGGCCGATCATCCAGAGCAGACCCCAGATGCCGAGGCCCAGCACAATCCAGCGGGCGGGCCGCCACGGCACCACGTGGGTGACCACCACGTCGAAGATCGGGATCTCCACTACCGACAGGCCGATGAAGATGCCCAGGATCGGCTTGACCACGCCGAGATAGCCGAACGGCTCGTCGCCGGGCCCCAGCGGCAGTGGACGACGCCGCGCCCACACGTACAGGCTGCGCCACGTCGCGGCCTCGACCTCGGCCGCCCGACGCAGCAGCGGGCCCACCCGCGCCCTGGTCGGTGTCTTCGTGTCGGTCATTGTCGTCCTTCTTGATCGGGGGCTGCCGGTCCGTGCGGCGTGACGGTTCCGGCGCCGCCGTCCACCGTGACGAGCTGCCCGGTGGTGATGGTCCGGGTGGCGTCCGGCACGCAGATGACCGCGGGAATGCCGTACTCACGGGCCACCGTCGGGCCGTGCGCCATGATCGCGCCGGTCTCGGTGACCAGCGCCGCCGCGGTGAGGAACAGCGGGGTCCAGCCGGGGTCCGTGGTAGCGGCCACCAGGACTTCGCCGGGCTCGATGTGGGCGGTGCCCGGGTCGTGCACGACCCGGGCGGGGCCGGTCACCCGACCCGCCGACGCACCCACTCCGGCGAGCGTCCCGTCGCCTGTCGATGCCACCGGCAGGACGGTCTCGACATCCGTACCGTCGGAGAGCAGTGCCACCGGCACCGTCCGACGCCGCAGCTCCCGGCGGTGCACGGTCCGTCGGGCGGTGACGGTGCCGCGCAGATCAACACCCTGGTGTACGCAGCCGTGCACCTCGTCGAGGGTCAGGAACATGATGTCGTCGGGCTGGTCCAGCAAGCCGCGGCCGTGCAGATCGGCGCCGATGAGCAGCAGTTGGCGACGGGTCTCGCGCAGCGGGTACAACCCGGCGAACTTGCCGGCCTCGCGCAGGCCGGCCAACGACCGCGCCCGGCGCAACAGGAAACCGGCGATCCTGCCCCGCACCGGCCGCCGACGGCGAGCCCGGGTGACCAGTTCCTCCAACGCTGTCTCCGCGGTCGATGCGGCCCGCTGGAAGCGCTGGTCGGGACCCTGTTGCGGATCGGTGACCCGTAGGTAGTTGGCGATCGCGGCGAAGACCGGCGTGGGGTCCTCCGCCCAGCGCGGCACCCCGAGGTCGACTTCGGCGACGCCCCGGTGCCCGTAGGCGTCCAGGAAAGCCGTCATGCCGATGTCGGGCAGCGTCCCGCGCAGGTGGCGGGCGGCCAACTCGGCCGGCGGGGTGTCGAGGAGAAGCTGGCGGTGGTCGCCCACGCCCTGGGCGAGCCGCCACAGGGCCAGGTCCATCTCGATTGTGACGTTGTGCGGCATGCCGCCGAGCACCGTGTGGACCTCGTCCGGGCCGGCGATGCCCTTGAGCAGGGCGGTCGGCAGGGCGGCGGCGAGCATCCCGGCGACGATCGGCCACATGATCGCGTCGGCGCTGTCGTCGGTGTCGTCGGTGTCGTCGTCCTGCGCCTGCACGAAGCGCAGCCGGTCGGCGGTGGTGAGCAGCTCGGCGGGGGCGGCTGAGCTGACCTTCAGCCGCTCGATCGCCTCGAACATCCGGGTCCGCGCGGCCTCGGGACGGGCCAGCGCCCGCAGGATCCCCACCACCGCGCGGCGGGCCGTCCGCAGCGACGCGCCCCCGGACGCCCCACCGCGCCGGACCCCGCCGCTGGTCGGGGCGAACCGGGGATCGGCCAGCACGTGCTGCATCACCGCCTGGGCGCGCGGCCCGAAGTCGACAGCCAGGAGCTTCACCAGTCGCTTGCGGGACGACCGGTCGCGCGCCAGGTCGGTCAGGTCGCCGTAGAGGCGGCCGCCGATGTCGACGATCTCGACCCGCACCCCGAGCGCGGCGAGCATCGCGGCGATCTGCGTCCGCAGTGTCGACATGCCCATCGGGGTGACCGGTTGCAGCATGCCCTGAACGTGCCCGAACTCCAGGTAGACGCGGGGGAGGGGCTTCTCGCTGACCGGCGGTGCGGGGAACAGGCTGGTGATCGGCCGGGACTGGAGGAGCCACAGCACGTCGTCAGCGTCGATCGCCCACTCGACATCCTGCGGGCAGCCGAAGTGGGCCTGCAACCGCTCGCCCGTGGCGCGCAGGCCTGCCAGCTGTGTGGACGTCAGGCACCCGGCCTCGGTGCGCGTGACGCCGTCGAGGGTGTAGTGGTCGACGGCGGCGGCGCCGTCCACCACCGTCGTGCCGAGGCCGGGGGCGGCGTCGACGGCCATCTCGTCGCGACGCCCGGTCAGCGGGTTCGCCGTGAACAGCACTCCCGCCACGGCGGGTGTGACCATGCGCTGCACGACGACGGCCATCCGCACCGTCTGGTGATCGATGCCGCGGGCGTCGCGGTAGGCGGTCGCGCGGTCGCCGTGCAGCGAAGCCCAGCATTTCTCGACGGCGGCGATCAGCTCGGCGGTGCCGGTGACGTTGAGGACGGTGTCCTGCTGCCCGGCGAAGCTCGCGTCCGGCAGGTCCTCGGCGGTGGCGCTGGAGCGCACCGCCACCGGGCCCGCGCCGAGCCGCTGGTACGCGGCGACGATCTCGGCAGTGGGCACGACGCCGAGCCGGTGTGCCTCGGTGGTGACGCAGAAACCGTCGGGGACCCGCTCGCCGTGCCGAATCAGCTCGCCCAGCCCGGCCGCCTTGCCGCCGACCAGGGCGCTCATGGCGGCCGTCGCCTCGGACAATGCGATCACCTGCATGACAGCCCACTCTCGTTGCAATACAACTGCATTGCATCCGACGGTATCTCGTTTGCGATTCGACTGCAATGTCAAGGCTGTGTGAGGGCGACCTCGGAGCCGGGATGTTGCCGCTGTCTGCCATGCTCGGGCCGGTGACGACCGGTCGCCCCACCAGATCCCGCTCCCACCGCCGCCCCCGAAGTCGTGCCATCCGCGTCCTGCTCGTGCTCGTCGCGGTGGCGGCCGTTCTGGGCGTCGTGGTGGTCGCGGTGCCGATGCTGCGACCGCCCGGGCCGCGTCCGCTCTTTCAGATGCCGGTGACCTGCGGCGAGACGTGGCAGCTCAGCACCTACCCCGGTCACGACGACTACGACGTCGATTTCTTCCCGGTCGAGGGCGAGACGTGGGGGCGGCCCGTGCTCGCCTCGTACGCGGGCACGGTGACCGTGGCGGGCATCAACGGCTCGCTGGGCGGCCGGACCCCGCAGGACCCGGACGGCCCACGGGGGCGCGGTGGCGGCTACTGGGTGAAGATCGACCACGGCGGCAAGTGGGAGACGCAGTACCTGCACATGCTCGAACCGCCACTGGTCTCTGTCGGTCAGAAGGTCGCCCAGGGTGACCAGATCGGGCGGCTCGGCAGCACCGGCAACTCCGGGGCCCCGCACCTGCACTACGAGCAGCGCCGCGGCTGGGACAAGGTGGAGACCCACTTCGACGGCAAGCCGTCGGGCATCACCACCGACGAACGCGAACAGATCCTGCGGCGGGTGAGCAACAACTGCCCGGCCGTCTCCTGAGGACCGCGGTTTGCCCGGCCCGGCTCGGGGCACTGATTGGGGGGACAGTGCAGACGCAGGGAGGGAGCCGGCCATGGCCAAGGGTGATGTCGACACGTACCACGAGGACGGGCAGTGGAAGAACAAGCCGGAGGGCCAGGAGCGGGCCAGCAGCACGCATGACGTGAAGGCTGACGCGCAGGCCCAGGGCCGCGAGATGGCGGCCGACCGGGGCGTCGAACACGTGGTCAAGAAGCAGGACGGCACGATCGGGGAGAAGAACACCTACCCCCGCAGCCGTGACCCTCGGGACATCGAGGGCTGACCGCCTCCACTCTCAGCGGACCGACCTCCTCGGCGTGACCGAGGGGGTCGGTCCGCTTTCGCGTGATCCGGTACCGCAGTCGGCTTTATCCCCGTACGAGAAATATGGGTGTTTTTGGGAGATATAGTCCAGATCGAGACTGGAGTGAAAACTGGGAGTTGGACATGTCGTTTCGGGGCCGGCGTCGTCCGAGCAGCATCGCCGCGCTGGCGACAGCCGCGACAGTGGGAGTTCTCGCTGTCGCGCCACTTCCAGCCTCGGCGGCCGGTTCCGTGCTGTTCGACCAACCCTTCCGCAACAACACAGCGAACGGCATCGGCGCCGTGGCACTGCCAACGGTGCCCGGCGTCCTCGCCACGAACGCCGCCTGCCTGACCGCTGCCGGCAACTCCACCACCGGCCCGCTGCTCAGCTGCACCAGCTCCACCGACCCGCAGGGCTCCGGCAAGCTGCGCCTCACCCCGGCCACCGTCACCCGCCAGGGTGGCGTGTTCGGCGCGGTGAGCGTGCCCACCTCGCAGGGCCTGCACGTCACCTTCAACACCTACCAGTACGGGGGCACGAACCCGGGCGCCGACGGTCTCGCCTTCGTCCTGGCCGCCGTCGACCCGGCCAACCCGAGACCCCCGACCACCCTCGGCCAGCCGGGCGGCTCACTGGGCTACTCGGCGGCGTTCGGCGGGGTGTCGGCGGGCCTCTCCAACGGCTACCTGGGCGTCGGGCTGGACGTCTTCGGCAATTACAGCAACAGCACCTACCAGGGCACCGGCTGCACGAACCCGCCGTACATCTCGACCACCGGCGGGCGCGTCCCCGGCCAGGTCGTGATCCGCGGGCCGGGCCGAAACGGCGTCGGCTACTGCGCGATCAACAGCACCGCCACCACCACCTCGTCGGCGGCCCTGGCGTTGCGGGCCAGCACCCGAGCGGCCTCGCTGGTGCCGGTCGAGGTGGTCGCCAACACCACCGCGTCGCCGTTCACCACCGACACCGGGATCACCGTTCCGGCCGGCGAGTACCGGGTCAGGTTCACGCCGGTCGGCGGGTCGGCGCGGACCCTGTCGGGCAGCCTCCCAGTCGTGTCACCCAGCCTGTACCCGTCGCCGACCTGGCTGAACGCCAGCGGCTACCCCCGGCAACTCGCCTTCGGCTGGGTGGGCTCGACCGGCTCGGTCACCGACTTCCACGAGGTCGACAACGCTCGGGCGGTCAGTTTCAACCCGGTGCCGGACCTGAATGTGGCGCAGACCAGTTCGGTCGGCACCTCCCCCCAGCCCGGTGACCCGGTCACCTACTCGATCACCGCGGGGGTCGATGCGGGGGCCACCGAGACGTCGCCGATCTCGGTCACCCAGACCGTCCCCACCGGTGTCGTCCCCCGCGCCGCCTACGGTTCCGGCTGGGTCTGCGCCGCACCGTCCGGACAGACCATCACCTGCACCAACAGCAACGCGCCGTTCGCCGGCGGGACCTCCCTGCCACCCATCACCGTCGTCGCCACAGTCACCGGCACCGGCGTGACGCCGACGCAGATCCAGACGGCGACGGTGGCGACCTCGTCGTCGATCGACGCGAACCCGGGTCTCGCCACCAGCACCACGCCGGTCGCGCCGGCCACCGCGCCCAGCGGCGTCACAGTCACCCCCGACCAGAGTTCGGTCTCCGGAGGCATCGGGGTCACCGTCGGCGGCAGCAACCTCACCGGGGCGACAGCGATCACCATCGGTACGGCCGCCGAACAGCAGGCCGGCACGTCGGTGCTGCTGGTGCCGTGCACCTCCGGCCCGGCCGCCGGTTGTTTCACGGTGAACTCCAACGGCACCCTGGCCATCTCCGCCATGCCCGCCCGCTCCAGTCCGGCGACGGTCACTGTCAGCGTCGTCACCCGGGGCGTCGCCGGGTCGGCGAACTTCGTCTACGCGTCCACCCCGGGCACGCCTACCGTGCCCACCGCTGTCGCGGGCATCACCAGCGCCACAGTGAGCTGGACCGCGCCGGAGAACAACGGCAGCCCGATCACCAGCTACCTGATCACCCCGATCCGGGACGGCGTCACCCAACCGACGCTCACCTTCGACGCCTCCACCACCAGCCGCACCCTGACCGGGTTGACAGCGGGCTCGTCGTACACCTTCCGGGTGGCGGCGGTGAACGCGTTCGGGACCGGCGCGGCCAGCCCGCCCTCGGCGGCCGTGGTCCCGTACACGCTGCCGGGAGCGCCGACGAACACCTCGGCCACCGCCGGGACCAACGCCGCCACTGTGAGCTGGACGGCCCCGGCCAACGGGGGGTCGCCGATCACCGGTTACACGGTGACGCCGTATCTCAGCGGGGTGGCGCAGACACCCCGGGTCTTCAGCGCAACCGCCACGACCCAGATCGTCACCGGGCTGACCGCGGGCGCCACGTACACCTTCCGGGTGGCCGCGACGAACGCCGGCGGCACCGGCCCGCAGTCGGCTGCCTCCGGGTCGGTGACCGTGAACGCGTCGCCGACGCTGACCTTCCCACCGCCCCCACCCGGCAAGGCGTATGAGCCGTACCAGTACCAGCTCACTGTGAACGGCGGCACCGGCCCGTTCGCCTGGTCGGTCAGCGCCGGGAGCCTGCCCGCCGGGTTGGCCCTCGACCCGGTGACCGGCCTGCTCTCCGGCACCCCCACCGTCGCCGGCACGTTCCCGTTCACAGTGCGGGTGACCGACTCGTTCAACCAGTCCGCCACCCGACCGGTCAACCTGGTCATCACCCCGCTCGGCGGGCTCTCCATCAGCGTTCCGGCGATCTCGGCGCTCGGCACCGTCACCTCGGGCACGACCGGCGTCTCGGGCCAGCTCGGTCCGGTGACCGTCATCGACGACCGTGGGCCGTTCTCCGGTAACTGGGTCAGCGTCGTCTCCAGCACGAGCTTCAGCACGGGCTCCGGCTCGGGCGGCGAGACCATCCCCAACGGCAACATCACGTACGCCTCGGGGCCCGCGCTTGCCAGCACCGGTGTCGGATCCTTCGTCCCGCAGCCCGGGGCGGTGCTGAACACGCCGCGTACTGCCGCCGGGTGGTCCGGCCAGACCGGAGGCCCGAACTCCGCCACCTGGAACCCCACCCTGTTCGTGACCCTCCCGTCCGGGGTGGTGGTGGGCGACTACGTGGCAGTGGTAACCCACTCCGTCATCTAGCCCCCACCCCCCACCCCCGCACCCCCGACCGTGTCGATCATGGGGTTGTGGTGGGTGTCGGTCTCAAGTCGGGCACCCACCACACGTGCATGATCGACTCGTCGGACGATGCTGCCCGGCCGTTCCGGGGGGAACGGCCGGGCAGTTTCTTGTCGGGTGACGTCAGGCCAGTTGGGTCCGGTGCCGGCGGACGAGGTACCAGCCGCCGAGGGTGACCAGCACCAGCAGGGCGACCCCGCCGACTGTGTAGACGAGCCAGCTCGGCCCGCTGGACGTCGCCACCGTCATCGGCGCCGCGACGGGTAGGACGATCTTCCCGGTCGCGGTGCGTTCCACGGTGCCGCTGGCGAGCTTCGCGTGCACGTTCCAGGTCCCGGCGGGCAGAGCCTGGTTGATCTCGACCCGCACCTGACCGCTCTGGCCAGGCAGGATCGTCACACCGTTTGTCACCTTGAACGGGCCGGCCTGGACCGCCGCCTTGGTCAGCGCCAGGGTGCCGGTCATGTCCAGTGCGCGTTCGCCGGTGTTGGTGACCTTCGCGGTGACTACCGGGAACTCGCCGGCGCCGGGCTCCGCGGCCAACCCCTCGATCCGGAAGTCCGTCGGCGGCTCACCGCCCGGACCGACGTCGAGGTAGACCCGGATGCCCACCCGGTGGATCTGGGTGACGTTGCCGGTGCGTTCCTTCGCGCTGGTGACCTGCGCCCAGATGGCCGCGTACCGCTCGCCCTTCGACGCCTTCCTCGGCACCGCGAGCTCGACCTCGACTGGCCGTCGCTCACCCGGGTCGAGCTGCATCGTGGCGGTCTTCAGCCGGATCCACCCGCTCAGTTCGTTCCCGGTGCGCCCCTCGGGCACCGCGAAGGCGTTGTTCTCGACAGACGCGGCGCCGGAGTAGAACTCGATCTTCTGCGTCTCGGGGGAGGTGTTCTGCACCTCGACCCGGCGGTGGATCGTCGTGCCGGGCTTCAGGTGATCCACTATGTAGACCTGGGCCCGGGGATCCTGCACCCGACTGGCGGGGATGTCCAACATCCGGATGCTGATGGCGGCTTCCTCGGCCGGGTCCTGTCGCTGCTCCCGCACGGCAACGGCTGGTGCCGCCGAAACCCCGAGCGCCACGAGGGCGACCGAGGCCAGCAGCACCAGCCGGCCGAGCGGCTCAGAACACCGAATGTGTCACCGTCCCGGTGTAGACACCCTGGACGGTGCCGACGGGGATGTTCACCACCAGGGTGGGGTTCCAGGTGGCGAAGTTGTTGCCGGTGCCGCCGGTGTGGCTCATCGCCGTCCGGGGGACATTGATGATCACCTGCTGGGCGGCGGTGGGCTGACCCGGTGTGAAGGTGCCACCACCGGCGGTCGCCGTGGCGGGGCCGGACCAGTACAGCACGTTGATGTTCGGGATCGTCTCTCCGGAGGAGCCACCGCCGGTGACGAAGTCGGTGGAGATGACGGTTGCGGTCCAGTTGGGGGTGAGCGACCCGCGCTGGTCCAGCACGGTGACCGGGCCGAGCTGGCCGGTGACGGTCGAGCCCTCCACGCCGTGGCCGATGTTCGCCGACGCCGGTACGGTGATCGACAGGCCACCGGCGGCGTCGACGGTGAGGGTCACGATCGTGTCGCCCGTGGTGTCCGCGGCGGCCGGTCCGGCGAGCGCGACGACGGCGGCGACACCGGCCAAGCCCGCGAGAATCTTTCTACGCATCGAGTCTCCTTTGTCCTAAAAAACCCTGGAAAGCACTTACAAGACTAACTACGCAAAACGCCCATACAGGCCCGAATGACGCGAGCGTCACCCGGTGGGCGTCCGATGAGCGCGCGCGGTCCTGGATGTGGCGCCGTCACCTGGGCGGAAGAGGCCTCTTTCCTGCGTCGAGCACGATCATGGATGGCCCGTCAGGCGCGCTCGGCCTCGTGCAGGGCGCGCACGGCAAGGGCCCGGCGCCGTGTCGGCCGCCGAGCCCCGCGAGCAGATTCAGGCCGCGACCACGTACGGGAACGTGGCGGAGCGGGCGGCCTTGGTGACCTCCGAGGTGAGGCCGGCCGTGGTGCCGGTGTTGAGAATCAGGGAGAACATCACCTCGGCCACGTTGTCGGCCAGGGTGCGCCCGTTGCGGACCGCGAAGCCGAAGTTCGCTGCCGTGCCGACCTTGTACGACAGCAGGTCCGGGTAGAGCTGCCGGGCGACGCTCCAGCCGTACGCCTGCGGATCCGGTGCGGTGCCGTTGGCCTTGACCACCCCGGCGACCGCGTTCGCGATCTCCTCCCCGCCCTCGGTGAGGTCGTTGCTGGGGTGCCGGAAGTTGGCGGGGTTGGAGAAGTCGGTGTCGTGGGGCCAGAAGATCGGCCACATCATGGGGTGGCCGGCGCGGTTGATCTGGCGCCATCCGCCGGCGTCGGTGGCCAGCATGGTGCGACACCACACGCCGATCTCGGTGCCGTCACGCAGCAGTGGCTCGTCGTGCGAGACCTCAAGGACGATCGACTCGACTGTGGTGCCGGCGAAGCTGTTCCTGGCCTGGTCGACCCGCCACGCCGAGCGGTCCACCGCCGAAGCGTTCTTGACCGCGCCGTTGATGGTGGCGAGTTCGTCGAGGTCGATGAAGAAGGGGTCGGTGATCCGGCCGGCCCAGATCCGGACGTTGCCGCCGGTCGTCACCTCGCCGGTTCGCCCCTCGGCGATGGGGGTGCCCATCGCGGCGTCGTCGCGGGCGTCCGCCCCGGTGAGCTCGTACAACTGGAGGGCCTGCCGGGCGTCGCCGTCCGGCTCGCCGAAGGCGAACCGGTAGGTCAGGTCCTCCATCTCGGTGCCGTTGACGTGAATCTTGATCTCGTAACGCGCCTCGGCGTGGAAGCCGCGCTTGATGTCGGCCTTGGTCACCGAGCTGTTGACGTCCATGACGAACACCGTGGCGCGGTCACCGTTGAAGACGTACAGGTCGTCGATGTACAACTGGCCGCCCTGGGCGGCCAGGGGCGTATCGAGGTGGTGCGACATTGGCTCACTCCCGGAACTGCCGGATTATGGACTAATCCGAACATAGTGGGCATGAACCTGGCCTCCCTGCCCATCGAGTCAATCCGGTTCGACGAGGTGGGCGGATGGCCCAACGGCTGTGGGCCGCCCGAGTCTTTCCTCGGCCGGCCCACGCTTCCGTGCCCGATGGTCAGATGCGAGACCACTTCTGGTTGGCGGCGCCGAGGCAGTCCCACAGGTGCAGCTTGCCGCCGTTGTTGGGGTTGGCCTCCCGGACGTCCACGCACTTGTTGGCGTTGAGGTTGACCAGGTCGCCGGCGGCGTTGAGGGTGAAGCGTTGGGCCGTGTTGCCGTTGCAACTGACCAGGTTGACCTCGGTGCCGTTTGCGGTGCCGGCCCAGGCCGGGTCCATGCACTTGCCCATCGCGCGGATGGTCCCGTCGGAGGCGAAGGTCCAGCTCTGGGCCGCCGTGGTGTTGCAGTCCCAGATCTGGAGCTTGGCGCCCTCGACCGGGTTGGCGCCGGGGATATCGATGCAGCGACCGCTCTGCGCACCCCGGATCCGGTTGGTGCCGGGAGTCGGGTCGCCCCCGCCGCCCGAGGTGTAGCTGGACACCCGGACGTAGTCGACGAGCATCTGCTGCGGGAACTGGGTCGAGCCGTCCGGGTAGCCGGGCCAGTTACCACCGACCGCCACGTTGAGGATCATGAAGAAGGGGTGGTCGAACACCCAGCGGCTGCCGCCGAGCCGGGCGGGATCGACCCGGTGGTACTGCACCCCGTCGACGTACCAGGTGATGACGTTCGGCTCCCAGTCCACCCGGTAGGTGTGGAAGGTGTCGGCGAGCGGCGCCCCGAGGGTGCGGCTGCCCGTGATGCCGCCGCCACCGGAGTAGCCAGGCCCGTGCACGGTGCCGTAGACGGTGTTGGGCTCCCGGCCGATGTTCTCCATGACGTCGATCTCGCCAGCGTCGGGCCACCCGCCGCCGGTGCCGAGCATCCAGAAGGCCGGCCAGATGCCCTGACCACGCGGGATCTTGATGCGGGCCTCGAACCGCCCGTAGGTCTGGGTGAAGGTGGCCGCCGTCAGCAACCGCGCCGACGTGTACTCGCAGCGCCCGTAGTGGCACTGGTAGTTGGCGGGATTGTCCCGGCGGGCGGTGATGACCAGGTTGCCCTGACCGTCGTGGACGGCGTTGCTGGTGCTGTTGGTGTAGTACTGCCGTTCGTTGTTGCCCCAGCCGCCGCCGCCGATGTCGAACCGCCACTTGTTCTGGTCGACGGGTGTGCCGGCGGGGGAGTTGAACTCGTCCTGCCAGCTGATGGGGCCGATGGCGGCCTCGGCCCGGTCGGGGTACGCCGGGACGACGAGCGCCGTCGCGGTCGCGACGAGGGCGACGGCCAGGAGTGCGAGGGGACGGAAGCGGAGGCTGGGCCGGGCTGTGAACACGGGAGGCTCCTCAGCTTGGGGTCGGTGGAGGTGGTCTACCAGGTTAGAGAGCGCTCTCTAAAGCGAAGCATGTCGATATGATGTCTTTCTGTCAAGAGTGTTTCCAATATCACGACCGTCCGTTACCGCCCGATGCTGTCCAGTGAGCGGCGAAGCGCCGGGGTCGGTCGACGCCGGTGGCATCGCTCGATGTCTCCGAGTTGGACGACGCCGAACCATCGAAGGAGTTCGGCGCGGCCGAGGGTAACTCGATAGCGGTCGAATCGACCCGTCCTATTGCCGTGGGGCGTCCACGCGGGACAGGATGACGAGGCGTGCCGGAAACTTTCCCGTAACCTGCGCGCTGCTGGTCTCTGTCACAAGGAAGTGGGAGTCAGTCATGAGCGAGGCGTCGACGGCGCTGGGTGTGCGCCTCTACCCGGATCTGGTCGAGCGGGGTGGCCTGGCCCCCGCGCTGATCGAAACTGCTGCCCGCCACGGGCTCGACATCGGCCGGGTGACCGCGCCCGAGCAGGGGCGGGCCCGGTTCACCTGCGCCGAGCTGCACTCCGACGAGGGCGTGGTCTGCGTCGGGCTGGGATCGCAGGCCCGATACTTCATGATTGACCTGCGCGTCTCGGGAGAGGTTCTCGCCCGCGGCGACGTCATGGATCTGGTGCAGGTCGCCCAGGTGGCCGCGGCCTGGCGGGCCGGCCTGACGTTCGCCGAGCTGACCACCCGGTTCCCGTTCATGGAGGAGATCAAGCACCGCCCGGCGCCGGTGGCCCAGGTCAGCTAGTCGGCGGGGTCGGGCAGGTCAGCAGCGCAGCCGAGGTGGCAGTGGTGACTCCGTACCGGCGCTCCGGTTGAGGTAGGTCGACTGGACGAAGTCGACGAGGCGCTCCGCGTCGGTCGCTACCGAGGCCAGTCCGAACGAGACGCGAACCGCGCCACCCGTCGGTAGGCCCAGCGCGGCGAGGTACCTGTCGATCGTGTCGACCCCCGCCAACAGCCGCTGCCGCATCGACGTCCGGCTCATCCCGAACGCGCCCTCAGCGGCACCCGGGTTGCAGAAACAGCCGGTACGCAGGGAGATCCCGGCCGCTGCCGCCTCCCGCGCCACGAGCCGTTCGTCGACCAGCGTGCCGTCCGGATGGCGCAGGTTGAAGGTCACAGTGCCGCCGCGCCCGGCACCCGTCGTCGGCCCGTACACCTGGACCAGCGGCCCGCCGGTATCGTGCCGCATTGTGGCCAGCCGCTCCAGCAGCCACCCGGTGAGCAGGCCGACCCGGGTGTGGACGAGGTCCACGCCGATCGACTCAAGCCAGCGCAACCCGAACTCCACGTCCGGGATGCTCAGAAAGTTGAGCGTGCCGTCCTCGAACGCCGACTCGTCGTCCATCGGCCGGTGCCAGTCGCCCTGCACGCTCACCGCACGGATCGTGCCGCCGGCGAACCACGGCCGGCGCAAACGGGCCAGCGCCGAACGGCGGGCCAGCAGCGCGCCGACCCCGGTGGGGTAGCCGAAGAGCTTGTACCAGCTCAGGCAGACGAAATCCGGCCTGACGACGCTGAGGTCCAGCCGGTTCGTCGGCGCGAAGGCGGCAGCGTCGAGCAGCACGTCGTAGCCGCGCTGGTGGGCCAGCTCCACCCAACCCAGCGGGTGCTGTACCCCGGAGAAGTTGCTCTGCGCCGGGTAGGCGAACAGCCCGCGCCGACCGGGCCGACCCCACCGACGGGCCAGGCCGCCACTGCCGGCGTCGAGCGCCGCGACCAGGTCCGACTCGGCGACCCGCAGCTCCGGCCCGGTCAGCGGCAGGTAGCGCACTGACGCGCGAGCCGACCGGGCGTACTCGCGAATGCCGTTCACCGAGTTGTGGTTGTCCCAGGTGAGCACCAGCGGCGCGGCCCGGCCGAAGTCGTACGCCTCGCCGACCAGCCGGCAGGCGCCGCTGGCGTTCGGGGTGAAAATGACCGCGTACTCGGCCGGGTCGGCGCGGAAGAAGTCGAGCACCGCGCGTCGCGCCGACTCCACCAGCGAGCCCGCCGCCACACTCGTGGGGTTCTCCGAGTGGGGGTTGCTGTAGAGGCCGGCGAGCAACCGGTCGTGGTGGGCGCGCACCTGCGCCTGGGCAGCCACCCCGGCTCCGGCGTAGTCGAGGTACACCTGCCCGTCGGTGTCCAGGTGTCGGTACTCGGTGGCGCGCAGCTCGTCGATCCGGCCGGTGGCGGCGTACCCCGGCAGCCCCGTGGGGGAGGCGTGCGGCGTCGGGTCAGGACGCACGACGGGGATCCCGTCGGAGCAGGACCGCCCAGGCCGCGCCAAGAAACAGCAGCACGAAACCGCCGAGCACCAGCCAGTCGATCCACACCGGCCGGGAGAAGCTGTCGCCGTACGTGGCCAGCAGCGGCGGGCCGAGCGGGGAACCGCCGTCGCGCCAGAGCCGCTCCACCGCGGCGGTGTGCCCCAAGCCCTCGAACGCCCACCGGTTGGACATCGCGTAGCTGAGCCACTGACCGCCGACCGCCATGGCCGGCACCGGCAGGATCGCGCCGACGAACAGCACCTGTGGGAAGCAGAGCATCGGCAGCATGAGCGTCGCCTGGGCCGCGTCGGACACGGCCGCCGAGCAGAGCAGACCGAGGGCGAGCGCCGCCGCCGAGGAGAGCAGCAGCGTCGCGTACAGGGCGGCGAAGTCGGCGCCGCCGACCGGCGGTAGCCGGTCCATGCCGCGCAGCACCCCGAGCAGTGCCAGGTCCACCACTGCCAGCAGCGGCAGCAGCACCGCGACCTTCGCCAGCAGGTACGGGACCAGCCGGACACCGGCCAGCCGCTCGCGGCGCAGGATCGGCAGCTCGGTGCAGATCTGGAGCAGCCCGTAGGTCAGCCCGAAGAAGAAGCCGCCGAACGCTATCCAGAACAGGATCATCACGGTCACCGTCGGGCTGGGCCTGGTCGGCTCGAACGCCCCCGGGCGGAACAGCAGCGCGAACATGCCGAGCACCATCAGTGGCGAGCCGAGCAGGATCGCCAGGGTCAGCCGGTTGCGGACGACGATCTCCGCGTTGCGCGCGCTGAGGACCGCCCACTGGCGCAGCCGGCCGACGCGCCGCGGCGGCGTCCCGGCGACGTCACAGTCGGCGCTACGGGGCGGCGGCTCGGCCGGGCGCTGCTCGGCGAAGCGATCGGGCCACTCGGCGGGTTGCGTCGCTTCGTCGAGCCGGAGGTGCACCTCGACCAGGGACCGCAGGCCGAAGAACTCCCGGGCGGCGGCCGGCGCGCCGGTGAACGCCAGCCGGCCCTGACGGGTCAGCACGATGACCCTGTCGCAATGGTCCACGTCGGTGACCTGGTGGGTGGTCAGCACGACTGTGGCACCCGTGTCGGCGAGCGCGCGGAGCGCCCGGAGCAGCTCCACGGCGATCGCCGGGTCCAATCCGGAGGTGGGCTCGTCCAGGAAGAACACGCCGGGCCGGGTGAGCAGCTCGACGGCGATGCTGGCGCGCTTGCGTTCACCGCCGCTGAGCAGGCCGACCGGCGTGTCGGCCCGGTCGGTGAGCCGTAGCTCGGCGAGCACCTCCGCGACCCGGTCACTGATCTCGGCCGGCCCGGTGGTGGAGGACAGGCGCAGCCGGGCGGCGTACCGCAGGGTGCGGGCCAGGGGCAGCTCGCTGTGGATGATGTCGTCCTGCGGAACGACACCGATGGTGCCGGCCGTGGTGGTGCCGTCGTAGGTGACGGTGCCCGCCACCGGTCGCTGTACCCCGGAGAGGATCTCCAGCAGGGTGGTCTTGCCGGCGCCGCTGGCGCCGATGATCGCGACCAGTTCGCCCGGCGCGATGCTCACTGAGATGTCGGTCAGGATCTGGCGACCGCTCCGGACGCTCTGGCCCAGCCCTTGAGCGGCGATGCCGACCCCGGCACGCGGGGGAGACGTGGTCTGCTCGGTCGTCATGTCGAGTGCTCGATCCGGTCGGGGAGTGGTCCGCCTGAAAATCGTGCCTCGTCGATGCTACTGAGCGGCCGCGCGGTGTGCCCGGAGTGGACGGTCAGCGACCGTCGTCCGTTCAGCCGGTGGTGGTCCGCGCCCGCGCCGGCACCTGGAGGAGATCGAGGCAGTTGCGCCACAGCGTCTCCAGCTGGGTCGGGTCGTTGAGCAACTTCGCGAGCAGGACCCGCCCCTCGATCTGCGCGACGATCGATCGGGCGGCCTCCCGGCTGTCGACCGCCGGGCCCGCCAGGCCGCGCTCCTTCGCCTCGACGACGACCTGCTCGATGAGGCTGATCTGCTCCTCGAAGATTTCCTGGAGCCGACCGCGGATCTCCTCGGCCTGGTTGCTGAGTTCGAGGGCGAGGTTGCCGAACAGGCAGCCCGCGACCACGCCGGCCTTCTGCTGGCCGACGCGCTGGACCTCCTCGGTGGCCTCGAACAGGTCCCGGAGCCGCTGTAGCGGGTCGCGCTCGCTGCCGAGCAACTGCTCCCACTGGCGTCGCTGGGTGACCCAGTGCTCGTCGATGACGGTGCGGGCGAGAGCCTGCTTGGACTCGAAGAAGTAGTAGAAGCTGCCCTTCGGCACGCCTGCCGCCGCGCAGATCTCGGCCACGCCGAGCGCCGTGTAGCCGCGCTGCTCGATCAGCGTGGCGGCCGCGTCGAGGATCTTGTTCTTCGCGTCACTGGTTCGACCCATGCCTCGACGATACACGACCGGTCGGCTAGCTTTTAGTAGACCAGTCGTCTAGTGAAAGTGATTCCCTCATGAACAGCAGTCAGAACCAGAAGGTCGTTGTGATCACCGGTGCCTCCCAGGGTATCGGCGCCGACCTCGTGGCCGCCTACCGCAAGCTCGGGTACGGCGTCGTGGCGACCTCGCGCTCGATCGGCGCGTCCGACGACCCGGAGATCGTCACGGTCCGGGGCGACATCGCCGAGGCGGACACCGCCGAGCGGGTGGTGCGTGCCGCAGTGGACCGCTTCGGGCGGATCGACAGTCTGGTGAACAACGCCGGCATCTTCGTCGCCAAGCCGTTCACCGACTACACCGACGAGGAGTTCGACACGGTCACCGGGGTCAACCTCGCCGGCTTCTTCCACCTCACCCGACGCGTGCTGCCGCACCTGCTGGCCGGCGGTTCGGGGCACATCGTCAGCATCACTACCAGCTTCGTCGACCAGCCCAGTTCGCACGTTCCGTCGGTGCTCGCGTCGCTGACCAAGGGCGGCCTCAGCTCGGCCACCAAGTCCCTGGCCATCGAGTACGCGGCGCGCGGCGTACGGGTCAACGCCGTCGCGCCCGGCATCATCAAGACCCCGATGCACCCGGTCGAGACGCACCAGACGCTCGCGGGCCTGCACCCGGTCGGCCGGATGGGCGAGACCAGCGACGTCGTCGACGCCGTCCTCTACCTCGAGTCCGCTCCGTTCGTCACCGGCGAGATCCTGCACGTCGACGGCGGGCAGAACGCCGGTCACTGACTCCACCCCACACCGAGAAGGGAGTAGCCGATGCCGATCGTGACCATTCAGATCACTCGCGAGGGCAGCACCGCGGGGACGTCCGCGGCGACCGCCGAGGAGAAGGCCGCCCTCATCAAGGGCGTGAGTGAACTGCTGCGCGACGTCCTGAACAAACCGTTGACGTCGACCTTTGTGGTGATCGACGAGGTCGAGATCGAGAACTGGGGTCGCGGCGGCCTCCCGGTCGAGCAGTTCCGGCAGCGGCAGGTGCCCGAGTAGGCGCGCTGTCGCGGCGTCGGCCGGGTCCAACGCGCCGGCAGCGGGACAGCTCCACGGCGGCGGCCGGTGTGTCACCGGCCGCCGCCGGGCGTTCGGGCGGGTTGGGTCAGACCGGCGGGACCTCGGCGAAGAACTGCCGCAGCGCGTCGGCGACCATTGCGGGTGCCGTCATTGTCACGAAGTGCGACTGACCCGGCCAGACGACGTAGCTTGCCGCCGGGATCGCCTCAGCGAGGGCGTTCATCGTGGTGGGCATCGGCTCCCAGGTGTCCGCGCCGGCCAGCAGGAGAGTCGGCACGGCGATCGAGGACCACCGGCTGATGTCGGTGCTGTCCTGCGCGAGCGCCTCCAGATCGTGCAGCCAGCCGATCGCCGAGCGGCGCGCCTCGACCGGGTCGGGCACCCGATCGCCCGCGCCGGCGGCCATCGCGGCGACGATCTCGGCCGGAACCCGGGTCACGTCGTTCAGGGCCGCTGCCATCGCGGCGGCATCGTCGCGCTCGAAGGCGGCACGGTACCGGTCGAGCAACGGCGCGACCTGCGCCCCGGCCGCGTAGAGCGGCGGCTCGAAGATGGCCAGGGAGCGTACGTCGCGCGGATCAGCCAGGGCGGTGTGCAACGCCAGTGTCGCTCCGTAGGACGCGCCGACGAGATGGACCGGTTGGCCGGGGGACTGCCGGGCGGCCTCGATGACGGCGAGCAGATCGGCGGTCTCGGCCCGGAAGGACTTGGTGCCGGCCGGGACGTCGCTGGGACCGTATCCGCGCCGGGCCGGCAGCCACACCTCGTGCTCCTGGGCCAGGTGCTCCGCGACGCTGGCCCAGGAGTGCAGCCCGCCACCCGAGCCGTGCACCAGGACGACGGGGTCTCCGACGCCCAGTCGTCGTACCACCAGGTGGGTCCCGTCGGCCGACTCGACCGTCTGATCGTGGCTGTTCACTGCTGCTCCTGTTGCTGGGTTGGCCAGTTGCTCAACGTGGTGTGCACCGCGTCGAGGATCGACTGCCACGACGCGTCGACAGCGCGGGGATGCCCGAAACCGTCGACCGTCTCAAGGCTCGCGAAGCCGTGGAAGGTGCTTCGGACGAATCGCATCGCGTCGGTCAGGGCCGGCTCGTCGAGCCCGTATCCGCGCAACATCGCGTAGCTCAGCTCGATCATCCGTAGGTGCCCGCCCGACCCTGTGCCGACCTCGGGCGGCAGCTGAAGCTGGGTGGCCGCGTACTGCCCCGGATGGGCGACGGCGAACGCGCGCCAGGCGTCGGCGAACCCGATCAGGGCCTGGCGGCCGGCCCGCCCCGCCACCGCTATCGCCAGCGCGTCGGCGAACGTGGCCGCGGCCCGGACCGCGACGTGCTCGATCAACGCGTCGCGACTGCGGACGTGCACGTACAGGGCGGCGTCCGAGACCCCGAAGTGCCGGGCGACGGCCGCGACGGTCAACCGGGACAGGCCTACCGAATCCGCGAGCTCGGCTGCGGCGGCCGAGACGCGCGAGCTGGTCAGCCCCTGCCGTGGCATATCAAACCTTTGTTTCACTAGGAAAGAACTTAGGGCTCCTAACATAGCACCGGCACATGCTGCTGGGTCGGGCAGGCATGACCGGCCCAGTCGGGGGAAGACCGGCCGTTCCACAGCCGAACAGGAGAGCCGGGATGAGAGCCGTCGTCTACGCGGACGTCCGGACGGTCGCGGTCCGGGAGGTGCCCGACGCGACACTGGAGGCGG
The DNA here is from genome assembly GCF_040649335.1 of Micromonospora sp. NPDC048986. Lineage (NCBI taxonomy): Bacteria > Bacillati > Actinomycetota > Actinomycetes > Micromonosporales > Micromonosporaceae > Micromonospora > Micromonospora sp. NPDC048986. The sequence continues at coordinate 123,651 of NZ_JBEZFJ010000011.1, forward strand.
AGACCGACGCGCTCGTGCGGATCACCTCCACCGCCCTGTGTGGCACCGACCTGCACATGTACGACGGACGGACCAGCGCCGAGCCCGGCCTGGTGCTGGGTCACGAGCCGCTCGGCGTGGTGCAGGAGGTGGGCGCCGCTGTGCAGACCGTCCGAGCGGGCACCCGGGTGGTGATCCCCACGCACCTGTTCTGCGGTACGTGTGTGATGTGTGCCCGCGGGCTCTCCGCGGCCTGCCTGCGGGCCCGGGCCGAGGGGCCGGGCGCGGCGTACGGGTACGCGGGGATGGGTCCGTACCGGGGTGCGCAGGCCGACCTGCTGCGGGTGCCGTGGGCCGACGCCAACTGTGTACCCCTGCCCGGCGAGCCGGGGGACGGGTACGAGGACGACTTCGTGCTGCTCGCCGACGCGTTCGTCACCGGGTGGCACGCCGCCACCCTCGCCGAGGTCGGGCCCGGTGACACGGTGGCGGTGTTCGGCGCCGGCACCATCGGTCTGCTCGGCGCCCACGCGGCGCTGCTCCGAGGAGCCCGGGTCGTGTACTGCGTCGACGGGGTCGACGCCCGACTCGACAAGGCCGGCGAGATCGGCGCCGTGCCGATCGACTTCCGTCGGGGCGACCCGGTCGAGCAGATCCGCGCCGACCGGGCCCGGACCGGGCTGCCGCTCGGCCAGGAGAAGCTGGGCGGGGTCGACAAGGTCATCGACGCGGTCGGGTTCCAGGCCCGCGACCGGGAGCACCCCGACCGGGAGCGTCCGAACCAGGTCATCATCGACGCGGCCCGGCTGGTCAACGCCGCTGGCGCGATCGCGGTCGCCGGTGTGTACCCGGACCGGGACCCACACCCCGGGCCTGGCGCGGACGGTCACGAGGATGTGGTCGCGCCGTGGGGAGCGCTGTTCAGCAAGGGGGTGGCCGTTCGGTTCGGTCGTACCCACGACCGCCGCTACACGGTCCTGCTGCGGGACCTCGTCGTCGCGGGCCGGGCCCGGCCCAGCATGATCGTCACCCACCACGGCACCCTCGCCGACGCCCCGGAGTTGTATCGCCACTTCGACCGCCGGGAACACGGCGTGATCAAGGCGGTGCTGCACCCGAGCTGAACGACCTGGGCGGCTGCGTCGGCCCGTCCCGAACCGCGCTTAACGGACGCCAAGGCATGGACCTGCCGTCGGGTGCGCGCCGCTCGGTGACGGCGACCGTCGATGTGTCCGGCCGGCAGAGGCGTGGGTCACATCAGTTGTCCGAGACCCCTGGGCGCGCCGTTCGTACGACGTTGGGCCTGGTGCCGATCATCATCGCTCGATGGCGAGGCGGGTGCGCTGCGTCACCGGCCCGATCCTCCCCGGCGCGTCTTGCCTGGTGGGAAAGCTGCGGGTAGCGGCACGGGTCAATCGGCGCGTTGTCGCAGGTCGGCACCGGTGCTGTGCTCGAACCCGGGGTGCCGGGAGGGGCTGCGGTGGCCGCTGTGGCAGGCGAACACTGTGCCACATCTATATTGCCGGATTGTTACCTTTTCAACAGTCCCTCGCCTTGCGGATGGCCCTCCGGCCGCAATACGTTGCCGTCAACAACAAAACCAAGTGAAGGTTCAACCTTCCGGAGGCAACCGATGACGTTGGCGAGGTGGTACGAGCTATGAGCGACGTGCCCATCCTCCTTGAGATGCGCTCCATCACCAAGGAGTTTCCCGGAGTCAAGGCCCTCTCCGACGTCAACCTGGTGGTTCGCGCCGGCGAGATCCATGCCATCTGCGGCGAGAACGGCGCGGGCAAGTCCACCCTGATGAAGGTGCTCAGCGGGGTGTACCCCCACGGCACCTACGACGGCAAGATCATCTACCAGGGGTCGGAGAGCAAGTTCTCCGACATCCGGGCCAGTGAGAGCGCCGGCATCGTGATCATCCACCAGGAGCTCGCGCTCATTCCAGGGATGTCGATCGCCGAGAACATCTTCCTCGGCAACGAACCGCGCAAGCGGGGCGCGATCGACTGGAAGGCCGCGAACCGGATGGCGCTGGACCTGATGGCCCGGGTCGGTCTGGAAGAGGACCCGGACACCCTGATCAAGGACATCGGGGTCGGCAAGCAGCAGCTCGTCGAGATCGCCAAGGCGTTCGCCAAGGACGTGAAGCTGCTCATCCTCGACGAGCCCACCGCGGCGCTCAACGAGGCGGACTCCAAGCACCTGCTGGACCTGCTGCGCGGGTTCCGCTCCCGTGGCATCACCTCGATCATGATCTCGCACAAGCTGAACGAGATCGAGGCGATCGCCGACCAGATCACCATCCTGCGTGACGGCCGGACCGTGGAGACCCTCGACGTCAAGGCGGACGGGGTCGACGAGGACCGAATCGTGCGGGGCATGGTCGGCCGCGAGCTGAGCAGCCGGTTCCCGGACCACACCCCGAAGATCGGCGAGGTCTTCTTCGAGGTCCGCGACTGGAACGTCCGCCACCCGATCTCCGCCGATCGACAGGTCTGCAAGAACGAGAGCTTCGTGGTGCGCCGCGGCGAGATCGTCGGCTTCGCCGGTCTCATGGGCGCGGGCCGGACCGAACTGGCGATGAGTGTCTTCGGCCGCTCCTACGGGGTGTACGAGTCGGGCACGATCATCAAGGACGGCAAGGAGATCGTGCTGAAGTCGGTGGCGGACGCCATCGACCACGGGCTCGCGTACGTCAGCGAGGACCGCAAGGCGCTCGGCCTCAACCTGCTCGACGACATCAAGACGTCGACGGTGGCCGCCAAGCTGTCCAAGATCTCGCATCACGGCGTGCTGAACGAGGTCGAGGAGTACCAGGCGGCCGAGGCGTACCGCAAGGAGTTGCGGACCAAGGCTCCGACCGTCGACGAGGGCGTTTCCAAGCTCTCCGGCGGTAACCAGCAGAAGGTCGTCCTGGCCAAGTGGATGTTCAGCGACCCGGACCTGCTGATCCTCGACGAGCCGACCCGCGGCATCGACGTGGGCGCCAAGTACGAGATCTACGGCATCATCCAGCGGCTCGCCGACCAGGGGAAGGGCGTCGTCGTCATTTCCTCGGAGCTGCCTGAGCTGATCGGGCTCTGCGACCGCATCTACACCGTCTTCGAAGGCGCCATCACGGGCGAGATCGCCCGGGCGGACGCGAACCCGGAAACCCTCATGAAGCAGATGACCTCGACGAAGAAGTTGGCCACCCGATGAGCCGTATCAGAGACCTTCAGAAGAACCTGTTTGGAGGCACGACCTCCAACGCCCGCCAGTTCGGGATGATCTTCACCCTGGTGGCGATCGTCTTGATCTTCCAGATCTGGACCAATGGGCTGACGCTGCGGTCGGACAACCTGATCGCGCTGTTCCAGCAGAACTCGTACATCCTGATCCTGGCCATCGGCATGCTCATGGTGATCGTCGCCGGGCACATCGACCTCTCGGTCGGCTCGGTCGCGGCGTTCACCGGCATCCTGGTCGCCAAGTCGATGACCGAGTGGGATCTGCCCTGGCCCGCCGCCATCGTGTTCGGCCTCGCCATCGGCGCGGTGATCGGCGCCTGGCAGGGCTTCTGGGTGGCGTACATCGGGGTGCCGGCGTTCATCGTCACCCTGGCCGGCATGCTGCTCTTCCGCGGTGGCAACCAGTTCATCGGCAACGCGCAGAGCGTCCCGGTGCCGGAGGGCTTCCGGGAGATCGGCTCGGGCTTCCTGCCCGAGTTCGGCCCGAACACCGGCTACAACAACGCCACCCTGCTGCTCGGTCTGGCCGCCGCGGTCGCGGTGGTGTGGCGCGAGATCCAGGCCCGTAACACCCGTCGGGCCATGGACGCCGACCCGGCGCCCATGTGGATCTCGATCCTGCGGATGGCCGTCATGGTCGGGGTCATCGCCTTCGCGGCGCTGCGCTTCGCCAGCGGTCGCGTCGGCACCAGCTTCCCGATCTCCGGCATCATCCTGGTGGCGCTGGTCATCGCGTACTCCTTCTACACCCGCAATACGGCCGGTGGCCGGCACATCTACGCGGTGGGCGGCAACTCCCGGGCGGCCGAGCTGTCCGGCGTGAAGCTCAAGCGGGTCAACTTCTTCGTCATGATGAACATGTCCGTCCTGGCCGCGCTGGCCGGCATGATCTTCGTGGCCCGTTCGCAGGCCTCCGGCCCGCAGGACGGCAACGGCTGGGAGCTGGACGCCATCGCCGCGGTCTTCATCGGCGGCGCGGCCGTCGCCGGCGGCATCGGCACCATCAGCGGCTCCATCGTCGGTGGTCTCGTCATGGCCGTGCTCAACAACGGCCTCCAGCTTCAGGGCGTGGGCACCGACAAGGTCCAGATCATCAAGGGCCTGGTCCTGCTGCTGGCCGTCGCGATCGACGTCTACAACAAGCGCCAGGGGCGGTTCTCCATCATCGGGAGCCTGATGCGGCCGTTCCGCCGCGACGACTCCACTCCACCCGCCTCACCGCCGGACGCGGAGCGCGAGCCCGCCAAGGCAGCGGTGTCCGGCTGACGGTCACCGACCTCACCACCCCGTTACACCTCCAGAAAGGCAAGTCCTCACCATGCGTAAATTCTTCGGCACGTCGGTGGTCGCGGTCAGCGCCGCCGCCATGCTGGCCCTCGCCGGCTGTGGTTCCGGCCGCGACGGCGACAGCAGCTCCAGCGGCGACGCCGCCAAGGGCTTCGCGGCCAACTCCCTGATCGGCGTGGCCCTTCCGGCCAAGACCTCGGAGAACTGGGTCCTCGCCGGTGACCTGTTCAGCAACGGTCTCAAGGAGGCCGGTTTCCAGGCTGACGTGCAGTACGCCGGCGCGTCGACCACTGTGGCCGACCAGCAGGCCCAGATCACCGCCATGACCACCAAGGGCGCCAAGGTCATCGTCATCGGCGCGACCGACGCCGCGCAGCTGGCGACCCAGGTCGCGGCGGCGCACGCCGCCGGCGCCAAGGTGATCGCGTATGACCGGCTCATCACCAACACGCCGGACCTCGACTACTACGTGGCGTTCGACAACTTCAAGGTCGGCCAGCTCCAGGGCCAGGCCCTGCTGGACGGCATGAAGGCCAAGAAGCCGAACGGCCCGTACAACATCGAGCTGTTCTCCGGCTCGCCGGACGACAACAACGCCGGTGTCTTCTTCAACGGCGCGATGGACGTGCTCAAGCCGGAGATCGACAAGGGCAACGTCGTCGTCGCCTCGGGTCAGAAGGACGTCAAGCAGACCGCCATCCAGGGCTGGAAGGCCGAGGGTGCGCAGGCCCGCATGGACCAGCTGCTGACCTCGACCTACGGCAACAAGGAGCTGGACGGCGTCCTCTCCCCGAACGACACCCTGGCCCGCGCGATCATCACCTCGGTCAAGGGTGCCGGCAAGGCGGTCCCGGTCGTCACCGGTCAGGACTCCGAGGTCGAGTCGGTCAAGTCGATCGTCAAGGGCGAGCAGTACATGACGATCAACAAGGACACCCGCAACCTGGTGAAGGAGACCATCAACATGGTCAAGGCCCTCCAGGCCGGCGACAAGCCGCAGGTGAACGACACCAAGTCCTACAACAACGGCAGCAAGGTCGTCGACACGTACCTGCTCCCGCCGGTCGCCGTCACCAAGGCGAACGCGGCGGAGGCGTACGCCACCGACCCGAAGCTCGCGCCGCTCACCAAGTAATCACCGCACGGTAGGTAGTAACGCCGATGGGTCCCGGGTCTCCTCTACCGGGACCCATCGTCGTCCCTGCACCCCCGCACCAACCGGCCTCGACCCGGAAGGAGGTCTGACCGTGGCGACACCAGTACGGGCCAGGCCAGCCGGCGTCGGCCGCAACGCCGAATCCCCGCTGCCGTCGGTTCCCGGCGCCAGCCAGGAGGAGATCCGGCGGCAGAATCTCGGCGCTGTGCTGCGCTACGTCCACCTGCACGGACCGACGTCCCGCGCCGAGCTGACCAGCCGGCTCGGCCTCAACCGAAGCACCATCGGCGCCCTCGCAGCCGACCTGGTCACCAGCGGCCTGGTCACCGAGGAGGCGCCGACCACCGCTCGCCGCGCCGGCCGTCCCTCGCTGGTGGTCAGCCCGCGCTCCGACCGGGTCTACGCACACGCGTTGAGCATCGACGCGGACCGGCTGCGTGCCGCCCGGGTCGGCCTCGGCGGGCAGATCCTCGATCTGCGGGAGATCCCCCGACCCAGCGGCATGTCGGCGATCGAAGCCGTCGGGCCCCTCGCCGGCCTGGTCCGCGACATGGAACGCGCGGTGGCCGGCGACGCGCTGCTGGTCGGCGGCGCCGCCGCGGTCACCGACACCACCCGCGACCCGGACGGCAGGCTCCGGATCGCCAGCATCGACGAGACGTTCGCCGCCGCGCTGGAGGCGGAGTTCAGCTCCGGCCCCGGCTTCGTGGCGGGGGACCTGGCCGACATCGCCGGCCTGGCCGAGCACGTCCGGGGCGTCGCGGTCGGCATCGACGACCTCATCTACCTGCATGGAGACCTGGGCATCAGCGCCGGCATCATCGTCGGTGGCCGACTGGTGATCGGCCACCGGGGTCACAGCGGCAAGGTCGGCCACATGGTCGTCAACCCCAATGGCCTGCCGTGCGGCTGCGGTTCACGCGGCTGCTGGGAAACCGAGATCTCGGAAGCCGCGCTGTTGCGGCACGCTGGCCGTGACCCGAGCGACCGCGCGGCGGTGGCCGAGGTGCTGCGCGCCGCGGCGGCCGGCGATCCGACCGCCCGCGCGGCCGTCGAGCAGGTGGCGGACTGGCTCGGCTTCGGCGTGGCGAACCTGGTCAACGTGGTCAACCCGGACGCCGTGGTGTTCGGTGGCTCGCTGCGCGACATCTTCACCGCCGGTGCGGACGTGGTCCGGGACCGGCTCGACACCATGCCACTGCCCGCCTCCCGCGAGCACCTGCGGTTGCGCGCGGCGGCGCTCGGCCGCGACGCCGTCCTGATCGGCGCCGCCGAGTTGGCGTTCGACAAACTCCTGGCCGACCCGTTGAACGTCGGCGTCGTGGGCCAGGTCGGGACCGCCGAGCCCGCCTAGTCGCCCGACTTCCCGCCCGGTGCCGGCGCGGCGCCGCCGGCCCTTCATGCGGCTGTCCGTACGCGCTATCGTACGTCGTACGGTGGCAGGCGGATTCGGGAGGGGAGCGCTGTGACGACAAGAGCCGACGCGATAGTGGCGCAGGGGCTGCGCAAGCGATATCGGGACCGGTACGCGCTGGACGGGTTCGACCTGCGGGTGCCGCAGGCAACGGTGTGCGGCCTGCTCGGCCCGAACGGGGCCGGCAAGACCACCTCGGTACGGATCCTCTCCACCCTGCTCCGACTCGACGAGGGTCGCGCCGAGGTGGCCGGCTTCGACGTGACCCGCCAGCCCGACCAGGTGCGTTACCGCATCGGGCTGGTGGGGCAGCATCCCGCCCTCGACGACGCGCTGAGCGGCCGGCAGAATCTGGTGCTCTTCGGCCGGCTGTTCCACCTGGGTCGCCGCCGGGCCCGTCAACGGGCGGTCGAGCTGCTGGAACGCTTCGGTCTCGCCGACGCCGCCGAACAGCCGGTCAGCACGTACTCCGGCGGCATGCGCCGACGGCTCGACCTGGCGGCCGGCATGATCCTGGCCCCCGCGGTCCTCTTCCTCGACGAGCCCACCACCGGGCTGGACCCGCGTGGCCGCAACGAGGTGTGGGAGTCCGTCCGGGAGTTGGTACGCACCGGCACCACGGTGCTGCTCACCACCCAGCAACTGGACGAGGCGGACCAACTCGCCGACCGGATCTCGGTGGTCGAGGCCGGCCGGGTGATCGCCGAGGGAACTCCGGACGACCTCAAGACCCGCCTCGGCGGCGATCGCATCGAGGTTGTCGTCGCGGCACCGAGCGACCTTGCCGCCGCCGTCTCGCAGATCCGCCGGGCGGCCGACGACGAACCGACAGTCGACGTGGACCGGCGGATGGTGAGCGTCCGGGTCGGTCACCAGGCCGGTGCGCTCGTCGACGTGTTGCGGGCACTCGACGCCGTGAACGTCGCGGTGGCGGACGTCGCGCTGCGCCGGCCAACCCTGGACGACGTGTTCCTGCACCTCACCGGGGACCGGGCGGCGACCGCCGAGGTGGCGGCATGAGCGCGGTGAGCATGCCGGCTCCGCCGGTGGACCTGACGCCCGGCCGGCCCACCCTCCTGGCCGACAGCGGCACCCTGATCTGGCGCGGCCTGGCCCGGTGGCGACGCGATCCCGGCCCGCTGATCGCCTCGCTCGGCTTCAACATCCTGATAGTGCTGATGTTCGCCTACCTGTTCGGTGGGGCGTTGCAGGTGCCCGGCGGTGGGAGCTACCGAGAGTTCCTGATGCCCGGCATGTTCGTGATGACCATGGTCTTCGGCATCAGCCTCACCACTGTCGCCGTCGCCGAGGACCTGGAGCGCGGGGTGACCGACCGGCTTCGATCGATGCCCGTCTCGCCGCTCGCGCCGCTGGCGGCCCGGGCGGTGGCCGACATGCTGTTCGCGCTGGTCACCCTCGGGGTCCTGGTGCTGACCGGTCTCGCCATCGGGTGGCGGGCACACGGCGGGGTCGGCGTCACGCTGGCGGCGGTGGGCTTGATCCTGCTGCTGCGCTTCGCCCTGATCTGGGTCGGCATCTTCCTCGGGTTGGTCACCCGTGGGCAGACGGCAGTGGTGGCCGTGCAGACCCTGGAGTTTCCGCTCGGCTTCCTCTCCAACGCGTTCGTCGCACCGTCCACCATGCCCGCCTGGCTCGGTGCGGTGGCCGCGTGGAATCCGTTGTCGGCGACCGTCGGCGCGACCCGTGAGCTGTTCGGCAACCCCGGTTGGGGCGGCGACTCCTGGGCGGCGCAGCACCACCAGTTGCTGGCGGTGCTCTGGCCGCTCGTCCTGGTCGCGGTCTTCCTGCCACTCTCGGTCGCCAGGTATCGACGGTTGGCCGGCTGAGCCGCGCGGACGCGGGGTTCGACTTTCTGGGCCCGATCGGTGTCGGTGGTCGTCATGAGGATCAGCGGCGTGGATGCGCACCGACTCGATCGGGCCCAGGCGCGGCGGATCGCCATCCGGGCCCAACTGCTGGCCGCTCCGCGTCCGACCGACCTGCTGGCGGTGGTCCGCCAGTTGACCCTTGTGCAGATCGACCCCACCGCCGCCGTCGCGCCCAGCGCCGACCTCGTCTGCTGGAGCCGGCTCGGCTCGTCGTACCAGCCAGCGCAGATGCGCGAGGCCCTCGAACGGGACCGGACGCTCTTCGAGCACCAGGCGATGGTGCGACCGATGGACGACCTGGGGCTCTTCCTCGCGGCGATGGCGGTGTCACCGGGTCATGAGCGCCACCGCGAGTGGCTGCGCGCCAACGACTCGTTCCGACGGGACGTCCTCGACCTGCTCGGCCGTTCCGGTCCGTTGCTCTCCCGCGACATCCCGGACACGAGCGCCGTGCCCTGGCCGTCGTCGGGCTGGACGAACAATCGCAACGTCACCCAGATGCTGGAGTTCCTGGTCCTGCGCGGCGAGGTCGCGATCGCGGGCCGCCAGGGCCGACAGCGGCTCTGGGACGTGGCCGAGCGGGTCTACCCGGCCGACGTGCCCGTCATCGAGCTGGAGCAGGCGCGCCGGCTTCGCGACGAGCGACGGCTGCGGGCGCTGGGCATCGCGCGGGCGAGGGCGGTGATCGTGCCCGGCGAGCCGGCCGAGGTCGGTGACGCCGGCGAGCCGGCGATCGTCGAGGGCGTCGCGGGGGAGTGGCGGGTGGACCCGGCCGCGTTGGGTCAACCCTTCACCGGGCGTACGGCGCTGTTGTCACCGTTCGACAGGCTGGTGCACGACCGGGTCCGCCTCGCCGACCTCTTCGAGTACGAGTACGTGCTGGAGATGTACAAGCCCAGGGCGGCCCGACGGTGGGGCTACTTCGCCCTGCCGGTCCTGCACGGCGATCGGCTGGTCGGAAAGGTGGACGCCACGGCGGAGCGGCGGCGCGGCACGCTCACTGTGCACGCCGTCCATGAGGACGTGCCCTTCACCCCGGAGGTGGCCCGGGCCGTGCACGAGGAGCTGCACGACCTGGCGTCCTGGCTGTCGCTGACCGTCGAGGGCCTGCGCTGACGGGTGATCGCCGAGGCCCCCGCTCCCCGACGACCACCCGTCGCCCAGCTAGGCGATCCGGCGGACCCGGCGCACCGCCAGGTAGAGCAGCAGCACGGCGAGGGCGACGAAGATGCCCGTCTCGATGCCCTGGAACAGCCAGAACCGGTCCGCCGGCTGATAGAGCTGCCAGTTGTACGCGCCCGGTTCGAGGCCCAACTCGGACCCGCAGACCCGACCGTCCGGCCCCTTCCCGCCCGGCGGGCACTGGATCCGGGTGTCCTCTGCGATCATCGTTCCGTCCGGGTTGCGCACACCCTGGGTGAGGATCCAGTCCCCCCGGCTGACCTCCGGTGGCCCTTCCCCCTCGATCGGGAAGGTCTGGGTGCGGGCCGGCTGGTAGTGCGGCCGCGCCAGGATCTCGACCGCCGCCCGTACGCCGATGAACCCAGCGAGGGTGATGCCCATGGCCGGCAGCATCCGCTTCCACATCGTGCCGGCGAAGACGCCCAGCGCCACGGCGAACAGGGTGTAGCCGATCGGGACGATGCCCTGCAGGTCGAAGACGATCATGCCGAGCCGGCCCTCGTACGTGGCCTTGGTCAGCGGGTCGACCCACCACGACATGCCCAGCCCGTAGATCGCCGCGAGGACCACGACGGCCCCGCCCACCAGCCCGAACTTCACCAGCGCCCAGCGGGTCCGGCCGACGCCCTGGGTCCAGACGAACCGGTGCGTGCCGTGCTCCACCTCCCGGGCGACCAGCGGTGCACCCCAGAACAGGCCGACCAGCACCGGCAGGGTGATCAGCAGTACGGCCACCAGGTTCAGGCCGCTGTACTGGTTGCCGAAGCGGCGGAAACCCGCGTCGCAGGCATCCCTGGTCGCCGCCGCCACATTGGTGTCGGAGAGCTGGCGTGCGCAGTCCACCAGCCCGAGTTCGGCGAAGGTGTGCCGCATCGCCAGGCCGATCGGCACCAGTAGGGCGGCCAGCGCCGCGAGCGCCAGCAGGGTGTAGAACGCCTGCTTGCGGTGTTGCCGCCAGGTCAGCCAGATCATGCTGCCACCCCCCACTCGCTGTGACTGGTCTGCGTGGTGCCGTCGGCCAGGTAGGCCAGCACGACGTCCTCCAGGCTGACCTCGCGGACCGTCCAGGCCGGATCGGTGATCGGCCCGTCGGTGCGGACAAGCAGTGTGGACTGCCTGTCGGTGTGGCTGGCCCGGAGCACTGCGGCGACGCCCCCGATGGCGCCGCCGTCGTGCCGTGGCCCGACGAGCTGCCGGTGCTCGGTGACCAGGTCGTCGACCGCGCCGGTGAGCTGCACCTGAGAGGCGTTCAGCACGATCAGGTAGTCGCAGACGCGTTCCAGGTCGGCCAGCAGGTGCGAGGAGAGCAGGACTGTGGTGCCCGACTCCGCGACGCTGCCCATCAGCGACTGGAGGAACTCCCGTCGAGCCAGCGGGTCGAGGCTGGCGACCGGTTCGTCGAGCAGCAGCAGCCGGGGCTGCTTGGCCAGTGCCAGGGCCAGCGCGACCTGGGCCCGTTGCCCGCCGGAGAGCTTGCCGACCGGCTTGTCCGGTGGAATGCCGAGCTGCGCCAGCCGTTGGCGGGCCAACGCCGCGTCCCACCGCTTGTTCAGCTTGCCGCCCGCGGTGACCAGCTCGGCCGCGGTGAAGTCCCGATACAGGGGGGTGTCCTGGGCGACGAAACCGATGTCGGCCAGGCCCTCCGTGTCGCCGTACGGGGACCGGCCGAACACCCGGACCGTGCCGGCGTCGGGCTTGAGCAGCCCGACGGCCAGGTGCAGCAGCGTGCTCTTGCCCGCGCCGTTCGGCCCGACCAACGCGGCGATCCGGCCGGCCGGCAGATGCAGTGAGCAGTCCCGCAACGCCCAGGTGCTGCCGTACCGCTTGCCGAGCCGGTCTGCTTCCAAGACCATGTCCATCCCTTGTCCTCTCGTTCCGTTCACGCCACCGCTTCGCGGTCGCGCGAGCGCTCGCGGTGCCTCATGGTTCGTTCGGTCTGCTCGCTCACGCGGGCTCCTTCTGCGGGGCGTCGTCGGCGAGGGTGGCGCGCAGCGTCGTCTCGACCAGGGCGATGACGTCCTCCGCGGTGAGACCGGCCGCTTGCGCCCGGTGCAGCCAGGCGACCAGGTCGTCGCGCAGCTCGGCCTGGTTGGGCAGGGACGCGCCGGCCAGGGTGCGCTGGACGAACGTGCCCACCCCGGGTCGGCCGCCGACCAGACCCTCGATCTCCAACTCCCGGTACGCCTTCAGCACCGTGTTCGGGTTGATCGCCAGGGATTGCGCGACGTCCCGGACCTTCGGCAACTGGTCGCCCGGTGTCAGCAGGCCAACCCGTAGCGCCTGTTTCACCTGCTGCACGAGCTGCATGTAGGTGTTCACCTTCGACCGGCTGTCCAGTACGAACTCGATCACTCCCGATGATCCTTCCTGTTGTCCTACGACAGTAGGACTAATAGACAGCTTCATCGGTGACCCACCGGCTGTCAAGCCCGGCGCGGCAGGTTCTGGTCGGGCACGGCGCGTCTCGTCCGGCGCGCCGCGTGCTGGCCGGCGGCGCATCGGGTCCCGACCGGCGTGGTGGGCCGACCCGGTGGCACCGGCAGGCCACCGGTTGGCCCCCAAGGGTCAGCCCGCGGGGAAGGGAGCGGCAGCGATCCGCGTGGACGGGAGGTGTTCGATGGTCACCAACGAACTGACGACGTCGAGGGCGACTCCGCTACAGGCCGCTCGCGCCCGGGGTCGCGTACGTGGACGGTTGATCCTGCTCGGCCCGGCGTTCGTCGCCGCCGTCGCGTACGTCGACCCCGGCAACTTCGCCACCAACTCCGCCGCCGGCGCCCGCTACGGCTATCTGCTGGTCTGGGTCGTGGTGGTGGCCAACCTGATGGCGATGCTGGTGCAGACGCTCACCGCGAAGCTGGGTCTGGCCACCGGGCGCAGCCTGCCCGAGCTGTGTCGGGAACGCCTACCCCGGCCGGTGAACCGGGTGATGTGGGTGCAGGCCGAGCTCGTCGCCATGGCCACCGACCTGGCCGAGGTGATCGGCGGTGCGGTCGCCCTGTACCTGCTCTTCGGCATCCCCCTACTGCCCGGCGGAATCATCATCGGCACTGCCGCGTTCGCCGTGCTCGCCCTGCGCTCGCGCGGGTACCGCGCCTTCGAGGTCGTCATCGCCGTCCTGCTCGGGGTGATCGTGCTGGCCTTCGCCGCCAACCTGCTCGCCTCCGGCTCCGACCCCGCTTCGGCCATGGCCGGTCTGGTGCCTCGTCTACAAGGCACGGACAGTGTGCTGTTGGCCGCCGGCATCCTCGGCGCGACGGTCATGCCGCACGTCATCTACGTGCACTCCGCGCTCACCCGCGACCGCATTCCCGCCGCCGACGACGCCGAGCGTCGGATCCTGTTCCGCGGCCAGCGCACCGACGTGCTGCTCGCCCTGAGCGCCGCCGGCGCGGTCAACCTCGCCATGCTGCTGATCGCCGCGGCCAGCTTCCGGGGCGGCGGCCCGGGCGGCGCGGACAGCCTGGAGGGGGTGCACGCCGGGCTCGGCCAGACCATCGGGACCGCCGCCGCGTTCGGGTTCGCCGTCGCGCTGCTGGTCTCGGGGCTCGCCTCCACGAGCGTCGGCACCTACGCCGGAGAGGTGATCATGCAGGGCTTCCTGCGTCGGCGGGTGCCGCTGCTGCTGCGTCGGCTGGTCACCCTGCTGCCCGCGCTGGCCGTGCTCGCCATCGGCCTCGACCCGACCCGGGCGCTCGTGCTGTCCCAGGTCATCCTCAGCTTCGGCATCCCGTTCGCGCTGATCCCGGTGGTCGCCTTCACCCGCCGACGCGACCTGATGGGCAACCTGGTCAACCACCCGCTCACCACCGCCGCCGCGTCAGTGGTGGCCGTGCTGGTGGTCGCGCTCAACGCGTTCCTCCTCTGGCAGGTCGTCGCCGGCTGAGCCGGCTGGCCGGAATCGCCGGCTGAGCCCGGTCCGGCTGCCTGGTCACGGACACCCGGATGGGCGTCATGCCGGTGAGTCATGCTGATGACTCACCGGCATGACCCGTGAGAGACCATGTCGGCGGCCGGGCCGGGCCGGGCCGGGCCGGGTGGGGCCGGGTGGGCCGGGCGCGTACCGAGGGCCGCCCCGCCCTGGCGTCCGAAGCCGGCGGGGTGGCCCGAGCCGGCCTGGGGCGGGTGTGATCAGGTGCGACGTCCTTCGTCGCGGGCCGGGATCTCCTGACGCTGTTCGAGGGCGTCCGCCGGGTTGGCGTCGGCCGGCAGCGACGTCACCTCCTCGAGCGTGCCCGCCGGGAAGGCGCCCTGCTCGGCCAGGTCGGCCTCGGCCGCCTCCGGGTCCACATCACCCGACACCCGGTCCGGCGGTCCGACATCGAACGCGTCCTGCCGTTGTTCCAGGGCATCCGCCTCCGGCGGAGGGAACGTGCCGCCCTGTTCGTCCCGGTACGTGCTCATCGCAGCCTCCCACCCGGCGGGTGTCGACATGCCGCCGGGCCGCTGCCTACCCGCCAGCGACGCACTCACGCCGCCCCGCTGCTCAAGATCTGGAACGTTCCCGGCGGAAGCAGCACGTTCCCGGTAGTTGCGCTGATCCCGACGGCTGATCGTCATGCCGCCGGCGGCAGGGCGCGACGGCAATGGCCCGCTGCCGGATTCCGCACCGTGGTGGGTGCCCCCAGGTCGACAGGGGCCGGGCCGACCGAGCAGGTCAACGCGCCCACCTCGCCGCCGGCGAGGATGGGCGCCGATGCGGTGCCGGTCAGCGCCAGCGGCCCGGCCACCCGGGCCCCCACCATCGTGACGTGGTCGCTGGTGGCGGTCAGCGCCACCGCGCCGCGTACCTCGGTGTTCAGCACCTCGACGGCGGTGGCGCGGGACGCCGTCAGGTTTCCGGCGATCGACGAGCCCTGGGCGACGAGTGCGGCGCCGGGCGCGACGGTGACCGGGCCGGTCACGGTGGCCGCGCGCAGGCAGGTGACACCGGCGGCGACGGTCAGCGGGCCGGCGTGCCGGCCGCTGACCACTGTGGTGCAGGTCGGTGGCGGCGGGATCAGCGTGGCCACGAACGCGCGGGCCGGCCCGACGTTGCCGACGGCGTCGATGCCCCGGTACTCGACGCGGTGCCGGCCGTACCCGGCAGACCGCTCGGCGAACGGGGACACTGACAGGCCGCCCGAGCCGAGGTTGCCGTAGACCAGTCCGTCCACGTCGGTGCCCGTGGCGGTGAACAGGAACGGGGATCGGGCGTCGGTGGGCCAGCCGTAGTAGTTGTGCCACCCGTCGCCGTCGAGCCGGAACTCCGAGGTGACCTGGCCGGTGCCGTCGTCGGTGCCGGTCAACCCCATGGTGAACGGGGCGTTGTACACGTACTCGGTGGGTCGGCCGGGCCGGGTCGTGCTGAGCAGCGGTTCGGAGAGGGCGTACGCCACGTCGGGCCGCGTCGCGTCGACCGCCCAGGAACGGGTCACCGCCCTCCCGGTGCCCGGCTCGCTGACGCGCGCGGTCAGCCGGTGGGTGCCCCGCGACAGGCGCAGGGCGCCCAGGTCCACGTCCCGGTCGGTGCCGGTGTCAGCCACCGGTCGGCCATCGAGCGTCCAGCGCACGCGTGGCGCCCGATCGGTGGGCTGGCTGGTCCGCACGTACACCACGTCGTGCGCGCCGACCGGCCGGTCGGTCGCTGTGGACGCGGTGATCGCCAGCGGCGACTGCACCGTCGGGGTACGCACCGCGGTGTCCACGGTCCAGGAGCGGGTCTGGGTCAGCGCCGGTGAACTGCGGACCGCCGGGTCGCGGACGAACTCCGTCGGGTCGCTCACCGTGGCGGTCACCGTGTGCCGGCCGGGGGAGAGCCGTAGTTTCCGCAGGTCAAGGTGGCGGGCGTTGCCGGTACGCGGCACCGCCCTGCCGTCCACCGACCAGGTCACTGTCAGCGCGTGGCTCACCGGGTGCAGGGTGTCCACCCAGAGCAGCCGGTCCGCGCCGACCGCCTGATCGGTGGCCGTGCCGCCCTGCACGATGCCGACCCGGGCGGCGATCCGTTCGGTCATCCGCTCCCGGCCGACCTGGTCGAAGTAGAAGCCCAGGGACTTCATCATCGAGTGCCGGCTCGGTCGCCACACCCCACGCTGGAGGTACAGGCCGCCCTCGTGGCGGCCGATCGTTCCGCCCGCCTCGCTCGGCTCACCCAGCCAGCGCCACCACTTGGCCCGGGTGTCGCGCATCTGCCGCTCGGTCAGGACCGTGTGGTGCACCGAGTCCGGTTCCGGTCCGCTGTAGGTGTCGCCCGGCACCCCACGGCCGTAGTAGTCGTACTCGTCCTGCAAGCCACCGAGCGAGTGCCCCAGCTCGTGCGGGCTGATCAGCGCGGAGAGCGCGTTGCCACCGGAGGCGGTGGCGTTGCTGCCGCCGGCCCCACCGTAGGTGCCGCTGTTGGCCAGCGCGATCAGCTGGCGGTTACCGGGGTTGGTGCCGACGGCCAGGTCGGCGTACGCGTTGGCGGCGGTGCCGTCGACAGTGAGCAGGCGTTGCACGCTCGCCGGGTTGCAACCACCCCAGAAGCCCATGCCCAACGCGGTGTCGCGCCGCGGCTCGGACAGGCCGGGGTCACAGTCCACTCCGGACTCCGCCGAGACGATTTCCACGGCGTAGACGTTGAAGTAGCTGCGGTAGGACTTGAACGGCTCGATCGTCCACAGGGTGTTGAGGTGCCGGTCCACGTGTGCTCGGAAGGTCGGTAGGTCGGCCGCTGTGTAGCCGTCGCCCAGCAGCACCAGGTTGAACCGCGTCGCCGGGTCACCGGTGACCTGGATCGGCACCACGGTGGCGTCGGCCACCGGGACGGCGGCCGGTGTGGCGGCGGCCGGTGTGCCTACCGTCAGTCCCGCCGCGGCGAGCGCCGCGACACACAATCCCGCTCTGATCCGCACCCTGTGCCCCTTCCATGGCCGGTCGGCCCGGCGGTGCCGGGCCCGGCAGGGGCGCCGTCGTCCGGGCCTGCCGCGACAGTGGACATCTCGGACCGTACCGGTCTGCGCACCGACTGGTAACCCTCGGCGGTCAGTCGGCGGTCGCCTCGGGCGCGCTGCTCCGGCGGGTACCGGCGGCCAACCCCAGCGCCAGCAGCACGCACACCGCGCCGACCAGGAAGAGCAGCGAGGCGGCCGGCTGGCCCAGCCACTCCCAGTACGGGTGCCAGGCCGGGTGCGGCTCGCCGAGGTGGTGGTGCACCCACTGCGGTGCGGCCAGCAACACCGGCAGCCACCACAGCACAGTGGCCACACCGATCAGGCCGTTCACAGTGCCGCGGCTACGGCGTCCGTCGGTGCGTCGGCTGGCCCAGCCGAAGACCAGCCAGCCGGCCACCGCGCCCAGCACCGTGCCGAGCACTCCGGCGGGGATCACCAGTGGCGGTGGCGCGCGGTGCAGCTCGACCGAGAGGTAGCTGGCGTCGACGGCTGTCTGCGAGGAGATCGAGGCGTTCAGGATGGTGTCGCCACGTCGGGCGGTCAACGCGGTGTCGGTGACCGCCCGTGGGGTGGCGCAGATCTTGTCCGCGCAGCTGACCCGGTCGGACACCTGCGGTTCGTACACCCGCCAGCCGGCACCCGTCAGGCGCTCCCGGGCCACAGTGACGATCTGCTCGGCGGGCACCGGTGGGGCGCCGAGGGCGCCGGCGGCGGTGGCGCTCTCCTGATACTCGCCGCCGTCACCGAACACCAGGGTCTTGACGGTCCCCAGGCGCAGCGCGTGCCCGTAGACGACGAAAAGCGCCGGCGGGGTGTCGATCTCGCCCAGGTCGTGGCCGGGAAAGACCTCGGTGAGGATGGCGGCGGCCTCGGCCCGGTCAGGTTGCGGTCGGGACGTCTCCCAGGCGGCCCGGCTGGCCAGTGCGCCGGTGAAGAGGCCGCAGACGACAGCGGCGAGCGGCACCCACGCGACGGCGACGCCACCGGCCGGGCGGCCGAGGCGGCGCAGCAGCCGTCGTCCGAACCGGGTGGCCGGCGCGGTGTCGCTCACGGACATGTCCACCCTCCGGCGTGAAGATCAGGCGGAGCGACAGTACATCGACCAGGGGTTGCGGCGCGTCCCCCCGTTGACCGTCGGCCGTGGCCGGGATCGGCCAGGATAGGCGGGTGGCCGGTCACGGCCGCGACGAGGAGGGTGGGCGATGCGGGTACGCGGACGGTCGACCTGGGGGCGGCGTGCTCGTGCGGGGGCGGTGGTGACCGCGTTGCTCGCGGGCCTGGTGCCGCCGGCAGTGGTGCTGGTGCCGGGCGCCGCCACGGCGGGCGCGGCGGCGGGGACGCCGGTCTGCCAGGTGCGCGACGACCGGCTGCGCGAGATCTCCGGGATGGCCGCCACCGACGACGGGTACGTGGTGATCAACGACGGGGCCGACGACGAGGCCCGCCGCCGGATCTTCTTCCTCGACCAGCGTTGCGATGTGGTGCGCACCGTCTCCTTCCCGTCCCGGCCCCGCGACACCGAGGACCTGGCCATTGGCCGGGACGGCACCGTCTGGGTCGCCGACATCGGTGACAACGACCGCTCCCGACCGACTGTCGGGGTGTGGCGGCTCACGCCGGGGGCGAAGCAGCCGGTGCTGCACCGGATGACCTACCCGGACCGTCCGCACGACGCCGAGGCGCTGCTGCTCGACGCGTCCGGTCGGCCGCTGATCGTCACCAAGGGCGGCAGTGGCACTGTGTTCCTGTACGCGCCGGCGACAGCGCTGCGGCCGGACGCGACGACGCCGCTGACCGCGCTCGGCCAGGTGACACTGCCTTCGACCACTACCAGCAACCCGTTCTCGTTCCTGGGGCGCGGCGTGATCACCGGCGCGGCGACCGCGCCGGACGGACGGCGGGTGGTGCTGCGCAGCTACGCCGACGCCTTCGAGTACGACGTGCCCGACGGCGACGTGGTCCGCGCGTTGACCACCGGCACGCCGCGGATCACCCCCTTGCCGGACGAGCCGCAGGGCGAGTCGATCACCTACAGCCGCGACGGTCGTTCGTTGCTCACCGTCTCCGAGTCCGCCGGTCAAGCAGCCGGCACCCGTTCGACGATCCTGCGCTACCCGGCCACTGCCAGCACTGTCACCGCCGCGCCCGCCACCGAGTCCGTCGACCCGGTGTCGCCCACTGCGGTCCGTCCGGCCGCCGGAGAGGTCGGCGGGGGGAGCGGTCGGACCTGGCCGTTGGCCCTCGGCGCGGGAACGCTGCTGGTCCTGCTCGGGTTGGCAGGCGTGCTGCGGTGGCGGCACACCGCGCGCCGGTGAGCGGGCCACGCCTGCGGCAGGATGGGGCGATGTCCGTCCTGTCCACGTTGCGCCACCCGATCATCGCCGCCCCGATGGCCGGTGGCCCGTCCACGCCCACGCTGGTGGCCGCCGTGTCCGCAGCGGGTGGGCTGGGCTTTCTCGCCGCCGGGATGATCGACACCGGCCGGCTGCTCGCCGACGTCGCCGAGGTCCGTGCGGGTACCGATCGGCCGTTCGGTGTGAACCTCTTCCTGCCCGACCCCGGCGACGTCGACGAGGCCGCCGTCAGGGCGTACGCCGAACGACTCGCCCCGCAGGCCGCGCAACGCGGCGTGCGCCTGGGCGAGCCGGTGGGCGGCGACGACGCGTACCCGGAGAAGCTGGCCGCGCTGCTCGCGGACCCGGTCCCGGTCGTGTCCTTCGTGTTCGGGCTGCCCGACCGGGCGGCGGTGACCGCCCTGCGCGAGCGGGGCACCGAGGTGTGGGCCACCGTCACCCGCCCGGACGCCGCGAGCGCCGCCGCCGACCTGGGTGTGGACGCGGTGGTGGTGCAGGGCACCGAGGCCGGTGGGCATCGCGGCGGCCTGCCGGACGACGACGACTACGGGTTGCTGCCGCTGCTTCGGCTGGCCGCGGCCCGCTGTGACCGGCCGTTGGTGGCCGCGGGGGGCCTCGTCGACGGCCCCTCGGTGGCCGCCGTGCTGGCTGCCGGCGCCGCCGCCGCGCAACTCGGCACGGCCTTCCTGCGTTGCCCGGAGGCGGGCAGTTCGCCGATGCACCGGGCGGCGGTGGCCAGTACCGCGCCGACCGCGTTGACCCGGGCGTTCACCGGCAAGCGGGCCCGTGGCGTGGCGAACGACTTCCTGCGCCAGCACGACGCTGTGGCACCGAGCGGTTACCCCCAGGTGCTGCACCTGACCCGTCCCCTGCTCGCCGCTGCCCGGCGCGACGCGGACGCCTCGGTGGCCAACCTGTGGGCCGGGCAGGCGCACCCGCTGGCCCGGGACGTGTCGGCGGCGCAGGTGGTCGCCGAGGTGAGCGCCGACGCCCGGGCCGCGCTGGCCACAGTGGTCGAGCGGTCCAGCCGCTGGGGCTGACCAGGACGCCGGCAACCGGCTCGGGCGGGCGGGACAGGCCGGTCGGGCAACCCGTTAGAGTCTCGCCGTGATCGAGATCGGTGCGCAGGTCGACCTGTCCCACCCGGCTGAGCGGGTCTGGCGCGCTCTGACCGATCGGGAGTTGCTCGGCCGGTGGTTCGCCGAGGCCGAGATGGTCGAGGGCGTACCGGACCGGATGCTGCTGCACACCGCCGACCTGCCCGGCTTCGAGGCCAACGTCGAGGTCGAGGTGACCGAGCGGCAGGAGCCGGACCTGCTCGTGCTGGCCTGTGACGAGGCCGGTCGGCTCAGCGAGCTGACCTGCACGGTGACGACGACGAAGCAGGGCTGCCGGCTGGAGCTGCGGGAGGTCAGCACGCACGGCGCGTGGTCCGCCGAGCAGCACGAGCCGCGCGGGCAACAGCTCCGCCAGGCGCTGACGGTTCGGCTGCCGGCCATCCTCGACTGGCTCGCCTTCCAGCAGGTCGACCTGCGCCGGGCCGACGGTGGGATGACAGCGGAACTGCCGCTGATCGGCGTACGCGGCAAGGCCGGCCGCAACCCTCGTCGGCGGCGGACGCTGGTCGCCGTGGTCGCCGGGGCGGTGCTGGTGGCGGGGACCGCGGCATGGGTGACGTTGCCGCCCGACTCGACGCCGACCGCCGCGCCCGCGCCGACCGCGACCGCGTCGCCGACCGTGACGGCCGCCAGGACCACAGTCACGTCCACGGCTACCCCCTCGGCGCGTGCCTCCCGGGCAACCGCGTCGGCGACCACCCGGCCGAGCCGGACCCCGTCGGCGAAGCCCTCGCGGACGCCCGCGTCGGCTGCGCCACCTCCGCCACCGGCACCCGTCACGGCCCGCTACGAAACCGAATCCGACCGACTGTTCGGCTACACCGGCGAGATCGTGGTCGGCAACCCCGGCGGCGCACCGGTGGCGGACTGGGCTGTGGTGGTCACCCTCGCCGAAGGCACCACCGTCGACGACGTCGACGGCGCGAACTGGCGACAGGACAGGCGGGTCATCACCTTCACCGGGGCCGCCCTGGCGGCCGGGGGGTCCCAGACGATCAGCTTCGACGTCCGCGACAGCCGGCCGAAGGCCCGCGAACCGGAGAGCTGCACTATCGGCGGGCAACAGTGCGCGGGCCTCTGACTAGGCTGCCGTCATGGCACTGCTGCACAGGGCGACCCTGCACCCCACGAAACTGGACCTGCTGACGGCCTGGCTGCCCGACCGACAGTGGTTCGCCGGACCGACCGGCGTCGAGGTGGTGAGCCGGGGCGCCTACCGCTTCGACGACCCGGCCGGCGAGGTCGGCATCGAGACGATCCTGGTCGCCGCCGGCGACGGGCCGGTCCACCATGTCCCGCTCACCTACCGTGCCGCGCCCCTCGACGGCGCAGACGGCTGGCTGGTCGGCACCACCGAGCACTCGGTGCTCGGCCGGCGCTGGGTGTACGACGGCTGCGTCGACCCGGTGTACGCCGCCGCGCTCGCCCACGCGATCCTCACCGGCGGCGGCCAGGCGGAGCAGTACTTCGAGGTCGACGGCCGGCGCGAGGTGCGTGAGCCGACAGTGACTGTCGTCGTCGACGGCGTTGTCGACGCCCAGGTGCCGGCCGCCGGCGCGGTGCGACGGGTGGTCGACGAGGACCGCACGCTCATCGAGACCGACACCGTCGAGCTGGTCGTCGTGCGCCGGCCGGGGCCCGGGGCGGACGGGCCGGCCGGCGGCACGCTGAGTGGCAGGTGGGACGGTCAGTCCACGGCGGTGCCGCTGGCGTACGCCAGGACGCGCTGATCTGTGCGCGGTGGGCGGCCCGAGCGATCGGGCCGCCCACCGCTGTCACCACTGCGCCGGAGGCGGGGGCGGTGACACGGGCGGCCGGTCGTCGCAGGTGATGGTGTTTGGCAGCAACCACGGCGCGAGCCACCCGCCGTCGTTACCGCCCAGGTCGGTCACCGTGAACTCGGAACCGGCCGGGGTGAAGTGGAACGATCCGCAGTTGTTGACGCCGACCGCGCCAACGTTGCGGGCGTCCACGTTGGCGAACGAGGCGGACCCGGCCGCGCGGGCGCTGACCACCGAGGTGCCGGTGCCGTCGACCCGGACGTCCCGGAACCGCGCATCGGAGATCGAGTAGAGATCCTTCACCGGCCAGTCGCTGACCAGCATGATCGCGTTGTACGTGTTGTCCAGGTACGCGTCGCCGGTCACCTCGATGGGCGTCTCGATGCTGCGATCCAGGGCGAAGACCCAGATCGCGCCCAGCCCGATGTTCCAGTTCAGCTCGTACGTGCCGGCGCGGGCGGTGGTGTTGTTGGTGAACCGTAGGTGCCCGGTGAACGGCTCCGCGCCGAAGCGGGCCCCGGCGTGCAGGCCACTGCCCTCGCGTACCGGGTCGGCGACCAGGTTGTGCGAGACGGTGGTGTCGGTGCCGCCGTAGATGGCGATGCCGTTGGCCAGCGTCGGTGACTGCACGGTGTTGTGGTCGAACGTGTTCCGCGCGTTGGCCGTCTTCTCCGACCACATCGCCAGGCCGTCGTCGCCGGTGTTGCGGACGAAGTTGTGCGACACGAGGGAGTCGGTCACGCCGGTGTGGAAGTTGAGCGCGTCGGCGATCTGGTCGACGACGATGTTGTTGGTGACCCGGACGTTGCGCATCGGGCCGTCGAACCACAGGCCCGCCTTGGTGTGGCGCAGGTGCAGCCCGTCGATGGTGGAGTCGCTCATCGCCCCGCCGATCGCGTTGACCTGGTCGGTGTCGATGCGC
This sequence comes from Micromonospora sp. NPDC048986, assembly GCF_040649335.1. Classification (NCBI taxonomy): domain Bacteria; kingdom Bacillati; phylum Actinomycetota; class Actinomycetes; order Micromonosporales; family Micromonosporaceae; genus Micromonospora; species Micromonospora sp. NPDC048986. The sequence goes on from NZ_JBEZFJ010000011.1 coordinate 146,883, forward strand.
TCGCGCACGTCGCCCTCGATGGCGAAGCCGGAGAGGTGCACGTTGCGGCTGCCGCCGTCGGCGGCGTCCCTACCGTAGAACCCGACTCCGGTGTGCACCGAGCCGTCCGGCGCGGGAGTCGGCAGTGCTACCTCGCGGCCCTTGATGGTGGTGTACCAGTTGCCGGCGCCCTCGATGGTCACGTCGTCGACGATGATGTGCCGGTTCACCTGGTAGGTGCCCGGCGGGATGTAGACCTTCAGGTGGGCGCGCCGGGCGAACGCGATGGCCCGGTCCAGTGCGGCGGCGGAGTCCCGCCGGCCGGTGGGGTCGGCGCCGAACGCGAGCACGTTCGCGGCGAGCAGCCGGACGTGCGGCGGCGCTACCAACTCGGAGTCGAGCAGGTCGATGACGGTCCAGGCGGCGGTGCTACCGGGCGGCGCGGTGAGCCGGACCTTGTCGCCGGCGGAGTAGGTACGTCCGAGCAGCAGCCGCTGCTCGTCGTAGAAGTGGGTGGGCCGGAACGGCTTGTCGATGCTCGGGTACGGGGTGGTGGCCGACGGCACGCACTGGCACTCGGTGATCCACCAGTCCGGGTGCAGCAGCCCGGCCTGGGGGTCGTTGGTGAACGGGTACTGGTTGTAGAGCCACGAGTACTGCGACGTGAGTGTCATGGTGCGCAGGTGTTTGCCGTTGACGGCGACCCGCAGCGGCGCGGTGATTCCACCGCCCTGCGGCGCGTCCGGGATGCTGTAGCGGACGGTGATCCCGTTCGCCGCGCTGGGCAGGACGAACTCCACGTACTGCCCGGGGGTGAGCCGGACCGCCCGGCGGCCGGATGCCTCCGCGGGCAACGTGTAGGCGCTCCGGTCGGGCCCGATGATCTCGCCGTTGGTGCGGGCGTTCTCCGCTTCCTGCTCGAGGAAGTCGACGTCCGCGCCGCGTCCGGCGACCAGCGCCGGATCGAGGGCGGCCCGGGTGACCACGGGCTGCGTGCCGGCGGAAGCGGGTGGACTGGCGGCGGCCCCTGTGGGCCCGGCGACCAGTACGGCGAGACCGGCCGCGAGCGCGACGGCGGTGCCGCCGGGCCGGCCGGGGCGTCCCCGCGCCGGCGTGAGGCTGCGAAACATCGGTGACCCTCCTGGGTGGGTGGTGGTGGAGGTCCGCCCGGCGTTCCCCCGACGCCCGACATTGATCGTCATGATGCAGCACTGCACAGGGCACTGCAAGACGCCTATCGAACAACGAAAATAAACGACTGTCAGGCCGCAAGAAACGGACGGTCGTCGAGTTGAGGTGTCGCGCGTCGCCTGCCCCGACCAGCTCACGCCCGGCGTAGGCTGATCCGCGTGGATCAAGAAGACCGGATTGCCCTCTTCCTCGACTACGAGAACCTCGCGTTGGGCGCGCGCGACCATCGCGGCGGCGCGGCCTTCGACTTCCGGCCCATCGCCGACGCGCTGGCCGAACGAGGTCGGGTGGTGGTCCGCCGGGCGTACGCCGACTGGTCCTACTTCGACGAGGACCGCCGGATGCTCACCCGGTCCCACGTCGAGCTGATCGAGATCCCGCAGCGGATGGGCGCGTCCCGTAAGAACGCCGCGGACATCAAGATGGCGGTCGACGCGATCGAGTTGGCGTTCGAACGCGACTACATCTCCACCTTCGTGATCTGTAGTGGTGACAGCGACTTCACCCCGCTGGTGCACAAGCTGCGCGAGCTGAACAAGCGGGTCATCGGCGTCGGGGTCGAGGGGTCCACCTCGGCGCTGCTTCCCCCGGCGTGCGACGAGTTCCTCTACTACGACCGGCTGGAGGGCGTGGACATCCCGCCGGCCCGTGGCCGGCGCGCTCGTCCCACCACCCGGCAGGCCGGCGCGGAGCAACGCCCACCTGAGCCGGAGCGGGAGCACGAGCCGGAGGTGGACCGGCGGCCGGCGGGGGAGGAGCCCGGCCGCGACGCCGACGCCCTCGCCGTGCTCGTCGCCCAGTCGGTCGCCGGGTTGCAGGGCAGCGCCAACGGTGAGGTCACCGCCTCCCGGCTCAAGCGGACCCTGCTGCGCAAGGACCCGACCTTCAGCGAGTCCGACTACGGCTTCCGCACCTTCGGCGAACTGCTGCGCCACCTCGCCGAGCGCAACGTGATCGAGTTGGCCGAGGGTCCGGCGAAGGGTGACCCCGAGGTCTCGCTGCCCGAGCACGGCGACCGGGAGGTGGCCTTCGGCCTGCTCCGGGGCGTCGTGGCGGACCTGGGCAGTGGCGGCAACCCGGTGGCGTTGTCCGGGTTGAAGAACCAGGTGCGCCGGGCCCGCCCCGACTTCAGCGAGAAGAAACTCGGCTACCGCAGCTTCCTGCAGTTCTGCAAGGCCGCCGCCACCGCCGGCGTACTGGAGCTGCGCTGGAGCCCGGAAGCCGACGACTACCTTCTGACGACCCAAACCTGACCTCCCGCCCCGTCTCGACATCGGCTGGGGACGGGAGTTGCGGGGAGGGTGCAGAGTGGGGCGGGGTTCCTGATTCGCAAGTCAGGAGCGGGAGAACCGCCCGTTATGGTTTCGAACCGTCAACGGTTGGCCCGAAATGCGCCTGGATTGTCGCCCTTGCCCCGGTCCGGGCATACCTGCGCCGTACCCTCGGCGCGGGAATTGCTATACGGTCGGCGAATGAAGGTGGAGGAGCACTGGTGGAACGGAGACACGACCCCGCGCGGGCGCCGGGACGTGTACATCCGTACTGACGGGCAGGGTTGGGAGGTCCGCGCCCAGATCGGTGGGGCGTCGGGTCGTGAGCGGGTGCAGCAGTGCCCAAGCCGGGCCTCGGCGGCCATCCTCGCCGACGCCTGGCGCGGCACCCACCCATCCTGGCGCGAGCTGAAGCAGCGCTGATCCGGCACCGGGCCGGGTCGGCAACGCTCCCGGGCTCCAGCCCGGCGCGCCGCCGACCGGCCCGGCGCTCGGTAGCCACTTACCAACTCGGCTGAAATCAGCTCGCAGGTCATCTCTTCTGCAGCATGACGGAAGCAACGTCTGCCAGAAGCGCCAGCGCCCAGCCCAATCGCGGGCAGCGGTTGTGTACTTCCTGGTGGGCCGGCTCAACTACTCATCAGTGATCAAGTGATGAAAAGTAGGTCCCGGGCAGCGGATTGAGCTTTTTTCATCACTTGATCACGGGATTGCGGCGGTTTCCGTGTCTCCGCCCTCAGGCGGGGTACACGGAGGTCCGCCGGTCGCGCCCGATGGAGGTCCCCATGTCGCAGGGTCCCGAGGAGGAGAACCCCACGCTCGACGAGGAGATCCGGGAGGCCGAGCGGCGGCTCGCCGACCTCGCCACCTCCTCGGACGACGCGTTGACCGACGACGACGCCCGGGTGCCGGACGAGGCCCGCTCCGAGCGGAACGCGGACTAAGAAGGACCGAACCGGACAGCAGGCGTGATCCACTCGACTTCGGTGAAACTGCGGTGTTGGAGGCGGTCTGATACCGCGTCTTCACGGAAACCGAGTCGATCAACGTGCTGGTAGCCCAAGGAGCTGCCAAGGGCCTGCCCGGCGTCGTGCCGGACAGGCCCCGAGGGCGGGTCAGCGCTTGAGCGTGAAGGCGAAGTCGCCGGAGAGCTTCCCGCTCAACCGGAGCGCCGAAACCACCTTCCCCTCCGCGATGAGCCGACCGACTTCGCCCCGTGACAGACCGAAACCGTCAGCGATCAGTCGGGTCGGTCGGACCGGGATTCGCGCCGCGTTGCGGACCGCGACGTCGATCACGTCGAGGTCCAGGTGATCCGATCCGCCGGTGTCGAGACGCCAGGCGTCGTCCCAGTCCAAGGCGAATCGGTTGCGGTGCTGGACGTCCGGATCCTGGAGCAGCTCGGCGATCAGGCCGCGATCGTTGGCGTGGAGCCGGTCCAGCAGCTCGGGTGGGATGGTGCGCACCGTCATCCGGTCCAGAACGGTGAGCTTCGCCGTCTCCCCGCACTCGGTGCAGAGCACGAGAAGCCAGACGTCGATGAGCTTGTGGTTGGCGTTGACCCGGAACTTGCCGCTCGCCCGAAGGCATCGGGAAGCGCACGCGTGGCAACGGCGGCGAACGATGGGCAGGCAGGTGGGCACGACGGCCCAATGAATGAGCACAGAGGTACACCGGTTTCAGTGAGAAAGTCCGCAGCAAAAAGGAGCGCGGCGCACAGGCGCGACGCGCGACAGATCAGCTCTCGGGAGGTCTCACAGGGTGTACAACGGCACGTCCTTGCCTAGACGACCTGGTTGCGCAGCACGGTAACGGCGCACGGCGGCACCGCTCCACCGGTTTTTGCGTACGCGTCAGGAGCCCGGGTGGCGGGACGTGCGAACCGCTCAGGCGGTCGGGACCGGCAGCACCACGCCCTCGGCCGCCGACCGGTGGGCCAGCTCGATCAACTCGACAGTGTGGACGGAGTCCCGCGGGTCCACCGGCATCGGCGCGCCGTCGCGCAGCGCAGCCGCCACCTGGGCGTAGAAGCTCTGGTACGCGCCGGGTTCGGTCGGCACCGGCCGCAGGTCACCGTCGACGCCGAGCAGGCCGTAGCGGTCCGGCGGGACCTCGCCCCAGCCCGGCTGGTCCGGTCGGCCACCGTCGTGCAGCGCCGCCTCCTGCACGTCCAGCCCGTAGCTGGTGTAGCCGGCCCGGTCGCCCAGCACCCGCAGGCGCGGCCCGAGCTGAGCTGTCACCGCGCCCATCCACAGATGCGAGTGGACCCCGTTGGCGTGGGTCAACGCCACGAAGGCGTCGTCGTCGACGGCCGCGCCCGCGCGGCGACGATCCACCTCCGCGTAGACCCGCTCGACAGGGCCGAACAGCTGCACCGCCTGGTCGACGAGGTGGGCGCCGAGGTCGAAGAGGGCACCGCCGGCCTCCTCCGGACCGGCGAGCTCCCGCCAGCCCGGCTTGATCGTCGGACGGAATCGCTCGAACCTCGACTCGAAGCGCAGCACCTGCCCCAACTCGCCCTGCTCGACCAGGCGGCGGACGGTCAGGAAGTCGCCGTCCCAGCGCCGGTTCTGAAAGACCGTCAGCGGCACCCCACGCTCGGTGGCCTCGTCGATCAGCACGCGGCCCTCCGCGGCGGTAGGGGAGAGGGGCTTGTCGACGACGACAGGCAGGCCGGCGGCGAGCGCCGCGCGCGCCATCGGCACGTGCTGCCGGTTCGGCGTCGCCACCACTACCAGGTCCAGGGCATCCGGGGTACGCCACAGCTCGTCGGCGTCGTCGACCAGGCGGGCGTCCGGGAAGTGCTGCCGCGCCTGCTCGCGTCGCTGCGGATCACGGGTCACGATGGCGTCGAGCCGCAGCCCGGGAGTCGCCGCGATCAGCGGCGCGTGGAACACCCGGCCCGCCAGCCCGTACCCCAGCAGACCAACCCGCAACGCCTTCGCCATGCCGTGCCCCCGTCTTGATGGTCGGCGCCCTGACCTGGCGTCGTACCGCTGAGGAGAATCTACGCCGAGGGCGGTCGGGCCCGATCTCGGCCCAGCGCCGGTCAGGTCACCGGGTCGGCGCGCAGGTAGGTGAGGACCGCGAGCACCCGCCGGTTGGTGTCGTCGCTGGGGGGCAGGTCGAGCTTCAGCAGGATGTTGCCGACGTGCTTGCCGACCGCTGCCTCGCTGACGTGCAACCGACCGGCGATCGACGCGTTGGACCGCCCCTCGGCGAGCAGCGCCAACACCTCGCGTTCCCGGGCGGACAGCGCGGCGAGCGGGTCGCGGGGGCGGTGCAGAAGCTGCCGGACCACGTCCGGGTCGATGGCGGTGCCGCCAGCGGCGACCCGGCGCAGCGTGTCGACGAACTCGGTGACCTCGGCGATCCGGTCCTTGAGCAGATAGCCGACACGCTGGCCGTCGCCGCTGTCCAGCAGCGCCGCCGCGTACCCGGTCTGCACGTACTGGCTGAGCACCACGACCGGGAGGTCCGGTCGCTCGGTGCGCAGCGTGACCGCCGCGCGCAGCCCGTCGTCGCGGCGGCCCGGCGGCATCCGAATGTCGGTCAGCACCAGGTCCGGCTGGTGGTCGCGGGCCGCCGCCAGCAGATCCGATGCGGAGCCGACGGCCGCGCACACTGTGAAGTCGAAGCGGGTCAGCAGCGCGACCAGACCCTCCCGCAGCAGCACCTCGTCCTCGGCGAGCACCACCCGGGTCACCGACGACATGGCAGCTCCACCCGGACCACTGTAGGGCCGCCGGGCGGGCTGGACAGCAGTAGCCGGCCGTCCACGGCGGCGACCCGGTCGGCGAGCCCGGTCAGGCCGCTGCCCCGGGCCGGGTCGGCGCCGCCGTTACCGTCGTCGGTCACCTTGACGACCAGGTCACCGCCGGCCCGGGTGAGGCGTACGTCGGCGCGGGTCGCCCTGGCGTGCCGGGCCACGTTGCCCAGCGCCTCGGAGACCACGAAGTAGGCGGTGGTCTCCACTATCTCCGGCAGCTCGTCGTGCGGGTCGGCGTGCACGGTGACCGGGATGGTGGCGGCATCGGCCAGCTCGCGTACGGCGCCGGCCAGGCCCAGGTCGGTGAGGCTCTGCGGTCGGATGCCGTGCACCAACTGCCGCAACATCACCATCAGACCCCGGGCCTGGTCGTGCGCCACCGCGAGTGGTCGGGAGGCGGGGGAGTCCTCGGGTACGTCCAGCCGGGCCAGCCCCAGCTGGAGGGTGAGACTGGTGAGCCGCGGCTGTGCGCCGTCGTGCAGGTCGCGCTCGATGCGGCGGCGTTCGGCCTCGTACGCGCCGACCAGTCGGGTGCGGGAGCGGGTGACCTCGCGCAGCGCCGCCGCGTCCACCGGCCGGGCCAGCACCCACCGCGCCACGGCCGCCTGGACGGCGGCGAGCAGACCGACGGCGTACCAGAGCACCGGGATCAGCAGCACCCCCACGATCGCGTACGGAATGGCTTCGCCGGTGCTGTCGATCGGCTGCCAGATCACCACCGGCTGGTTGGCGTCGCCGGCCAGCCAGGGGCTGGAGATCATCCCGAGGTCGAGCAGCACCAGCACCAGGAACACCCAGTACGCGACCGGCGTGAACCCGCCCAGCCAGAACAGGTACGCCACCTCCCGCCAGGCGGCGGCGCTGCGGTAGCGGGCGACCAGGCCCGGCCACGGCGACGAGGGCAGCGGACGGTTGTCGACCAGCCGGACCCGCCACCGCTCGACGGCGGCCACCGGGAAGCTCACGATCGGAGCCAACGCCAGCAGGGTGAGGCTGCCGATCGCCAGGAACAGCAGCAGCGCGATGCTCGGCGGTCGACCGTGCAGGCGCAGCGAGTTGGCGGCGGCCAGCAGGGGCGCGCCGATGACGAGCAGCCCGACGCCGAGCACGCCGGCGATCGGCACCGTCGTCACCAGGTAGGCCAGCGCGCGCCAGGGCCACGCGGAGAGCAGCCAGCGGCGGCGGCGTAGCGCCTCGGCCAGGTGCGAAGGGTGTTCCGTGGTCATGCAGCAGACGCTAATCGGGAGCGACCGGGTGCCCCAGCCGTCCAGATCCACTCTTCGGGGTATGCCCAGCACTACCGGCGAACGGGTGTGCGGGATCCGGAAACGGGAAGAACGCGCCGTCACGCGCCCCGCGTGACCTGTGCTGGCGGCGGCTGGAGAGACATGGGTGCCAGAACCTTCGTGGTGGTCGGCGGGACCAGCGGTCTCGGCCTCGCGGTGGCCCGACTGCTCGTCGACGAGCATCAGGTGGTGGTGTTCGGCAACGTGCCGGCCGAGGTCGCCGCCGTGACCGACGAGCTGGGTTGCGACGGCGCCGTCTGCGACATCTCCTCCTACGAGCAGGTCCGCGACTCCTTCGCCGAGGTGGTCGAGCGCTACGGCGCGATCGACGGGGTGGCGGCCTGCGCCTCCATGTGGGCGGGCGGCGACCTGGGGGACCTGTCGGTGGAACACATCCGGCGGGCCGTGGAGATCAACGTTCTGGGTATCACGTACCTGCTGCGGGAGGCGGTGCAGCACCTGCACCGGCAGGGTCACGGCAACGTCGTCTACATCGGCGCGCTGGCGCTGGCGGCCCCCCGGCCCGGCATCCCCGTCTACCGGGCCACCAAGAGCTACGGCAACAGCCTTGTCGATTCGCTGGCCGAGGCCCAGCACAGCAACCGGGTGAAGGTGATGCAGCTGCATCCCGGGCCGATGCCGACTCGGCTACAGGAACGGGTGGGCGCCGAGTTCCTGGACGAGGTGTACGCCATGCCCGAACAGGTCGCCACCGAGGTCGTCCGGCTGCTGCTGCTCGAACCCGACGACCTCTACGTCTCCGGTGAGCGCGTGCTGCGCGCGGACGGGCGGTGGTGACTGCCGCAGCCGGACCCGCCGACCGTCCGGCCTCGGCCTGGGCGCCGCTGCGGACGGCGGTCTACCGCAACCTGTGGCTGGCCCTGCTCGCCGCCAACATCGGCACCTGGATGCAGACCGTCGGCGCGCAGTGGCTGCTGATCAACCATTCCAACGCCTCCACCCTCGTCGCGTTGGTGCAGACCGCCAGTCTGCTGCCGGTGCTGCTGCTGGCGTTGCCCGCCGGGGTGCTCGCCGACAGCTTCGACCGCCGGCACCTGCTGATCGCCGTGCAGCTGTTCCTGGTGGCGGTGGCGGTGGCGTTGGCGCTGCTCACCCTGACCGGCCGGATGCCGCCAGCACTGCTGCTGACCCTCACCTTCGCGTTCGGGGTCGGGCAGGCGTTGACCCTGCCGGCCTGGGCGGCGGTGATCCCGGAGCTGGTGCCGCAGGAGCAACTGCGGTCGGCGTCCGCGTTGGGTTCGATAAGCGTGAACGTGGCGAGGGCGGTCGGGCCAGCGGTGGCCGGCGTGCTGATCGCCCGGACCGGCGTCGCGCCGGTCTTCGGCATCAACGCGGTCGCCTTCGGGATCTTCGCGTACGCGCTGTGGCGCTGGCGGCCCGGCAACGCCCGTGCGGTCGAGGTGCCCGAGCGGTTCACCGCCGCGCTGCGGGCCGGCAGCCGCTACGTCCGCCACTCGCCGACCGTACGCCGGCTGTTGCGCCGTGCACTGGTCTTCGTGGTCCCGGCCAGCGCGCTGTGGGCGTTGCTGCCGTTGGTGGCGAGTCGGCGGCTGGGGCTGGGCTCCGGCGGGTACGGGGTGCTGCTGGCCGCTCTCGGTGTGGGCGCCATCGCGGGTGGCGTGCTGCTGGCGGTGATCCGCACCCGGCTGTCGGCCAACCAGCTCCTGCTGATCGCCGGGGCGCTGTTCACAGTGGCGCTGACAGTGGTCGGCACCGTGCGGGTGGTGCCGCTGGTGCTGCTCGCCCTGCTGCCCGCCGGGGCGGCCTGGGTGACGGTGCTGGCCAACGTCAACGCCGAGATGCAGCTCTTCCTGCCCAGTTGGGTACGGGCCCGGGGCCTGGCCGTCTACCAGGTGTGCTTCGCCGGTGGGCAGGCGGCCGGCGCGCTGCTCTGGGGGTTGGTGGCCGACATGGGCGGGCTGGTCCTCGCGTACCTGGTGGCGGCGGTGCTGATGCTTGGCGGCACCCTGACGAGTCGGATCTGGCCGTTGCCGGACCTGCGGTCGGTGAACCGGGAACCGGCGGCGTACTGGCCACAACTGCACCTGGCGCGCGAGCCGGACCCTGGGGTGGGGCCGGTGCTGGTGACGGTGCAGTACACAGTCCGGCCGGAGCGGGCCCAACGGTTCCTGGCGGCGATGGACCTGGTGCGTGGCGCGCGGCAGCGGACCGGCGCGATGCGCTGGGGGCTGTTCCGCCCGGCCGAGACGGTGGACCGGTTCGTCGAGGTGTATCTGGTGCCGTCCTGGGACGAGCACCTGCGCCAGCACGGTGGCCGGTTGACCGGTGAGGACCGCGCGGCCGAGCAACGGGCCCGGGAGCTGACCGACGGAGAGCCGGAGGTCCGACACCTGGTGCCCGCCGCCGCCGGACCGACGCTGTCCGACGACAGCGAGGCGCTCTGACAGCGCGCGGGGACCGGGGAGCAGCCCGCCGGCCGTGCGGGCGTACCGCGTACGGCCGCGTTGTTAGGATGGCCGCACCATGGCTAGTGAGCGCAAGGCGACCGCGGACCCGGCCCGCAGCCTGGCCCTTCTCTGGCGCACCCGGGAGCCGACCAGCCGCAGCGCCGGTCCGGCGCTCAGCGTCGACCGGATCGTCCGGGTCGCTATCGACATCGCCGACGCGGAAGGGCTCGACGCGCTGACCATGCGCCGGGTCGGTGAGGCGCTGGGGGTCGGCACGATGTCCGTCTACACCTACGTGCCGGGCAAAGCCGAACTCGTCGCCGTCATGATCGACACCGCGTACGGCGAGATGCCGCGCCCCGCCGTCGAGGGCGACTGGCGAACCAGGCTGGACCGGATCGCCCGCGACAATCTGGCGCTCTACCAGCGGCATCCCTGGATGCTGCGGGCCGAGACGACCCGACCGGTGCTCGGCCCGCACCTGATGGCCAAGTACGACTACGAGCTCGCCGCGATCGTCGACATCGGGCTCACCGACGTCGAGGTCGACGCGGTGCTCACCCTCGTGCTGGCTCACGTGAAGAGCGCCGCCCGGGCCGCCTCCGAGGTGGTGGACCTGGAGCGCGAGACCGGCATGACCGACAGTCAGTGGTGGCAGTCGCACGCGCCCTGGCTGGAGACCTTCCTGAAGCCCGGCGCCTACCCGACCGCGTCCCGGGTCGGCACCGCTGCCGGCCAGCAGCACGGCGCCGCGTACGGCCCGGAGTACGCGTTCGAGTTCGGTCTGCAACGCGTCCTCGACGGGATCTCGGTGGTGGTCGCCGAGCGGGCGGCCAACCGGTAGCCGGCCCCGGGTCGGGGGGAGCCGGCGACGCTAGCGTGCTGCCCGTCGAGCCAGCCGGGCCAGCGAGCGCGCCGACGGGCTGCCCGGCTCGGCGTGGTAGACCACCAGCGACTGGGTGGTGCCGCTGATCGTGAGCTTCTCGTAGCGCAGCGCCAACTCGCCCAGCTCCGGGTGCTGGAACACCCGCACGCCGCCGCCCGCCCGGGCCGTGACGTCGTGCCGGGCCCACAACCGCCGAAACCGTTCGCTGCCAGCCGTCAGCTCCTCCACCAGCTCGATCAGGCGGGGGTCGTCCACCTCGGGGCCGACCTGTGCGCGCAGACCGGCCACCGCGTTCGCCGCGACCGCCGTCAGAGCCGGGTAGAGCGCCGGCACGCTCGGGTCCAGGAAGACCGCGCGCAGCAGGTTCACCCCGGCGCTGAAGATCGGCGCCAGTGCGGTAGCGGCGGTGTTGGCGAAGAGCACGTCCAGGTGTCGACCGTGCACGAAGGCGGGCGTCTCGGCCCAGGTGCCGACCAACTGCCTGATGCCCACCGGCACCCGCTCCGCCGGTCGCGCCGCCCGGCGGGAAGGCACCGGCCGGGCCAGACCGTGCAGGTGTGCCGCGGCGTCCGCGTCCAGCCTCAACGCGCGGGCCAGCGCCTCGACCACCTGAGTTGACGGGTGCCGGTCACGCCCCTGCTCCAACCGCAGGTAGTAGTCCGCGCTGATGCCGGCGAGCAGGGCGGCCTCCTCGCGCCGCAGGCCGGGCACCCGCCGACGGCCGTGCGCGGGCAGGCCGACGTCACCCGGCCCGATCAGCTCGCGCCGGGCACGCAGGTATTCGCCCAGCGGGCCGGCCGTGCTCACCCGCCCATCGTAGGAGCCGCCACCGACCGCCGCCCTGCCTGGTCCTGCCACTACCAGGAAAAACAGGGAACCGGCTAGCACCTGCCACCGGGGTGACAGTGTCGGGGTAAGCGTGATCGAGAGACGGGACAGCAATGACAGAGCGCATCACCACCCCCTTCGGTTTCGCCTCGACCGCCGACGAGGTCATCGCCGGGGTCGACCTGACCGGCAAACGGGCCGTCGTCACCGGCGGTGCCGCCGGTATCGGCATCGAGACGGCCCGTTCGCTCGCCGCCGCCGGCGCCGAGGTCGTGCTCGGGGTCCGTCGGGTCGCGGCGGGTGAGCAGGCCGCCGCCGACATCGCGGCCAGCATCGGCGCGGAGCGGGTCACCGTCCGCGCCCTGGACCTGGCCAACCAGGATTCGGTACGCCAGTTCGTCGCCGGCTGGGACCAGCCGCTGCACATCCTCGTCAACAACGCGGGGATCATGGCGTTGCCCGAGCTGGAGCGCACCGCCGAGGGCTGGGAGATGCAGTTCGCCACCAACTTCATGGGGCACTTCGCGTTGACCGTCGGCCTGCACGACGCCCTCGCCGCGGCCGGCGGCGCACGGGTGGTGTCGGTCAGCTCCAGCGGCAACCTCTTCTCCCCGGTGATCTTCGACGACCTGCACTTCGCGTTCCGGCCGTACGACCCGCTGCTGGCCTACGGGCAGTCGAAGAGCGCCGAGGCACTGCTCGCCGTGGAGGCCACCCGCCGCTGGGCCGGCGAGGGAATCTACGCCAACGCGCTCAACCCGGGAGCGATCGCCACCGGGTTGCAGAAGCACACCGGTGGGCTCAAGTCGCCCAAGGAGATGCACAAGACCCCGCAACAGGGCGCGGCCACCTCGGTGCTGCTCGCGGCATCCCCGCTGCTCGACGGCGTCGGTGGTCGCTACTTCGAGGACTGCACGCAGGCTCCGGTCGTCACCGAGCGGCCCGCTGACTACAGCGGCGTGGCCGCGTACGCGGTCGACACCGGCAACGCCGAGCGGCTCTGGAGCGTGGCGGCCGACCTGATCTCCGAGCGGACAGTCACCACGGGCCGCTGACCCGGATGGTCGGGCTCGCCGGAACCCGCCCGTACCCGGTCGTGCAGGTGGTACGACTGGGTCGGCGGTGGCCGCTGCGGGCCCGGGAAGGATGGCGATGGCGAACGGGCTTGCGGAACGGTTGCTGCAACGGCGGGAGAGTCCGCACAAGGCGTCGTTCCTGGAGCTCTTCTTCGACCTGGCGTTCATCTTCGCGCTGACCCGGTTGTCCCGGGCCCTGCTCGACGATCCCAGCCTCAACGGCGGTTTCCAGGTGTCGCTGATGCTGGCGGCGCTCTGGTGGGTGTGGTTCGTGACCGCCTGGTCGGCGGACTGGTTCGACCCACGGGCCCCGCTGATCGTCGCGCTGCTGCTCTGGGTGATGTTCGGCGGCCTGCTGATGGCCGCGGCTGTGCCCACCGTGTTCGACGAGCACGCCATGGTGTTCGCCGTCGCCTACGTGGCCATTCACCTGGGTCGGGGGGCGATGCTGATCCCCGCGCTGCGCGGGCATCCGCTGCAACTGCGCAGCCTGCGCGTGGCGGTCTGGTTCGCGATCTCCGGCGTGCTCTGGGTGGTCGGGGCGGCGGTGGCCCCGGCTCAGGAGGTGCTCTGGGCGCTGGCCCTCATCATGGAGTACACACTGGCGCGGCTGCGCTGGCCGTTTCCCTGGCTCGGGCGGAGTACCTGGCCGGAACTCCGGGTGAACGGCTCGCACCTGTCCGAGCGGTACCAACAGATCTTCATCATCGCCCTGGGCGAGCTGATCCTGATCTCCGGCGTCACCTACAGCCAGTCCGGCCTGGACCGGGACAGCACTGTGGCCTTCGCCCTGGCGTTCGCGACAGCGGTGGCCCTGGCCCGGCTCTACCTGGTGCCCGCCGGCGGGCGGCTGGGCGCCAGGATCGAGGCGGAGGGCCCGCCCGGCAGCCGGTTGACGCTGATGGCGGGCTACCTGCACCTCGTCATGATCGCCGGGGTGCTGGCCACCTCGGTGGCCATGGAGATGACGATCGACGATCCGGGCGAACGCGACTCGGGGCAGTTGGCAGTTGGCGTCATCGGCCCCGCGCTGTTCCTGACCGCCCGGATCCGGCTCGCGGCGCTTGTCGACGGCAGCCGGCCCTGGGCGCGCCTGGTCGGCGTGCCGGCCATCATCGTGGGCGGGCTGGCCAGCGTGCGGTTCTCGCAGCTCGTCAGCAGCGCCGTCGTCGCCGGAGTGTTGCTGCTGATCGTCCTCCTCGACGCGATGCCGGGACTGTGGCGGTTCGTCAGCGAGTCCGCGGAGAGCGACCAGCCCGACCAACGGCGATCCGGATAGCTGCCCCCATGCCGGAGCAGGAACCGCGACACGGCGACCAACAGCGACGACACGACGTTGTGGAGTTGCGGGTGCACGGCGTCTCCGGGGCGGACCCCACTGTCATCCTCGACCAGCCGCAGGTTCGGCAGGTCGCCGGCGACGGCAGCGGGGGCTTCCACCGGGCCGCCCGCTCGGGCGGCGTCGGCCCGGACGGGGTGACGGTTGAGGCGTACCGCTGGGGTGATCTGCCCACCGGCACCGTCGGCCGGACGCTCGCCATGGTCTTCCTGCTGCCGTTCATGCTCAGCAACGTGGCGGTGTGGATGCGCCCCACCGGCCGCCGCCGCGCCGCCGCGGTCAGCGTGCTGTGTCGGCTCCTCGCGCTCAACCTCACAGTGCTGTACGTGGTGTCCATCGCCGGGGTCGCCCTCGACCTGCTCGCCTGGCGGTGCCTCGGCGCGTCCCGCTGCCGCCCGCCCTTCGACACCATGGGCGGGCTCGACGGCCGGCACGTCGGGCAGCGGCTGGCCGTGTTGGCGCTCCTGCCGATCGCCGCCATAGCGGTCCTGCGCCTCCTCGGCACCCGGCGGCCAGGTCCGGCCGACAACCCACTGTGGGCGGTGGAGCCGCTGGTGCATCGACTGCGCGCGATCCATGTGGCCGCGGCGCTCGCCGTACTCAATGTCGTGCTGCTCACGGCCCGTCGCGCCAGCGGCGCGACGTTCTCCACGACGCTGCTGCTGGCGCTCAGCGCGGCGGTGCTGCTGGCCTGCGTTGGTCTGCTCGCCACTCCGGGGATGATCGACCGGGCGGCTACCGCGCGAACTGCCACCTGGACCGCCCGCACCGCGGGTGTGGTGGCGGCCGTCCTGAGCGTGACGACCCTCATCACAGTGGCCAGCGACCGGCGGGACTGGTCGTCGGCGGGCGGACTTCCCGGCTACGGCGGGATCGCCGGCGGGGCGCTGCTCGGCCAGATGGTCTTGTTGGCGCTGCTCAGCGGGGCGGTGCTGGGGCACCACGGTCGGGTGGGCGGCCGGGCCGCGCTGCCGGGTGGCCTGGGCGCGGCGGTCCTCGCCGCCCTCGCGGTCGGCCTGACCGGCGCGCTCTCCGCCGGCCTCGTCTACCAGACGGGGGAGTTGCTCGGTGGCTACCGCGCTGACGGTGGGCCACCGCTGCCGTACCGCTGGACGCTGCTGGCCTTCTTCCTGCACGTGGTCGCGGCGGTGCTGCTCTGCGGCGCGATGTCAGTGGTGTCGCGGCGGCGTCGGCGGCGTGCGGCGGCGGCGATCACCGCCCGTGACTTCCCGGTAGTGCCGCCGGAGGCGGTCGGCCGGCTACGGCTGACGACGAAGACCATCGCCCGGGCGCGGTTCACCGAGTGGTTGGGTCTGCTGGCGGCCACGTACGCGGCGCTCGCGGTGGTCGGAGTGACCACGAGTCTGGTGGGGGGCACCGGACGCGAACCGGAGGAGTTGACCCGGCATCTGCTCGGGCTGCCGGCCGACGCCGTCCAGATGGGGCTCAGCGGGGGCAGTTACCTTCTGGCGGCGTTGTTGCTCACGCTGGTGACAGGTGGCGTGTTCGCCTATCGGACCGCGTGGTTTCGCCGGCATGTCGGCATCCTGTGGGACCTGGGCACCTTCTGGCCCCGGGCCGCGCACCCGTTCGCCCCGCCGAGCTACGCCGACCGGGCGGTGCCGGAGTTGGCCGACCGGATCAGCCAACTGGCCGAACGACACGACGGGGTGTTGCTCTGTGGGCACAGCCACGGGTCGGCGCTGCTCGCCCTCGCGGTGCTGCGGCTGCCCCCGCGGGTACGTCAACGGGTCGCACTGCTCACCTACGGGTCACCGCTGGACCGGCTGTACGCCCGGCTCTTTCCGGCCTACCTCAACGAGCAGGTGCTGCGCGAGGTGGGGGAGCGGGTCGAGTGGCGGTGGATCAACCTCTGGCGGGATACCGACCCGGTCGGCGGCTGGGTCTTCGCCGCACACCGCCCCGGCGATCCGGCCCCCGATCCGGCCGATCCGGCCAGCCAGGTCGACCGCCGGTTGCGGGACCCGGCGCACCTGCTGGCGGCACCGGGGGAACGGTGCGCGCCGCCGCTGCGGGGGCACCATCCGGGCGAGACCGACCCCGAGTTCCGGGCGGCGGTGCGCGAACTCACCGAACGCCTTCGTGGTGCCGGCTGAGCCGGCGGCCGTGAGTCGGGCCGTGCGGGACACCACTTCCGTCAATGGTCCATCTCGGGAATCCGGTCGGACTCCGCCACCGTCATCCGGACCTTGCGCAGCGTGGCGTCGGGGGCGCGGATCGCGGTGCGCCAGCGATCCAACGTCCGGGTGAGCACCCTGACCACGAACTGCAACTGGTTGACCTGTTCGCGGAGCGTGCCCAGCTCGGACCGGGCGCTGAACGCCTCGCCCTCCAACTGGGTGATCCGGGTCTGCAACGGCTGCACGAGCGTGAGGGCGGCCTCGGTGAGCGTGTCGGCGGCATCGGCCTTGAACTTGCCCCTCTGCGCCACGACGGTGGCGATCGCCGCCAGGCCGGTGCCGCCGCCGAGGATGCCGAGCACGCTGAGCGCCACCTGCACCCAGTGCGGTGCGGTTGGCGCGGGTGCGGTAATCACGTGACACCTGCCTGCAACTGTTCGTAGGTCACAAATTCGCACGCACGGGCCAGGCGACGAAGGTCGATAGCGATCTGCGTGGCCCGCCAGAGTGACCCGACGGTCACCGCCATCACGAACGACGTGGCGACGATGGAATTCCTGCCCGACATGACCAACACGGCTACCGCGTACATGCCCGTGATCGTGCCGAGCACCAGCACCGACGCGAGTTCGAGGCCGAGCCCGGTGGAGAGCCGGCCGGGCCACAGGATGCCCAGTAGTCCACCCACGCCCACAGCGATCAGACCCAGCTCCCAGGCGACCTGGATGGGCTCCGGCATCGACACCTGAACTGACGTCGGCCGGACATCGAGGGCCATCATCAGGATGCCGCAGAGCGGTGCCGCGGCCAGGACAGCGATCTCGTACGGCTGGTGACGGGATCGGATTCGTAGGGTTCCCACGGCAACTCCTTGGTCGAGGACCGGCGTCCGGCAGCGCTCGGTGGACCAGTGCCGTTCGGTGGGTCGCGACGTCGAGGCGCGGTTCGTGCGGCCAAGCCCGGTGGTGCGTTGCCTGTGGACGGTCGTTGGGCGAGAAGATGGAGCGACACGACGTCGTTGGCTGCCGGTATCTGCCTGTGTAGCACCGATGACCGGTTGCCGTCCACCTGGTGCAGCGTCGCGTTCCTGCAGGTCAGAGCCCGTTACTGGTTGGTTTTGCACATCGGGCGGTAAAGCGCGGCGACCCGGCCCGCACGCCCGGCCGATGACGCCGAGTGTCGGATATCTTGCTCAAGGTGAGCGTGCTGGGCCGGGCCGCCGATCAATCAACGGGCGAGCAGGGCGCGTAACGCCCGGAGCACCTCGGCCGGGGCCTCCTCCGCCATGAAGTGTCCGCAGGTGACCGTCTGGTGGTCCAGGTCCGGCGCCCAGGCCCGCCACACCGCCGCCGCGTCGTAGCCCAGCGCCGCGCCCCAGTCCTGTTGGAGCACCGTGACCGGCATCCGCAGCTGGTTGCCGGCCGTCCGGTCAGCGGCGTCGTGGGTGACGTCGATCCCGGCGGACGTCCGATAGTCGGCGACGATCGAGGGAACGGCGTCGCGGGACGCGCGCAGGTACACGGCCCGCACCTCCGCCGGCAGGGCCTCCGGATCACGGGTCCAGACGTCCAGGAAGTGACCGAAGAAGGCGTCCGGGCTGCCGGCGATCAGCTCTTCGGGCAGGCCGGGCGGCTGCGCCATCAGGTAGAGGTGAAACGCCACAGCGGCGCTGGCGCCGTGCAGCACGTCCCACATGTCCAGCGTGGGCAGCACGTCGAGCAGGGCCAGGTGACTGATCGCCGCCGGATGGTCGAGGCCGGCGCGGAACGCGACCAGGGCGCCCCGGTCGTGCCCTGCCAACGCGAACCGCTCGTGACCGAGCGCGCCGGCCAGCGCCACGATGTCGGCGGCCATGGTGCGCTTGGCGTACCCGGTGCCGTCGGTGTCGACGGGCTTGGCGCTGTCGCCGTAGCCGCGCAGGTCGGGGCAGATGACCGTGTGGTCGGCGGCCAGATCGGCGGCCACGTGCCGCCACATGAGGTGGGTCTGCGGAAAGCCGTGCAACAGCACGATCGCCGGCCCGGAACCGCCCACAGCGGCGTTGAGCGTCACGCCGTCGGCGACCGTGACGCGTCGGTAGTCGAATCCGTTGATCTTCGGGTCCACTGGGAACCTTCCTGGTGAGCAGTGCCGGCGGGGCGGTGGCCCGTCGCCGTCGTACCGCACCGAGCCTGCCCGGCGGTGATCAGCGGCCGGTCAGCGTCGGATCAGTGCCGGCCGGGCCACCGGCCTAGATTGGTGCCATGACCAGGCAGCTGACGGCGCCCGTCGCGGTGACCTTCGGCGTGCTCGGGCCGGTGATCGCCGCGACCGAGCGCGGCCCGGTCCCCCTGCGGGGACACCGGCAGCGCCTGGTGCTGGGCCGCCTGTTGATCGCCCACGGTCGGGTGGTGCCGGTGGATCGTCTCGTCGACGACCTGTGGGAGGTCGCGCCGGACGGCGCGCTGGGCGCGATCCGGACCTTCGTGGCCGACCTGCGTCGGGCCCTGGAACCCGACAGACCACCCCGGCAGCCGCCCCGGATCCTGGTCACCGAGCCACCCGGGTACGCGCTGAAGGTCGCCCCGGACGCGGTGGACGCCGGACAGTTCGAGGCGGCAGTCGGCGAGGCGGCCCGGCTGCTGGCGGCCGGACGTCCCGCGCCCGCCCTGGCCGCGCTGGACGCGGCGCTCGGCCTCTGGCGCGGGCCCGCGTACGCCGACTGCGCCAACGAGTCCTGGGCGCTAGCGGAGATCAACCGGCTGGACGAGCTGCGGATGCTCGCCGTCGAGCGGCGGGCGGAGGCGCTTCTGGCGGTGGGTCGACCGGACGAGGCCGCCGCGGACCTGCCGGAGCACCTGGCCAGCCATCCGCTGCGCGAGGACGCCTGGCGGCTGCTCGCGACGGCCCGGTACCGCGCCGGCCGGCAGGGCGACGCGCTGGCCGCGCTGCGGGAGGCCCGCCACGTGCTGGTGACCGAGCTGGGCGTGGACCCGGGGCCCGAACTGCGACGGTTGGAAGCCGACATCCTGGCCCAGGCGCCGCACCTCGCCCCGGCCCTCGATCGGGCCAGCCCCGGCCTCGGGGAACCCGCTGCACCCGTCCAGGCGGAGCAGCGCCCGTTCGTCGGCCGCGACGCCGAGCTGGAGCGGCTCAGGCGCGCCGCCGAGGCCGCGTCCCGCCGCCGCCAGCCCGCCCTCGCCCTGCTCAGCGGCGACCCGGGTGCCGGGAAGACGGCGCTGGCCGAGGCCCTGACCCGGCGACTCGCCGCTCAGGGCTGGGTCACCGCATGGGGGCGCAGCCCGGAATATGAGGGGGCACCACCGGCGTGGCCGTGGACCCAGATCACCGACGCGCTCGCCGGGCCCGCCGCCGTCGCCGTCGTCGCCGACCCGGAAGACGGTTCGGCTGACCCCGCCACCGTGCGGTTCCGTCGGCACCGCGCGGTGGCCGCGCTGATCTCGACGGTCGCCGACCAAGAGCCGGTCCTGCTGGTCCTCGACGACCTGCACCGCGCCGACGGCGACACCCTGGACCTGCTGACCGCGCTGCTCACCGGCCCGCAGCCGGCCAGCGGGCCGGTGCTGATCCTCGGCACCTACCGGGCCACCGAGATCAGCCCGGAGCTGACCGCCACCCTGGCCCGCGCCGCCGGGCTGGAACCGGTCCGGGAGTATCTTGCCGGCCTGCCCGCGTCGGCGACCGGCGAGCTGGTCGGCGCCATCGTCGGGGCGGAACCGGACCCGGCCACCGCCCGGGCGATACACCGGCGCAGCGGCGGCAACCCGTTCTTCGTCCGCGAGCTGGCCCAGCTGTTCGCGAGCACGGGCCAGGCGGGGTTGGCCGCCGTGCCGCCCGGGGTACGTGACGTGATCCGGCACCGGTTGGCGCAGCTGTCCGCCTCGACCCGCACCGTGCTGCGGCAGGCGGCAGTGCTCGGTCGGGACCTCGACCCGGACGTGCTGGGCGCGTTGGCCGGTGACCCGACGGCGGCGCTGGACGCCGTGGACCGCGCCCTGGCGGCCGGGTTCCTCACCGAACGAGAGTCCGACGGGCGGCTGCGCTTCACCCACATCCTGGTCCGCGACACGCTCTACGCCGACCTGTCCGCGCCGCGCCGGGCCGCCTGGCACGCGGCCGTCGCCGAGGTACTGCGACAACGGGAACCTGTCGAGCCGGCGAACCTCGCGTACCACCTGCTGCGCGCCGGTGGGCCGGCCCACGCCGCCGAGGCGTCGACATACGCCCAGGTGGCGGCCGAGCGGGCCGAACGGGGCGGCAACCCGCACGAGGCGGCCCGGCTGTGGGGCCAGGTGATCGAGGCGTACGACAGCGCCGGCGGGGTCGAGCCGCGTGGGCGGGTGACAGCGCTGCTCGGCCTGGGGCGGGCGGTGGCCGTGACGGGCCGGCTGGCCGAGGCGCGGCTACGGCGCGCCGAGGCGATCACGGTCGCCGAGTCCACCGGCGATGCCGTGCTGATCCAGGAGGCCCTAGCCGGCTTCGACGTGCCCGCCAGTTGGACGCGCAACGACGACGACCTGCTCTCCGGGCACATCGTCCGAGCCGCCGAACACGCCCTGACCGCGCTCGGCCCGACCGGCTCGGCGCAGCGCAGCCGGCTGCTGAGCACCCTCGCGCTGGAGCTGCGCGGCACCACACACGATCGGGGCCGTCGCGCCGCGGCCGAGGCCGAGACGATCGCCCGCGACATCGGCGACCCCGGGCTGTTGGCCTTCGCGCTCAACGCCCGCTTCATGCACGCCTTCCACAGCGTCGGTCTGGCCGACGCGCGGGCCCGGATCGGCGTGGAACTGGTCGAACTGGCCGCCCGGCACCACCTGGTGACCTTCGAGGTGCTCGGCCACCTGGTCCTGGTCCAGGCCAACTGTGCGCTGGCCGACCGGCCCACCGCCGACGCGCACGCCCGCGCCGCCGACCGGCTCGCCGAACGGTACGAGCTGCCGTTGGTCGGTGTCTTCACCCGGTGGTACGCCGCGCTGCGCCTGGCGCTCGACGGGGAGTCGGACGCGGCGGAACGGGCGTACCGCTCGGCTGCCGAGCGGGCGAACGCCGACGGCATGCCGGGGCTGACCCAGGGGTTGCTCCCGCTGGCCCTGCTCGGTCTGCGACTGGCCGACACCATCGGCGCCGACCGGCCGACCGCCGGGCTCGGCGCGGACGACTGGGCGGACCTGGACTGGGGTCCGCACGAGCCGTGGGTCCGACCGTTGCTGCTGGTCGCCGCCGACGAGCGGGACGCCGCCGCGGCCGCCCTGCTGACGCTTCCCGAGGGGCCGCACGATCTGCTGCGTGAGGTGCGGCTCTGCCTCGTCGGTCGGGCGGCTCGCGCCCTCGACGACCGGGCCACGATGACCCGGGTCCACGCCGAGCTGCTGCCGGCCGCCGACGAACTGGCCGCCGGCAGCGGGGTGCTCACCGTCGGCCCGGTGGCCGGGCACCTCGCCGACCTGGCCGCCGCGCTGGGTCGGCACGAGGAGGCGGCCGAGCACCGTCGTACGGCTCGCGCGGTGAGCGCGCGCGCCCGCGCAACCGCCTGATCCGACCCGAGGACCCGGGCGACTTGCCGGTTTCCGCCGGAACCCACCGGCGGGTGCGGTCAGATGGAAGCACCGGCGCGTGCACCGTCGGCAGTGGTCCGAGGGGGGGTATGCGTGGAGGCGCTCATCCTGATCGTGGCGCTGGGCGTCACAGTCCTCGTCGGCACCACCCTCGGCGGCCGGTACCGGGTGGCCCCGCCGGTTCTGCTCATCGCGTTGGGCGTACTGCTCGGACTCACGCCGCCGCTGTCCGAGGTCACCCTGGAACCCGACCTGGTCCTGTTGATCTTCCTGCCGGCGATCCTGTACCGGGAGAGCCTCACCATCAGCCTGCGGGAGATCCGGGCCAACCTGCCCGTGATCGGGCTGCTCGCCGTGGTGCTGGTGGTGCTCACCATGGTCACTGTGTCGTTCGCCGCGCAGGCGTTCGGGGTGAATCCCGCAGCCGCCTGGGTGCTCGGCGCGGTCCTCGCGCCGACCGACGCCGCCGCGGTCACCGGCCTGGCCAAGCGGCTGCCCCGGAAGCTGCTCACCACCCTGCACGCGGAGAGCCTGATCAACGACGGTACGGCGCTGGTGGTCTTCGCGGTGGCGGTGGGTCTGCTCAGCCACAGCGCCGACCCGGGCGTGCTGGGCGTCGGCGAGGAGTTCGTCGGCGCCAGCGTCGGCGGTGTGACAGCCGGTCTGCTGGTGGGGGCCGCCGTGGTGCTGATCCGCAAGCGGCTCGACGATCCGCTGCGCGAGGGCGCGTTGAGCGTGCTGACACCGTTCGGTGCCTTCCTGCTCGCCGACTCGGTGCACGCCAGTGGGGTGCTGGCGGTGGTGGTCGCCGGCCTGGTGTTGGCCTACGCCGGCCCACGGGTGATCCGGGCCCGGTCCCGGGTGCTGGCGTACGCGTTCTGGGACCTGTCCACCTTCCTGATCAACGGCGGTCTGTTCGTCCTGCTCGGCACGCAGATTCCCCGCGCGGTGCGGGGCATCACCAGCACCTCGCCCGGGCGGGCTCTGGTGATCGTGCTGGTGGTCACAGTGGTCGTGATCGGCACCCGGCTTCTCTTCGTCTACCTGACCGCGCAGGCCGCGAGGCTGCGGCGGCGCCGCATCATGGACCCGAGCCAGGGGCCGTCGAGCTGGCGGGTGGGGACCGTCGCGGGCTGGTCCGGTTTCCGGGGCGCGGTCTCGCTGGCCGCCGCCCTGGCCGTTCCGACGGTGATGGTCGACGGTCGACCGGTGGTCGAACGCGATCTGATCATCTTCGTCACCGCGCTGGTGATCGTCCTGATCATGCTGCTTCAGGGCACCACACTGCCGTTGGTGGTCCGCTGGGCCGGGCTGAGCGGCGACCCGGAACGCGTCGACGAGGCCCGCAACGCCCGGCGGCGCGCCACCGAGGTGGGCCTGGCCGCCCTACCGCGGGTAGCTGCGGAGATCGGTGCCCAGGATGACTCGGTGCGTCGGCTGGAGGCCGAGTACCGGCGGCATCTGGCGGACCTCAACGAGAGCGGCGGGAACACCGCCGAGGAGCGCCGGCTGGAACGCCGACTGCGCCTCGGCGTCCTCGCCCACAAGAGGCGGGAGGTCACCCGACTGCGCGACAACCGGGAGATCGACGACCTGGTGCTCCAGGAACTCCAGGCCGCGCTGGACAACGAGGAGATCCGGCTGCTGGGGCGAGGACCCAACGAGTGACCCAGGCTCAGAGCACCTGGTCGAGGAACCGGCGAAGCCGCTGATGCTCGGCCCGCTCGAAGATCGCCTCGGGTGGGCCGGCCTCCAGCACCACGCCCCGGTCCATGAAGGCGACGGTGTCGGCTACCTGCCGGGCGAAGCCCATCTCGTGGGTCACCACCACCATCGTCATGCCGGCGGCGGACAGGTCGGCCATCACCCCGAGGACGCCCTTGACCAACTCCGGGTCGAGCGCCGAGGTGGCCTCGTCGAAGAGCATCACCTCGGGCCGCAGCGCCAGCGCGCGGGCGATCGCCACCCGCTGCTGTTGACCACCGGAGAGCTGCGCCGGGCGGGAGTTCGCCTTGCCGGCCAGCCCCACCAGCTCCAACTGGGCCCGAGCGACGGTCTCCGCCTCGTCCGCATCGAGCTTGCGCAGCCGGCGCAGCGCCAGCGTGACGTTGCGCAGCACGCTCATGTGCGGAAAGAGGTTGAACTGCTGGAACACCATGCCCACCCGCTGCCGCAACACGTCCGGGTCGTCGCCCAGCACGCTGCGCCCGTCCAGCAGCACGTCGCCCCGGTCCGGTTCGATCAGCCGGTTGATGGTGCGCAGCAGTGTGGACTTGCCAGACCCGGACGGCCCGATGACGCAGGCCGTCGCGCCCCGCGGCACCGAGAGGTCGACGCCGCGCAGCACCCGGTTCGGTCCGAAGGCGAGGTGCACGTCGCGTACGTCGAGGCTGACCGAGGTCGTCGTGGCGGTGGTCATCGCCGATCTCCTTGGGTCGCGGCGTACGACAGGATGTCGTCGTCCTCTTCGGTCGACACGGTGGCCGGCCGACCGTTGCGCAGCCGCCTGTCGATCCAGTTGACGACGTGCGTCAGCGGAACTGTCAACGCCAGGTAGCAGAGCCCTGCCAGCAGCAGTGCCGACTCGTTGCCGGTGGTGGCCGCGTAGTCCTGCCCGATCCGGAACAGCTCCCGCTGGCTGGCCACCAGGCCGAGGAAGTAGACCAGGCTGGAGTCCTTGATCAGCGCGATGAGCTGGTTCACCCAGGCCGGCAAGACCCGCCGGATGCCCTGCGGAATGATCACCAGCCGCATCGAGTCGGCCCAGGAGAAGCCGAGCGCCCGGGCACCTTCCAACTGGGCGGCCTCCACCGACTGGATGCCCGAGCGGAAGATCTCCCCGATGTACGCGGCGGCGATGAGCGACAGCGCCAGGATGCCCAACGGGTAGGGATCCGGCCCCCAGACCTGCATGCCCAGCGGGGCCAGCCCGACGCCGATCAGCAGGATCGTCGCCGCGGCCGGCAGCCCCCGGAACACGTCGGTGTAGACCCGTGCCGGCCAGCGCAACCAGCGGCTGCGGGAGATGCCCGCGACGGCCAGCAGCAGGCCCAGCACCGAGCCGAGCAGGGCGGCGGAGACCGCCAGGATCAGCGTGTTGGGCAACCCGACGGTCAGCATCTCGGGCAGCGCCTCGCGCATCGCGTCGGCGTCGAAGAAGGTCTCCCACAGGGTGCTCAACGGATCCATCGGTCGCTCCTCCTACCGCCCCGCTCGCTCGTCACCGGCTCAGGAAGCGGTCGACGCGGACGCCGACGGCCCCGTCGGCACAGCCGACACCGACGGCGTGGCCGACGCGGACGGGGCCTTCACCGTGCCGCTGCCCGGTGTGAAGTCCGCCGGGATCGGCCGACCCGGGTAGTACTGCGCCTGCAACCGGCTCCAGGTGCCATCGGCGATGACCTCGTCGAGGCTCTTGTTCAGCGCCTCGCGCAGCTTGTCGTTCCCCTTGGCCACCGCGTACGCGGTCGGTGCCGGGCTGAGCTGCTTGGCCGCCACGGTGATCTTGCCGTTGCTGTCGGCGGCCGACTTCTCGCCGATCTCCGCCGGCGCGATCCAGGCGTCGGCGGTGCCCGCCTTGAGCTGGTTGATCGCACCGTTGTAGTCCGGCACCCGCACCGGGTTGAGCTGCTTGCCGGTGGCGTAGTCGTCCTGGACGGTGCCCTGCACCACCACGACCCGCTTGCCGGTGAGCTGGTCGAAGCCGGTGATCGGCGAGCCGGCCGGGACGTCCAGGCCGAAGTAGCCGAAGTCGTAGCCGTTGCCGAAGTCGACTGTCTTCTTGCGGGCCTCGGTGATGGTGATGGAGGAGCTGCCCACGTCGAACTTGCGGTTGTTCACCTGGCTGAGCAGCGCGGAGAAGTCGGTGCCGACGAACTCGACGGTGAGGCCGAGCTTGCCGGCCACGGCGGTCAGCAGGTCGTTGTCGAAGCCGGTGAACCTGCCGTCCTTGAGGTACACGTTCGGCGGGGCGTCGGTAAGCGTTCCGGCGCGCAGCACACCCGCCTGGGCCAGGCGGTACGGGTTGGCGGTGGCGTCGGACGAGCTGTCGTCGCCGCAGGCGGTGAGGGTGGTGGCGGCCAGGATCGTGGCCGCGCCCAGGGCGGCGGCACGGGTCAGGGCAGGAAGGAATCGCACTGGTGTCTCCGAGTGTGGTGTCTGGGCGCGCACGTGCGCCACCGACGGCACGCCCGATGGGCGTACCGGTGGGAAAGGAGCTGGGGAAGGGGGTGCTAGAGCGCGGTGCCGCGACGACAGGCGGCGCTGCACATTCGCATCATGTCCACGTGCCGCCGCCGGATCAGTGCGGGCGAGGGTCGACCGGTGCGGGAGTCCGCGACGTCGGTCGGTGGGGTGGTGCGGAGGATGCGCATGGTTCTCCCGGGTCTGTGCTGACCTGGGTGCCAGGCCACGCTTGCACCGACGTCCTGCCGGTGCCTGGTCTTCACCCGGGGCACCCCACCGCGGAGGAGGGTTGCCGGCCAGCGAGCCGGGGCTTCGCGCTGGCGCTCATGACCTGCGCCGAGGCTAGCAGCACGAACGGGTGGATCGTCCAGTCGGTATGACCACGCTCACTGTGCGCGACGGCTGTCGACTCGCAGGTCAGCCGGCGTGCACGTGCGGTCGACGGTGCGGGTCGGGCTCCTGGCGGCGCAGGATCTCCCGGGTCACCGAGGCGATGGCGCCCTGTCCGAACGCCAGGTAGCGCAGGAAGTTGCGGGTTGGGCCGCCCTCGGACCACTCGAAGTAGATGTGGGGGCGGTGACGGCTGCGGTCACGGATCTCCAGCAGCAGGGCGGCGAGCGCGGTGGGCACCGACGAGCTGGCCAGGCTGAGCACCGGGAAGCGGCCGTCGACCACGCTGCCGCGGACCAGCAGCTCGGTCTCGAAGTCGGACGGGTCGGTGACAGTGACCTCGACGAAGATGACGTCGCTGTCGTCGGGAAAGTCGTTGTCCGCCATGGTCTGCGCCAGCTTCGCGTGGTACTCCACCTCGTCGCGCCGGTCGGGTTCGTGCGCGATGAGGCGGATCCGCCGTCCGGCGCGTTCGTCGATCATCCGGGCCGCGGCGTGGTCCAGCTCGACGTGGTCGACGCGCAGCTCGTAGGCCCGCATCAGCCGGGACAGCGCCGACACCAGGATGATCCCGCCGATGAAACAGCCCGCGATCTTGACGCCGCTCGGGCGCTCCACCACGTTCGCCAGCGTGGTGTAGACGAAAATCACCGCGATGACCCCGAACGCGATGGTGCGGCCGCGCTGACGCTGCCGGAGCGCCGCGAGCGTCACCGCCGTCGCGGCCGAGGTGATCAACACCAGGACCCCGGTGGCGTACGCGCCGCCCTGCGCGTCCACGCTGGCCTCGAAGATGATCGTGATCAGGAACGCCACGGCGGTGAAGACCAGCACCAGCGGCCGGACGGCTCGCGCCCAGGTGGGCGCCATGCCGTAACGGGGCAGGTAGCGCGGCACGAGGTTGAGCAGACCAGCCATCGCGGATGCCCCGGCGAACCAGAGAATTCCGATGGTGGACAGGTCGTAGACGGTGCCGAACACCTCGCCGAGGTGGGCGTGCGCCAGGTAGGCCAGCGCGCGCCCGTTCGCCGGCCCGCCCGGCTGGAAGGCCTCCGGCGGAATGAGCACTGTGGTCGTCACACTGCTGGTGATCAGGAAGACGCTCATGATCACCGCCGCGGTGGTGAGCAGCCGGCGGGCGCCACGGATCCGGCCCAGCGGTTGGGCCTCCGAGTCCTGCGGATCACCCCGTACGCTCGGCATGACCGCCACCCCGGTCTCGAAGCCGGACAGGCCCAACGCCAGCTTCGGAAAGACCAGCAGCGACAACCCGACCACCAGCCACGGATCACCGTGCCCGGTGGTCAGCGCGGTGGTCCAGTCACCTACCGCGCTCGGGTGCGTCACCACCCGCCACAGCGCGTCGGCCACCACCACGGCGTTCAGCGTCAGGTAGACCGCGACCAGCACGACGGCGATCCCGATGGCCTCGGCGAATCCCTTGAGGAACACCGCGCCCAGCAGCGACAGCAGCAGCAGCGTGACCAGCACCTCGTGACCCTTGAGCCCGCTCGGCCAGAACGGGTTCTCGTCGATGTGCGCCGTCGCGTCGGCGGCCGAGAGGGTGATGGTGATGATGAAGTCGGTGGCCGCGAAACCGAGCAGCACCAGCACCAGCAACTTGCCCGGCCAGTAGCTCAGCAGGCGTACCAGCATCGCGATGGAACCCTCACCGTGCGGGCTCTCCACCGCCACCCGCCGGTAGACCGGCAGCGCCCCCAGCAGAGTCACCAGCACCAGCACCACAGTCGCCACCGGTGAGAGCGCCCCGGCGGCCAGCGCCGCGATGCCCGGCTGGTAACCCAGCGTGGAGAAGTAGTCGACACCGGTCAGGCACATCACCTTCCACCACGGGTGGTGCCGGTGCTCCGGCGGGCGCCCGTGCGGCCCCGGGTGCTGCACGGCCTGGTCCGAGCCGGCGTCGAGCAGCCACCCCCGCAACCGGCCGGCGCGTCTGTCGACAGTCACCGGCGCGTCCCCCGTCATCCCAACCCCGGTCACCGTGAGTATCCGCCCGTCGGACCGGCCCCGTCCGCCGGTGTGCGGAACACAGCCGACGCCACTGCGGGTTTCAGGGCCCAGGACACTGGGGAAGCAGCGCCCCGGGCTGGATGGGACGGCACCCGGGGGAGGGGACAGGGCATGGTCGGCGGCCGTCGCTTCCGCCCGGGTGATGGCTTCGGACGCCAACTCGACGAGTACGAGACGACTGTCGGCGTGGCGCCGTCCGCGGAGTCACCCGGCGCGTCCCACGGCGGCCTGGTGGACAGCGCGGTCTACCTCCGGGGGCACCGGTTCGCCTCGCCGTCCGGCCTCGCCGAAACGTACCGCTGTCTGCAGGAGCAGGACGGCGCGATGGCCTGGATCGGGTTGTACCGGCCGGACATCGAGCAGATCACCTCGCTGGCGCGGGAGTTTCGGCTGCACGACCTGGCGGTCGAGGACGCGATCAACGCCCACCAGCGGCCCAAGCTGGAGCGGTACGGGCACACCCTGTTCGTGGTGCTGCGCGCCGCCCGCTACGACGACCTCCGGGAGGAGGTCGAGTTCTCCGAGCTGCACCTGTTCATCGGCCCGGGTTTCGTGGTCACCGTGCGACACGGAGAGGCGCCCGACCTGGCCGCGGTGCGGCGGCGGCTGGAGACCGAGGCGCAGATGCTCGCCCGCGGGCCGGAGGCGGTCCTCTACGCGATCCTCGACCAGGTCGTCGACGGGTACGCGCCGGTGGTGGCCGGGCTGGAGAACGACATCGACGAGATCGAGACCCAGGTGTTCGGTGGCGACCCGAACGCCAGCCGCCGCATCTACGGGCTCAGCCGCGAGGTCATCCAGTTCCAGCGGGCCGCCCGTCCACTGCTCAGCGTGCTCGACGCGCTGGCCGACGGCGCCGGCAGCGCCAGCGCCGACGAGGAACTGCGCCGCTACCTGCGTGACGTCACCGACCACCTGACCCAGGTGGTGGAGCGGGTGGACGGTTTCCGGCACCTGTTGCAGAACATCCTCACCGTCAACGCCACCCTCGTCTCGCAGCAGCAGAACGAGGAGATGCGCAGCCTCACCGCGGCCAGCTACAGCCAGAACGAGGAGCTGAAGAAGGTCTCCTCCTGGGCGGCGATCCTCTTCGCTCCCACGCTCATCGGCACCGTGTACGGCATGAACTTCGTCCACATGCCGGAGCTGAACTGGCGCTTCGGCTACCTCTTCGCGCTGCTGTTGATGCTGCTGGTCTGCGGCACCCTCTATGTGATCTTCAAGCGGCGCGGCTGGCTCTGAGCCGCGCGGCCGGGATCACTCGATGCCGCGCAGGATGTGCCGCTCGTCCTCGACGTCGTCGTCGCCGGCACCGATCCGGCCGAGCAGTACGGCGGCCGCCCAGATCGTCAGTGGCGTGGCCGCCCCGGTCATTCCGCCGCCGGTCCGGTCGTCCCGGGTCTGGCTCCGCTCCGTGCGCGGTGGCCTGCGCTGAGCCTGCATGGGCCCTGCCTCTCCTCGTCGAAGCCGCCGTGGGCGGCGCGGGGTGACCCCGCGCCACACCGGCCGGGCGGACCGCCTACGAGCAGCCCACCACCGGTACGACAGCCACCCGAACCTTCCCACGCCCGGCCACATCCGCACCGCTTGTTTTCGGGTTTCCGACTGTCGCCCGCCAAACCGGACATTACGCCTCGACGGTCGAGGCGCGGTCAAGGCAGCGGGTAGGCGATGCCGCGCGCGTGGTCGGTGAGCGCCGCGCCGACCACTGTCGCGGCCAGCGGCAACACCTCCAGACAGCGGCGCACCGCGGCGGCCATCAACGTGTTCGGCACCCGCATGGAGAGCGTGCAGTGCGGCACCCACCGCCCCGGCTGGTAGTGCTCGGCGAGGGCGATGCCGGCGGCGGCGAGCCGGTCGTGCACCAGCCGGTGGTGCGCCAGCAACTCCGGCGTGGGTGCCGGGCCGAGCCAGAGCACCCGACCGACGAACTGACCCGCGTGCTGGAAGTCGAGCCGCAGCGGGGCGGCCACCACCGTCCCTTTCAGCGCCTCGGCGACCTGCTCCCTGTCGAAACGGGGCGCCACCATGAGCGAGACGTGCGGACGGTGGCGCCGCTCCAGCAGCGAGCGCATGCTCTGCACGCCCTCGGCCTCCAGGGCATCCCAGAGCACCCGGATCCGGCGGGTGGCGTCCGGGTCCAGGTACAACTCCACCGCTGCGACCATTCGATCACCGTAGCGGCAGAGGTTTGCCCGTCCGGGTCCGGCGGTACCTGTGGGGGAACCGACCAGGAAGGCGTACCCGTGGACGTGAGTGACCTGCTGACCGAGGCGTACGACCGGCTCCCTGACCTCGTCCGCGCGGCCGTCGACGGCCTCAGCCCCGAGCAACTGCGCCACCGGCCCGCCCCGGGCGCCAACTCGGTCGGCTGGCTGGTCTGGCACCTCACCCGGGTGCAGGACCACCACGTCGCCGACCTGCTCGACGCCGAGCAGGTCTGGGTGAGCGGCGACTGGGCGGGTCGGTTCGGGCTCGCCGCCGACCCCGACAACACCGGCTACGGGCACTCGCCCGCGCAGGTCGCCGCGGTGCGGCCGGAGAGCGCGCAGGCGCTGATCGACTACTACCAGGCGGTCGGGGCGCGTACCGGAAGCTTCCTGGCCGGCCTGGGCCCGGCGGACCTGGACCGCGTGGTCGACGAGGCGTGGGACCCGCCGGTCACTCTCGGCGTCAGGTTGGTCAGCATCGTCGACGACGACCTGCAACACGTGGGCCAGGCCGCCTACGTGCGTGGCCTCATCGAGGCGGGCTGAGGCGGTCCTCACCCTTTCCAGGTGAGCCGGGCTCACCCCGACGCGGGTGATCCTGCGGGAAACCGTGGGGAGGGGACCCGATGGGCGCGACGGCGGAGCAGTACCTGCGACAGCTGGACACCGGTCGGCGGCCCGACCTGCCGGAGACCACAGCGGGGACGCTGCGGTTGGATGTCCGCGACGACGGCAGCACCGATCACTGGTACCTGACCATCGCCGACCAGCGGGTCCGGGTGGCCCGCTCGGCCGACGACGCCGAGCTGGTGGTGCGGGCCGACCGGGCGGTCTTCGATCGGATGGCCAGCGGCGGGCTGCACCCGGGCGCGGGCCTGTTGCGCAACGAGCTGACCGTGCAGGGCAACATGCAACTGCTGATGCTGCTGCGGCGGATCTTCCCCGGGCCGGACGGCGCCCGTCATCCGCACGAGCTGGGCCGGGCCGCGCTGGCTGGCCGGGCCGGGCACGCCGGGCCCGCGACGACCGCTCGGGATGAGCGGTCGTGAAGCAGGAACTGGTGCACCTCATCGCGGGCAACGTGTTCGCCATCAGCGACGCCCAGGGCGACATCGAGGCCGAACCGCAGGCTCCGTCCGGACTCTTCGCGTACGACACCAGATTCCTGTCCCACTGGGTGCTCAGGATCGACGGCGAACGGATCAACGCGCTCTCCCGCGACGACCTCACCTACTTCGAAACCCGGTTCTTCCTGGTCCCCGGTGCGGCGAGCCACTACGTCGACGCCGACGTGTCGATCATCAGGCACCGTTCGGTGCACGACTGCTTCCACGAGAACATCACGGTGCTCAACCACTCGTCGCGGCCCGCCGAGTTCACCGTCCGGGTGGAGATGGCCAGCGACTTCACCGACATCGTCGAGGTCGGGCAGCTCGGGCAGCTCCGGCAGCGGGCCGTCGAGGTCACCGCCGACTCGGCGAGCCAGCGGCTCGTGCTGCGCTACCAGCGGGACCGGTTCGTCCGCGAGACCACAGTGCGCAGCACTGTCCCCGCAGAGGTGGACGAGCGGGGGATGACGTTCCGGATCCGGATCGAACCCGACGGGCAGTGGGAGACCGATCTGCACGTCGGCGTGACAATGGGCGGCGTGGAGGGCCGGGATCTCCGCGCCGACCTGCAGTCGCACCAGCAGACCGTACGGACGGGGATGCGCGAGGACCTGGCGCAGTGGTTGGACCGGGCGCCGCAGCTGGTGGCCGAACGCAAGGGCCTGGAGGAGCTCTACCAGGGCAGCCTCGCGGACCTGGCGGCGCTGCGCTACCAGCCGCTGTCGTACCGCGAGCGGGTGCCCATCGGTGGTCTGCCGTGGGCGATGGGGTTGTGTGGCCGCGACGCCCTCATCACCTGCCTCCAGACGGTGGCCTTCACCCCCGAACTGGCTCCGGCGACGCTACGGATGCTGGCGCTCATGCAGGGCGGCCAACTCGACGACGCGTTGGACGAGGAGCCCGGCAAGATCCTGGCCCAGCTCCGGTACGGCGAGACGGGGGTGTTCAGCGACCGGGTGAGCGCGCTCTACTACGGCGCGGCGGACACCACACCGCTCTTCGTCGTGCTGCTCGACGAGTACGAGCGCTGGTCCGGTGACGCGGACCTGGTGCGCGAGCTGCGCCACCCGGCCCGGATGGCGCTGGACTGGATCGACGAGTACGGCGACCTGACCGGGGACGGCTACCTGCGCTACCAGCGCCGCAACGAGCGCGACGGCACGATCAACCAGTGCTGGAAGGACTCCCCGGACGCCATCGTCGACGCCCACGGTCGGCAACCCGCCTTTCCCCGCGCCACCTGTGAGTTGCAGGGCTACGCGTACGACGCGAAGCGGCGTGGCGCCCGGATGGCCCGGGAGTTCTGGGGCGACCCCGCGTACGCCGACCGGTTGGAACGGGAGGCGGAAGCGCTGAAGGAGCGCTTCAACAGGGACTTCTGGCTGCCACACCGGGAGTACTACGCGTTGGCGCTCGACCCGTACGGCGAACCGGTCGACGCGCTGGCCTCCAACATCGGGCATCTGCTGTGGAGCGGGATCGTCGCGGACGACCGGGCGGAGGCGATCGCCGAGCACCTGGTCGGGCCGCGACTGTTCAACGGGTGGGGAGTACGCACGTTCGCCACGGGGCAGCGCACGTACAACCCGGTGGGCACGCACCTGGGCGCGGTGTGGCCGTCGGACAACGCGCTGATCGCAGCCGGGTTGCGCCGCTACCGCCTCGACGTGCAGGCGGCCCGGATCGCGGACGGCATCTTCGACATGGCGCAGACGCTCGGTGGCGCGGCGCCGGAAATGATCGCCGGCTACGAGCGCAGCCTGACGACCTACCCCGTGCAGTTGGCGGCGAGCTGCCGCCCGCAGGCGTGGTCGTCGGGAGCGTTGCTGATGCTGCTCGGCACCATGCTGGGCCTGCGACCCACCGGCGACAACCTGTTGGTGAACCCGGCGGTGCCGGAGGGGTTCGGTCGGCTGGAACTGCTGGACATCCCGGGCCGTTGGGGTCACTCCGACGCCTACGCGAGAGACCGGACCACCGAACGCCGGCACCGCCTGCGGTGAGGCGGTGCGGCAGCGCTCGGCCGGCGACGGTCGGTGTCGGGGTCAGCCCATGGTCTTGGCGCCGTCGATCGACTCCCGGAGGATGTCGGCGTGCCCGGCGTGCTGGGCCGTCTCGGCGATCAGGTGCAGCAGCACCCGGCGGATCGTCCAACTCGCACCCGCCTCGAACCAGGGCGCCTGCGGCAGCGGGTGCGCCGCGTCCAGGTCGAGCGTGGCGGCCAACTCGTCGGTCCGGGCGGCCACCTCCTGGAAGCGCTCGACGAGCCCGGCGAGGGTTTCGCCCGGCAACATCTGGAACTGACCGACCCAGTCGATCTCCTCGCGGCCCATCGCCTCCGCGCCGCCGACGGCGAAGAGCATCCACCGGTGCTCGACGCCGGACACGTGCTTGATGAGGCCGCCGAGGCAGAGCCCGCTGACGGTGGGGCGGCTGGCCGCCTGCTCGTCGGTGAGCCCGTCGACCGTCTGCAGGAGGAAACCGCGGTGCCTGCGGAGTGTCTGCAGGAGGTCGGTGCGCTCACCGGTGAGCTGCTCAGTGCTGGTCATGCCGCCACCCTTCGTTGATGTCTACCCGCTGCCACCGTAGGGCGCGGCACCGACACTGTGCGGGCACGACACCGCTCGCCCCGCCAGCGGTTGCCGATCGGCGCCGGTGGCGGTCCACTGGATGACATGGGTGTGATTAAGGTGGGCACGTCGTCCTGGGCGGACCAGTCCCTGCTGCGCTCCGGGTGGTACCCACGCTCGGCCAGCACGCCGGCCCGCCGACTGGGCTTCTACGCCAGCCAGTTCCCGATGGTCGAGGTCGACACGTCCTACTACGCCATACCGGTGCCGGAGACGACCCAGGGCTGGGTGGACGCCACACCTGACGACTTCACCTTCGACGTCAAGGCGTTCAGCCTCTTCACCGGTCACCCGACACCGGTCGCCGTGCTGCCCCGGGACCTGCGACCGGTCAGCGGCCCGAGCCGGATCCGCCGCCGAGACCTGCCGGAGCCGGCGTACGACGAGCTGTGGGCCCGGTTCCACGCGGCCCTCGACCCGATCGCGGCGGCGGGCAAGCTCGGGGTGGTGATGTTGCAGTTTCCGCCGTGGCTGGTGCGCAGCCCCGCGGCCGAACGGCGGATCGTCGAGCTGGCGCAGCGCTGCCGGCCGTGGCGGGTCGGTGTCGAGCTGCGGCACGGCTCCTGGTTGGACGACGACGGCGCCGCGGACACTCTGGATCTGCTCCGCGCCCACGACCTGTCAGTGGTCTGCGTCGACATGCCACAGGGGCACCCGTCGTCGGTGCCACCGATCCTGACCATGACGGCGGAGCCGGCGATCGTCCGGTTCCACGGTCACAGCGACGCCTGGGGCGAGGGCGACAAGCAGGAGAAGTTCCGGTACGCGTACGCCGAGGACGAGCTGCGGCACTGGGCCGGGCTGCTGGCCGAGTTCGCCGATGCCCCCGCCGAGCTGCACGTGCTGTTCAACAACTGCTGCGCCGGGCAGGCCCAGCGCGACGCCACCAGGCTGGCGCAGGTGCTCGCCGAGACGATGCTCGTCGAGCAGGCCGTCCCGGCGACCGGCTGATCGCGGCACGTCCCGCCCGGCCGGGCAGCGGCCCGCTCAG
This sequence comes from Micromonospora sp. NPDC048986, assembly GCF_040649335.1. Taxonomy (NCBI): domain Bacteria; kingdom Bacillati; phylum Actinomycetota; class Actinomycetes; order Micromonosporales; family Micromonosporaceae; genus Micromonospora; species Micromonospora sp. NPDC048986. The sequence continues at coordinate 182,182 of NZ_JBEZFJ010000011.1, forward strand.
GACCGCCGTCCCCGGCTGCGCAGGGCGTCCTGGGTCGCCTCGCCGATGTCCGCGTCGTCGGGGAAGCTCCGGCCGCTGGGGGCGGGATCGGGTGGGGCACCCGGCCCGGCCATCGTCGTACGGGTCGGCTCCACCGACCCGAAGCCGTGTCGTCCCGCCGGGTCGGACCGGCCCGCCGGAGCACCCGCGCGTCGCTCCCCGCGCCGCCCCTCGGGCACCGCGGTCTCCTCGCTGCCCTCGTCCATCGGTGAGTCGTCGTCGGTGCCCCAGGGCGCGTCGGCGTCGAAGTCGTCGCCGGTGCCCCACGGTTTGGTCGCCTCCGGCTCCAGCCGGTCGTTGTCACCGCTGCGTCCCTTGTGCGCCGTCATGGCCACCCCGCTCGTCGGTCCGCCGCCGCCGGCGGACGATGTGCCCTCCCCGGACCGGGGCAGCCGGCCCGAGTGCGGCGTACGACAGGTCGCCGGCACGCCGCCGCGCGCGGGATCCGTCGTCGCTGCGGTGCGCGCGTAGGGCCGGCCAGCGCCTCGCCGTCGAGGTGGCGGCGGGACGCCGGCCGGCCCGACGTTCAGCGTCCGGCCATCGCCATCGGCCGCTTGCCGTTGCTCATTCCCGCCATCTTGATCATGCCCTTCGAGGCGCCCTTCATCCCACCGGCGCGACCGAGCATCCCGCGGAACACCTGGCCGGGCTTCTGCTGCTCACCCATGTACGCGGTGACCACCACCAGGGTTCCGGTCAGCGCCGGAATGGCCCACTGGAGCAGCTTCATCTGCCGCTGTGACGAGGCCACGCTGGCCGGGGTCTGGTGGTTCGGCTCGGTGGCGCCGCTCACCGACGGACCGCCCGCCTTCTCCAGCCGCATGCCGACCAACCGGCTGTAGCCGGTGACCGCCAGCGCGCCGATGGTCAACGCCGTCTTGATGGCGCTGGCCCGGCCCACGCCGGACTGGGCCGCCACCCGTGGGCTCTCGGTCACCAGCTCGCCGACGGCGCCGGCGAGATGGGCGCCGATCGCGGCCGCGTTGACCGGTGTCCACTTGGACCATCCGGCCGAGGCGACCGGGAGCCGCTGGGTCGAGTCGCTGATTTTCGCCGCTGCGCCGTTGACGCCGAAGGCACCCATGAGGGAGCCGCCAAACCAGGCCGCCAGGCCCAGATCGTGCATCGAGCGCAGTGCGGTGTGCCGTTCGGACATGTGATCCCCTTCCGCCGTGTCGGGCGGTGCGGCTTACCCGCCGGTCGGGCAGCTAACCCCGCCCCGCCTGGGCCGATCCGCCCCGTGGCGGGCAGGTACCGGACATCGGTGGCGTCGGTGGGTCGGCATGGCCGGGGCAGGAGTCGTTCGCCCGGTGGCGGGTAGATCCCGAGCGACGCCGACGAGAGGGGAACGCGATGTCGCAGCCGGACGAGAGCCGGGAGAAGACCCCCAAAACAGACGCGGTGCTCATGCACCCCGACAACGACCCACACCGGAGCACCGCAGAGGTCGCGCCCCGCAAGGAGCACGGCGAGATCCAGGTGGAACGCGACGGTGAACTGGTGCCGCTGGACCAGGACGAGTGAGCCGACCGGTCGGTACGGCTCAGCGGGGCGGCAGGTCGCCGGCGAAACCGGCGATCCGCCGTGCCAGCGGAACGCTCGCGCGAACCCAGGTGAAGTGGTCCAGCGTCGCACCGGCCTGCGCCACTGAGTACCGCTCCCGGGTCACCGGCGCGCCGGCGAGCTTCGCGCACAGGTGATCCATGGTCTCGTGCGGGGTGAACTGGTCGTCGTCCACACTGACTGCCAGCACCGGGGTCCGCACCGCGCGGACCGCCGCCTCGGTGTCCGTACCGTCGAGCCGGGGAAATCGGCCGGTTCGCGCGGTGTGGGCCCAGTCGCGGATCACGCCGCGTGCCTGCCGACCGCCGAAGCCCCAGCCCGGCCAGACCCCGAGCAGCGCCGCGGTGGCGGCGATCCCATGGGTGTAGGGCAGCACGCCGAGGCCCCGTCGACCCGGGTAGGTCCGCCAGTACGGGATGCCGACAGCGATCAGCGCCAACCCGTCCACCTCGTCGCCGCCGTGCAGGGCGAGGTGCAGCAGCGCGGCCTGCCCGCCGAGCGAGTGCCCGAGAAGCAGTCGGGTGCGTCCGTCCAGTCGTGGTTTGAGGGCGGCCAGGACGACGCCCACGTCGTCGGCCAGTTCGGCGTAACCGTGCCGGTCCGCGCGGCTCGGCGCGGGCGTGCTCGCCCCGGTGCCGCGCAGGTCGGCCACGACCACGCCCAGCCCGGCAGCGCGCAGCGCGGCGGCGAAGGGCCGGTAGTACCGGGCCCGGACCCCCATCGCGGGCCAGATCACGACCATCGGCGCACCCGGCGCTCCGGCCGGCTCCGGGTAGACCTGCACACCCAGCCGGCCCCCGTCGACCTCGACGAACTCCTGCGCGTACTCCGCGTCCCCGTTCATCGGCCCAGCCTACGGCCTGACATTACCGCCGGGTAGCAGTCGGCCACCGGCTCGGCGGCCGGTGTGCGGCTGCGCCGCGCGCTCCGTGGACACGACGGAGGGCCCCGCCGACCGGCGGAGCCCTCCGATGGACGCTGGGCTCAGGAGACCGAGATCGCCCCGTTGCTGGCCCGGACACAGGCCACCGAACGGGCGCTGGTGGAGGCCGCGCCGCTCAGGCACTGACCGAGGACCTGGTGCCCGGTGGCGTTCGGGTGCCACGACTCCTGGCAGGTCTGGAAGTAGCTGACGCAGGTGTTGGCGATCCGCTGAATGGCGATCTTGTCCTTACCGGCGAGGCTGGTGACGAAGGTGCCGGTCGCGCCGTCCTGAAGCCGGATCGGAGTGGCCAGCGCACCGCTCGGGCTGCTGGTCTGCTCGCAGAGCCGGGCGCCGTTGAAGGCCTGCTGCACGCTCAGGTACACCAGGTCGTCGGCGGGGAACTCGGCGGCGAGAGTGTCCCGGGTGGACTTCACGATGCTGCCCAGACCCTGCGAGAAACGGTGCCCCGGCGCCAGGCTGGCCCGGTGGATCGGGCAGCCGGCCGCGTACCGCTCGGCACCCAGGTCACGGAACTTGTCCCGGGTGTCGTCCCGGCTGTCCTCCTCGTGGAACTGCTGGTTCAGGTCCAGCGGCAGCGGGTTCGTGTAGTCCTGGAACACCACCCGGTGCTGCCCGTCCGCGTCCACCTCGTCGAGGGTGGTCAGGATCTGGCGTACGGCCGCTGTGGTCTCCGCGGTCGCGGCGCTGAGCTGCGCGGCGGTGGCCAGGTCGGCGTCGCTGCACGGCTTCTGCTCGACCGGCCCGTTCAGGTACGCCCAGAACTCCCACCAGCCGGTCCAGGCGTCGGCGATGAACCGGTTGGCGCACTTCTCCGCGACGCTGCCGAAGGTGAACGAGCTGTTGTTGGAGCCGAGGCCGACAAGCACCAGGTCGATGTCCTGGGTCTGCGCGACGGCGCGCAGCTGACTCAGCTGCGAGGCGACGGTACGACCGTTGGTCCGCGCCTGGGAGGCGTTGGCGATGTCGTGCGGCTGCCCACCGGAGCAGGCCAGGTTGAACCGGTTCTGGATGCCCGGCAGGTTGGCCTGGTGGAGCGAGGCGTTCGCCGAACGGTGGCAGAAGTACGCGTTGTTGTTCGCCGCCGTCCAACCGGGGAAGCCCTGGCTGACTCCGTTGACGTCGACGACAGGGGTGTACGCCCCGGCGCCCTCGCCGCTGATGAAGCTGTCACCGAGTGCCACCGCGGCGGTGGGCAACGCGGCGGACGCGGGTGCGGGCAGCGCGACGGCGGTCGACAACGCGGCCATGGCGATCGTTAGTCCCGCGGCGAGCGCGGTACGCCGGAACCTGGGCATGGGGCCCCCATCCATCGAAAGATGAAAGATTCTCTGAGAGCGCGATCAGATCACCCCGGCGCGACGGGCGTCAATGGCCCGTAACAGATTCGTTCGAGGAAGGACACGCGCACGTAGGCATGAGGGTCTACGGCGTCGTGAGTGGACCCGCGCTCCGGGTTGCCGAACCCACCGACGCGCGCCCGTCGGCGCGGAGAGTCAGTGACCGGCGGGGCGGTCGTGGCGGTGCAGCAGGGCCGTGCCCACGGCGTTCAGACCGACACCCCAGACCAGGAGTACGCACAGCCACTGCACCCACCGCAGCGCGCTCATCTGCCCCGAGAACAGGTTGCGCACGCTGCCGAACGGGGTGAGCCACGGCTGCGCCGGACGGAGGGCGTCCACGGCACCCAGCAGCGTGAACAGCCCCAGCGGCAGGATGATCGTGGCCAGGAACGCCACCACCACCGAGCGCAGCAGCAGGCCCAGGCCGGTGCCCACCAGACCGGCGGCGATCTGCACCAGCACACCGCCCACCGCGGTCGTCCCGGCGAACCGCCACGGGTCGTCGGCGACATCGACCGGGGCGAGCGCCAGCGTCGCGGCGCAGATCAGCACACCGGCCACGCCGATGACGACCGCTGGCAACCCCACCGCGAGCACTGTGGGCAGGACCGGAAGGCGGACGGGCGCCCGGCGCAGGTCACGCACCAGCAGGATGCCGAAGAGCGGGGTCGCGACCGACATCAGGCTCTGCACAGTGCGCGAGAGTTCGGTGAAGCTCCGGTCGGCGGGAGCCGCCGCCGCGACCAGCGCCACGGCGGCCAGCAGCCCCGCCGCCAGGGTGCCCACCAGCAGCCACCGTCGGGTCCAGGTGCCGAGGGAGCGCCGCAGGGCGGCGTCGAGAGTCGTCGCGTCCATCTCGACCGCCTCCTGATCTCCTCGACCCGGACGGCGTGCACCCCGCGCGCAAACCGGCCGCGATCATGAGCGAGCATATCGGCGACGCTGTCTCTGCGTGGTCCCGTGATCACCCGCCGGCTGTTCGTTGGCTCACGTCCGCAGGGGCGCGCGCGGCGGGTCGCGTAGGTCCTCCGGTGGTTGTCCTAGCCTCGGGCTAGGCTCGCTGCGGCGCGCCACGCCGGCTGATGTCGCCGGTGACCGGCAGCACACCGCCGAGACCGGGGAGTACGACCAGTTGACCGCAGAGCCTGACACCCTGTACGGGGCCGATGACCTCACCCACCTTGAGGGGCTGGACGCTGTCCGCAAGCGGCCCGGCATGTACATCGGTTCCACCGACAGCCGTGGCGTGGGTCACCTCGTCAACGAGATCCTCGACAACTCCACCGACGAGGGTGTCGCCGGTCACGCCAGCCACGTCGAGGTGATCCTGCACGCCGACGGCTCGGTGCAGGTCGACGACGACGGCCGGGGCATTCCCACCGACGTGCACGCCAAGTCCGGCATCTCCGGTGTCGAGTTGGTGCTGACCCGGCTGCACGCCGGCGGCAAGTTCGGCGGCTCCGGCTACAAGACGTCCGGTGGTCTGCACGGCGTCGGCGCATCGGCTGTCAACGCGCTGTCCCGCCGCTTCGACGTGACCGTCCGCCGGGCCGGCAAGGTCCACGCGATGTCGTTCCGGCACGGCGTCCCGGGCATCTTCGACGGCGACGGGCCGGACGCCCCCTTCACCGCCGGCCCCGGGCTCCAGGTGACCGGCGCCATGAAGCGCGGCCAACGCACCGGCACCTCGATCCGCTGGTGGCACGACGCCCGTTACTTCGAGACCGGCGCTGCGCTCGACGTCGACGCCGTCCGGATGAAGCTCCGCAACACCGCGTTCCTGGTCCCCGGCGTGACCTACCTGCTGCGCGACCTGACCGGCGAGACTCCCGCCGAGGAGCGGTTCCACTACCCCAACGGGCTCAGCGACATGGTGGAGTTCCTCGCTCCGGCCGGCGACCGGCCGGTCTCCGGCACCCTGCTGGTCAACGGCGAGGGCACCTACCGGGAGAACGCCGCCGACGCCAACGGCGTCATGCAGTCCAACGTGCAGCGGCGTGCCGAGGTCGAGGTGGCGTTCCGGTGGGGCACCGGTTACGAGCGCACCGTCGAGTGCTTCACCAACACCATCCGCAACGCGCACGGCGGCACGCACCGCAAGGGGTTCGAGCGGGCCCTCGTCCGTGCGCTCGCCGACGCGATCCGCAACACCCGTGGTCTGCTCAAGGCCAAGGAGGAGCCGCCCACCCTTGACGACGTCCTGGAGGGGATGACGGCGGTGGTGCACGTGCGGATCCCCGAGCCGCAGTTCACCTCGCAGACCAAGGATGAGCTCTCCACCACCGGCATCACCAAGGTTCTCCAGTCCCTGGTCGACGCGCACATCAAGGCCTGGCTGGAGGACCGGCGCACCAAGGCCGAGGCGCGCACCGTCCTGCAGAAGATCGTCGACGCCGCCCGGGTGCGACTGACCCAGAAGCAACAGAAGGACGCCGCCCGGCGCAAGACGGCCCTGGAGGGCGCGTCCATGCCGCCGAAGCTTGTCGACTGCCGGGCCACCGGCATCGACCGCAGCGAGCTGTTCATCGTCGAGGGTGACAGCGCCCTGGGTACGAGCCGGATGGCCCGTTCCTCGGAATACCAGGCGCTGCTGCCGATCCGCGGCAAGATCCTCAATGTGCAGAAGGCCAACCTCCAGCAGGTTCTGGACAATGCCGAGTGCGCGGCCATCGTGCAGGTCCTCGGCGCCGGCTCGGGGCGCACCTTCGACCTCTCCGCGCTGCGCTACGGCCGTGTGCTGATCATGGCCGACGCCGACGTGGACGGCGCGCACATCCGGACGCTGCTGATCACCCTGTTCGCCCGGTACATGCGGCCGCTGATCGAGGCGGGTCGGCTCTACGCCGCGATGCCGCCCCTGCACAAGATCACCACCAAGGGGCGCAGCCCGCAGACCGTCTACACCTACACCCAGGCCGAGATGGAGACGACGGTCCGCAAGCTGGAGAAGGCCGGCAAGCAGATCGTCACGCCCATCCCACGGTTCAAGGGTCTCGGTGAGATGGACGCCGACGAGTTGTGGGACACCACGATGAATCCGGCCACCCGGGCCGTCCGCCGGATCACCCTCGACGACGTCGACGCCGCCGAACGCATCCTCGAACTGCTGATGGGCGAGAAGGTCGAGCCGCGTCGCAACTGGCTCATCGACTCCGCCGACCGCGTCGACCGGGATGCGATCGACGCATGAGCGCCGCTTCCGTTCCCGTTCCAGTGGAGAGCTGAGTCATGGCACGCCGTAAGGAAAACAAGGTCGACCTCTCCTCGTTCGACCAGGCCGGCGCGCGGGTCTTCGACAACCCGCTGGTCACCGAGGTCTCCGACTCCTACCTGGAGTACGCGTTCTCGGTCATCCACTCCCGCGCCCTGCCCGACGCCCGCGACGGCCTCAAGCCGGTGCACCGGCGCATCCTCTGGTCGATGTACGAGCAGGGCTACCGCCCCGACCGCGGGCACGTGAAGTCTGCCCGAATTGTCGGGGATACAATGGGAAAGTACCATCCGCACGGCGACACGGCGATCTACGACGCCATGGTCCGCCTCGCGCAGGACTTCTCCCTCAACGTGCCCCTCATCGACGGGCACGGCAACTTCGGCAGCCCCGACGACGGCCCTGCCGCCTCGCGGTACACCGAGGCCCGGATGTCCCGCGAGGCCATGCTGCTCGTCGGTGAGCTGGGCGAGGACACCGTCGACGTCGAGCCCAACTACGACGGGTCGCTGACCCAGCCGACAGTGCTGCCGGCGGCCTTCCCCAACCTGCTGGTCAACGGCGCGTCCGGGATCGCGGTCGGGATGGCCACCAACATGATCCCGCACAACCTGGCGGAGGTCGTCTCGGCGGCTCGCTGGCTGATCAACCACCCGGACGCCACCCTGGACAAACTCATGGAGTTCGTCCCCGGCCCCGACCTGCCCAGTGGTGGGGTGCTGCTCGGCCTGGACGAGGTGCGCCGGGCGTACGAGACTGGTCGTGGCGTGGTGCGGATGCGCGGCAAGGTGGAGATCGGCCCGATCGAGGGCAGCCGGGGCCGTCAGGCGATCACAGTGGTCGAGCTGCCCTACGGCGTCGGCGCGGAGAAGGTCATCGCCGCGATCACCAACGAGGTCACCAAGACCAAGCGGCTGACCGGCATCGCCGACGTCAAGGACCTCACCGACCGCGAGAGCGGCACCCGGCTCGTCGTCGAGTGCAAGGTCGGGGTCAACCCGCAGGCGCTGCTCGCCGACCTCTACCGGCTGACCCCGTTGGAGCAGTCGTTCGGCGTCAACAACCTGGTCCTGGTCGACGGGCAGCCGCGCACGCTGGGCCTCAAGGCGCTGCTGGAGGTCTTCCTGGCCCACCGCTACGAGGTGGTCACCCGGCGCACCTCGTACCGCCGGCGCAAGCGTCAGGAGCGGCTGCACCTGGTCGACGGTCTGCTGATCGCGTTGCTGGACATCGACGAGGTGGTCCGGCTGATCCGGGGCAGCGACGACGCGCAGGCAGCGAAGGACGGGCTGATGAGCCGGTTCGGCCTCTCCGACATCCAGGCGACATACATTCTGGACACTCCGTTGCGCCGGCTGACCAAGTTCGACCGCATCGAGCTGGAGGCCGAGCAGGAGCGGCTGCGCTCCGAGATCGCCGAGCTGAGCAAGATCCTCGACGACGAGCGGGTGCTCCGGAAGGTGGTCTCCGACGAGCTGGCGGCAGTGGTCAAGCAGTTCGGCACCGAACGTCGGACGACGCTTGTCGACGGTGACCTGAAGGAGGTGCTGGCCGCGTCCGCGCCGGCCGGCCCGCTGGAGGTCGCCGACGACCCGTGCCAGGTGATCCTCTCGGCGACCGGGCTGGTCGCCCGGACCGCGGCCGAGTCGGAGGAGAGCTCCGAGGGGCGTCGCCGCAACGGCCGGGTCAAGCACGACACGGTACGCGCCATCGCGCACTCCACCGCCCGTGGTCGGGTGCTGCTGCTGACCAGCGCCGGTCGGGCGTTCAAGGTCGACGTCCTGCCGCTGCCGGTGCTGCCCGAACAGGCGGGCACCGTGTCACTGCGCGGCGGTATGTCGGCGGCCGAGCTGGTGCCGTTGGCGGCGGGAGAGACCGTCGTCGGCCTGGCCCCGCTGGGCGGTCAGGCGGAGGGCTCACCGGGGCTGGCGTTGGGCACCCGGCAGGGCGCGGTGAAGATCTGCTCACCGGAGTGGCCGGTGCGCTCCGACGAGTTCGAGGTGATCGGTCTGCGCGACGGTGACGAGGTGGTCGGGGCGACCTGGCTGACCGACGGCACCGAGACACTGACCTTCGTCACCTCGGAGGCGTCGCTGTTGCGCTTCCCCGCCGGGTTGGTCCGGCCGCAGGGCCTCAAGGGCGGTGGTATGGCCGGCATCAACCTGCCGGCCGGGGCGCGGGTCGCGTTCTTCGGCGCGGTGCGCACCGACGACCCGGGGCACGGCGAGCCGATGGTGGTCACCTCCACCGGCGCGACGGTCAAGGTGACGCCGTTCAAGGCGTACCCGGCGAAGGGCCGGGCGACCGGCGGCGTGCGCGCGCACCGCTTCCTCAAGGGTGAGACGGACGTGGCCGTCGCCTGGGTGGGCCCGCGACCGGTCGGCGCGACCGCCACCGGCGACCCGGTGGAGTTGCCCGCCGCGGACCCACGCCGCGACGGCAGCGGCTTCGCGGTGATGCTCGGCCCGACGGTGGTAGGCCACCTGATCGAACGCGACTGACCCGCCCACCTGCGCCGTCGCCCGATCATGTCCGGCGTGCCAGGTCCGCCGAAGATCGTGCTCGATCCTGGACGTGGTGGTGTCACCGACGCGGTGATGCCACTCGATCCCGGATCGAGCACGATCATGCGGGGTGGGGTGTCCGTCAGCGCGGTATGGTGGTGCCCTCTGTTGTCGGTGAGGGTCCGGGTGCACCGCGAAGCGCCCCTCAAAATGATCTCTTCTCTGTCCGGCGGAGTCGCCGGCGCGGCGTGAGCGCCGCCATCCGGGTCCGGCCGAGGCGTGAGCTACGGGCCGCCCGCCGTCCCCGGCCACACCGCTGTTGGGGTCACCTGATCGCCGCGCCACTCTGGCCGCTGCACGGCGCGAACCTGGGCACCCTGTTGCGCACGTGCGACGCGGTCGGCGCCTGCCTCGCCGTGCCACCGTTCCGCTGGGTGGACGAGGCAGTGGCCCGAGGCAACACGCTACGGCGGCCGGGCTGCGTCCACCGGGTCGGCAGCCCGCTGCGCTGGCTGGCCGCCGAACGGGCCGCCGGCAGCCGGATCCTCGGGGTGGAACTGGCCGACGAGGCCGTCCGGCTCGGTGACCTTCCCGCCGCTCGGGGCCGTACCGTCGTCCTGCTGGGCCACGAGGCGACAGGCATCCCGCCCGAGGCGCTCGATCAGCTGGACGCGGCGGTGGAGATTCCCATGGTCGGTCACGGCCACAGCCTGAACGTCGCGGTAGCCGGCTCCCTGGTCCTCTACAAACTAGCCGGCCTCCTCTAGCCCGACGCGCCCCCGCGCCCCGCAACGCGCCCCCGCGCCCCGCAACGCGCCCCCGCGCCCCGCAACGCGCCCCCGCGCCCCGCAACGCGCCCCCGCGCCCCGCAACGCGCCCCCGCGCGCCGATCTTGCACTTTCTGCGCCGACAATTTACTTCAAAAGGGGCGTATGGGCGTCCGAAAGTGCAAGATCGGCGCGCGGGGGCGGGGTGCGGGGCGGGGTGCGGCGGGGCGGGCGGTTAGGCGACGTTGTGGGGGCGGAACTGGACGCTCACCCGGGGCCCCACGGGGCGGGTGGTCTTGGGGATGGCGTGTTCCCAGGTGCGTTGGCAGGAGCCGCCCATCACGATCAGGTCGCCGTGGCCCACCGGGAAGCGCAGGCTCTCGCCGCCGCCGCGGGGGCGCAGCAGCAGCGGTCGAGGTGCTCCGAACGACACGATCGCGACGACCGTGTCGGTGTGCGCCGACCGGCCGATGGTGTCGCCGTGCCAGGCCACGCTGTCGCGCCCGGACCGGTAGAGGCACATGCCGGCGGTGACGAAGGGTTCGCCCAACTCGGGCGCGTAGTGCCCGGTGAGCGCGGCCCGCGCCGCGGTGAGCACGGGGTGGGGGAGTGGTCTCGCGCCGTCGTACCAGCAGAGCAGGCGGGGCACGTCGACCTCGGAGTCGAACATGGTGCGCCGTTCGGCACGCCAGGGCACCTCGGTGAGCAGGGTGTCGAGGACCGTGTCGGAGCCGCGCACCCAGCCGGGGAGGTGGTCGACCCAGGCGCCTCGGCTGAGCTGGTGCCGGCGGATCTGGCCGGGCAGCGGCCCCAGGGCCGGCCCGGCGTCGGCCAGGTCGAGCATCGACGGCTGGTAGGCGGCCTGCGTCATACGGCCACCCTAGCAGCACTTTCGTACACCCGTGCTAGCGGTGAATCCTGCGGGCCGGCTGCCTCTCGGCAAGATCGTGCTTGATCCTGGATGTAGTGGTCTGCCGCGCGTTCGAGGGGACTGTTTCCAGGATCGAGCGTGATCTTGGCCTTGCGCGCGGTCAGCCCGGGACGGTGGCGGCGCGTACGGCGTCGAACACCGCGTCCACCACCCGCGCCCGGCCCTGCCCGTCAACGGTGGACCAGGCGCGCGCGGCGAGGGTCGCGCGCCGCTGCGGCGAGCTGAGCAGCCCGTGCAGGGTCCGCGCCGCCGTCGCGCGCGCGGCGCGTCCGGCGACGCCGGCGGCGGTCAGCTCCGGCAGCTCGCCGAGGCCGGCGGCCAGGCCGTGGCGCACCACCCGGGTGTACGACTCACGTTGGTTGTCGACCACGCAGACCAGTGCGCTGGCTGCGCCGAGGCAGCAGAGTTCCCAGGTGGACGTGCCGGCGGCGCTGACCACCAGGTCGGCTTCGGTGATCAGTGCCGGCAGCGAGGTGGTGGGCGGGACCGGTCGGATCGTCTGTCCCCGGCCGGGGGCGACATCGTCGACCGCCGCCTCGATCTCGGGTCGCCCGACGATGACCGTGAGGTCCATCGGGTGACCGGTGGCCGCCAGCACCCGGGTCAGCACCGGGGCCGCGCCGACCGCGTCGGTGCCGCCGAAGAAGGCCAGCACCCGGGGGCGACTGACCGCCGCAGCGGGTGGGGCGACCGGCGGCCGGGCGCTGATCACTGTGTCACGCAGCAGGGCGTATCCGCTCCCGGCAAGCAGCCGGCCGGGCTGTTCCGCCCCGGACCCCGGCCCCGGCTGTGCCGCCCCGGACCCCGGCCCCGGCTGTGCCGCCCCGGACCCCGGCCCCGGCTGTGCCGCCCCGGACCCCGGCCCCGGCAGGGCCGCCCCGGACCCCAGCCTGGGCTGTTCCGCCCCGAAGTTCTGGTCGAGGTAGAGGTCCGCGACCTGGCCTCGGCTGTCGCCGTCGATGATGGCGAGGGTGTAGACGCCGGCGGCGCGCAGGGCGCCGGCTCCGGCCGGGTCCAGTTCGTAGGAGTCGAGGACCAGCACGTCCAGGTGGTGTCGGCGGGCCGCCTCGACCAGTTCGGCCGCCGAGTCCGGGCCGGGGAGTAGCGGGATGCCCCGCGCGGCCAGCTCCGCGGTTGCCCAGTCGAGCCGTTCGACGGTGCCGAACACTGTGACGTCGGCGCCCCGGGCGAGGAACTCCTCGGCGAGCGCCAGGCAGCGGACGAGGTGGCCGACGCCGCGCCGTGGCCCGGCGTCGCAGCGGAACCCGACCCTCAGGGCGCTCAGGACTCCTCCAGGTGCTTCTGTCGTACGTCGGCGTTGAGTGCGCGCAGCCGAGGCTGACCGTCGAGCCAGTCGGCGAGCTTGGCCAGCGGCACGCTGACGTCACCGAAGTGGTCGATGATCGCGCTGACCAGCGCCCAGTCCTGCTCGGTGTCGAGGGTGAGCCGCAGCGCGCAGCGGTCCGGGGTGAGCGTCACCCCGAGCACCCGGAACAGCTCCGGGTGGGTGTACGCGTACGAGGTCACGTGCACCCGGTGGTGGTCGGTGGCGAGCCGGTCCAGGGTGCGCAGCGTCTCCGCACGGATGATCTCGACGTCCAGTCCTCGGGGCAGGGTCCGGGCGATCGACGTGCTGGCGTAGTCCAGTCCGGGGACCGCCCGGTACACCGACGCGACCACTGTGATGATCTCCGGGTCGAGCAGGGGGCAGTCGGCGGTGAACCGCATGACGGCGTCTCCCGGGTGCGCCGCGAGGGCGCCCACGAACCGGTCCAGCACGTCGTCGACCGACCCGCGGTGGCACGGCACGTCGAGCCGCGCGCACTCGGCGGCCACCGCGTCGTCGACCGCGTCGGTGCTGGTGGCGACGACCAGGTCGGCCAGGACGCCGCTGTCCCGGGCGGCCCGGACGACCCGGCCCAGCACGGAGCGTCCGGCGAGCGGGCGGAGCACCTTGCCGGGCAGTCGGGACGAACCCATCCGCGCCTGCACGATGCCGACGATCCGTGGCCCCGCGTCGACGGTGGCGACCCCGGGCACCGGTACGGCGGTCACTGCTGCTCCTCCCGCTTCGGGGTCAGCACCGCGGTGGCCCGACGCTTGGCCGCGCGGGCACCACGCTTGGCCAGCCGGGCCGGGGTGATGGCGAGTCGGCCCACCCGGTAGCTGAGCGACCCGCTGAGCAGGCCGATCGTCGTCTCGGCCCGGCGTAGCGCCCGTTCCCGCGAGGTGAGCAACTCCTCGGTCCACGCGGTCAGCGCGGTCAAGCGGGTGAGTTCCTCGCGCTGGCGCAGCCACGCCTCGCGTAGCTGCTGGTAGCTGTGCCCACCGAGCGGGGGATCGGTCGGCGCGACGGCCTGCAGTTCGGTGGCGAGGCCGACAGTGGCGTCGGCGTCCAGCCCGTGCAGCGCGGCGGCGATGGCCGCCTCGACCTCGACCGCCTCGCTGACTGTCGCCCGGTCGAGGTTGTGGCCGGCGAGTCCGCCGAGCACCACTGTCAGGCCCGCGATGTCGAGAGTGGACGACCACGGGTGGGCGTACCCGCCGGTGAGCAGGCCCGCCGCGAAGCGCCACAGCCCGCGGGCGAGCACCACGTCGCCGGGCAGGTCGGCGGTGGCCCGCCAGCTGGGGTCGAGCACCGCGTACCGCTCGCCGTCGACCACCACGTTGTCGGTGCCGGCCAGCGCCGCCGCGCCGGCGATCCGGCCGTCGCTGTCGGCCTGCTCGGCGAGCCAGCCCGCGTACCCGCGCAGCAGCGCGCGCACCGTGGCCAGGTCGCGGCGCAGGGCCGCGTCGAGCAGCAGGGTACGCAGCAGCCGGCCGGACGGCACCGGTCCGGACAGCGCGTCGGCGTCCCGGTAGGCGGCCTCGCGGCTGGCGAACGGCGCGACGGCCGGCGTCGTCGCGTCGGTGGGCGGGACGAGTCCCCAGCGCCAACCGGAGGGGCCGTGCAGCACCTCCAGCACGCCGATCCCGGGGCGACCGGTCTGCACGAGGGCCACCGGCAGGTCCGCCTCGACGGTCGGCGTGGTCGGGTCCGTGGGATCGGCGGGCCGGTGGGCGAGGGTCAGCCAGCCCGGTGCGAGGTCGGCGGAGCGCCCGGCGTGCAGCGCGTCCACCGCGAGCCGGGCCGGGTCCTGGAGCACTGTGGCGTTGGTGAAACCCCCGGCGCAGGCGCCGTGCAGCACCGCGTCGAACAGGCCGGAGCCCGCGTCCCGGTCGAGGTGGTCGGCGTCCAGCAGCGCCGTCGGGGTGCTGACATCGGGGTACGCGGCCCAGCACGCGGCCGGCCGTAGCCCTGCCGCGCCGAGCCGCTCGCGCAGTTGTTCCCGGTTGGCCGGGTGGGCCCGGTCCAGCACGCCGCCGATCACCCAGGCGGAGTCGTCGCGGCTGGCGTACCAGGGGGTGGTGTCGACCAGCCGGTGCAGGCCCAGTGGGTTGTCCAGGCGCAGCAGCAACGCGCCACCCGGTCGCACCGCGGCGACGAGTCGCGCCAGCACACCGTCCCAGCCGAGCCGGGTGCCCTCCACCGACTCCACCGGGTCCAGCCCGGCAGCCGCGATCACCACGTCGTACGTCTCGTCGTCGGGCAGCCCGGCCGGACCACCCACCACCACGCGGGCGGCCCGGTGCGCCAGCGCCACCGCGTCCGGGTGGCTGCGCAGCAGGCAGGTGACCTCGGCGTGGGTGAGCTGGTCGAGCAGCGCCGGGTCGTGTGGACCGGCCACCAGGACCCGGGCGCCGGGCGGGACCAACCGGGCTGCCAGCGCGGCGAGCGGCCCACCGTTGGCCAGCCGTTCCTGCGGCAGATCCGACCAGGCCAGCATCTCGCCGCCCGGCAGGGTGATCCGGTCGGCGGGTGCCGTCTCAGTCGTCACGGTCTTCCTCTTCCTCCTGGAGGTTCGCCCAACCGAGCAGCTCGCGGAGCTCGGCCGGCGTGCAGCGGTGGTCGGTACCCAACTCTGCGCGGGCGATCTCGACAGCGGTGGGCAGGTCGACAGTGGTGCCGTGCAGCTGCGGCCACTGTCGTCGGATCCGAGCGGTGCCCCCGAAGGTGGGGTCCTCATTGGACAGGATCATCGGGTCGCCGTAGACCGCCGGCTCGCATCCGGCCGCGATGCCGTAGAAGATCGCGCTGGTCAGCCGGTTGGATGCTACCCGGCGGTGACGGCGCAGCTCGGTGAGCTGCCGGTCGAGGAACTCCGGATCGGTGTCCTTCCACCAGTGCCCCCGGTAGCCGTGGCAGATCACCCGGAACCCGGCGCGCTCGTAGAGCCGGCGCACGTTGCGCATCCGGTACTCGTGCCAGTAGAGGCAGACAGTGACCGGGCCGGGCTCGGTGTCCTGGATGAGAGCGATCAGTTTGCGGTGGTCGCCCTTGACGTGCTGACCCTCCCAGCCGTGGAACGGGTACCAGATCGTGCCCTTCCGCTCCTCGACCGGTGGTTCCTCGGGTCGCAGTGCCAACAGGTAGCTGAACGGCGCGCCGATGACGACCACGTTGCGTCGCCCCACCGACCAGGCCCGGCGGCGGGTCTGCTCCGACCAGAGCAGGCTGGGGGTGCGTTCGGCGTACGGGTGGCCGGGGGCCAGGCCGTCACCGATGTTCCAGCCGTGCTGCACGTACCCGTTGATCCGGGGTGGGTGCCGGTCGCCGAGGCCGGCGTACCGGGCCAGTACGTGCGCGTGGCCGTAGAAGTGGTTGGCGTGGTGCATCAGGTTCCCATCAGGCGGCGGAACGCACCGAGCCGCCCCGTAGCGCGGCGGTCAGCGCGTCGATGACGCGGTCCTGGTCGGCGTCGCTGAGCCCCGGGTAGAGCGGCAGCGACAGCTGCTGGGAGTAGAACAACTCGGCCACCGGGCAGGACCCGCGCCGGTAGCCCAGGTCGGCGAAGGCCGGGTGCCAGTGCACCGGGATGTAGTTGACCTGCACGCCGATGCCGGCGGTCCGCATCCGGTCGTACACCTCTCGGCGTCGTCCGTCGAGCACCCGGATCGGGTAGAGGTGCCAGGCCGGGTCGGCCCACGACCTGCGCGTCGGCAGCAGTACGCCGTCCAGGTCGGCCAGCGCCTCGTCGTAGCGGGCGACCAGGGCGCTGCGGCGGGCCGTGAACTCGCCGAGCCGACGCAGTTGGCTGCGGCCCAGGGCGCAGAGCACGTCCGGCAGCCGGTAGTTCAGCCCGAACTCGTGCACCTCCTGGTGCCAGCCGCCCTCGTCCGGGAAACGCAGGTCGTCGCGTTCGCGGACCACGCCGACGCCACGGAACCGGCGGGCCCGCTTCAGGACCTCCGGGTCCAGCGCCGCGACGGCGCCACCCTCGGCGGTGGTCAGGTTCTTCGTGGGGAAGAACGAGAACGTGGTCAGGTCGGCGAGTGAACCGACCGGCCGACCGTGGTACGTCCCGCCGATCGAGTGCGCCGCGTCGGCGAGCAGCAGCGCGTCGCTGCCCTCGACCGACTTGCGCAGCGCGTCGTAGTCGGCGGGGTGGCCGGCGTAGTCGACGGCGGCGACGACAGTCGTCCGCGAGGTGACAGCGGCGGCGGCCGCCGCCGGGTCGAGGCAGAACGTCTCGTCGTCGACGTCGGCGAACACGATCTTCGCGCCGAGGGCGACAGCGCTGCTGGCGGTCGCCACGAACGTCATCGGCGGGACGACCACCTCGTCGCCCGGCCCCACCCCGGCCGCCGCGTACGCCACGTGCAGCGCCGCGGTGCCGTTGGAGACGGCGGCGACGCCGACCCCGCCGGTCCACCGGGCGAGGTCGGCCTCGAAGGCGTCGACCTGCGGACCGGTGGTGAGCCAGTCGCCGCGCAGCACGTCCGCGACGGCTGCGACGTCGTCCTCGCTGATCGACTGCCGGCCGTACGGGAGCATCTGAGTCATCCGTTGATGCCGAGCATGTCGCGCAACTGCTCGACGGTGAGCCACTCGTCGTTGGTGTCCGACTGGTAGGCGAAACCGTCCGGGACCGGGTCGCAGTCGACCGGCGCCTGGTAGCCCCAGGTGGCGATGGTCGGCTGGACGATGAACCGGCCGTCGGCGCGCAGCGTCCGCCGGCTGTCGTCGGGGGCGATCATCTCCTCGTGCAGCTTCTCGCCCGGCCGGATCCCGATCTCGTGGGTGGTGGCGTCCGGGGCCACGGCCTCGACCAGGTCGAGGATGCGCATGCTCGGGATGCGCGGCACGAACAGCTCGCCGCCCTGCATCTGGTCGAACGAGTCCATGACGAACTGCACGGCCTGGTCCAGGGTGATCCAGAAGCGGGTCATCCGCTTGTCGGTGATCGGCAGGCTCTTGCCCTCGGCGGCCAGCCGGCGGAACAGCGGGACCACCGATCCGCGGCTGCCCACCACGTTGCCGTAGCGCACCACCGAGAACCGGGTGGGGTGCTGGGCGGCGTAGTGGTTGGCCGAGACGAACAGCTTGTCGCCGACCAGCTTCGTCGCGCCGTACAGGTTGATCGGGCTGGACGCCTTGTCGGTGGAGAGGGCGATGACCTTCTTGACACCGGCCTCGATCGCCGCGTCGACGACGTGCTGTGAGCCGGTGATGTTGGTGGCGATGTACTCCGAAGGGTTGTACTCCGCGGTGTCCACCTGCTTCAGCGCGGCGGCGTGCACCACGTGGTCGACGCCGTGCATGGCCCGGGTGAGGCGGTGCCGGTCCCGGATGTCGCCGATGAACCAGCGCAGCCGCGGGTCGTCGCCAAGTTGCTGGCGCAGCTCGTACTGCTTGAGCTCGTCGCGGGAGAACACCACCACGCGGGCGGGGTCGGCCTCGTTGAGGATGTGCCGGAGGAACGTCCTGCCGAAGGAACCAGTTCCCCCGGTGATCAGAATGGACGATCCATTCAACTCACTCAATGTGGTGCTCCCGTGTTCGTGGATGAACGAGCGGCCCTGGGCCGGCCGACCGGGGTGACACGCTAGCCATGGCGGGTTAACTCCCCGGCGCTCGTGGGTGAACCACAACCTCTGCTCCCGTGAATGCCGAACACCGCGTAGGCGAACACTTCCGACCGCCCCGGATGTGGGCTGACCTGGCCGGATCGGGCCGTTACAGTGACCGCGCGAACGACCCGGCGGTCCGGCGCGCAGCCGGTACCCACGTTCACCCGAATCCACACCGGCTCGGTGCGAACGGGCCACAGCGGGCGTCACCGACGCCGGCCGGCAGGCCCGTCGGATCAACGCGGGCCCGGTACGGCCGGCAATTCTGGAGGCGTTCATGGCACCCGGTAGTGACGTGACCGAACGGCCGGCGGTGGTGGCCGAGACGCCGAGCGGCCCGCCCGCCCGACGTTGGCTGGTGCCGCTGCTGCTGCTCGCCGGTTGGGTGCTCAGCGTGGCCTGGCGCATGTGGTGGTCCCGGCACATCGTGCTGCCGATCGCGCACACCGACGAGGACAGCTACCTGAACACCGCCCGCGCGTTGGCCGGCGGTCCGGGGGGTTTCAGCAGCGAGAACGACCTGCTGCGCCGGGTCGGCTACCCGATGCTGATCTCGCCTGCGTTCCTCGGGGACCGGGACTTCACCGACAGCTACCGGGTCGTCCAGCTGATCAACGCGATGGTGAACTCGACGCTGCTGCCGCTGGCGTACCTGTTCGGTCGTCGCCTGTTTCAGCTGCGTCGCTCGTACGCGCTGCTCGGCGCGGTAGCGGCGGCGACCCTGCCGGCCACCGCCTTCTACGCGGGCGTCGCCATGATCGATGCGGTGATGGCGCCGCTGGTGGTCGCCTGGCTGCTCGCCGTGCACCGCTGGATCACCCGGCCCGGCCCGCTCGCCGCCGCCACCGTGGGCCTGCTCGTCGGCGGGTTCCACCTGCTGCACTCGCGTGGCCTGGTGATCGTGGCAGTGCACGCCGGGTTGGTCCTGCTGCTGTTCGTCCGCCGCCGGATCAGCCCGCCCGTGGTGCTCGCGGCGCTGCTGCCGGTGCTCGCCCTGGCGCTCGTCAACGAGGCCGCCATCCGTCATCTCGGCGGCAAGGTCTACCTGCTCGGCAGCACTCCCGGCGGCAGCACGCTCGACGCGGTCGCCTCCGCCCAGGGCGTGGTCCGGGTGAGCGCCGCGGTCACCACCCAGCTCTGGTACCTCGTGGTGATCACGTTCGGAACGGCCGGGGTGGCCTGGGCCGGTGCCGTCCGCGAGCTGTGGCGTCCACGGCACGGTGACGCGGCCCGCTGGACGATGGGCGTGGCGCTCGCCGTGACCGTCGGGGTGGCCGGCGGCGCGTCGGTGATCCTGTCCGGCATCACCGGCAAGCCGCTGGACGCGATCTACGGCCGCTACGTGCAGATGCTGGCGCCGTTCTGGCTGCTGGTCGGGTTGGGGGTGCTGTTCACCGCCGGGTGGCGGGTGGTGTTGCGCCGGGCGGCCGTCGCGGTGGCGTTGCTGGTCGGTGGCGGCGCGCTGATCGCGGCCCGACTCGCGTACGTGGCCGGCCAGGGCCACCAGTTGCGCTACGGCGGTTTCAGCGCGCCGGACCTGGCGGCGTTGACCGGGGGCTGGCGTGAGCTGCGACCGGTGGTCGGGTCGCTGGTCGGCATCGCCGGCTGTGTGCTGCTCGTCGCCACGGTCCGGTTGCCCCGCCTGCGGCTGCCGATCCTCGGCGCCGTCGTGGTGGCCAACCTCATCACGATGCAGGTGATCGACCAACGGATCGTGCGCCCGGCCGCCGAGAGCACCGCCCCGACGCCCCGGGTGGCCGACGTCGGCGTCCGCCCCGGCGAGCGGGTGTGGGCCTCGACCGGCGTGCACTACGTCCTGCGGTTCAACCTCAGCCACCAGGTGACCTGGAGCGACGTCCGGTGGTTCGGCGACAAACAGCCGCCGGCCGCGGCGCAGGTCGTGTTCGCCCGCTGGGCGCCCGGGGAGGTCGACGACTGGGACGGCGCGGCGTACGGCTTCGTCCGACTCGGCGGCAACCCGGAACAGCACTGGGCCGCCTGGCGGCGGGCCTGACCCACCGCATCCCGGTGGACACCGTTGTTCGTTAACGGCGGATGTCCACCGGGAGCACTGCCGGTTAATCGTTTCCGTCTATTGCGGAAAGGGTCCGACAATCAGCGTTGGCGGCGGTCCGCCCGGGCCAGTGAAATCGGGATGACGGTGATTTCCCGGCCGCCGGACAGCTCCTGGCGCGGGTTGCCCTCGACAAATCGGAAACGTCGGTTCATCTGTCGTACGACGGTATTGTGGCCGAGCACCTCGCCGTCGAGTCGGTCCAGGTGAAGCCCGTCGAAGGCGTATTCGACGGCCTCCCGCATGACCCCCAGCCAGGCGGGCAGTGTCTCGCCCCGCCCGTCCAGCCCGTCGGCGTCCAGGTAGAAGCCCCACGCGCCGGTGCGGGGGCCGTCCAACCGCAGGTCGAAGAAGGTGACCACACCACAGGGCCGGTCGTCGCGGACGTACACCAGCACTCGCCGGGACGGGTCGTCGCGGACCGCCGCCCACCACCGGTCGTGCTCGTCGGCGGTGATCTCGTGACTGGTCTTGCTGACCTGTCGATTGGTTTCCTGATTACGCCAGGACAACATCAGATGAACGTCGTCCGTCGTCGCTTCGCGTAGCACGTGCGTCTCGCTTTCCTGGCTGTTCACGTCGGGTTCCGGCACCTTACCCGGGCCCACCGGGAAATCAGATATGCATTCGTTGGGTTGTAGACTGCGACGCATGAACGAATTGAGTCGCGCGCAGATCCGCGACCTCATGGCTCAGGTGCTCAAGAATCAGGACAAGGAGCTGCCCGCAGACGACGCGGCGCAGTTGCGGGAGATCGGCTTCCGGTCGCTCGACTTCTCCGAACTGGCCCTGCGGGTGGAGGACGAGACGGGGGAGGAGCTCAACTTCGACGCCCCCGGGCTGCGTCGCATCGCCACCGTCGGGGACGTCCTCGACTTCCTCGTCGAGCTTCAACACCAGTGACCGTCGCGACGTCGCGCCACCCCACCCGCGCCAACTCGGAGCCGGCCGGTGTCGACAACCGGCTCGTCGTCGGTGGCGCCGCGCTGACCTGGCGTTCGCTGCCGACGCCCACCCTGCCCGACCCGACGGCGGTGCTCGCCCGCTCGGCGGCGCACGCGCTCACCGCGGCGCGCCAGCACGCCGTGCACGGCACCGAGCTGCTGCTCAGCACAGTGGGCCGGGTCGACGCGGCGATGCGCACCGAGCTGCTGGAGGCCGGGTTCACCATCGGCGTCCTCGACGACGACGGCGTGCACCCGAGCGCACCGGCCCGGCCGCGAGCCGCCGAGCCGGGCCGGCTCTGGCTGCTGACGTCGGGCTCCACCGGGCGCCCGAAGCGGGTCGGGCACACCCTCGACACGCTGACCACGGTGCGGGCCGACCAGCCTGAGCGGACCTGGCTCTGCCCGTACGCCCCGGGCACGTACGCCTGGTGGCAGGTCGTCACCCTGTCGCTGACCCAGCCCGGCCAGCACCTGGTGGTGGTCGAGCCCGACGAGTTGGACGACTGGCCCACTGTCGCGGCCGCCCACGGGGTGGACGCGGCCTCCGGCACCCCGACCTTCTGGCGGCGCACCCTCTACCGCGACGCCGCGGCGCTGGCCCGAGTGCCGTTGCGCCAGATCACCCTCGGCGGGGAACCGGTGGACCAGGCGATCCTGGACCAACTGCGGGAGGTCTTCCCGACGGCCCGGATCTCCTGGATCTACGCGTCCTCCGAAGTGGGGGCGTCCATTGTGGTGCACGACGGGCGGGCCGGATTCCCTGTCGACTGGCTGGACCGGGAAACCCCGGGCCGGCCGACGCTCTCCGTCCGCGACGACGAGCTGGTGGTCACCTCCCCGTACCACGGGGCCGGTCTCGCCGGCCCGATCCGCACCGGGGACCGGGTGCAGGTGCTCGACGGCCGGGTGCTGATCACCGGCCGACGTGAATCCGACGAGATCAACGTCGGTGGTAGCAAGGTCTCCGCCGGTGTGGTCCGCGGCGTGCTCGCCGGTCATCCGGCGGTCGCCTGGGCCCGGGTGACCGGCCGTCGCGCCCCGGTGCTCGGGCGGATGGTCGTCGCCGAGGTGGTTCTCGCCGCCGCCGACCCGTCCGGCGCCGACACCGGTGTGCCGGACGAGGCAGCGCTGGTCCGCTGGTGCGCCGACCGGCTCCCCGAGCACGCGGTGCCGCGCCGCATTCGCGTCCTGACCGACATTCCCGTCAAGGAGACCCTGAAGAGCGATGTCTGAGCCAGCCGACACCCAGCTCGTCCCGCCCAGCTCCGTGGTCCTCGTCTCCGGCGGTTCCCGTGGCCTGGGCCTGGCCATCGTCACCGACCTGCTCGACGCGGGCGTACGCGTGGCCGCGTTCGCCCGCACCATCACCCCGGAGTTGGAGAAGCTCGCCGCCGAGCACCCGGACCGGGTGCACATCGGCTCGGTGGACGTCACCGACCTGCGCGCGGCGCAGAGCTTCGTCCGCGAGGTGGAGCAGCGCCTCGGCCCGATCGACGGCATCGTCAACAACGCCGCAATGGGGCAGGACTCTCTGCACGCGCACACCGCAACCGACGACATCGCCCGGATCATCGAGACCAATCTGACGGCCCCACTGCAGCTGACCCGGTTGGTGATCCGCCGGATGCTCGCCAACGGGCTGCGCGGGCGGATCGTGAACATCACCTCGATCTGCGGGCAGCGCGGTTTCCCCGGCCTCGTCGCGTACTCGGCCACCAAGGGCGGCATGGACGCCGCCACCCGCTCGCTCGCCCGCGAACTGGGCGGCCGGATGCTTGTCAACTCGGTCGCGCCAGGGTTCTTCGCCTCGGAGATGTCCGCCGTGCTCGGTCCGACCCAGCTCGACCAGATCGTGCGCCGCACCCCGACCGGTCACCTGACCGAGCCGGTGGAGGTCACCCCGGTGGTGCGGATGCTGCTGCGCGAGCACACCAACATCAACGGCCAGGTCATCGTGGTGGACGGTGCCGCCGCCATCTGACCTGCGGCCGGTTCCCCTGCCTGTGCAACCGGCACGGCACAGCGGGGCGGCCGTGCCGCGTCCGGTGCCGGGGCTGCTCGCCGCCGCCGAGCAGCATCTGCGCATCGGGTCGCCGGCCGCGATGGCTGACGCGGTGACCCGCAGTCACCTCGACGATGGACGGTGTGTCGGCTGGTACGGCCCACCGGCGCCCGGCTGGCGGGTGGCCATCGATGCGGAGCGCGCCGACGCCCCGGTGCCCCCGGCGCTGGCCCGCCGGTTCGGCGCGGCTGACTTCTGGGCCCGCTGGACCAGGGCCGAATGCTGGTGCAAGTTGGCCGATGTGTCGGTGATGGCCTGGTGGCGGCGCCATGGTCTGGGTTCGCCGGCCGGCGGGTCGGCGCTCTGGCGGACTCTCCGGGTGGCCGACCTGGTGGTCACCGTCGGCTTCGCCCCGACCCTCCCACCCCGCGATCTTGCACTTTCTGACGCCGAATCGCGGCTTACACGCCTTTCGTCGGGACAGTAAACGCACGATCGCGGGGCGGGGGCGGGTTAGATCAGGTTCCAGGTCAGGGGGGTGCCGCGGGGGACGTCGGTGGCGAAGGTGCGGCCCAGGACCCGGTCGATCTCCACGGGCGCCAGCCCGCCGGCCGGTCGGATCGAGCGGACGTTGTGCGCGGTCACCGGATCGCCGGCCCGGACGTCCTCGACCACGAAGAGCGACCGGCGGAACCGTAGCCCCTCCCGCTCGGCGGGGGTCGGTCCGACAGCGGTGCCGCCCAGCGCCTCGTACGCGCGGCCGGACTCGGCGACCAGGGCCGTGAGCTCCGCCGGGTTCAGGGAGAAGTCCGAGTCCACGCCGCCGTCGGCCCGGTCCAGCGTCACGTGCTTCTCGATGAAGCAGGCGCCGAGCGCCACCGAGGCGACCGCCACCCCGATGCCGGGCGTGTGGTCGGAGAGCCCGACCGGCACGTCGAACGCGCCGGCCAGCACCGGCAACCGACGCAGGTTGCTGTCGGCCGGCGGCGCAGGGTAGGACGCGGTGCAGGCCAGCAGGACGATCCCCGCCGCGCCGGCGGCCCGGGCGGTGCGCACCGCGGCGTCGATCTCGGCGACAGTCGCCATTCCGGTGGAGATCACCATCGGCTTGCCGGTGCTGGCCACCAGTCGGATCAGCGGCAGGTCGACCAGTTCCGACGAAGCGATCTTGTACGCGGGCGCGTCCAGCGACTCCAACAGCTCCACGGCGGTCGCGTCGAACGGCGACGAGAAGACGGTCAGGCCACGCTCGCGGGCCCGCTCGAAGATCGGGGCGTGCCACTCGTACGGGGTGTGCGCGCGTTCGTAGAGGCGGTACAGGTTCTCCCCGCCCCACAGCTCGTGCCCGCTGGAGATCCGAAAGGCCGGGGTGTCGACGTCGATGGTGATGGTGTCCGGCCGGTACGTCTGGAGCTTGAGCGCGTGCGCCCCGCTAGCGGCCACCGCGTCGACGATGGCCAGCGCCCGGTTCAGATCGCCGTTGTGGTTGCCGGACATCTCGGCGACCACCAACGGCCGCTCCCCGGCACCGACCGCGTGCGGTCCGATCTTGATTGTCGCTGTCATTCCGACCTCTGCTCAGGTACGTCCGCACCGGGGTGCGGTGGTGCTGTCGTCGTCCACCCGGCGGGCGGACGACCTGGGAAATCAGGGCACCGGGAGCCGCCCCGGCTCCCGGCGTGCTCAGCCCTGGGTCGTTCACGGCAACCGGCCGACGGCCAGCGCGTCGCGCCGCTCCGGCGCGAGCCCACCGTCGCGCGTCGGCCCGGCGCCCGCCCCTCGCCCCGAGTCCTCGTCGGCGGCGAGCGAACCGCCCTCGGTGCCACCCACCGGGGCGGACCGACGCAGGCGACCAGCGACCCGGTGGGCCCGGCGCAGCGCCGAGTACGCCACCCAGTCACCCCGCCCGACGAGGCGGTGCTTGAGCCCGGTCACGCCCGGGGGCAACGGGTAGCCGCCGGTGGGCAGGTAGCGACGGTAGTGCGCGGCGGCCCGGTGGAAGAAGTCGCGCCGCAGGTGTGGGTGCAGCCGGCCGTCGTTGCCCACCACCACCAGGTAGTGGCTAATCATCAGCTCGAACAGCTCGGCCTGCAACCGCTCGTCAGGGTGCTTCCGGGCGACCCAGTCCATCAGCCGCTCGTACTGGGTGAAGGCGTCGAAGTGCCGGCCACTGCGGGTGGAGGTGATCGCGCCCTGGCGGCCCTGGCGGTACAGGTAGCAGACCCGGTCCAGCACGGAGATCTTCTCGGCCCCGATCAGCAGGGGGTGGCTGAACGGGATGTCCTCGTACCAGCCGGGGAAGAACCGCAGCTCCAGCTCGCGCATGAAGTCCCGGCGGACCACCTTGTTCCAGGCGGTGTGCTGCACCCGCAGCAGCTGCGGCTGGTCGGCCAACCGGGTCACGCCGGTGATCCCGCCCAGCAGCGGGCTGCTCGCGTCGACCTCCCGCCGGCCGTCCTCGTGCACCCGCAGGTGGTCGAGCATCAGCACGTCGGGCTGGTGCTGGCGAAGCCGGTCCAGCACCGCGGCGATCGTGCCGGGTGGCAACCAGTCGTCGCTGTCGACGAACCAGACGTACCTGCCGGTGGCCACGTCGAGCCCGGCGTTGCGGGCCAGCCCCAGACCCACGTTGCTGCTCAGGTGCACCACACGCACGCCGTCGCGGCTGACCGCGTACGAGCGGAGCATGTCGCCGCAGCCGTCCGGGGAGGCGTCGTTGACGGCGATCAGCTCGACCGCGTCCGACTCGCCTGCCGGGATGTCGGACCGGATCGACTCGAGGCACTGGTAGAGGTACGCCTCGACGCCGTACACGGGCACGACGATGCTCAGCAGCGGTGCGTGCGTCGGCTCATTGACCACGTCCGCCACCTTCGACGACCCGGGTGGCCGGCCTCGGAACCTGACGTTGCCGCCGATGGTGGACTCTCTGAACTCCCGCCCAGCGGAAGGTTAACGCCGCGCCGGTGGGCGGTTTCCGGCCCGGGGAACGCGGGCTCGTGGGGCGGGTGGGATGCGTCCGGTTCACCCGGGACTGACCCGGTAGGGTGCCTCGGTGCGGCCCTGCCGGGTCGTCGTGGGCGTCGCCGTCGCGCCGTCCGACGCCGCGACGAGGAGGCTACGACCGTGTTGGTGACCCTGCCGAGCGCCGGGATCCCGGCATGACGAGCGTCGCCGCGACGTCGGCCGCCCGGCCCGCACCGACCCTGTCCCGGCTGCCCTCGCTGACCGGGCTGCGGTGGATCGCCGCTCTGCTGGTCTTCGGCTTTCACGCCGGCACCATGCGGATCATCGCCGAGCCGGACTACAAGGCCGTCGTCGACGCGCTGTTCACCCTCGGTCTCTCCGGGGTGCAGTTCTTCTTCATCCTCAGCGGTTTCGTGCTGGTCTGGTCGGCCCGCGAGGGGGATTCCCGGCGTACCTTCTGGCGGCGGCGGATCGCCAAGATCTACCCGAACCACCTGGTGCTGTTCGCGGCGACGCTTGCGGTCGCCTGGTGGTTCGCCGACCCGGTCCTGCCGGCGGCGGCGTTGGAGAACCTGCTGCTGTTGCAGGCGTGGGACCCCCGTCCGGGCTGGTTCTACAGCATCAACACCGTCAGCTGGTCGCTGTCCTGTGAGTTCTTCTTCTACCTGTGTCTGCCGCTGGCGCTGCCACTGCTGCGCCGGGCCAAACCGAAGCTGCTCTGGGCGCTGGTCGTCGCGCTGCCGCTGTTGATCCTCGCGCTCTGGCCGGCGCAGGAGTTGGTGCCGGAGGTGAGCCGCTGGTGGTTCACCCAGATCTTCCCGCCGGTGCGGTCGCTGGAGTTCTGGCTGGGCGCGGTGGCGGCCGAGTTGATGCGTCGGGGGCTCTGGCGCGGCCCCGGTCTGACAGTGGCCAGCGCCATCTTCGTGGTCACCTGGGTGGCGGCGGCGCAGTGGATCCGCGCCGAGCTGTGGACCACGCTGCTCGCTGTCGCGTACCTCTTGGTGATCACCGCGGCCGCGGACGCCGACGTGCGGGGTCGGCGCTCGCCGTGGCGGTCCCGGCCGCTGGTCTGGCTCGGTGAGGTGTCGTTCGCCTTCTACCTGGTGCACGTGCTGGTGATGACGAGCGTGCTGCGCTGGAACGGGACCTGGGGGATCGGCTTCGCGGGCTGGCGTGGCCCGGCCGTGGTGCTCGGCTTCCTGGCGGCGAACCTGATCCTCGCCGGGCTGCTGCACCGCTTCGTCGAAACCCCGATGATGCGCCGGCTCGCGCCGCGCCGAGCGGCCCGTCCGGCGCCCGTCCCCCGACAACGTGCGGGCGGCGGCGACGACGCACCCGACAGTGCAAGCAGCGCCCGTGGTGAGGTCGACGGACCTGCCGGCGAGGTCGGTCAGGCCGGCGGACGACCAACCTACGTCGACCTGCGCTGACAACGTCCACCCTGGTCAACAGGGTCGGCGCGGCGTGATCCGACACGCCCGTGGTCGGTGCGCCCGGGTCGGCGCGACGGTAGCGTTGGGGCGTGCTTCCGGTCGCGTTCACCTGTCCGCTGTGGTGGGTGGCGCGCTGGGCGACCCGGGTGCTGACCAGCCTCGCCGTCGTCGCGGCCCTGGCGCTCGGCGCAGGCCCGGCCACGGCCGCCACGCCACCACCCGGCCCGGTGCCGACGTCGAGTGCGGTGCCGGCCAGCGTCGCCGCCGGCTCGCTGGCGGCCTCCTACCGGCACTCCGGGGCACCCCGTGCGGCCCGCCCGGCCCTGGCGATGGCGCCGCAGGCCGCCGAAGAGGCGATCCCGACCTGGTCGATCGACGCGCCGGTGGTGCTCCCCGGCGATCAGAACACCATCGTGGCCGGCGTGCTGCCGGTCCGCGCGGCCGAGGCTGACCTGCCGCCCCTCGTCGATGCCGCGAGCGGTCGGGCTTCCCGGGCCCCACCCGGGCGCTGAGTCACCGGGACGACCGTCCCGTCACCGCGCCCTGTCGACCCACCCGCTCTCTGACCCGCCGCCCCGTGGCCACAGTGGCCCGCTGGTCGGCGTGGCCCCCCATCGCACTGCTCTCTCCCCGAGGTGCCGACCATGGAGACCGTCGTCTTCTACCAGTTCGTGACCGAGGTGCCGCGGGCCGCCGCCATCTGGTCGACGCTGTTCCTGCTGACCCTGGGCCTGCTCACCGTGCTGGCCGCCCGTCCCGAACGGGACCGGCGCACTGACGACCCGCTCCCGGCCGGGCCCACTGCTCGGGAGCTGGCCGCCGCCGAGGCCGTCGACAGGCGCCGCTACGCCGAGGAGGTGGCCGTCGCCGCGGCCGGCGCGGCCACCACAGCCAAGCGGCGACGCGCCGCCTGGCTGACCGCTCAGGAGCAGTTGGAGCGGGCCTGGATCGGGTACGACGAGGCGGACACCGCCGCGCGTCGCTTCGCCGGCGCGGGTGCGCTGCCCACCCCGCAGACCCCGCACACCCCCGCCGAGTACGCCGCCCGGGAACGCTATCTGCACCGGGCGGCGATGGCGGCGTACTGGCGGGGCGACCTGACCATGGCGCAGCTCGGCGACGTGTTCGGGCACCGGCGCTGCTGGGATCCCCGGCGACACCCGGTCGAGCAGGAGGTGCTGATCAGCCGGGTGGTCAGGGATGCGCGGCTGGCCGACTACCAGGTGGCCGCCGACAGCGAGCGGGCCGCCTGGCGCGACGCGGAGCTGGCCGCCGAGTCGGCTCGTGCCCTCGCCGAGGAGGCGTACGCGGCGGCGGCCCGGCTCCGCCCGACGGTGGTCCCCGCCCGCCGCACTGTGGCCGGGGCGCTGCGTCCCGCCGTCGTGGCGCTGTGGCGCCCGGCCCGGGTGGGTTGAGCCCAATCCGTGATGTGAGGCCGGTCACCCACTCGTGAATTAGGACGTCCGACGCGATCGGCGGGATTGTTCTCGCGATTGTGGGCGCGTTCTCTGCGGCCTGTCCGGTTGTCGCCCGCAGGCGTCGCCGTAACCGGTTGTCCCATCGAGTCACATCATCGGCAATACGCGCAGAAATTGTCGCGCCGATTGGGGTTTACGCAGGTGAACCTGGCTTGGCAGGGCGCGGAGCCGCCAGTACTGTCGTCCTGTCCGATGCGGTAACCGATCGCAAGAGGCGACGCCGCATCGACCCGCTTAATCGTGATCAACGAACCGGGGATCCACCAGTAAGTCCGGGGTGAATCCGCGAGCCACGTCCCGCGGTAGGGCGATCTTCCCGCCCGAATCCGTCAGCTAACCCGGTAGGCGGTGTCGGAAGGAGTCAACTCCTCGTGCAGCACCTTTCCACCCCTCGGTTGTTCCCTCGCCTCCACGGCGCGGCGATGCACCCGCTCATTCGTCCAGTGACGGTGAGCTGACCCCCCGGGTCATCGCCTTCCCCGCCCGGCCGCGCCGGGCGTTCCCCTGAGCGGTTCACCATCCGCGGACCAGAGTCCGCGCGCTGGCGCCTGCCCGGATACCGGTCCTGCCCGGTGTGCCGCTCGCCCCCCGATCCGTGGAGGACCCCGTGAAGCACACCCTGAAGCGTCAGCTCCGCCGCCTCGCCACCGAGCGCCCGTACCAGATCGTCGCCGCGTCCGCCGCGGCCCTGGCGATCGCCACCACCACCGGCGCCCTGCTCACCACTGCCGACGACGCCCCGGCCGGCCAGCGCACCGCGACCACTGTCGCCGAGATGCGCAGCGACGTCGCCGCCTCCCGCGGCGAGGCCCGGGAAGCGTCCCCCTCGGCCAGCGCCGCCCCGACCACCGCCGCCCCGGCCACCAGCGCCGCGTCCCCCGCCGCCAAGGCCAGCAGCAACCCGGACCTGACCCGTAAGCCGACGCCGCCGAAGCCGCCCGCGACCAAGGTGCTCGACTACGACTACGAGGCGCAGAACACCTACTACAACTGCGGCCCGGCGGCCACCCGCAACGCGCTCAGCGCCGCCGGCATCGACCGCACCCAGGAGCGGCTCGGCGCCGAGCTGGGCACCACCGAGATGGGCACCAACTCGGCCGAGGACACCACCCGGGTGCTCAACGCCGAGGTGAAGGGCTCCCCGTACCGGACCCGGATGTTCCCCGGCGCGCCCAGCCCGGCCCAGATGGACCGCCTCCAGGCCGATGTGGTGAAGGCCATCACCGACGGCCGCGGCGTGGTGGCCAACGTCGTCGGGGACGCCACCGACACCGACGGCGGCTGGCACTCCTACGGCGGCGGGCACTACATCGCCGTCGTGGGCTACAAGGACAACGGTCGCACCGTGCGGATCGCCGACTCGGCGAACCCGGCCGACCCGTCGTACTGGATCACCACGATCGACCTGGCCAACTGGATCACCAGCCGGGGCTACTCCGCCTGACCAGGGCACGCTGACCGCCGCGGGCGCCGTCCCCCACAAGGGGCCGGCGCCCGCGGCGTTTGTGCGCGCGGTCCGCCGTCGACGGCTCTCGTACCAGGCCGTGAACCGTGGGACACTGCGGCCGTGGTGGAGAAGACGGGTGGTCACGCCGGCCGCGGGCCGGTCCTGCTGCTGCTGCACGGCATGGGAGCGACAGGGGACGTGTGGTTGCCCTGGGCACCGTACCTTGAGCGGCACTGGCCCGGGCGGTGGCTGGCACCGGACCTCGCCGGCCACGGCTGGGCGTCGCCGCTGCAGTCGTACTCCTTCGCGGGCTTCGCCCAGCAGATCGCGCAGGCCCTCGCCCCCGACGACCGGCTGGTCGTGCTCGGGCACTCGCTGGGTGGGGTGGTCGGCCTGGCGCTGGCCGCCCGCGCCGCCGGAACGCCGGTGGACGCGGTGGTCGGGCTGGGCATCAAGGCACAGTGGACAGCCGCCGAGCTGACCCGCGCGGCCGAGGTCGCCGCCCGTCCGGTGAGCTGGTTCGCCAGCCGCGCCGAGGCGGCTCGCCGCTACCTGCGGGTCTCCGGGCTGGCCGGCCTGGTCTCCCCGGACCACCCGGTGGTGGACGCCGGGCTGCGTCAGGTCGACGGCCGGTGGCGCCTCGCCATGGACCCGAGCGCGTTCGCCGTGGGCGAGCCCGACCTGGCCGGGCTGCTGGCGGCGACCGACGTGCCGGTGGTGCTGGCGCGCGGGGAGAACGATCCGATGGTCACCGACGAACAGCTCAAGGAGTACGGCGTGCCGGTCGCCACGCTGCCCGGTCTCGGCCACAACGCGCACGTGGAGGACCCGGCGGCGGTGCTGGCGCTGCTCGACCCGTACCGCTGAGCGGCTACGTCGGTGTGGACGCGGCCAGTGTCTCAGCCGGTGCCAGCTCCCGGCGGGCGGCGGTCAGGAACGCCTCGGCGTACGACTCGGCCGGGAAGTCGCCCAGGTAGCGGCGGCGGGTGGCCCAGCGGGCCTCGGCCAGCGGGTCGGTGTCCAGCAGTGCGGTCAGCACCTCGTCCACGTTGGACATGTCCCGACGCAACACGTAACCCGACCCGGCCAGCGGGAACCGCTGCACGAACCGGTCGCCCTCGTCGCCCATGTCGGTGACCGCGTACGGCTTGCCGGAGTAGAGGAAGTCCGAGATCACGCCGGACACGTCGGAGACCAGCGCGTCGGCGGAGTTGACGCACTCGGTCAGGCTCAGCTCCCGAGCCGACGCGCCGACCACGTGCTGGCGGCCGGTGCGGGCCCGGTCGGCGACGAGCAGCTCGGTCAGGCGGCCCAGTTGGCGGGCCGACGCCGGGTTCTGCGTGGTGTACGGGTGGGCTCGCAGGATCACCGTCGCGCCGCGCTCCAACAGTCGACGCAGCAGGCTTTCGGCCACCGGCAGCGAGCAGTAGTCGGCGTCGGCGTTGTGCCCGGTCCAGGTCGGCGTGTAGAGCACAGTCGGGTGCGCCAACCCTCTTGCGGGCTCCGGGCGTACGTCGATCGACTCGACCTGTGGGCGACCCACCACCACGAACTTGTCCGCCGGGATCTGCACTCCGGCGCGGGCGTACCTGTCGATCGCCGCCTGCCCGGCCACGAAGATCCGGTCGAAGATCCCCGACACCGGGTTGGCGCTCGGCGCCTTGTCGCTGTCGCCGTGGTGCAGCTGGATGTGGGTGAGCTGGGTGAAGCGGACACAGTGGCTGTTCTTCGCACCGTGGTTGACGTAGAACGCCGCCCGCAGGGTCGGCACCAACGCCTCGTCCAGCGCCCCCAGGGTGGGGCAGTAGACCACTGGCGCGTCGGTGGCCGCCGCGATCGGGGCCAGGAACTCCGGCTCACGCAGCACGACCAGGAACGGCCGGCCGATCCGTTGCAGGTACGGCAGCCACATGGTGACCTGGTATTCCGAGCCGGGAGGCGCGGAGAAGTAGAGCAGGAATTCGGGCTGGTGCCGGCGCAGCGCGGCGGCCACGGACCCGCCCCCGGACCGTGGACGGAACCGTCGCCGGGCCAGGTCCAGAGCGACCGCACCGGCGCCCGCGCCGACCAGCAGGCTGGCGGCCAGCGCCACACCGGCCGGCAGGGCGAGCGCGGCGGCGAGCGCCACGGCGGCGAGCAGCCCGAGCAGGGCTGTGCCGAGCCGGTCGGCGATCAGTGGCGTCCAGGCGCGTACCGGAAGGTTGGCCGCCCGGATCTCCAGAGCACCGGCGGTGCGCAGCGGCCCCACCAGCAGCACCAGCCCCAGCAGGACCAGCCCGGTGGCGACAAGCGCGAGGTCGAGCCCGTCGTCCAGTCGCCGGGAGTAACCGACCATGATCGCCCCGGCGATCAACCCGGTCTCCGCCACCAGGTCGGCGCTGGGCCGGATCCGCTGCTCGGCGGCCGAGGCGGCCAGCGCGGCGACCGCCAACGCCAGCCCCCAGCCGGTGGCGCCGGTCAGCGCCAGCACGACAAAGGCCAGCACTGCCAACCCGGTGGTCAGGCACCGGGCGGCCAGCTTTCGGACCAGGTCGCCGCGCATGTCGCTCCGTTCGTGGTTCCGCAGCCGTCGACGTCAGTTGGTGGACGTCGCGCCGGCCGGTGCCTCGACCCGATCCGACCCCGACTGCGTCGGCACGCTCGGCGTGGGCCCGTCGCCGGGCGCCCGGCGTACGTCGATCACCTGACCGGTCAGGTCGGAGATCAGCACGTCCAGCGACGACTGGGCGACGGCCTCCGCGGCGAGCAGGGTGTGCTCCGGCTCCTCGCCGAAGGCCCGCGTCCGCATCGGGGTGGCGGTGCGCTCCGGGTTGATGCAGTTGACGCGGACGCCCACGTCGGCCCACTCGTCGGCGAGCGCCTGGGTGAGGTTGACCAGGGCGGCCTTGGTGGCCGAGTAGAGCGCGTAGCGGGCCCGGCCCCGGGTGTAGGAGCTGGAGGTGTAGAGCAGCAACTGGCCCTTGGTCTGCTGGAGGTACGGAAGGGCCTGGCGGGCGATGGTCACCGGGCCGACGAAGTTGACCTGGAGCAGTCGGTCCATGGTCTCCTCGTCCATCTCGGCGAGGGCGCCCTTCTCCAGGATGCCGGCGGTGACCACCACGTGGTCGATCCGGCCGGTGGCCTCGAAGGCGGTCGTCAGCGCGGCCTCGACGTCCTCGGCCCGCTCCACGTGGGTGCCCGTGCTGGAACGGCTGAACGGGAAGACCTGGGCGCCGTAGCGCCGGGCCAGCTCGGTCAACTCGTGGCCGATGCCGTAGCTGCCGCCGAACACCACGATGGTCCGGCCGGTCAGCTCCTCGCTGTAGCTGCGGTGGTCGGTGAGTCGGGGCGCCTGCGCGGCGGCGAGTTGGAAGAGCTTGTCCGCCAGGTGCACGTCGACCGGGTGGGTGACCTTGATGTTCTCGTCCGAACCGTCGATCACCTTGATCGGGGTGCCGGGCAGGTAGCGCAGCACCACGCCACAGTCGTCGGTGGCGGCGAAGTCCCTGTCGTCCTCGGCGATCTGGTACGCCGCCCGGATCGTGGGGGAGCGGAACGCCTGCGGGGTCTGACCACGGCGCAGCCGGGAGCGCACCGGGATGTCGGTGATGCAGTCGTTCTCGTCGACCTGGATGATCGTGTCCGCGGAGGGGATGGCCACGTCCACCGCGTCGTAGCTCCAGAGCGCGTTGACGCACTCGCGCACGATCCGGCCGCTGAGCAGCGGGCGCACCGCGTCGTGGAAGAGGATGTTGCAATCTTCCGGGCCGACAGCGTCCAGCGCGATCCGGGTGGTGGCGTTGCGGGTGTCACCACCCTCGATCACCTTGGTGACCTTGCGCAGGCCGGCCTTCTCGACGATCTGCTGGGCGTCCTCGACGTGGCCGGTGGCCATCAGCACGATGATCTCGTCGATCTCCGGTGCCGCCTCGAAGACCGCCAGGGTGTGCTCGATGATCGGCTTACCGGCGATCTTCAGCAGCTGCTTCGGGATGCCGAGGCCCAGTCGGGTCCCGGTGCCGCCGGCCAGAACCACCGCCACTGTCCGTGCGGGCCGCCAGGGCGTCGGGGTCTCCGCTTCGGCGTCCGGGCCAGGGGTCTGGTCCTGCGTCATTGCCGGATCCTCACTCTCAGGGATGCGTTAACGGAAGGTTCCGCCCGAGCGGCGACGGAATGAACCTTAACGCGCGGACCGCGTCGCCCCAACGCGGGCGACGCGGTCCTCGGGTGCCATGTCGGCGCTGAACGTTCGGCGGAACTCTACTTGCTGTTCGCGTACGCCTCGTACGCCCGGATGACCTCGTCGGTGGGGCCATCCATCCGGATGACGCCCGATTCCAGCCAGATCGTCCGTTCGCAGGTGTCCCGTACGGAGGAGAGCTGGTGGCTGACCAGGAACACCGTCCCCGCGCCCTCCCGAAGCTCCCGCACCCGCTGCTCGCTGCGCTTACGGAAGCCCTTGTCGCCGGTGGCGAGCGCCTCGTCGATGAGCAGCACGTCGTGCTTCTTGGCGGCGGCGATGGAGAACCGCAGCCGGGCCGCCATGCCCGACGAGTACGTCCGCATCGGCAGGCTGGCGAAGTCACCCCGCTCGTTGATCCCGGAGAAGTCGATGATCCCCGCGGCCTGTCTGGCAACGTCGTCGGGGTGCATGCCCATGGCCAGGCACCCGAGGACGACGTTGCGCTCGCCGGAGAGGTCGTTGAGCAGGGCGGCGTTGACGCCCAGCAGCGACGGCTGCCCCTGGGTGTGGATGGCGCCCCGGTTCACCGGCAGCAGACCGGCGATGGCCCGCAGGATTGTCGACTTGCCGGAGCCGTTGCTGCCGATCAGCCCGATCGCCTCACCCCGGTACGCGGTGAAGGAGATGCCCTTGACCGCGTGCACCTCCCGGACGTTCGGCGCATGGGTGCGCTTGACCAGCCGGCGCAGCGCTGCCACCGGCGTGGTGCCACCGGCGGCGCCCTGGTGCACCCGGTAGATGATGTGCGCGTCGTCCACGACCACCGTCGGGATGCGCTCCTGGGTTCGGGTCATCGTCGCGCTCGCCTCGGTGGGAGCGTCGAAGTGATCAACCACGGCCGTACTCCTGTTCGCCGCGCCAGAAGTAGATGAAACCGCCGATGCCGGCGACCAGCGCCCAACCGGCGCCGACCAGCCAGAGCTGGGTCAGCGACTCGTTGAGCAGCGGCGCCTCCTCGAGCAGCGCGTACCGCGCCAGCTCGATGTAGACCAGCAGCGGGTTGTACTGCACCAGTGTCGTCGCCCAGCCGGGCAGCCGGTCGAAGAGGCTGACGCTGTAGAGGACGCCGGAGCCGTACATCCAGGTCCGCATGATGAACGGCATTACCTGCTTCAGGTCGCTCGACTTGGCGCCCAGTCGGGCCACCAGCAGCACCACGCCGGCGTTGAACACCGCCTGCAGCAGCAGCGCCGGCACCAGCAGCAGCCACTCCCAGGTGAGCGGCTCGCCGGTGACCAGCACGATGCCGACCAGCACCACCATCGAGGCCAGCAGTTGCTGGAACTGGGTGATCGTGGTGGACAGCGGCAGGCTGGCCCGGGGGAAGTGCAGCGCGCGGATCAGCCCGAGGTTGCTGCTGATCGACTGGGTGCCGGCCAGGACCGCGCTCTGGGTGAAGTTGAAGATGAACAACCCGGTGGTCAGGTAGGCGATGAAGTTCGGGATGCTGTTCTGTGCGAGCACCACCCCGAAGATCAGGTAGTAGACCGCCGCGTTGGTCAGCGGGGTGAGCACCTGCCAGAGCTGACCCAGCTTGGCGTTGCTGTACGAGGCGACGAGCTTGGCGTTGGCGTACGCGGCGATGAAGTGCCGGTAGGCCCAGAGTCGGCGGCTGTACTCGACGAGGCTGGGTCGCTCACCGGCGACCCGTAGCCCGTGCCGAGCGGCCAGCTGCGCCTGGGTCAGGCCCGTGTCGGGGTCGACCAGCGCGGTGGTGGCCATGGAAATGGCGCTCCGATCTTTCGTGCAGACGGGGGTTGCTCGCGACGATCGAATCCTAGTGGGAAATTTGCGCGGGGCGCCGCCTCGTCGCTGCGAGGACAGTAGTCCGAAACACGTCGGGACGCAACCGTACCGTCGTTGCGCTACGCTGTCCGGCGTGACCTGCGATAAGAGCCCTCGATGACCACCGAAAAGAGGCGGGTGCCGGCCGGTGCCGCGGTGCTGCGTGACGAGATCACCACGGCGATCCGCCGGGCGCTGATGCAGGAGCTCGCCGCGGTCGGCTACGGCCGGCTCTCCATCGAGGCGGTGGCCCGGCGGGCCGGCGTCAGCAAGACGGCGATCTACCGACGGTGGAGCTCGAAGCTGGACCTCGTGCTGGAGGTCGTCGCCGCCGCGGCACACGGCAAGCTCCCCGCACTGGACACCGGCACGTTGCGCGGTGACCTCGCGCTGCTGTTCCAGGCGGTGGCGCACGCGCTGCGCCACCCACTGGCGTCGCAGATCATTCCGGATCTTCTGGCCGAGGCGGCGCGCAACCCCAGCATCGACGCGACACTGCGTCAGGTGCTGCGCGCCCGGCAGCAGGAGATCGGCGGTCACCTGGTCACCCGGGCCGTGCAGCGTGGCGAACTGCCCGCCGAAACGGAGCTGGACGCCGCCGTCGACCTCATCGTGGGGCCGCTCTACTGGCGGCTCGCCATCGCCCGTCTCCCACTCACCGACGGCTACCTCGACAATCTTGTCGAATCAGTGGCGGCCGGGCTGGGCGCCGACAGCGCGCTGCCCCGTCCACGGGCGGCACCGGTCTCCGGCTGAGCACGCCCGCGACACCCCACCACACGGAAAATGGTTCGGCTACCGGTCTCCGCTACGCTGCCCCATTGACACCCGGCCGTAACCGTGCCGAAGCCCGCCCTGCTCCCCAGATGAGAAGGACACCCGTGGCCAACGTCGACAGCATCGCCGTCGCGCCCACCGGTTCGGACCCGGCACCGAGGTCCGACCAGGCTCCCCAGCCCTCCAACGGCACCGGCCGGACCCCGACGGCCCGGGTCCGCGCGCTGGTCGCGGCGGCCCCGGTGCTGCTCACCGACGGCGCCGTGGTGGCGTTCGCGCTCTGGACCGTTCTCTACCACCTGGCCTTCCTGTTCGGCCTGGCGCCGTCGGCGACGTTCCTGATCTGGGCCGGCGGCTGCCTGGTGGTGCTCGCGGGTTGGCTGTGGCGCCGCCGCCGGGGCCGTGCGGCTTCCGCCGCTGGTGGTCCTGCTGATCAGGAGGTCGTCGAGGGCGCCGCCCCGACGTATCCGCGTCCGCTGTTCGCAGTGGTGCTCGGCGCGGGCACGGTCGCCGCGGTCACGGCAGGGCTGACCACCGTCAACGACGGCGTCGGGGAGGCAATCCCCTGGTGGATCCCGGGTGGCTTCGGCGCTGTCGCCGCGGCGGGGGCCATGTTCCTCGTCCGACGTCGCTGGCTCGCCACCCCGGCCGGCGACGCCCCGGCGGCCGCCGCGACCCCGCTCTCGTCGGCGTACGCGGTGATCGTTGCCGTCCTGGCCGCGATCTCGGGGCTCTTCTTCGCCCGCAACTCCGTCGACGACGCCTTCTTCCTCGGTAAGTCGGTCTGGGTGGCCGAACGCGACGAGGTGCCGCTGCGGGATTTCCTGTTCACCGACGGCGTCGCACCGGCGATGAACTCCCAGCCGCCTGTGCCCTCGATCGAGGTCTTCTACGGCGCCTTTGCCCACGTCTTCCACCTGCACGCCGCCTCCGCCACGTGGTACATCGTGACGCCGGTCATGTCTGTCCTGGCGGTGCTCGCCCTGTGGCGGCTGGTGCAGCGCTGGGCGCCGCGCCGCGCCGTGCTCGCCTTCAGCGTCGCTGTGGCCTACCTCTACCTGGTCGCCGGCGAGGACGCTGCCCTCGGCACCTTCCACCTGACCAGGCTGCACCAGGGCAAGACCATGTTCGTGGCGGCGGTCGTTCCGCTGATGTGGGTCTACCTGACCGAGTGGTTCGACTCGCGCTCCCGCCGAGGGCTGATCCTCATCGCGGCGCTCTCCATCGTGGCCACCGGCCTCTCCACCACCTCCGCCATCGTCCTCCCGCTGCTGGTCGGCGGCGCGGTGTTCGCGATGATGCTGGTCGGCCGCTGGCGGGACGCGATCCTGGCCGGGGCGGCCGCGCTGGTCTACCCCCTCGGCGCGACGGTCTGGTCACGGCTCAACGCCGGCCCCATCACCGAGAACGCCGCCGCGGCCTTCTACGACGCTGAGGTCACCTACCGGCGGACCATCCTGTTCGGTGTGCTCGGCGTGATCGGTGGCCTGGCCCTGTGGCTCGGCCCCCTGGTCACCCGTCGGCGGACGCCCCAACTGCTCGTCGCGGGCAGCACATTGGCGATGAGTGTGCTGCTCTTCCCCGGTGTCCTCGAGACGCTCAACAGCCTGACCGGCATCGGCGTCGTGCTCTGGCGGATGCCGTGGATGTTCGCCCTCCCGGCGGTGATCGGCATCCTCTGCACCGTCGACCTGCCGCGCCTGCGGGCGTTCGGGAGCGCCGCGATCGCTGTGGCACTGGTCGCTGGCTTCGCCGTCCTCGGCACGCCCATGTGGTCGCCGAAGAGCTATGTGACGGTGCACGAACAGCCGGTCTGGAAGCTGCCCCAGCAGCGCAAGTTGATCGTCTTCTGGATGACGCGGCTCGACCGGCCCGACGGCGTGGTGCTGGCCCCGTCCACTCTCATGCACACCGCCCCGATGGTGACCAGCAGGATGCGGGTGGTCAGCCCCAACGACCGCTACCTGCCCGACTACGGCATCGACTCGCCGTTCGCCCAGGACCGGCTGAAGTTGGTGGCGCTCGCCAACGGCAAGCCGGAGCTCGCGCCGGTCCCTGAGCTGGCCGGCGCGATCGAGCGGCTCAATGTCACCACCATCTGCGTCTATTCCGGCAACCAGGTGGCCCGGGATCTGGCTCCGCAGCTGGGTTTCCAGCAGTTCGCCACGCGCAAGCGGCCGGGAGCGATGACCTGTTTCCGTCGCGGATGAGGCCTGGCACCCACCCCTCGCGCACAGCGCGTGGCGAGGCGCGCCGGACCGTACGGCTACCGAGTTTCTGACCGGAAAGGGCATTGATACCTGAGCGGCGTCCCGATGTCCCCTCGCGTTAAGGTCATAGGTGCACGAGCGGCACGCAGGGGATGTGGTCACCGCCGTGCGGGCTGTAATGCGGGAGTTCAGACATGGGTTGAGGCTGCCAGCTGTCGACAGCTGTCCAGTTCCGCAACAGTCACTCAAGGTGATGGCGGCGAACCGGGCGCGACGCCTCAGTTTGTCCTCGTCGGGTTATGCCGTGACGAATCCAGGCCCTGCCCGTAACCGATCTAGTAGGGAGCGAAATTCGTTGTTCGGCACGTTGACAGGACGCCTCGGGGTGGCCGCCCAGAGTGCGCTACTGGTACTGGCCTACCTGGTCATGCTCGTCGGTGGCGTATTCGGTTGGGTCGGCCTGTTCGCCGTCGCCGGGTTGGCCGCCATTCTCGGCGAGTTCGCCGTCGCCCGCTGGTCACCGCCATCGCACCTGCTGTTGGAGAAGGTGGGCCTGCACTGGTCGTACCGGCAACTGACCCGCGACCTCGCCGCCGTGTTGCTGGTCGTCGCCGAGGTACGCCTCAGCGGCGGCGAGCTGACCCTCCTGCTGGTGCTGCCGGCCGCGGTCTGGGTCGTGTCGGTCTTCGCGGGTGCGCTCTCCACCATGATCGAGCGTCGTAACCCGCTCTCCGCCATGGTGCGCAACATCGAGCTGGGTCCACTGTCCAGCGCCCCCCAGCCGCCCGCCTGGGCAGCGGCGGTCGCCGGTGACCGGATGCCCCTGCTCAACCTGCTGCTGGTGCCGGCCGGCGTGGCCGCCGCGGTGCAGCACGATCCGACGCCGTTCTTCGTGGCCGGCGCGGTGGCGGTCGTGGCGACCGGTCTGGTGGGCGCCATCATCGCGCTGACCTGGCTGCGGGGTCGGGGCGCCGGGCAGGGCCCGTTGCTGCCGGCGGTCCAGCGCTGGCTGGACAACTACCGGCCGGAGGTGGCGCTCTACTTCGCCGGCCCGGCCAAGGACGTCTACCAGGCGAACATGTGGCTCGCCCCGGCCGAGGCGCTCCAGCAGCGCGCGGTGGTGCTGATGCGCAGCCGGGAGGCGTTCCTGGAACTGGCCGACACCCGGCTGCCGGTGATCTGCGTACCGGCCGGCGTCGACTTCATGAACCTCGACCTCGGCGGCATCCGTGCGGCGCTCTACGCCGCGAACGTGGGCGCGAACATCCACATGCTCCGCGAGCCGGGTACGAAGCACGTCTTCGTCGGGCACGGCGACAGCGACAAGCAGGCCAGCGTCAACCCCTACAGCAAGGTGTACGACGAGGTCTGGGTCGCCGGCCTGGCCGGCCGGGAGCGCTACGCGCGGGCCGGCGTGGGAGTGCTCGACTCGGACATCGTCGAGATCGGTCGACCGCAGCTCGCCGGGGTGCACACCTTCGGCGCCGAGTCGGTGGACCGGCCGTTCACAGTGCTCTACGCGCCCACCTGGGAGGGTTGGCTCGACGACGACCCGTACCACACCTCGCTGGTGCTGATGGGTGAGCGGATCGTCAAGGGACTGCTGGCCACGAATCCCCGGGTCCGCCTGATCTACAAGCCGCACCCGCTCACCGGTTCGCGGTCCAGGGCGGCGAAGGCAGTGCACGACCGGGTCGTCACGGCGATCCGCGCGGCCGGCGGCAACCCGGACGCGTCCTCGCTGGACGGCACCGAGCACCTGGTGGTCACCGGCCGCACGCCGGCGCTGTTCGACTGCTTCAACCAGACCGACCTGCTGATCAGCGACGTGTCCAGTGTGGTGTCCGACTTCGTGCAGAGCCAGCGGCCGTACGTGGTGGCCAACCCGGCCGGCCTGTCCGAGGACGACTTCCGTCGCGAGTACCCGACGGCGCGGGCCGCGTACCTGCTCTCCAAGGACTGCGGCGAGCTGGAGAAGATCGTGTCGGTCACCCGGGCTGGTGACGACCCGATGACCGAGGCCCGCCGGGAGCTGAAGACCTACCTGCTCGGCCCCGCCGAGGCGAACCCGATGGACCGGTTCCAGCAGGAGATCGACCGGCTCTGCCACTGAGCCCCGTCGCTGCGGCACAGCGCCCGGCCCGACACTGTCGGGTCGGGCGCGTGCGTGTCAGCCGGTAGGGCGGCCACGGATCAGGCCAGCAGGGTGGCCACCGGGTCAGCCCAGCAGGGCGGCCACCGCGTCGGCGGCCGGAAGGCCCGCCGGCAACGCCCGCGCCGCCACCACCGCCGCGACCGGCAGCGGGCCGTACACGTGCGGGAAGAGTTGTCCGCCGCGCGACGGCTCCCACCGCAGCGCGTCGCCCAGTCGCTCCTCCTCGACGCTGAGCAGAGTCAACCCGGTCTCCCCGGTGAAGTGCCGCCGTGCCGTCTCGACCACCTGGTCGGCCCCGGAGAGATGGATGAACCCGTCCTGCCGGTCGACAGCGGAACCGGTGAAGGAACCGGCGGCGAGGGCGTCGTCCCATTCGGCGCTCGACAGCAGTTTGTAGATCACCACGGCAGCTTACG
Source organism: Micromonospora sp. NPDC048986 (assembly GCF_040649335.1). Lineage (NCBI taxonomy): Bacteria > Bacillati > Actinomycetota > Actinomycetes > Micromonosporales > Micromonosporaceae > Micromonospora > Micromonospora sp. NPDC048986. Next base: position 224,347 of record NZ_JBEZFJ010000011.1, read on the forward strand.
GTGCCGTGGTCGGCGCGCCCGCCCGGTTTTCGCCGGTACCGCCGCGCCCGTCGCCTCCCGCCGGGCATGCTCAGGTCAAGGGCCGCGGAGGGATGGGCGATGCAGAGCTACGACGATGACTGGACCGACAGCCAGCGCGCGCTGTACGACGAGTGCTACCAGGCCGGCGGCGAGTGGGCCGATGACCCGGACACGTCGTCCGACGACGTGCAGCACGTGATCAACCTGGCCGAGTCGGACGACGACGCCTTCCAGGATGCCGAGATCGACTATCCGGCCCTGGTCGACGCGGTCACCCAGGCCAGCGGGGTCAACGTCACCAGCGTGCCGGCCAGCCACGAGGACCCGGGCTTCCGCGGGTTCACCGACGGCGTCCGGGACGCCATCGCCGACGACACCTTCGGCCTCTAGCGTCCGCTAGCCCACCCAGCGCGGGTGGGCGGCCTCCCGGTCCGCGCTCACTTCTGCCACCATTCGCAGAACAGCGCTGCGAGGGACGGGGGCATGGGTGCGGATCCTGCTGGTGGAGGACGACCGCCGGGTGGCCGCTGCGCTGTCCTCCGCCCTCACCCGCCGGGGGTACGAGGTCGAGCACGCCGCCACCGTCGCCGCCGCGCTCTCCGCCGCCCCCTGTGACCTGGTGCTGCTCGACCTGACCCTGCCCGACGGGGACGGCACGGACCTGTGCCGGGAGCTGCGTCGGCGCAGCAGTCAGCTCGGCATCATCGCGGTGACCGCCCGGGGTGAGGAACGTGACCGGGTGCTGGGTCTGCGCCTGGGCGCGGACGACTACGTGGTCAAGCCGTTCTCGATGGTCGAGTTGCAGGCCCGGATCGAGGCGGTGTTGCGCCGCGCCGCGAACGCCGCGCCCGAGCGGCACCTCATCGAGGCCGGGCCGGTCCGCATCGACGTGGCCGCGCGGACGGTGACAGTCGACGGCCGTGCCGTCACGTTGACCCGCAAGGAGTTCGACGTGCTGCTCTCGCTGGCCCGCCAGCCCGGGGTGGCGGTGCCCCGCGATCGGATCCTGCTCGACGCCTGGGGCACCACCTGGGCCGACCGGCACACCGTCGAGGTGCACGTGGGGTCGCTGCGCGGCAAGCTCGGCGACGCCCGCCTGGTCGAGACCGTACGCGGCGTCGGCTACCGGCTGCGCGACGCGTGAGGAGCTGAGGTGCGCCGTCGCCTGGTGATCAGCTATCTGCTGCTGATGGTCCTCGTCCTCATCGCGTTGGAGACCCCACTGGCCGCCACCATGGCCAGCCGCGAGACCGAACGGGTCCGCGCCGACCGGCTCGCCGACGCGACCCGGTTCGCCTCGCTGGCCGGCCCGGCGTTGCGCGACGGCGGGCCCGGCCCGATCGAGTCGGAGCTGACCAGCTACGACGACCTGTACGCGATCACCGCCGCGATCGTCGACCGGGACCGGAACATCCCGGTCTCGTCGCCGAGGTGGCAGGCCAGCCCGGGGACCACGACGGTGCTGGACGTCGCGCTGTCCGGGCAGCAGACCAGCGCCCCCGAGTCGGTCTGGCCCTGGACGACCGACCCGGTGGTGGTGGCGGTACCGATCAACGACGGGGGTGAGGTGCTCGGAGCGGTGGTGATCGTGACCCCGGCCGACCCGATCCGCCGAGCCGTCGTCGCGTGGTGGCTGCTGCTCGCCCTGGCCGGCCTGCTCGCCGTGCTGGCCTGCGTGCTCACCGCGTTCGGGCTGGCCGGTTGGGTGCTGCGCCCGGTCACCGAACTGGACGCGGTCACCCACGAGATCGCTGAGGGCGACCGGGGCGCCCGGGTGCAGCACCGGTTGGGACCCCCGGAGCTGCGCCGCCTCGCGGCCAGCTTCAACCACATGGCCGACGTGGTCTCCGATGTGATGGACCGCCAGCGTGCCTTCGTCGCGCACGCCAGCCACCAACTGCGCAACCCGCTCACCGCGCTGCGGCTGCGGGTGGAGGAGTTGGGGCCCAGCCTCACCGACCCGGACGGCCGGTCCGAGCACCAGTTGGCCCTGGAGGAGACCGACCGGCTCGCGCTGGTGCTCGACGCGCTGCTGACCCTCGCCCGGGCCGAACGGGAGGAGAACGAGCGCGTCACAGTGGACGCCGCCGCGGTGGCCGCCTCCCGGGTGTCCGCGTGGGCGCCGCTGGCCCGGCACCGGTCGGTCGCGTTGCGGCTGGCCACGACCGACGCCCCGGCGTACGCGCAGACAGTGCCGACCGCCGTCGACCAGGCGCTGGACGCTCTCATCGACAACGCTGTGAAGTTCAGCGGGGCGGGCGGGACGGTGACGGTGACTGTGGCGCGCCGCGACGGCGGGGTGGCGCTGGAGGTCCGCGACTCCGGCCCCGGCATGACCGAGAGTCAGCTCGGCCAGGCGACCGAGCGGTTCTGGCGGGCCCCGGACGCGCAGAACGTGGAGGGAGCGGGGCTCGGCCTGACCATCGCCGCCGTGCTGGTGGACGCCTCGGACGGGCGGCTCACCATGCGCCCGGGGGAGTCGCGGGGGCTGATCGCCGCCCTGTGGTTCCCGACGCCGACAGTTGCGGTGGAGCCGGCGGAGGAGGAACCGGCCGCCGACCTGCGGCCCTCCCCGGCGCGGTGAGGGTCGGCCGTCACGGTTTGGTGGCGCGGTACCAGGACGCCGCGCCGGGGTGCAGCGTCAGCGGCGCGGTGACGATCGCCGAGCGGGGGCTCATCCGTCCCGCCGCCGGATGGGCGGCGGCCAGTTCGGCCCGGCGTTCCATCAGCAGCCGGGTCACCTCGCGGACCAACGGCTCCGGCAGGTCGGCCCGGACGATCAGGTAGTTCGGGTCGGCCACCGTGGTTACCGCGTCCACCCCGTACACCGAGCGGGGGATGTCCCGGGAGACGTAGACCTGGCCGTAGCGTGACCGCAGCGGCTCGGTCCACTCGCTGAGGTCCACGATCCGGATGGCGCTGGCGTCTGCCAACTCCTCGATGCCCCGCACCGGCAACCCGCCGGAGAAGAAGAACGCGTCGATCCGCCCGGAGCGCAGCGCCGCCACCGAGTCGTCCAGTCCGAGCCGTTCCCGGCGCACGTCGTCGCCACCGAGGCGGGCCACCTCCAGCAGCCGGGTCGCGGTGATCTCGGTGCCCGAGCCGGCCGCGCCGACGGAGACCCGCCGGCCGCGCAGGTCGGCGACAGCGCGGACCGGGCCGCCGCTCGTGGTGACCAAGTGCAGTTGGTCGTCGTACACCCGGGCGACGGCGTCGACAGTGGGACTTCCCGCCGTGCTGGCGGGCAGGACATCGGCCTGGGTGAAGCCCAGTTCGGCCCCGCCGGAGCCGACGAGTTGAACGTTCTCCGCCGAGGCGGCGGTGATCACCACGCTGGCCCGCACGTCGGGGAGTTCCCGGTTGAGGATCGCCGCCAGGGACTGCCCGAACGCGTAGTAGACAGCGGTGGGGCTACCGGTGGCGATCCGGATCGACGTCGGGTCGATCGGGGTGTCCCGGCAGCTGGCGATGGCCAGGTTCGCGATCAGCAGCACCGTCGACAGGGCGGCCAGGCCGGCGCGGCGTGACGAGGTACGACTCACGCGGTGCACTGTGCGCCGTCGGGCGGGTGCGCGCAAGCCCGGGTTCGCGATGCGCCGGACGGTCGGAACCCGATCAACAGGCCGCGCGAGCTGCCGGCGCCAGGCCCGCGCCCCGCGCCGACGCCGGGGGCACCCCGCGCGCCGTCGCCGTCCCGGGTTCCGCCATCGGACCGCGCGCCGGCTCCAACGCGGCGCTGCGCAGGATCCGTTGCCGGTCCGGGCCGTCGGCCACGCTGACCAGGAAGCAACCGGTGCCGGGGCGGAGCCGGGCCGGCACGTCGAGCACTGCCGCGCCCCGGATCAGCACGGCGGCCAGCTCCCGGTCGGTGAGCCGCACGCCGAGGATGTGCCGCCGGACGTGCCGTCCGGCGGCCAGCAACGCCGAGCGCCAGGCTGCCTCCGCCAGGCGGGTCACCAACCGTCGGCGGGCCGGTGAGGCGCCGGGCAGCGGCCCGCCGAGCAGCTCGCGTCGCCCCTGCCACCAGCCCGCGTCCAACATCCGGGTGTACGCGCCCTGGTGCTCCCGGGGCACCCACAGCCGGTGCAGCTCGTAGCGGCGACGCAGGCCGCCGACGGCCACCTCGTGGGTGACCGGGATGTCCAGCCGGTTGAGCAGTTGCCGCATCCGCTGCGCGGCGTCCTCCCGGTTGAACTCCACCCCGGCGGTGTGCTCGGCGCGTACCGCGTTGGGCCGGGCGGCGGTCGGTGGCGGTGTGCACCGCAGCAGGCAGGCGGCCTCGAACGCGTCGCCCAGCGTCAGCCAGCCCAGCGGGGATGGGGTGGTCGGGGTGTGGGGCCGGTCGAGCAGGGCGGGTTCGTGGGTCAACGGAGGCTCCCTTGTCGGAGTCTGGGTTGCCCTACCGTGGCCCCTGGCACGCCGTTACGGAACTCCTCCGGCCCAGCCTTGAGCAAATCTTGCGGCTGGGTGCCGCTAAAGGTCGGTGACCACCAGATCCACCTGGCGCACCCGGCCCGCGGCGGTGGCTTGCTCCAGCACTGTGTGCTTCAACTCCCGCAGGGTGCCCACCAGCTCCGCAGCGGTGCGCGGACGGGCGCCGGCGACGAGCAGGTCCCGGACCAGACGCCCCTTTGTCGCCTTGTTGAAGTGGCTGACCACGGAGCGGACCGGCACGCCGTCGACCTCCCGCTCGTGCAGAACCCGCACTGTGACAGTGCGCTCGGCCGCTTCACCGCGCGGCGTCCAGGTGGCCGCGTACGCGCCGGAGCGAAGGTCCAGCACCGGGCCGCGCCCCGCGGCGGCGTCCACCGCCGGCGTCAGCTCCCTGCGCCAGTACGTCGACAGCGCCCCGACGTCGGGCAGGCGGGCGCCGATCGGGCAGCGGTACGGCGGGATCCGGTCGGCCAGTCGGACCGCGCCCCACAACCCGGAGCTGATCAGGATCGACCGGCGGGCCGCCCGTTGCGCAGTGGGCGGCAACGAGGCCAGGTCCAACGCCTCGTAGAGCACCCCGGTGTAGAGCCGCTCGGCCGGCGCGGTGGCCGCCTCCCGCAGGCGGGCGTTGCGCCGCAGCTCGCCCCGCTGGCCCTCGCTGAGGCCGAGCGCCGCTCGCGCGGCCTCCTCGTCCGGCCCGGCGCACAGCGCCACCAGGGCGTCCAGAACCCGTTGGCGGGCCGGGTTCAGCTCGGGCAGCGAGAGCCGGTCCGGGGCCCAGCGCCGTCCGGTGCCGGCGTCGGCTTTCCCCTCCGAGGGCGGCAACAGGATGAGCATGGGTCTCCTCGACTGGCGCAGCGGCGGCGCCCCACGCGCCGGCCCGGCCAGCGTACGACCAGCCCCTACCGCCAGGGCCGCACCGGGGTGTCGGGGTGGTACACGCGATAGCCGCCGACCTCCCGCACCGGCGCGGCGTCGGCCCGGTCGGCGAGCAGCCTGCGCAACCGCCGGTCCATCGGCGAGTCGATCTCCACCACGTAGCCCGGCCGGTCGGCCCGCCCCACCTGCCGCCAGTACGGCCGGTAGCGGTTCTGCCCCGGCGACAGGTCACCGTCGAGCACCCCGCAGACCACCGACTCATCCGTGTTGAAGATCAACCGATTGCAGGTCCAGTAGTCCCCGTACACCTCGTGGGGTCCGTCGGCGCGCAGCGCGGCGGCCAACTCCCGGGCCTGGCGCTCCTCGGTCCGCGACGCCGCGGTGCCGGTGGCCGCGAACAGCACGGTGATCACCAGGGTGGTCACTGTCAGCGCGGCCAGGACGGCGGCGGACAGCGCGCCGGTGAACCGCCCCAGCACGCTGCTGGTGCCCCGCCAGGCGGTCAGCGCCGCCACCCAGAGCGGCCAGAGCACCGCCGGCAGCGACAGTTGCAGCACCGACAGGTAGCGGGCGTTGTCCAGCGGGCTGGTCGCGGCGAGCGGACTGCGCACGTACGACAGCAGTGTCAACGCCGCGCCGGCGATCAGCGCGAGCTGCACGACCGGCCCGACCCGCTCGCCGCGCAGCCCTCCGGCCCCGCGTCCGGCCCGCTCCCCGCGAGGTGCCCCGGCGGCGCGACGGTACGCGAGCACAGCGAGTGCGGCGCCGGCCAGCAGCACCACCGGGTACAGCACGCCGAACCACTGTTGCCAGCGTCCGCAGCCGTCCACCGGACAGAGCCCGTGCGCCAGCGGCACCCCCTCCAGCAGGCCGCCCCGGATCCGGTCGGACCACTGCGGTTGCGGCCCGGCCTTGGTGCTGACCTCCCGGAACACCGACAGCGAGTCCTCACCGGGCCCGGCCCGCAGGTTGTCGACGATCATCGGGGCCACACCGACGACCACCCCCGCCGCCAGCAGCAGACCGGACCATCCGAGCAGTTCCCGCCGTACCGCCCAGACCAGTGCCAACCCGGCCACCGCGAGGTACGGCAGGATCAGCCAGTCCGACCAGACGGCAAGTCCGACGAGCAGCCCGAACAGGCCGATCGCGAGCCGACGGCGGTGCACGGTGCCGGTCGCCAGTCCCACGGTGATCAGCAGCATCAGCAGCACCGCCGGCTTCACCTCCGGCCTCCCGCCGACGACGGTGAGCTGGTCGCGCACCACCCGCTCCGGTCCGAGCGCGAGCAGACCCACCACGAAGGCGGCGAACCACGGGGTGCCGAGTCGGCGGGTCAGCCGGTGGATCAGGTAGAGGAAGATCGCGTACAGCGCGAGCATCGGCAGGCGCAGCACCGGCCAGCTCGGCCCGGTCAGCGCCACCAGGGGAGCGGCCAGGTACGACTCCAACATCCCCATGTAGTGCTGGCCGTAGAGAAAGACCGGGTGTTCCCGGCCCTGCCCGATGTGCAGGGCCGCGAGGCCGAAGGTCGCCTCGTCGCTGTTCGACACCGGCACCGTGAACAGCGTCAGGACCAGCCGGTAGACGACACCGGCGAGCCCGAACAGCAGCGCGACGAGCGCTGGCCGATCGAGTCGCGGGCGCCATCGCCCACTGTGCTGCTCTGGATGCGACACGACCAGCGCCCCCGTCGTCGTCCCGACCGGAGTGTTTCACGTTCGGCCGGGTCGCCGAGGTGGATCGGCGCAGCCGGGGTGGGGCTGTACCGACTCCACGGCGGCCGGGCCGCGGCGGCGCGGCCGGGGTCGGCTCGCGTGGCCGTGGCTGTCGACGTGTGGCAGGGTTGGCGCGTGCCACCCACTCCCGCCGGCCAACTGGCCGTTCCGAACCTGCACCGGGCTGCGCGGATCGAGGACGCCGTGCACCAGCTCGTCGAGCGCCGGCTGCGGCGCACCGGCTGGCGGGTCAACATCGTCGCGTACACCGGCTACGGCGCGCCGGGTTGGGTGCGGGTGATGTGTCGGGTGCTGCTGGGCCGTCCGGACACCCGCCAACGGGGTCGGCTGGACAAGGTCCGTGGCTGGCGCAGCTTCACAACGCTGCCGAACAAGCACGTCACGGTGACCATCGAGGCCGGCGGGGTGCGGCACGAGACGCGGGCCGACCGCAGCGGCTTCGTCGACACGCTGGTCGAGGCGGACCTGCCGCCCGGTTGGGGCACGGTCCGGCTCAGTGTCCCGGACGCCGAGCCGGTCGACGCCCCGGTGCGCATCCTCGACCCGGAGGTCAAGTTCGGCATCATCTCCGACATCGACGACACGGTGATGGTGACCGCGCTGCCCCGGCCGCTGCTCGCCGCATGGAACACGTTCGTGCTCGACGAGCACGCCCGCAACGCGGTGCCCGGCATGGCGGTGCTCTACGAGCGGCTGGTCACCGCGCACCCCGGCGCACCGGTCTTCTACCTCTCCACCGGGGCCTGGAACGTCGCGCCCACGCTGACCCGCTTCCTGTCCCGGCACCTCTACCCGGCCGGGCCGCTGCTGCTCACCGACTGGGGCCCGACCGCCGACCGCTGGTTCCGCAGCGGCATGGAACACAAGCGGGTCACCCTCGCACGGTTGGCGAAGGAGTTCCCCGACGTGCGCTGGCTGCTCGTCGGCGACGACGGCCAGCACGACCAGGAGATCTACCGGGAGTTCGCCGCCGCCCACCCGGAGAACGTCGCCGGGGTGGCGATCCGCAGGCTCTCCCCGACCCAGTCGGTGCTGGCCGGCACCCTGCCCGCCCCAGCCGGCCGCCCGTCGTCGGGGCCGGTGGGGCAGAAGTGGCTGTCCGCCCCCGACGGCGCCGGCTTGTGGCAGTTGCTGCGCGACGCCGGCCTGGTCTGACGGTCCGGCCGCGTCAGCTTCGGCGCAGCCAGATCGCGCCCAGTGGCGGGACCTGGAGGGCCGCCGAGGCGACCATCCCGTGCCACGGCACGTCCTCGGCGCGTACCTCGCCGAGGTTGCCCACCCCGGAGCCGCCGTAGTGCTGCGCGTCGGTGTTGAGCACCTCCTGCCAGGTCCCGCCGGCCGGCAGGCCGATCCGGTAGTCGTGCAGCGGCTGGGCGGAGAAGTTCGCCACGCAGACCAGCGTCGAGCCGTCCGGGGCGATCCGGACGAACGACACGGTGTTGTTGGCGACGTCGTCGCCGGCGATCCAGCGGAACCCGGCCGGTTCGGTGTCCTGTGCCCAGAGCGCCGGGGTGTCCCGGTAGACCCGGTTGAGGTCACCGACGAGTCGTTGCACTCCGGCGCGGGCCGGGTCGTGCAGCAGGTACCAGTCGAGGCCGCGCTCCTCGCTCCACTCCCTGTCGTCGGCCAGTTCGGAGCCCATGAAGAGCAGTTGCTTGCCGGGGTGCGCCCACATGTACGCCAGCAGCGCCCGTACGTTCGCCAGCCGCTGCCAGGTGTCGCCGGGCATCTTGCCGGCCAGTGAGCCCTTGCCGTGCACCACCTCGTCGTGGCTGATCGGCAGCACGTAGTTCTCGCTCCAGGCGTACGCCAGGGAGAAGGTGAGCTGGTGGTGGTGGTGTTGGCGGTAGATCGGGTCCTTCGAGGTGTAGAGCAGGGTGTCGTGCATCCAGCCCATGTTCCACTTGAAGCCGAAGCCCAGCCCGCCGTCGGCGGTGGGGCGGGTGACCCCCGGCCAGGCGGTGGACTCCTCGGCGATCATGACGACGCCGGCGTGGTGCTTGTAGACGGTGGCGTTCACCTCCTGCATGAACGCGATGGCCTCCAGGTTCTCCCGGCCGCCGTACTTGTTCGGGGCCCACTCGCCATGGTTGCGGGAGTAGTCCAGGTAGAGCATCGAGGCGACAGCGTCGACCCGCAGCCCGTCGACGTGGAACTGGTCGCACCAGTAGAGCGCGTTGGCGACCAGGAAGTTGCGGACCTCGTTGCGGCCGAAGTCGAAGACGTACGTGCCCCAGTCGGGGTGCTCGCCGCGCCGCGGGTCGGGGTGCTCGTAGAGCGGGGTGCCGTCGAAGCGCGCGAGGGCCCACTCGTCCTTGGGGAAGTGCGCGGGCACCCAGTCCAGGAGTACGCCGATGCCGGCGGCGTGCAGTTGGTCGACGAGGTGGCGGAACTCGTCAGGGTCGCCGAACCGGGAGGTCGGCGCGTAGTAGCCGGTGACCTGGTAGCCCCAGGAACCGCCGAACGGGTGCTCCATCACCGGCAGGAACTCCACGTGCGTGAAGCCCAGCTCGGCGACGTACGCGGTGAGCTGTTCGGCCAGTTCGCGGTAGCCCAGGCCGGGCCGCCACGAACCGAGGTGCACCTCGTAGACGCTCATCGGCTCCTGGTGCGGCTGCCGTTCGGCCCGCCGGGCCAGCCAGTCCGCGTCGTTCCACCGGTACGTCGAGTGGTGCACCACCGAGGCGGTGGCCGGCGGCACCTCGGCGTACGCCGCGAGCGGGTCGGCCTTGTCTCGCCACTGCCCGTCGGCGCCCAGCACCCGGTACTTGTAGCGGGCCCCGACCCGGGCGTTGGGGACGAACAGCTCCCACACCCCGCTGGAGCCGAGCGACCGCATCGGCCAGCCGTCGTCGGGGCCCCAGCCGGTGAAGTCGCCGATCACCCGAACCCCACTGGCGTTGGGCGCCCAGACGCTGAACGCCACGCCCTCGTCGAAGACCCGGGCGCCGAGCGCTTCCCACAGCCGCTCGTGGCGGCCCTCGCGGATCAGGTGCAGGTCCAGTTCACCGAGGGTCGGCGGGTAGCGGTACGGGTCGTCGTGGGTGGTGCCGTCGACCTCCACCCGGTAGTCGAGCACCGTGCCGTCGACCTGCGCCTCGAAGACGCCCACGTCGTGCACCCGCTTCATGGGGTGCCGCTCGTCGCCGACGAGCAGCGCGACGTCGCCGGCGCCCCGGCGCATCGTGCGGATCGTCGTCGAGCCGTCGGCGGGGTGCGCGCCGAGCAGCGCGTGCGGGTCGTGCGTCGCGCCGGAGATCAGCTGGTCCATCGGTCGTCCTTCGGGGCGGGAGCGGTCGGCGCGGAACGGGACGAGCGGGCGGCAGCCGAACGGGCGGCGGTCAGCCGGGACGCCACGGTGGCCGGGGTCGTCGCGGCAGCGGTCGTCGCGGTCGGGGTCGTCGGCGCGGTGCCGCCGGAGAGGTCGTCCGGCACCTCGGCGACCGTGAGGTCGGCCGGCTCGGCGCCCGCCGGCTGCGGCGCGGTCGGCGGGGTCGGGCGACGCACTGTCAACACGTGCGCGGGTTGCAGGTACGGGTCGAGCCGTACCGCGTTGCGCTGACCCCAGTCGTAACTGGTGCCGGTCAGCTCGTCGTGCACAGTGAACCGTTCGTGCCAGTCGAAGCCCAGCGCCGGCATGTCGAGCGTGGTGTTGCCCCACTGCACGATGCGCGGGTCGAACGAGCAGATCACGATGACGGTGTTGCCGGTCTCCGGGTCGTGCTTGGACCAGCAGAGCAACGCCGGGTTGTCGATCTCGTGGAAGCGCAGGTTGCGAAGCTGGTGCAGGGCCGGGTTGTCCCGGCGTACCCGGTTGAGGGTGGTCAGGAACGGCGCCAGCGAGCGGCCCTGCGCCTCGGCGCCGGCCCAGTCCCGCGGTCGCAGCTCGTACTTCTCGTTGTCCAGGTACTCCTCGGCGCCCGGTCGGGCCACGTGCTCGAACAGCTCGTAGCCCGCGTAAAGGCCCCAGGAGGGGGAGAGCAGCGCGGCCAGCACCGCCCGGATCTTGAACATCGGCGGGCCGCCGTGCTGCAACGACTCGTGCAGGATGTCCGGGGTGTTCGGCCAGAAGTTCGGCCGCATGTAGTCGGCCGCCTCGATCAGCTCCTCGCAGTACGCCCGCATCTCGGCGGCCGTCGTGCGCCAGGTGAAATAGGTGTACGACTGGGTGAAGCCGATCTTGCCGAGGCCGTGCATGATGGCCGGCCGGGTGAACGCCTCGGCCAGGAACAGCACGTCCTCATCGACCGCCTTCACCTCCGCGATCAGCCAGTGCCAGAAGTCGAACGGCTTGGTGTGCGGGTTGTCCACCCGGAAGATCCGGATGCCCTCGCCGACCCAGTGCAGCACCACCCGCAGCACCTCGGCCCGGATGCCCTCCGGGTCGTTGTCGAAGTTGACCGGGTAGATGTCCTGGTACTTCTTCGGCGGGTTCTCCGCGTACGCGATGCTGCCGTCGGCCCGGGTGGTGAACCACTCCGGGTGCTCGGTGACCCACGGGTGGTCCGGTGCGCACTGCAACGCCAGGTCCATCGCCACTTCCAGGCCCTGTGCCGCCGCCGCCTGGATGAAGGCCCGGAAGTCCGCCGGCGTACCCAGGTCGGGGTGGATGGTGTCGTGGCCGCCCTCGGCGGCGCCGATCGCCCACGGCGAGCCCACGTCGGTCGGCCCGGCGCTCAGCGCGTTGTTCGGACCCTTGCGGTTGACCCGGCCGATCGGGTGGATCGGCGGCAGGTAGAGCACGTCGAAGCCCATCGCGGCCACCCCTGGCAGCCGCTCGGTGGCGGTCGCGAAGGTGCCGGACCGCCCGCCCTCCGCTCCTTCGGAGCGGGGGAAGAACTCGTACCAGGCCGAGTAGAGCGCCCGCTTGCGGTCAACCCAGATCGAGTACGTGTCACCGGCGGTGACCAGCTCCCGTACCGGGTGCTCCCAGAGCAGGTCGGCCAGGGCCAACGCCCTGTCGACCCGCTGCGCCAGCGGCAGGTCGGTGTCGACGAGAGCGGTGAGCGCGTCGGCGACCCGGGGCCGGTCGGCGCTCGGGACGAGCTCCCGGGCGGCGGCGAGCACCCGGGCGCCCTCGGCCAGGTCGTTGGCCAGGTCCTCCGGCCCCTGCCCGGCGGCGATCTTCTTGGTCACCGCGTTCTGCCAGGTCAGGTACGGGTCCTGGAACGCCTCGACGGAGAAGGTCCACGAGCCGACGGCGTCCGGTGCGATGGTGGCGTGCCAGCGGTCCTGGCCGGGCTCGCCGGGGCGCATCCGGGTGAACGGCCGGCTCGCGCCGTCCGGACCAGCCCACACCACGTTGCAGCCCAGCGCGTCGTGCCCCTCCCGGTAGGCGCGCGCCGACACCGGAACCGGTTCGTCGATCACCGCCTTGGCCGGGTATCGCCCGCACGAGACGACGGGGGAGACGTCTTCGATCGGGAACCGTCCAGTCACCCCGCCAACCTACTGCGCGAGATCCGTTCGCGCGCGGCCAAGCCGTCAAGATCCACACGGGTTCCCGGAATGGGCGGGTCCGCGGCCGTCCTGGTTCATGCCCGGACCGCCTGCGCGGCGGCGGCCCGGTGGCGGCCCGGTGGCGGCCCGGCGGCGGCCCGGCACGATTGGCTGGTGGCCGGTGAGGAATGGCGGTCGGACTCTCCCTGAACCAGGCTCGTTGCTCGCTTCGGCGGGTCGAGCCCTGGGGACGGACGTTGCGGTGAGCGTGATGACACAGAGGCATATTGATGACTCAGGGGCATCACGCTCGCCGTGGTGTTCCCTCGCGCGGAGATCACCCACCGTTCCGCACCGCCGCAACGCGCGGACGTGACGTAGCCTCCGGCCATGATCGAACGGGTGAGAGTCGCGGTTGTCGGCGTCGGTAACAACACCTCGGCACTGGTGCAGGGGCTTGCTCTCTACCGCCAGAGCGGCAGCCTGGTCGGCATCCGCAGGCCGACGATCGACGGGCTCGGGGTGGGGGACATCGACATCGTGGCAGCCTTCGCCACCTCCGCGGAGAAGATCGGTCAGGACCTGACCGAGGCGATCTTCCTGCCGCCCAACAACTTCCCTCGGCTGAACTGCGATCTGCCCCGGGCGGGTGTGCCGGTCACGAAGGGCCTCATCGACGCGAGCGGGGTACAGCGGGTGGCGGCGGCGCTGGCAGGGGCGGAGGTGCTGCTCTACTCGGCACCCAGTGGCCGGCCGGAGACCGCCCAGGCGTACGCCGAGGCGGCCCACACCGCTGGCGTCGCCTTCATCAACACGACCTCCGACCCGGTCGCCCGCGACTCACGGCTGCTGGGCAGGTTCGAGTCAGCCGGGCTGCCGTTGCTCGGTGACGACCTGGCCAGCCAGTTCGGCACCTCGGTGCTGCACAACGCGCTGCTGCGGCTGCTCCAGGAGCGGGGCCTCACCCTGGTCAGCTCCTACCAGGTCAACCTGGGCGGCACCGAAGACTTCCGCAACCTGGTCGAGAACCCCGACAGCAAGAAGCAGTCCAAGCTCAACGCCCTGTCGGCCGGTGGCGACGTCGAGGTGGCCCCGCTCGGGTACCTGCCGCATCTCGCGTCGCAGAAGGTGGCTCACCTCAACCTTGAGGCGCAGGGCTGGGGTGAGACAGCGGTGAGCCTCGACGTGAAGCTGAAGGTGCACGATCCGAGCGGTGCCGCCGGCGTCAACATCGACCTGATCCGCATCGCGGCCAGCGCGCTACGCAACGGGCGTGGTGGTCACGCTGCCGAGGCGACGTCGTTGCTCAAGTCGCCACCGGGAACGGCGATCTGAAATCCGTCCCGCTCAGGCCGCGCCGACGGAGCGGTAGACCTCCACTGTCTGTCGGGCGATCGCGTCCCAGGAGAAGTGCTGCACCGCGCGCCGCCGGCCGGCCAGCCCGAACCGCTCGGTGCGCGCCGGGTCGGCGAGCAGCGTGTTGATCGCGGCCGCCAGGTCGGCCACGAAGCGGTCCGGGTCCAGTGGGGTGCCGGAGCCGTCGGTGGCCTGCGCGATCGGCACCAGCAGGCCGGTCTCGTCGTCGGCCACGACCTCGGGGATGCCGCCGGTAGCGGTCGCCACCACTGCCGTCTCGCAGGCCATCGCCTCCAGGTTGACGATGCCCATCGGTTCGTAGACCGACGGGCAGACGAAGACCGTGGCGTGCGTGAGCACCTGGATCACCTCGGGCTTGGGCAGCATCTCGGCCACCCAGACCACGCCGGAGCGGTTGGCCCGCAGCTCGGCGACCAGCTCCTCCACCTCGGCGGCGATCTCGGCGGTGTCCGGCGCACCGGCGAGCAGGACGAGTTGGGTGTCCGCCGGCAACTCCCGGGCGGCCCGCAGCAGGTACGGCAGCCCCTTCTGCCGGGTGATCCTGCCCACGTAGACCACGCTCGGGCGGGACGGGTCGACGCCGAGCCGGTCGAGCACGTCGGTGCCCTGATCCGGGGCGTACTGGATGGTGTCGATGCCGTTGTAGACCACCCGGACCCGGTCGGGGTCGATCTGCGGGTACGCGGTGAGCACGTCGTTGCGCATCCCGCCGCTGACCGCGATCACCGCGTCGGCGGCCTCCATCGCGGTGCGCTCGATCCAGGAGGAGAGCGCGTAACCGCCGCCGAGCTGCTCGGCCTTCCACGGCCGCAGCGGCTCCAGGCTGTGCGCGGTCACCACGTGCGGCACCCCGTGCAGCAGCTTCGCGGTGTGGCCGGCCAGGTTCGCGTACCAGGTGTGGCTGTGCACCACGTCGGTGCCGGCCGCGCCGGCGGCCATCTCCAGATCCACGCCCATCGTGCGCAGCGCGGCGTTCGCGCCGGTCAGCCCCGGCGGTTCGGCGTACGCGGTGACGCCCGGCTCGGTGCGTGGCAGTCCGAAGCAGTGCACCCGTACGTCGGCGAGGCGGCGCAACTCCCGAGCCAGGTACTCGACGTGCACGCCCGCGCCGCCGTAGACCTCCGGTGGGTACTCGCGGGTGAGCAGATCGACGCGCAGGGATCCGGTGGCCGGGGAGGAGTCGGTCATGTGCGCACCCTAGTGCAGAAGACTCCCCGTACGAGTGGTGAAGTGGGACGCGGGTGGATAGCGTCGGGGCATGGCTGCCAAGGTGCTCGCGATCGTCCTGGCGGGTGGGGAGGGCAAGCGCCTGATGCCACTCACCACGGATCGGGCCAAGCCGGCCGTCCCGTTCGGCGGGATGTACCGCATGGTCGACTTCGTCCTCTCCAACCTGGCCAACGCCGGCTATCTCAAGATCGTCGTGCTGACCCAGTACAAGTCCCACTCCCTCGACCGACACATCACCAAGACCTGGCGGATGTCCACGCTGCTCGGCAACTACGTCACCCCGGTGCCGGCGCAGCAGCGTCGTGGCCCGTGGTGGTTCGCCGGCTCGGCCGACGCCATCTACCAGAGCTTCAACCTGATCAACGACGAGCAGCCCGACTACGTGATCGTCTTCGGCGCCGACCACATCTACCGGATGGACCCGCGGCAGATGGTGGAGGACCACATCGCCTCCGGCGCGGCGGTGACGGTGGCCGGCATCCGCCAGCCGCTGTCGATGGCCGACCAGTTCGGCGTCATCGAGGTCGGCGAGGACGGCAAGCGGATCCGGGCGTTCCGCGAGAAGCCCACCGACGCTGTCGGTCTGCCCGACGCGCCGGACGAGATCTACGCCTCGATGGGCAACTACGTCTTCACCACCCGGGCGCTCTGCGAGGCGGTCGAGCGCGACGCCGACGACAAGTCCAGCAAGCACGACATGGGCGGCAGCATCATCCCGATGCTCGTCGAACGCGGCGAGGCCAACGTCTACGACTTCCGCGACAACGAGGTGCCGGGCAGCACCGACCGTGACCGCGGCTACTGGCGGGACGTGGGAACGCTCGACTCGTTCTACGACGCGCACATGGATCTGATCAACGTGCACCCCGTCTTCAACATGTACAACTTCGACTGGCCGATCTACACGGAGCAGCCGCCGTGGCCGCCGGCGAAGTTCGTGCACCAGTGGGGTGAGCGGGTCGGCCGAGCGGTCGGCTCGATGGTTTCCCCTGGTGTGGTGATCTCCGGCTCGTTGGTGGAGAACTCGATCGTCTCGCCGAAGGTGCGGGTGCACTCCTGGGCGCACGTCGAGGGCTCGGTGCTGATGGAGGGTGTGGAGATCGGCCGGCACGCTGTGGTCCGGCGGGCCATCCTGGACAAGAACGTGTTCGTCCCGGAGGGCGTCGAGATCGGCGTCGACCTGGAGAAGGACCGGCAGCGTTACACCGTTTCCGACAACGGCATCGTGGTGATCGGCAAGGGCCAGAAGGTCGTGCCGTGACCGACAGGCACTCCCCGAGGAGGATCCCGCAGTGACCCACCCCCGTGCCGGCCAGCCCGCCGAGCCCGCCGACCTGGTCGACGTGCCGCGCCTGGTGACCGCCTACTACGCCGAGCATCCGGATCCCGCGGACCCGGCCCAGCAGGTCTCCTTCGGCACCTCCGGCCACCGCGGCTCCAGCCTGCGCAACGCGTTCAACTCCGACCACATCCTGGCGGTCACCCAGGCGCTCTGCGACTACCGGCGCGACCAGGGGCTGGACGGGCCGCTCTTCCTCGCCCGGGACACCCACGCGCTCTCCGCGCCGGCCGCTGTGGACGCCCTGGAGGTGCTCGCCGCGAACGGGGTCACCGTGCTGGTGGACAGCCGCGACGGTTACACCCCGACCCCGGCGCTGTCGCACGCGATCCTCACGCACAACCGTGGGCGGACCAGCGGGCTCGCCGACGGCATCGTGATCACCCCGTCGCACAACCCGCCCGACGACGGCGGTTTCAAGTACAACCCCACAAACGGCGGGCCGGCCGACACCGACGTGACCCGGTGGATCCAGGACCGGGCCAACGCCATCCTCGCCGCCGGGCTCAAGGAGGTCCGCCGGATCACCTACGCGCGGGCGCGGGCCGCCGACACCACAGGGAAGTACGACTTCCTCGCCAACTACGTCGACGACCTGCCGGCGGCGATCGACATCGACGCGATCCGCGATGCGGGGATCCGCATCGGCGCGGACCCGTTGGGCGGGGCGAGCGTGGCGTACTGGGGTGAGATCGCCGAGCGGCACCGCCTGGACCTGACGGTGGTCAACCCGACTGTCGACCCGACCTGGCGGTTCATGACCCTGGACGGCGACGGCAAGATCCGGATGGACTGCTCCTCGCCGAACGCGATGGCGTCGCTGATCGCCGCGCGGGCCGACTACCAGATCTCCACCGGCAACGACGCCGACGCCGACCGGCACGGAATCGTCACCCCGGACGCCGGGCTGATGAACCCCAACCACTACCTGGCGGTGGCGATTCGTCACCTGTTCCGCACCCGCACCGAGTGGGGGCCGGACGCGGCGGTGGGCAAGACACTGGTCTCCTCGTCGATGATCGACCGGGTCGCCGCCGACCTGGGTCGGCCGCTGCTGGAGGTGCCGGTCGGCTTCAAGTGGTTCGTCCCCGGCCTGCTCGACGGCGCGGTCGGCTTCGGTGGCGAGGAGAGCGCCGGGGCGTCGTTCCTGCGGCGCGACGGCTCGACCTGGACCACCGACAAGGACGGCCTGCTGCTCTGCCTGCTCGCCGCCGAGATCCAGGCCACCACCGGCCGCAGCCCGAGCGAGCACTGGGCGGAGTTGGCCGAGCGTTTCGGCGCGCCCGCGTACGCCCGGATCGACGCTCCGGCCACCCGGGAGCAGAAGGCGGTGCTCGGCAAGCTCTCCCCGGAGCAGGTCACCGCGACCGAGCTTGCCGGTGAGCCGATCACCGCGACGCTGACCACCGCACCCGGTAACGGCGCGGCGATCGGCGGCCTCAAGGTCAGCACCGAGTCCGGCTGGTTCGCCGCCCGTCCGTCCGGCACCGAGGACGTCTACAAGATCTACGCCGAGTCCTTCCAGGGCCCCGACCACCTCAAGCAGATCCAGGAAGAGGCCAAAACCCTGGTAGACCAAGCCCTAACCCAGGCCTAACCCCACCCCCCACCCCTCCCAGCCTCCACCTCCCGGTGATCAAGAGGTTTGCGTCACGACACGCCGGTCGGCATGACGCAAACCTCTTGATCAACGGTGCCGGGGCGGGGGCGGGGGGAGCAGGGTGGGGGGGGTTAGCAGGGTGGGGGGTCGGCGGGTGGGGGTAGTTGTTGGCCGCGTCGGCGCAGCTCTTCGGGGAGCAGCTCGCGGAGTTGCTCGGGGAGGAACGGCAGGTCGAGCAGCGTCATCTTCAACTGGTTGCGCTCCTGGTAGCGCAGCGGGTCGAAGCGGACCACCAGACCGGCATCGCGGCGGTACGAGATGTCCACCGTCCCCTCCGTCGCCGCGTCGCGGAACACCAACCCGTCCATCTCCACGACCACCGGCGACGAGTTGGGCTGCAGCTCCAACCGGATCTTCTCGTCCGGAGAGAGCACCACCGCCCGGGAGATGCCGGCCATCGGCGCCGCCGGCGTGATCACCACCGAGTCCGCCGCCGGGGAGATCAGCGGACCACCGGCGGCGTAGCTGTACGCCGTCGAGCCGATCGGAGTGCTGACCACCACGGCGTCGCTGCGGTAGTAGCCGTACTGCTGGCCGTCGATGGCGAGCGTGACGCTGACGAAGCCGGCGCCCGGTTGACGAACCAACGCGATGTCGTTGAACGCCACGATGTCGTCGCCGCAGACGTCGCAGGCGAGGCAGGCGTGCGACTCGATGGTGAAATCCTTCGACAGCAGCCGGCTCAGCGCTTCGGGCAACTCCGGCGGTTCGACTTCGACGAGAAACCCCAGACGACCCAGGTGTACGCCGAGAACCGGCTTGGGGTCGCCGATGGCGGAGCGCAGCGCACCCAGCATCGTGCCGTCACCGCCGATGCTGATCAACGCGTCGGCGCGGGTCGCGACCTCACCCGCCGGCACCGGCTCGACGCCGGACGGGACGCGGTGCTGGTCCTCCTCGCGCACCATCAGCGTCTTGTGGTGACGCGTCGCCCACCGCTCGATGATCCCGACCACCTCGGTGACATCCCGGGTGGGGTGCAGCACAAGTCCCAGCCCCGACACCCGTACAGCTCATCACATCGCTGGCGGGCGCACCCGGCGTACGGCAAAGGTGTGCCGGCGGCCCGCGGACCGCCGGCACACCTCGCCGCCATCAGGGGCGGGGCTGCCCGGTGAGGTGGGTCAACGAGCGGGCGACCAGGTCGTCGCGGTCCGCCGGAGGGAGACCCTCCAACCCGAAGCCCAGGTACACCGTGTCCCCGGTGACCACCACCGAGCCCTCCTCGAACGCCTGCTGGCTGCGCGACCAGTCGTTGGCGTTGCCGGCGGAGCCGGGCGGTGGCCCGGCCACCGTCCAGCCACCCAGGTCGGCCGACTCGAACGAGGTATCCGCGACCGTCGACCCGTCGACCAGCACCCGGGCGTCGTCCACGAAGACGCCGAGACCCTGGGTGCTCCAGTCCGAGGCGTACGTGATCGACACCTCGACCTGCTTACCGGCGTAGCCCGACAGGTCGGCCACGAACTCCTTCCAGCCTCCCGACGATCCGCTCGCCGCGTTCCAGCTGCCGGTGCTCCCGGTGGGGGAGCAGTCCGCGCCCTGGTAGTGCGCGAGGAACGGGTGCAACTGCTCCACCCAACCCTCGACGCAGCTCTCCCCGGTGACAGCGCTGGTCTTGCCGTTGGCGTCCGGCAGGGTCGTCCAGTCGTCGCTACCCACCTCGTGCGCCTCGACGAACATGAAGTCCCAGTCCTGCTCGATCTCGTAGGAGGTGAAGAAGCGCAACTCCGCGCTGCTCGCCCCGGTGAGATCCACAGTGCGCGTGAGTCGCTTGTACGACTCGTCGGTCTGCCCGCTGTACAGGTACCACTCACCCGTGCGCGGATCGAACGGCGCGCCGCCCGGTCGGGTCCAGCCCACCGGCGCGGAGCTGGCGAACTGCGGGAACTCGTCCGGCGGCAGGAAGCTCGACGTGGTCAGGAACGAGGCGGTGTGCGCCTGGTTCTCCGCCGAGCCGGAGGCGTTCAGCTGCCCGTCGAAGCCGGTGAACGCCGCGTCGGTCCCGGCGACCGGGTACGGCTCCCCGTCCGGGCTGGTTCCGCCGTCGCTGACGTAGCTGTGCGCGCCCAGCCAGTACTGCTGGAAGTCGTTCAACAGCGGCAGACAGCTGGCGGCCTCGGCGTCGGTGCACTCCGGTGGCGCGTCCGGGTGATAGACGTACGATCCGTTGGCGCCCTGCGCGAACAACGCGTACTGGCCGCTGACGAGCAGTTTGCCGCCCTCGTTCAGGTAGTCCCGGACGGCCAACTCGGTCTCCAGTGCCGCCCTGGCCGTCGTGCCGGCCACCTGACCGGGGGAGCGCAGGATCACGTCGTCGCCGGTCTCCCAGACCACCGCCTCGTAGTGCGACAGCACGCCGAGCGGGTGCGGCGCCGTGCGGCCCATCGCGTCGAAGTCGTACACGTCGCTGCTGCGCCCGGCGGCGCCCAGCGACGCCGCGACCTCGTCGGCGTACTTCGCGGTGGCGCCGGTCTGCGCCGGACTGAGGCCGGTGACGTCCTCCACCGCGAGGACCAGCACGTCACCGCCGATGTCGTTGTGCACCCGGTAGGTGAAGTGTTCGCTGGCCACCACCCCGGCACGCGGCTTGTTCCCGGTGAACCAGACCTCCACCCGGTCGCCCGGCTTCGCGCCGCTGACAGTGCCCCGTAGCTCGGCGTAGTAGTCGTCGTGGGTGTCGCCGTACCGCTCGCCGCCGCGCCACTCGCGGACCGCTACCGTCTTCGGTCGCGCACCGTTGACCGTGTAGTGCATCCGCACGTTCCTCAGCGCCCGACGGGTGATCGCGGCGACCTGCTGGGTGCGCCCGTACGAGGTGTCGAAGGCGTCGACAACGAAGTCCGGAGTGCTCCTACCGACCACCGAGACCGGGTCGTCCGGGTCCGCCGCCGACCGGGCCACGGCCAACGCGAACGGTAGGTTCTTGTTCACCTCGCCAGCGATCAGCGCCTCGTCGTCGGGGAAGATGAAGCCGCTGACGCAGTCCTCGGGGCGCCACTGGTCGTCCGGGTCGACGGCCGAGGCGGCCTCGCAGGTGGACATCTCCGGGGTGAAGCCCAGCGTGCCGTACCTGACGGTGGCGTGACTGTCGGTGTCACCGTTTGTGGTGTACAGCTCCGCGGAGATGTCCGGGTCGTAGCCGGGCACCGCGGGGTGCGCGTCGTCCCCGACCATCGCCTTGTAGATCTCGTCGTCCGGGCTGGGGGTGCTCACCTGCCAGCCGATGCCGTAGAGCAGCAGTTCGGCCGCCGAGTGGTAGTTGACGAAGAACTCGAACCCGACCCGCTTGAAGAGCCGGTCCAGCGCCTTGGTCTCCGGCTCGGAGTTGGGGCCCGGGCCCCGGTAGGTCTCGCTGTTCGGCTCCGGCGACGAGCCCTCGTTGTCGTAGCCCCACTTGTAGCTGAAGTTGCGGTTGAGGTCGACGCCGTCGCCGGAGCCGACCTGCCCGTCGCCGTTGTTGTCCCGCAGGTTCTTGCGCCACAGACGGTTGCCGGGGGTGAACGTGAAGTCGTAGCCGTCCGGGTTGGCGACCGGCAGGAACCACAGCTCGGTCGTGTCCAGCAGTCGGGTGATCTCCCGGTCGGTGCCGTAGCTGTCCAGCACGTGATGCATCAGCCGGCGGGTCATCTCCGGTGTGATCCACTCGCGGGCGTGCTGGGCACCGGCGTAGAGCACCGCCGGTCGCCGGCCGTCAGCGACGGTCCGCGCGTTCTTGGTGACCTTCACGGCGACGATCGGTTGCCCCTGCTGGCTGCGACCGATCGTCTCCACCTTGGTCAGCTTGGGATACCGGGCCGCTGTGGCGTTCAACTCGTCTCGCAGGCCGCCCGGCTCACCGTAGGGACGGAAACTCGTCCAGCCGGCGGCGGCCTGCTCCCGCAGCGCCTGCGACGCGTCCTTGCCTCGCACCTTCTTCACCGACAGCGGTACGCCCTTGTCGGTCAACCGCTTCGCCTGCCGTCTGCTGAGGACCGTCTCGACAGTGGTACGGCCGGACGCGTCCGTCTTCGCGTCGTGTCCGAGGTCGACCCCCGCCGCGCGCAGTTGCTCGCGCTGTTTCGCGTCGACAGTGCCGACGTACACCTCCAGGCCGTCGCGCGCGCCCGGGTCGGACGGCGGCCGCGCGCTGGCCGGTGGGGTCAGTGCCAGTGCGCCGAGCAGGGTGAGCACGCCGGCGATCGCCAGTCGTCTCGGTCTCATCGCGCCTCCTTGGGTGAAGGACCTGTAGGCGCGAGCCTTCGGTGTGCCGCTATCGATGTCAATCAGTCGATGGGAGCTTCGTTGCTGACCGTGTCGACTTTGGTGCCGGGTGTGACGCTCAACGCGAGGCGGACCCGCGTCGTGGGTGGCCGCTCGTCGGAGCACCTCACGATGGTCGAGTCGGGCCGGCAAGCCGTACCCCGCAGGCGCGTCGAGGATTCATCCGGGACGCCACCTGCGGGGTCGGCGTCGACTCAGCTCGCGCTGGGTGCCGGAGCTGTCGACTTGACGGCCTGCTGCGCGACGATGCCGGTCGACTGGCCGCACAGCCACGCCAGGCGGTCGATGATCTTCTCTGGGTCTTCGAACGGGTCCAGCGTGGTGATCTCGATGGGGTCGAGTGGGGGCACCGCCACGTGCGAGATGAGCGGGTGCAGCGGACGGAGGTCCCGCTCACCAGCGCCGATCAGAGCCTCGTGGAGTTTCTCACCCGGCCGGAGCCCGGTGTAGACGATCTGGACCGGCCCCGGCGCCTGGCTCGCCAACTGGCGAGCGATGTCGTCGATCCGTACCGGCTCACCCATGTCGAGGACGAGCGCCTCGCCGTCGCGGCCGATGCCGGCGGCCTGCAGCACCAGGTGCACCGCCTCCTGCACTGTCATCAGGTAGCGCGTCACGTCGGGGTGGGTGACGGTGATCGGCAGTCCCGCCTCGATCTGGGCCCGGAACGCCGTGACCACCGACCCTCGGCTGGACAGGACGTTGCCGAAGCGGACGCTGAGGAACGTGCCGCCGTGCGTCGCGGCGGCGTTCGCTGTCAACCGCTCCGTGATCCGCTTGGAGTAGCCGAGAACACTGACCGGGTCAGCGGCCTTGTCGGTCGAGATGTTGACGAACCTCGCCACGTCGCGGCACGCGTTGAGCACCGTCTGCGTGCCGAACACGTTCGTCTTCACCGCCTCGCCCGGGTGGCGTTGCAGCAGTGTCAGGTGTTTCAGGGCCGCGGCGTGGAACACGATGTCGGGTCGGCGTTCCGCCATCACCCGCCGGATCCGTTCCTCGTCGCGCAGGTCGGCGAGAATCAGCTCGGGGCTGTCCAACATCGCGCGACCCGACATCGACAGTTGCAAGGCGTGCAGGGCCGACTCGTCGCGGTCGAGCATCATCAGCTCGCCCGGATCGGCCCGCATGATCTGGCGGCACAGCTCGGAGCCGATCGACCCACCGGCGCCGGTCACCAGGATCCGGCGTCCGCGCAGCTGGGACTCCGCATCCCGGAGGTCGCCGATCACCTGTCGTCGGCCGAGCAGGTCCGCCATGTCCGGGTCGCGGACGTCGCTGACCGTGATCCGATGGTCGACCAGTTCCCGTACCGAAGGAAGGATCTTGAACGTCGCTCCGGTCTTCAGGGTGCTCTCGCGGACCTCGTTGATCAGTTCGGAGTCGGCGTTGGCGGCGGAGAAGATCACCATTTTCGCGCCGGTACGCCGCACGACAGTGTCGATGTCAGAGCGACGGCCGAGCACGCGCACGCCCGCCAGCGACAGGTGGCGTTTCTGCGGGTCGTCATCGAGCATCCCGACCGGCAGGAACTGCCCTGCCGGGTCACTCAGCATGGCCCGCAGGAGCCCCTGACCGGCTGAGCCCGCGCCGAAGAGCAGGACCGGTTCCGCTCGGCCGGCGTCCGGGCGCAACGTCCGGTCGCTGCGGCTGCGGTACGCCAGACGGGTGCCGAGCATGACGGTCAGCGCGATCGCCGCGCCGACGAGTGGCGTGCTCGCGGGCACCGGTCGGGACGTCATGGGCACGAGTGCGATCAGCAGGAGCACGCCGGTGGTCAGGGCCGTTTTGGCGAGCCCCTGCATCTCCTCGACGCTGCCCAGGGGGTGCCGGCCGGACAGGTTGCGGCGAACGGCGGACACTGCGACGTGCGCGGCCGCGGCGACCACGCCCATGCCGATCGCACGGGCCAGGGCGGGACCGGTGAGCGAGAACTCGAAGCGCACCCACGCGGCGACGGCGAAACCCGCGATCCAGGCGAGGGCGTCCGCTGCGAGGAGGCTGCCGGCCAGTCGGACGTTGCGGTGCGACCGAACGAGGCGTGTGGACTCGCTGGGGCTTGTCCCCAAAAGTGGCATGTGGAAACTCCTGCTGCGATAGCGGCCCATCCCGGGGTAAACCACCAAGATGGTCTTATTAACGTCCTACCAAAACTAATCACTTTATGACTGATTTTTGGCTATTCACGAAGTTTGTCCCGCTATTGACCTGGTTGGTTGGCGTGGCACCACCGCCCCCCGCAGCACGTCCTCGAACCGTTCGAAGAGCAGGTCGCGGTCGAACTCGTTGGCCGCGACCACCCGTGCCGCGGCCCGCGCCGCAGTGGTCCGGGCCGGATCACTGACGAACGCGCCAGCGAGCGTCGCCGCGGCGGCCGGATCTCCCGCGGGCAGCACGACTCCGGCCCCGCTGCGGCGCAGGATGTCGGCGATCCACCCCTCGTGGTTGACCGCTACCGGTCGACCGGCGGCCCACCCGTCGAAGACCTTGTTGGCCGAGTTGGCGTGCAACGCGGGCTCGTCGCGCACCGTCGACACGGCGAGATCGCAGGCACCGAAGAACGCCACCACCTCGGCCTTCGGCACCTGGTCGACCATGAACAGGTTTCGGTCCAGGACGTCGGACGCGGCTGCCTGTGCGCGCACCTGTGCCGCCTCCGCGCCCTGCCCGACGAGCGCGATCCGCACGTCGGGGTGGTCACGGCGCAGCGTCGCGGCCATCCGCACCAGATAACCCACGTCGTTGACGAACCCGAGCGTCCCCGCGTACAGGATCAGCGGACGGTCGCCCAACCACGGCGTGCGATCCCGTAGCGCCCGACCGGCAGCGTCCGCGTCGGCGAACAGCTGACGGTCGCAACCGTTGGGAATGACTGTCACCGCAGCCCCGGGGTGCCGCGCCCGAACGCCCGCCGCCATCCCCGGCGACAGCGCCAGGATGTGTGCGGCGTTGCGGTAGGCCCATCCCTCCAGGCCGGTGGCCGCACGCCGCGTCAGCGGCGACCGCAACGCGCCCAGCGCGATAGGCACCTCCGGCCAGAGATCGCGTACCTCCAGCACCATCGGCGTCCGGCGGCGGCGGGCGGAGTAGACAGCGGGCAACGCGATGGTCAGCGGAGTGCTGGTAGCGAAGACGACGTCCTGCTCCAGCGACGCCGCACGCGGCGCCGCCAACCGGGCGAACTGCCCGAAGGCCGAGATCCGTTCCCGAATGGACATCGCGTTGCGATAGGGGACGGCCGCCCAGTGCACCACCACGCCCGCCTCGACAGTGGTCCGCCAGGTCTGCCTGGCGTCCGACGAGGACTCGGTGTCGCTGGTCACCACGTGCACGTCGTGGCCGTTGCGGACCAGACGCCTGGCGAACTCGTAGGACCGGGTGCCCCCGGACATGGCCGGTGTGCGGAAGTACTGGTGCAGGTAGACGATCCTCACCGGGCCGCCCCGTCCCGCCGTTGTCCGGCTCGGTCGGTGCTCAGCCGCCGGTAGCACTCCTGCACTACGGAGACCTGGCGTGACCAGGACTCCGACGTCTCGATGAAGCGCCTGTTGCGCTCTTGCAGAGCCGGCTCCAACGGGCGGGCGGCCATGAGCTGGTCCGCCAGCGCGGTCTCCAACGGCCCGCTGACGATGTCGGCCGCCATGCCGTCCTCGACCATCTCGCGATACGGCGGCAGATCCGCGAGCAGAAGCCGGCAACCGGCGAGCGCCGCCTCCAGCACAGTGCAGCTGCGCTGGTCGAAGCGAGGAACCGAGATGCTCACCTCACTCGCCCGCATCAGCCGGAAGGTGTCCTCGGGTGTCAATGACCGGTCCACCACCGTGACTCGTCCGGGTAGGCTCGCGGCGAGCTCGTGGGCTTGCGCGACGCACCGCCGCTGCGCCTGAGCGGCCGCCGCCTCGGCCGGACGGTGCCCGGCCAGGACGACGAGGTGAAGGTCCGGACGAGCGGCGGCCACCCGGGCGAACGCCCGCAGGACCTCGGGCGTGCGGTAGACGGGACCGGCCGTCCGGGCGGCGAACAGCACTGTCGCGTCGGCCGGGATGCCGAATTCGGCCCGCACCGACGCTGGCGTCACGGTGTCCCGGAGCGCGAACAGCTTGTCGTCCACGCCCCACGACACGGTGCGGGTGCTCTCCGCCGGTATCCGGTAGCGCTCGATGATCTCCGTACGGACCGACTCCGCGGTGGGGAGGACGAGGTCGGAGCGGCGCAGGGCGGCTCGGGCGACCCACCTGCGGACCCTGGACCGACGCGCCGACTGCAGGTCGACCCCCCAGGGCGTGACCACCCGGGCGGGTCGACGCGGGGCCAGCAGCGACAGCAGACCCGCCATCCCTACCGAGTGCACGTGCAGCACGTCGGGGCGAACCTCGCGAGTCTGCCGGCGCAGCCACCAGCCGGCGGCGGCGAGCTGCCACACCGCCCCCCACCGCCCGTTGCGGGTCCGGCCGGTCCCGGGCGCCACGCGCAGTTCGACGCCGTCGATCGGCTCCGCGTCGATCCAGCTGACGGCGATGACCGGATGACCGCGTTCGGCCAGCGCGACAGCCCACTTGCGGGCGTGCAGCGAACTCGCGCCGCAGAGCAACATCACCGACGGAAGCACGGGCGTGGGGGCCGAGTCCGGGACGGCCCGCTGCCGACGCGGCTGGTCGTGGCTCTCGACCCTCGGTGTGTCGGGACGTGTCGCTGTCACCTTCGTCTCCTTCATGATCACGTCAGGACCTTCTCGGCGGTGGACCGTCCGCGGCGCACGCCGTAGCCGCTCTGGCCGGGCGTCCACGCCGGTCGGGTCCGCACCGAGTGCTTCGCCCCGGCGGGACGCCTGTCGGTCACGCGCTTCGGCTCGGCCTGCGAACGGGCCGTGGCGACGGCAAGGAGGAGCACGAACGGGATGAGCACCGGGAGGGTGAGCAGCGGCTCCCCGAAGAGGCTGCACCCGCCGATCGCGGCCATGCCGAGCACTGCCGCCTCGGCGCTCTGGTCTCCGTCGCGCAGGCGTCGACGGACCTGGCGGATCACGATGAACAGGAGCCCGCCCACCAGGAGGACGCCGACCAGCCCGGTCTGGGCCAGCACCGTGAGGTAGGTGTTGTGCGCGTGGTTGAGGCTGTCGAGCTGGACGTCGACAGCGGCCACTGTGACCTCGGGTTGGAAGTACTCCGGCAGGTGGGTCCGGAAGTTCTGGAAACCCACGCCGGCGAGAGGGTGGTCGGCGGCCATCCGCAGGGCACTGAGCCAGAGGTCCAGGCGCACGCTGCTGGAGCTGTCCAGTCGTCCGTCCACCGTGGTGTACGCGATCCGCTCGGCCACCTGATCCGGCACCAGTTGCACCCCGGTCAGGCCGACGGTGAGGACGACGACGATGCCGGTGAGGGCCAGGGCCACCGTGCGCCGTCGCTGGATCACGAAGCAGAGCAGGAGCAGCGCTCCGCCGATGTACGTGGAGCGGCTGTACGACAGCACCACGCTGACGACCACGGCGGCGATCCCCGCGACTGTCAACACGCGGGCTGTGCCCGACAGGCCCGGTCGCAGCCTGGCCAGCAGCACGGCGAGCGCCAGCAGCAACATCGGCCCCCACGCGTTGTGGTTCAGGCTGCTGAGGGATTCGGCAAGGGCCGGGTTCTCCTCGGCAAGCACCGGTGTTCCGATCAGGGCGAGCGCGGCGTGGAACAGGCCGACGCCGGTCGCCGCGACCGCGAACACGAGGAGGACGGACCGTGAGCGGGCTCGGGCGGTGTCGATCAGCGGTATGCAGGCCAGGGGTATGGCGATCGCGGCTACCGACCGGAACGCCTGGTTGGGTTGGCCGCCGACCGTCACACCGAGAGCGAGGACGCAGGTCAGGCCGGCCACGATGAGGACGGCGGGGGTGCTGCGGCGGGTGGTGCGGCCGCGGAGCAACGTGCCGACCAGAGTGCAGAGGATCAGCGCCAGCAACGGCGTGGTGCTGCTCGCCGCCGGGGCGATGGGCAACTGCGATGCGGGCACCGCCAGCGCGATGCAGTAGAGGCCGAAGCCGGGCAGGGTGACGACGAGCACCACCACTGCCAGAGCGGCCAGCCGGAGCAGGAGCGACGTGTCCTGCACCGCCACCACACCGGCGGCCACCCCGGCGACGAGCACGCCGGCCGCTCGTCCCCACGCCGGCAGCAGGGAATCGCGGTCCCGTGTCGTTGGCCTCGCGTGCCGGCCGCCGCGTTCAGTCGTCATTCTGGTCGGACCGTTTCTCCGACCCTGCACAGGCCGGTGATCGAGGAAGGCCCAGCCGACGACCAGGCCGTAGAGGACGTATCCGGCCGACACGGCGAAGCCCGCGCCGAGCGTGCCGAAGCGTGGGATCAGGACGACCATGGCGAGCAGCCCGCCGATGGCGGCGCTCACGGCCGCCAGGGTTGGCGGGCCCGGACGGTCGACGGCCGTCAGGTAGCTCTGCGCGGTGCGGGCGACCGCGAGCACGATGAGGCCGGGCAGCATCGCCCAGAGCACCGGTACGGCCTCGGCGAACTGCCTGCCGAACAGCAGCGGGAAGGCCAGCGGCGCGACCGCGGCCAGCAGCCCCGCCCCGACGGCGGTGATGAGCAGTGTCTGCACCGACATCCGACGGACCGTGTGCCAGTCGGCGCCGCCGTGCGCGACTGCCGGCACCAGGATGAGGCTGAGCGCCACCGGGAGCACCAGGAGCATCTCGGCGAACGGCACCGCCACCGAGTAGACGCCGACGGCGCCCGCGCCGGCCACCAGGTGGATGGCGGGGACCTGGCTGCGCACCATCGCGAACTGGGCCAGGTTGGGTGCGTACACCCGGCGGGCGAACGCCCGGTACGCGGCCGCGTCCTGGGGTGTGCCGGGATGGCGGCTCAACGGCAGAGCGCGGACGAGCAGCACCGCCGCGGCGCACACCTGGCCCACGAGGTACGCGCCGATGACGGTGTCGGTGTCCGCGCGGTCGGTCACCGCCAGGGCGACGAGCAGCAGGCCGTAGACGAGCAGCCCTCCGATGACGGTCCAGTTGTAGACCGAGGCGCGGCTGCGGCCGATCTCGGCAGTGCCGAGCAGGGAGGAGAGCAGCACCACGGGGCCGAGGCTGAGCGCGAGGGCGAAGGTGACCGGGTCGAGCCCGATCCGAACGGCTGGCCCGACCACCAGCGCCAGCGCCCCCCAGGCGGCTGCCACGCCGACTCCGACCGTTGCGACGTGGCGCAGACTCCACCACACGGTTCGTCGGTGGGCGGCGACCGAAGCCCCCGCGTAGCGGAGGTTGGCCGTCTCCATTCCCACTGTGAGGAGCGCTCCGAAGATCGCCGCACAGGCGAGCACGACCGCCACCACGCCGCGGTCGTGCGGGCCGAGGACCCGGGCCGCCAACACCCCGGTCGCCAGGCTGATGGCCAGGAGCACGACCCTGGTCCCGACGGATCCGGCGGCGGCGGCCGACACACTCTGCTGCGAGACCCGCGCCGAAGCGCCCGGACCGGTGGTGGGTCGGCCGCTTTCGGCGAGGTCCCGACCGCTTGTCACCGCCGGCCCGGCATCCGCACCGGGGTTGGCGCTCGGGCCGAGGGGCGGCGTCGCGGCCGTCATCGGGCCACCTCGGACAGGCGTCCGGCCCGCGGCAGTGGACGACCGTCGAGCGCCGCCCGGTAGATCGCCTCGACGTCGGCGACCGTCCGCTGAATGTCGAACAGGTCCAGGCAGCGGCTGCGTCCGAGCCGAGCCATGGCAGCCCGGCGCTGAGGGTCCTCCAGCAGGTCGGCGACGGCGTCGGCCAGCGCGTCCGGGTCCGCCGGAGGCACCAACAGGCCGCTCTCGCCATGTTGCACGGTGTCTGGCAACCCGCCGACGTCGCTGGCCACCACGCCCCGCTCCATCAGCAGCGCCTCGATGGTGGCGTACGACGCGGACTCCTCGAGCGACGGTGTGACCGCCACGTCGAGACCGGCCAGAACGCCCTGCACGTCGCTCCGGCGACCGGTGAAGTGCACGCGCTCGGCCACGCCCAGTCGGACGGCGCGTTCCTCCAGCTCACGTCGGTAGCCCACGTCGCCGGTGAACTCGTCGCCGACGACGAAGAGGTGGGCCGCCGGCACCCGAGCCAGCAGGCGCGGGGCCGCGTCGAGGAAGACCTCGTGGCCCTTGAAACCGATGTCCTGGAACGCCTGGAGTCGGCTGCGGTACATGTGGGCGAGCATTCCGACGGTGGGGGTGCCGGCGGCCAGCCCGAACTCCGCCCGGAACGACTCCCCACTCGCGGTCGGGTCGAGCCGGTGCACGTCGCACCCGTAGTGACTGACAGTCACCGCCCGTGCGCCCAAGCGCCGGTACTGTTCGGCGAACGCGTGGCACGACCCGATCAGGACGTCCACCCGGCGCACTGTCGCGCGGTCGATTCTGTTGAACAGTGGGCTGCGCAGGTGGACGACGCCGGCGATCTGGTTGACAAGCAGCGGTCGGCGGGCGGCCAGACTGGCCAACCGGCAGACGATGTTGGCCTTCACCAGATGGCCGTGCACCACATCGGGGTCGAAGCGCCGGACCAGGCGGACGAGACGCAGTTGTGCCGCCGCGACCCGGGGGAGCTGCCGCGGGCGCCAACCCGACATCGACACGATCTCGGTGCGGACCCCGGCCGTCCGGAGGCGGTCGGTGAGCGGACCCTCGCCCGGTACGACCGCGCAGACGTCGTGCCCCAGCCGCGCCAACCCGGTCACCTGGTCGTAGAACCAGTCACCGCCGACGGCCGTGCTTGTCACCTGGAGAACGCGCAGTGGCCGGTTGCCGGCACTGCGGCGGTTTGTGCTCACGTCCTGCTCCTCGTGCCGGACCACATGGGCGCGCGGCGTCGGTGTCGATCCCGTCTGGTCTCGGTCAGTGCTGGTCAGCGCGCCGGTACGCCCTTGACCACGGCATCGGCGGGGACGTCTCTGGTCACGCAGGCGCCCGCGCCGACTGTGGCGTCGCTACCGACGCGCAGCCCCTGGAGCACCGCCGCGGTGGTGCCGATCAGCACTGCCTCGCCGAGCTGGCAGTCGCCCGAGACGGCAGCGAGTGGGTTCACCGAGACGAAGTCGGCGAGAGCGGTGTCGTGGCCGACCGTCACGTTCTGGTTGAGGTGCACGTGCCGGCCGATTGTCACGTTCGTGGTGACCCGGGCCCCGGCGAACGCCACGAACCCGGGGCCGTGTTCCGTGTCCGGCCCGATCGTCGCGGCCGGGTGGATGAGGCTGGTGGCCGGCGTCGCGTAGGCGTCGACGCGCTGGGCCACGGCCCGTCGGATCCGAGGGTCCCCGATGCCGATGACGTGATGGGTGTCGGCAGGGGCGTCGCGCAGCCACGGCAGCCCGCCGAGGTACGGCACGTCCAGTTTCTGCACCCGTTTGAGGTTCGTCTCGCTGGGGCGGTCGTCGACGAAGCCGATCAGGTGCCATTGGGGTCGGCCCGCGGCGGCGTTCATCGCTCGGGCGATGCCCAGGGCCTCGCGGCCGTGGCCACCGCAGCCGACGATCACCAGTGGAATCGTCATGCCGTCCGTACCCCGCTGTGGCTGGTCAGGAACTCGTCGATGGCCTCGAAGACCCGCCCGACCTGTCGCTCGGTCAGGGCGCTGCCGCTGGGCAGGGCGAGCCCGTTGGTGAAGAGTCGGTCCGAGGCCCCGGTGAGCAGACTTTCGGCGCCGGCGAAGACGGGCTGGCGGTGCATCGGATTCCAGACGGGCCGCGTCTCGATGCTGCCGGTGGCGAGGTGGGCTGCCAGGTCGGCGGCCCGCCAGCCACAGTGCTCCTCGTCCACGGTGATGACGGTGAGCCAGCAGTTCGAGTCGACGTCGTCGATGCCGACCAGCTCGACGCCGGGCACCGGTGCGAACACCTTGGCGTACTGGTCACGCAACTGGCGTCGGCGGGTGATCATCCCGTCCAGCCGGACCAACTGGGCCCGGCCGAGCGCGGCCAGGAGGTTGCTCAGCCGGTAGTTGTAGCCGATTTCGCGGTGCTCGTAGTGCGGCGTCGGTTCCCGCGCCTGCGTGGCGAGGTGGCGGGCCTTGGCGAGCAGTGCCGCGTCGTCGGAGACGAGCATCCCACCGCCGGAGGTGGTCATGATCTTGTTGCCGTTGAAGGAGAGCGCCGCGACCTGACCGAAGGACCCGGCCGGGCGGCCTCGATGGTGCGAGCCGAGCGCCTCGGCGGCGTCCTCGACCACCGGGATACCGGCCTCGGCGCAGAGCGGGACGAGTCGGGTGTAGTCGGCGCAGCTGCCGAACATGTCGACAGGCACGACAGCGCCGATCCGCTCACCGCGGGAACGCAGCCGTCGCACCAGGTCGTCGACAAGGTCCACGTCCACGTTGCCGGTGCGGGGGTCACAGTCGACGAAGGCCGGACGGGCTCCGATGTAGCGGACCGCGTTGGCGGTGGCGACGAAGGTCAGGGTAGGCACTATGACCACGTCGTCGGGCCCGACGCCGACGCCGAGCAGCGCCAGGTGCAGGGCGGCCGTCCCGGAGTTGACGGCGACGGCCCCTCCGGTGCCCACCCGCTCGGCGACATCGTGTTCGAACGCCTGCAGATCGGGGCCGACGGGGGCAACCCACCCCGAGCGGAGGGCTGCGACCAGGTACGACTCCTCCAGCGGCCCGATGTCCGGCGGGGACAGGTACACGGTGTCACTCATCGGGC
Organism: Micromonospora sp. NPDC048986; assembly: GCF_040649335.1. Taxonomy (NCBI): domain Bacteria; kingdom Bacillati; phylum Actinomycetota; class Actinomycetes; order Micromonosporales; family Micromonosporaceae; genus Micromonospora; species Micromonospora sp. NPDC048986. The sequence continues at coordinate 257,407 of NZ_JBEZFJ010000011.1, forward strand.
ACCGCCCGAGCCTGTGGTCGCGGTGTTCGAGTTGCTGCGTGGGGGCGGCGACCAGTGCGGCGTACCAGTGAACTCGGGAGCCGTGACGAACCCTGCCGCGGAGATCCCCTCGCGACGCAGCACGGTCCGCACGGTCGCGGCGAGAATCGACAGGTCGGTTCTCATGTTGTGGCTGTCCACGTACCGCACGTCGAAGTCCAGCTTCTCCTCCCAGCTGAGGCTGTTGCGTCCCCGCACCTGGGCCAATCCGGTGATGCCGGGCCGCACCTCGTGCCGTCGGGCCTGGTGGGGTGAGTAGCGACCGAGGTATTCGGGCAGCAGTGGCCGTGGGCCGACCAGGCTCATGTCGCCACGCAGCACGTTCCAGAGCGTGGGCAGTTCGTCGAGGCTGCTGGCGCGCAGCCAGCGTCCGAGCGGAGTGAGTCGGTCCCCGTCGCCGAGTAGGCCGAGGCTCAGGTTGGGTGGCCGCATGGTGCGGAACTTGACCATCTCGAAGGGCTGGCCGTGCAGGCCGGCGCGGCACTGGCGGAACAGCACCGGGCGACCGAGGCCCACAGCTACCAGCACCGTCACCACGATCAACGCCGGTGACGCCAGGATGAGAAGGACCGCCGCTACGACGACGTCGATGATTCGTTTTCCCCGCTCCGGGCTGGTCCGGGGCAGCGACAGGTCGTCGACGAGACCACCAGGCACCGGCACGTTGTGACCTCCCACGCGATCGAGAAAAGGTATGTATTCGTCATACCAGGACAGACCGTACGTCGGTGCTGATTAGCGACGGTCGGTCCGCATTCCCCCGATCAACCCCGAAACCCCGTAGTCGGACACGGCCAGATCCGTGACCTTGTGCAGCTCCTGCCACCAATGGACCGAGCGGTAGAGTCGCGGCGGCCGGTCGGGCGAGGGAAGAACTAGCCGGTCGGGCGAGGGAGATGACGTGTTGCACCTGAGGGTTATCGCCCCGGTGGACCGGTCGGCGGAGGTCGTCGACCTGCTCGCCGAGGAGGCTGGGGTAACTCATCTGGCCGTGCTGCCCGGTGCTGCCCGGCAGCCACCGGGCGACCTGATCCTCTGTGACGTGGTGAGGGAGAGCGCCGACCGCGTACTGCGGCAGTTGCAGCAGATCGGCGTGGACACCACCGGCGGCATCGCGGCCGAAGACGTCGAGTTGACCGTCTCCGCGGCGGCCGACCGGGCGGCGGACAGAGCGCCGGGCAGCGGCGCGGACGCGGTGGTCTGGGACGAGATCGCCGCGAAGACCGGCGAGCAGACCGAACTGTCCGGCACCTACCTCGTGCTGATCGTGGTGGCCACCATGATCGCCGGCATCGGTGTGCTGCTGGACCAGCCGATCCTCATCGTCGGGGCCATGGTGGTCGGCCCGGAGTTCGGCCCTCTCGCCGCGCTGTGCGTGGCGCTGTTGCGCCGCCAACTCGGGGTGGTCGGCCGCTCGGTGCAGGCTCTCGCGGTCGGCTTCCTGGCGGCCATGGTGGCGACCGTGCTGAGCACCTGGGCGCTGACCGCCGTCGGTCTGGTCAGTCGGGAGATGCTGCTCACCGAACGTCCGCTCACCGACTTCATCTGGCGGCCGGACGCGCTGTCCTGGGTGGTCGGGTTACTCGCCGGTGTCGCCGGCATGCTCTCGCTGACGTCGAAGAAGTCCGGCAGCCTGGTCGGCGTGCTGATCTCGGTCACCACGGTTCCGGCGGCGGCGAACGTGGCGGTGGCGGCCGCCTACGGAGTGTGGGACGAAGCGGGCGGCTCGGCCCTCCAACTGGTGATCAACCTGTCCGCGATCGTCCTCGCCGGCCTGCTCACCCTCGTGGTGCAGCAGGCCTGGTGGTGGAGCCTGGCTCGCCGGACTCGTCGCCCAACAGCCGGTTGAGCAGCGTCCGCAGCGGAATCGACTCACCGTCGCGGCCACCCGCTCCGACGACCAACGGCGCCGGGCTGGGCTGCGGGTCGACGCCGAACAGTCGAGCCCGCAAACCGCCGGGCACGGTCAGCAGGTGGAACCGGCCGTCCACGTCCACCGCCCGGGTCTCGGCCCGGTCGACGTACCAGCCGGTCAGCCCGGTCCGGTAGCGCCCACGCCCGTCGTAACCCCGGGCGACCAGCCGGGTGGTAGGCAGCCCTCGACTGGTCGCCTCGGCCACGAACCAGGCCACCAGCTCCGCCGCCTCCGCGTGCTCGGCGGCCCGCCGCCGCGCGTCCGCGTCGGCGTGCGCCCGCACCGCGTGTCGCTGCTGATCCCGCCACGTCCGGCCGTCCGGCTCACTCACGACGCCGACGGTACGCGAGCCGAGTCAGTCGAGCACGGCCCGCAGGGTGTACCGGGCGATGCCTGCCATGACCGGGTTGGTCTCCACGTAGTACGGCAGCGCGTTGATCGCCTGCTCCAGGGCCCAGCCGCGCCCCCGCTCCCAGGTCGCGTCGTCCACGCCCAACGCCCGCCGGTACGTCGCCCGGGAAGCCGCGTCGAACAGGTTCCACGCCGGCATCAGGTCCACCGCCGGGTCCCCCACGCCGACCGAGCCCAGATCGATGACGGCGGCCAGCCGGCCGTCACGGACCAGCAGGTTGCCCGGCATCAGGTCACCGTGGATCCACAGGTCGGCCGGGTCGTCCCGGGGCGCGTCCCGGCACCGGTCCCACACCCCGGTGAGCGCGGCGGTGTCGGTGAGCGCGCCGCTGACCGCGAGTGCCGCCCGTACGTCGGTGTCCTCGGCGGCCAGCCGCCCGCCGCGCCCGGTCCCGGACCAGACCCGCCCGCCGGTGTCGATGCCGCGCAGGGCCGTCACCACCTCGGCCAGGTCACCGGCGAAGACGTCGAGGTCGCCGATCCGGTCGAGCTGGGCCGTGTCCCCCGCAATGAACTGGTATGCCGTCCACGGCCCCGGATACCCGTCGCCCGGCTCGCCCAGGCCGAGGGGTTCGGGCACCGCGACCGGCAGGTGCGCGCCGAGCAGCACGGCGTGTTCCTGCTCGTGCCGCAGCTCGGCGCGCAGCTCGGGGCCGGTCGAGGGGAGCAGCGGGAACCGCAGCACAATGTCCGGGCCGAGCCGGAACAGGGCGTTCACGGTGCCGGTCGACGGGAGCGGCCGGACCGGCCGGCCCCGCCACTGCGGAAACTGCTCGGCCACCAGCGCGGACACCACGTCCACGCTCACGTCCACCTGATCGGCGTGCATCTTCACCGCGAGATCATCACCCCGACCCTCGCGACCACGCGATCGGATTTCCCCGCCGCCGCGCCTCGCCGCCGCCGCGCCTCGCCGCTCTCGGCCCGTGCCGCCGTCTCCCGAACGTCTGCGGCCTGCGGCCCGTGCGACCGTCCCGGCCGAGGTTCGCCCCGCCGAGTCCAGATCTTGGACAGTTTCCGTTCCGTCTGAACGGAAACTGTCCAAGATCTGCTGTGGCTGGGCGTTGCGGTGGCGGGCGCCGCGCTGACGGGGTCAGGCCAGTCCGGCGCGGCGCAGGGCTTCCGCCATCGCGTCATTGGCCGGCGCCGGCGCGCCCTGCCGCTGCTGCCCGCCACGACCGTCCTGGCCGCCGCCGCGACCGCCCTGCTGCGCGCCGCCACGACCGCCCTGCTGCCCGCCGCCGCGACCACCCTGCGGGCCACGGCCGTCGGGCTGTCCGCCGCCGCGACCACCCTGCGGCGCGCGCTGCGCCGGGCCGCCACGCCCCTCCTGGCTCGTCCGACCACCACCACCGGCGGCGGGCTCGTCGTCGAGGCGCAGGGTCAGCGAGATGCGCTTACGGGGTACGTCCACGTCGAGCACCCGGACCTTGACCACGTCACCGGACTTCACCACGTCGCGGGGGTCCTTCACGAAGGTCCGGGACAGCGCCGACACGTGCACGAGACCGTCCTGGTGCACCCCGACGTCGACGAACGCGCCGAACGCGGCCACGTTGGTGACCACGCCTTCGAGCACCATGCCCGGGTTCAGGTCGCTGATCTTCTCCACCCCTTCGACGAAGGTGGCGGTGCGGAACTCCGGGCGGGGGTCGCGGCCCGGCTTCTCCAGCTCGGCGAGGATGTCGGTGACGGTGGGCAGGCCGAACCGGTCGTCGACGAAGTCGGTGGCCCGCAGCCCGCGCAGGATGCCGCTCTTGCCGATCACCGAACGCAGGTCCTGCCCGGTGGTGGAGAGGATGCGGCGCACCACCGGGTACGCCTCGGGGTGCACGCTGGAGGAGTCCAACGGGTCGTCGCCGCCGGGGATGCGCAGGAAGCCGGCGCACTGCTCGAACGCCTTCGGCCCGAGCCGGGCCACCTTCTTCAGCTCGGTCCGCGTCCGGAACGGCCCATTGGCGTCCCGGTGCAGCACGATGTTCTCGGCCAGGCCGGCGCCGATGCCGGAGACCCGGGTCAGCAGCGGCGCGGAGGCGGTGTTGACGTCCACGCCGACCGCGTTCACGCAGTCCTCCACTACCGCGTCCAGCGACCGGGACAGCTTCACCTCGGACAGGTCGTGCTGGTACTGGCCGACGCCGATCGAGCGCGGGTCGATCTTGACCAGCTCCGCGAGGGGGTCCTGGAGGCGGCGGGCGATGGAGACCGCGCCGCGCAGCGACACGTCCATCCCGGGCAGTTCCTGCGAGGCGTACGCGGAGGCGGAGTAGACCGACGCGCCGGCCTCGGAGACCATCACCTTGGTCAGGTTGAGCTGCGGGTGCCGGGCGATCAGATCACCGGCGAGCTTGTCGGTCTCCCGGGAGGCGGTGCCGTTGCCGATCGCGATCAGCTCCACCCCGTGCGCCCCGGCCAGCCGGGCGAGGGTCTCCACCGACGCGTCCCACTGCCGGCGCGGCTCGTGCGGATAGATCGTGTCGGTGGCGACCACCTTGCCGGTGGCGTCCACCACCGCCACCTTCACGCCGGTCCGCAGGCCCGGGTCCAGACCCATTGTGGGCCGGGTGCCGGCCGGCGCGGCGAGCAGCAGGTCCCGCAGGTTGGTGGCGAAGACCCGGACGGCCTCCTCCTCGGCCGCCTGCCACAACCGCATCCGCAGGTCCGCGCCGAGGTGGATGAGGATCCGGGTACGCCACGCCCAGCGGACCGTGTCGGTCAGCCACCGGTCGGCCGGGCGGCCCGCGTCGGACACCCCGAACCGGCCGGCGATGGCCGCCTCGTACCGGGTCGGGCCGGTCGGTACGGCGTCCGCCTCACCAGCCTCCTCCGACTCCATGGTCAGGTCGAGCACGCCCTCCTTCTCGCCCCGGAACATCGCCAGGATCCGGTGCGAGGGCAACTTCGGGTACGGCTCGGAGAAGTCGAAGTAGTCGGCGAACTTCGCGCCGGCCGTCTCCTGACCCTCGCGTACCCGGGAAACCAGCCGGCCCCGCGACCACATCTGCTCGCGTAGCGTGCCGATCAGGTCGGCGTCCTCGGCGAAGGTCTCGATGAGGATGGCCCGCGCGCCCTCCAGCGCGGCGGCGGCGTCGGCGATGCCCTTCTCCTCATCGACGAACCCGGCGGCGGTGGCCCGCGGGTCCTGGCCGGGGTCGGCCAGCAGCGTCTCGGCCAACGGGGCCAATCCGGCCTCGCGGGCGATCTGCGCCCGGGTCCGTCGCTTCGGCTTGTAGGGGAGGTAGATGTCCTCCAGCCGGGACTTCGAGTCGGCGGCCATGATCTGCGCTTCCAGGGCCTCGTCCAACTTGCCCTGGCCGCGGATCGACTCCAGCACCGCGGCCCGGCGCTCGTCCAGCTCGCGCAGGTAACGCAGCCGCTCCTCCAGGGTGCGCAGCTGGGTGTCGTCGAGCAGGCCGGTGGCCTCCTTGCGGTAGCGGGCGATGAACGGCACTGTGGCGCCGCCGTCGAGCAGCTCCACGGCCGCCCGCACCTGACGCTCGGCCACGCCGAGCTCGTCGGCGATCCGCTGATGAACAGACTGGGTCACGATCTCGATCCGCCTTCAACTCGATCCGCCTTCAAAGAGCGGGTACCGCCTGCATTCTGCCGGGCGGCCCCCAGCGCTGTCGCCGCGCCCGGCCGGGGCGGAGGACCGAACCGCCGCGTCCGGCCGGGGTGACCGGCGGCGGTCCCGTCGGGCCTGCGCTAGCGTGGCGATCATGGAATCTGCTGCGGAGCCGCGCGCCCGGCGGCTCTTCGGCGGCAGCGCCCGGGCCCTCGGCGACCTCACGGCCAACCCGTTCCGTGCCGACCGGGACCGGATCGTCGGCTCGCCGTTCTTCGCCCGCCTCGGTGGTGTCACCCAGGTGATCAGCCCGGTCGGCTCCGGGCTGCTGGTGCACAACCGGCTCACCCACAGCCTCAAGGTCGCCCAGGTGGCGCGGGCGGTCGCCGAGCGGTTGACCGCCGACGAGCGGTGGCGTGACCTGCTGGACAAGCTCGGCGGTTGCGACCCCGACGTGGTGGAGGCGGCGGCGCTCGCCCACGACCTCGGCCACCCACCGTTCGGGCACCTGGGGGAGCGGGTGCTGGACCGGCTGGCCCGCCAGCGCCTGGGCCTCTCCGACGGTTTCGAGGGCAACGCGCAGTCGTACCGGATCGTCACCAGCACCGAGATCCGCGGCGCGGCCACCACCGGGCTGGACCTGACCGCTGCGGTCCGCGCGGCCATGCTGAAGTACCCGTGGACCCGCCTGGACCACCCCGACCCGCACCCCCGCACCATGGACCCGCCGCCGCGCGGCGCCACCCCGCCGCCGGACGACCCGGAGAGCGGCTCCTCGAAGTTCGGCGCGTACCGCACCGAGCTGGACGACCTGCGGCAGGCCCGCGCGCCGTTCGCCGGTCGCATCCCGGACTGGCAGCAGACAGTGGAGGCGTCCGTGATGGACACCGCCGACGACATCGCGTACGCCATCCACGACGTGGAGGACTTCTACCGGGTCGGAGTGCTCCAGCAGGGTTCGGTCTCCGCCGAGTTGATGGCCTGGCAGCGCGAGAGCGGGCAGCTGCGGGCGATCACCGACGCGGCGCTGGCCACCGCGGCGCGGCGACCCGGGGCGGCGATCGAGCGGCTACGCCGGCAACTGCACCGCAAGGACGCCTGGATCGCCGACGACGACGCGTTCGCCGCCGCCGTCGAACACGTCCGCGAGGAGTTGGTGGACGGGCTGCTCGCGATGCCGTTCGACGGCTCGATCGAGGCCGAGCAGTACGTGGCCCGGTTCTCCGCCCGCTGGTCCACCCGCTTCGTCGAGGCGATCACTGTCACCGAACAGCCGTCGGTGCGCTCCGGGCACGTGCTGCTGGGCTGCGCCCAGTGGCACGAGGTGCAGGTGCTCAAGTTCGTCCACCACCGGTTCGTGCTGGCCCGCCCCGACCTCGCCCTGCACCAGCGCGGCCAGGCCCGGCTGCTGGGCACCCTGGTCGAGGCGCTCTGGGAGTGGCTGCTCGATCCGGAGGAGGAGTCCCGGCTGCCCCGGCGGCTGCACGACCTGGTCGAGTTGGCCGAGGCGGAGCTGCACCCGCGTACGCCGGACCGGATTGGGCGTGCCCGGGGCCGAGCCATCGTGGACTTCGTCGCGCAGCTCACCGACGGGCAGGCGGTGGCCATGCTGGACGCGCTCTCCGGCCGGTCCGGCGCGCTCTGGACCGACGCGTTCGTGCTCTGACCCGACGCCAGGCCGCGTCGGCCCGACGTCGGGCGACGGCCTGCTCGGCCTGAGTCAGGCCACGGCCTGCCACCAGCCGTCGACGGCGGGCGGCTCGTCGACCACCACCCGCTCGCCCGGCCGGGGCACGGCGAGCCGCACGTCGCGGGCCTTCGCCTCGGCCCACAGCCGGTCGACCGGCTCGGACCAGTCGTGCAGGGCCAGGTTGAACGTCGCCCAGTGCACCGGCACGAACAGCCCGCCGCGCAGGTCGAGGTGGGCGTCGACCGCCTCCTCGGGGAACATGTGGATCGTCGGCCAGGCCCGGTCGTACGCGCCGATCTGCATCAGCGTCACGTCGAAGGGCCCGTGCTCGGCGCCGATCTCGGCGTACCCGTCGAAGTAGCCGGAGTCGCCGGTGTAGAAGACCTTGCGGCGGGCCCCGGCCACCACCCACGAGCTCCAGAGCGTGCCGTCACGGCGCAGCCCGCGTCCGGAGAAGTGCTGGGCGGCGGTGGCGGTGATCTCCAGGCCGGCGACCCGGTGCGACTCGGACCAGTCCAGCTCGACGATCCGTTCGGCGGGGACGCCCCAGCGGTCCAGGTGCGCGCCCACGCCGAGCGGCACCAGGAACGGCGCTGACTGCCCGGCGAGCAGCGCCCGCACAGTGGCCATGTCGAGGTGGTCGTAGTGGTCGTGCGAGATCAGGATGGCGTCCAGCGGGGGCAGCTCGTCGATGCCGACCGGTGGTTCATGCAGCCGGCGCGGGCCGACCAGGCCCGAGGGGGAGCACCGCTCGCTCCACACCGGGTCGAGCAGCACCCGGCGGCCCTCGATCTCGATCAGGGTCGAGGCGTGGCCGTACCAGACGATGTTGAGCTCGTCGGCGGTGTCGGCGGCCGTCGGCCCGCCGACGCTGGGGCGCAGCAGTGGCACGGCTACCGTCGGACGCCGCTTCTGCTTGCCGAAGATCAGCTCGCGGATCAGGTTGCGCCCCGGCTCGGCGATCATCGTGCGGGTGCCGGCCCGGTTGTGGAAGGTGCCCTCGCGGAACTGCGGCGAGCGGGCCGCCCGCTCGGCCCGCGCACCGCTGAGCCGGCCACCCAGCGCTGCCGGCACATCCCGGGCGACCCAGGCCAGGCCGGCCAGCGCTGCCAGGCCGGCGGCGCCCCGCATCCGCCGCCCGAGCGACCGTTCGACGTCCGTGTTCTGCGCTCGTGCCATTGCCGTCCCTCCGACGTGTCCGCCCTACACGGTAGTCACCCGGACCGACCCGTGCCTCGGTGGTCGCCACGCCGGGTCGGTCGCCGGCAGCGGCGACCGACCCGGGACGAGCTGACGATGTGTCTCAGCCGCCGTTGCTGGGGCGTCGGGCGGTGATCCGGAACGTCCTGCCGACGCCCGCGATCCGGTCCACAGCGGCCAGGAACTTCGGGCCCATGGCGGCCCGGGCCTGCACTGCCGGGTGGGTCGCGCCGAAGTCCTCCGGGTCGGCCTGCCCGTCGGCGAAGAGGGCGTAGGTGAGCACCGCCGCGCCGGAGCGGTCGAAGATCACACCGGCCTCGTGCCGGGCGTCGGCGAACCAGCCGGCCTTGGTGGCGATCCGGGCCCGCTCGTCGGAGGACATGGTGCGCCGGATGCCGTCGGTGAACGCCACCGGGGAGCGCAGGATGCCCAACAGGTACGTCGTCGAGGCGGGGGAGAGCAGCGTGCCGGCGACCAGGGCGCGCAGCAGGTCGTGCGTTTCCCGGGGGGTGCTGGTGCCGAGGAAGAACCGGTTCGGGTTGGCCACCGGCTGGACCTGGGTGTTCGGGAAGCCCTTGGCGACCAGGATGGAGTTGATCTCGGCCGCCGGGGCGACCAGCCCGCACAGCCGCACCGCCGTGTCGTCCGAGACGGTCAGCAGGTTGGCCAGCACATGCCCGATGGTCACCAGACTCGGGTACGCGCCGTCCAGGCTGAAGATGCCGTCACCGCCCGGTACGACGATCGCGGCGCTCACCTCGACCTGCTGGTCCAGGGTGAGCAGCCCTCGGTCGACCTTGTCGAGCACCGCCGTGGCGACGGCGATCTTGTTGACGCTGTACGCCTCGATCCGCCGGTCCGCGTCAGCCTCCACCGCTACCACCGGCGCGCCGGCCGGGTCGGCGACGCTGACGTACGCCTGCCAGTTGCCGCCGGCCTCGGCGCTGTGCTTGGTGAAGATGGAGGAGACCCGACGGGCGGCCCGTGCGGGGGTGGTCGGCGACGCCTCGGTGCTCTCGGCGGCACTCGCCGGGGTGGCGGCGCCCAGCACCGTGCCGGCGGTGGCCACAGTGCCCAGCCCGAGCGCGGTTCTGCGGTTCAGTCGCATTGTCAATCGTCTCCCCGATCGTGGTGTGCCATAGCGCTTGCTGGCCCACCACCCTAGGCGAGTTGATCGATGCACGATGCCCCCGAATCTGTGCCGAACAGTCCCGAACAGGTCAACCGAACCGTCGGCGCAGCGCGTTGCCCACCGCACCCGCTGGCCCGGACACGAGTTGCCGCAGGTCGGGCAGGTGGCCGCCGCGGACCGCCTCGCCGGCCGGGTTCGGAGCGAAGACCGAGCCGTCATGCGCGGCGACCGACCGTCCACTCAGGCCGGCGGCCCGCATCAACGGCCCGACGAGGACGTCGTAGACACTCGGCAGGACGGTGAAGCCGGCCCGCAGCACCACGTTGAGCCGGCCCACCGACACCTCCCGGCGGGGCCGGTCCGCGCAGTCCACGATGGCCCTCGCCACCCGCTGCGGGCCGGCGACCGGTGGCGGAGGTCGGCCGATCCGGCCCAGATAGTTGGCCGCCTGCTGGTACACGGGTGTGTCCACGCTGCCCGGGTTGACCAGACACAGCCGGATCTGCGGGCTGTCGCGCAACTCCTGCTGCACAGTTCGGGCCAGCCCCTGCAACCCCCACTTGCTCGCCACGTACGCGCTCATGTAGGGCGCGGTGATGTGCCCGAGCACCGAACCGGTGAGGATAAGCGTGCCCGCCCCGGTGGCCCGAAAGTGTCGCAGCGCCACCCGCACCGAACCGGCGGCGCCGAGCAGATCGGTCCGTACCACCTGGTCGAAGACCCGTTCCGGCAGTTCGTCGAAGCGACCGTAGGCCATCACCGCCGCCGTGTGCACCCACACGTCGACGCGGCCGAAGCGGTCGATCGCGGCGCCCGCGAGCGCGTCGAGCGCGCCCGGCTCGGTCACGTCGGTCGGCACTGTCAGCACGTCGACGTCGGCGCACTCCGCGCGTACCTCGGCCAGGGTCGTGGTGGCGCGAGCGGCGAGGACCAGGCGGTCGCCGCGCTCGGCGAACGCCCGGGCCGTCGCCCGGCCGATCCCGCTGCTCGCGCCAATGATCACGACCACCCGGCTCACGGCACCGGCTGCGTTCGTGACTGCGGGGCTCGCAACCCCGGCTCGCTCCTCGCACTCATGGTTCGAGCACGACCTTGATGCAGCCGTCCTCCTTCTTCTGGAACATCTCGTACGCCTGCGGCGCCCGGGCCAGCGGCAACCGGTGGGTACGCAGGTCCTCCACGCCCAGTGGGTCGTCGTCGCCGGAGAGCAGCGGCATGATCTCGTCGGTCCACCGGCGCACGTGACACTGCCCCATCCGCAGCTGGATGCCGCGGTCGAACATCTCCATCAGCGGCATCGGGTCCGCCTCGCCGCCGTACACCCCGGAGACCGACACGGTGCCCCCGCGACGAACCCCCTTGACCGCGGCGTGCAGGACTGACAGCCGGTCCATGGCGGCCCGGTCGGTCACCGTCTGGGCCAGCTTGTCCGGCAGCAGCCCGACGGCGGCGTGGGCGAACTTGCCGACCGGCGAACCGTGCGCCTCCATCCCGACCGCGTCGATCACGGCGTCCGGGCCGCGACCGTCGACCAAATCGATCAACGCGCCCGGCACGTCGGACAGTTGGCTGACGTCGAGCACCTCGATGCCGTGCCGGCGGGCCAGCTCCAGCCGCTCGGGCACCAGGTCCAGCCCGATCACCCGGCCCGCGCCGAGGTGGCGGCCGATCCGCGCGCAGAACTGCCCGACCGGGCCCAGGCCGAAGACGGCCAGGGTGCCGCCCTGCGGGGTGTCCGCGTACTTCACCGCCTGCCAGGCGGTGGGCAGGATGTCGGACAGGTAGAGGTAGCGCTCGTCCGCGCCGGTCTGCGGGATCTTGATCGGCCCGAAGTGGGCCTGCGGGACGCGCAGGTACTCGGCCTGCCCGCCCGGCACCGAACCGTAGAGCGAGGTGTAGCCGAACAGGGACGCGCCCTTGCCCTCGCTGGTGACCTGGGTGGTCTCGCACTGCGCGTAGAGCTGGCGTGAACACATCCAGCAACTGCCGCAGGCGATGTTGAACGGCACCACCACCCGATCGCCCGGCTTGAGCCCGGTCACCTCCGACCCGACCTCCTCGACGATGCCCATCGGCTCGTGGCCCAGGATGTCGCCGGGCTTCAAAAACGGCCCGAGCACCTCGTACAGGTGCAGGTCGGAACCGCAGATCGCGGTGGAGGTGATCTTCACGATCGCATCGGTCGGTTCCTCGATCCGAGGGTCCGGGACCTCCTCGACCCGTACGTCTCGCTTGCCCTGCCAGGTGAGCGCCTTCATGTCCCTCATCCCTTCTCACTGCCGTCTGCGAAGACTGCTACCCGGGCGCGGGCACTTGAACCGGCCACCCGGCCCTGGCCTGTCTCCGGCCCGTGGGGGAGCGGTGTGGGGCACTTTCGGCGGACATCGAGTTGATCCACTCGCGTTCCTTGAAGCCGCGGTATCCGAGGCCCGGCGACAGGCCGACTTCCTGGAACTCGCAGCGGGAGCGCAACCCGCGGACAGGCCCCGACCGCACCAAGGACCAAAGACCAAAGACTGCCCAAACGCCAGACCGCCGTACCCCCAGGAGAGCGCGGGGTACGGCGGTCTGGCGTGCTGCGGTGAACCTCAGGAACCGGGGGTGTTGTTGGCTCCCTTGGCGGTGGCCGCGAGGTAGTCGCGGTTGAGCCGGCCGATGGTGTTCAGCGGGATGCCCTTCGGGCAGGCCGGGGTGCATTCGCCGGCGTTGGTGCAGCCGCCGAAGCCGGCCTCGTCGTGCGCGTCGACCATGCCGATCACCCGGGTGTAGCGCTCGGGCTGGCCCTGCGGCAGCAGCGAGAGCTGGGTGAGCTTGGCGGCGGTGAAGAGCATGCCGGAGCCGTTCGGGCAGGCTGCCACGCAGGCGCCGCAGCCGATGCAGGCCGCCGACTCGAAGGCGGCGTCGGCGTTGGCCTTGGCCACCGGGGTGGAGTGGGCTTCCGGGGCGCTGCCGGTCGGCGCGGTGACGTAGCCGCCAGCCGCGATGATCCTGTCGAAGGCGCTCCGGTTGACGACCAGGTCCTTGACCACCGGGAAGGCGCTGGCCCGCCACGGCTCGATGTCGATGGTCTCGCCGTCGGTGAACTGCCGCATGTGCAGTTGGCAGGCGGTGGTGCCGCGCTGCGGCCCGTGCGCGTCGCCGTTGATCATCAGGCCGCACATGCCGCAGATGCCCTCGCGGCAGTCGTGGTCGAACGCCACCGGGTCCTCGCCAGCGAGGATCAGCCGCTCGTTGAGCACGTCGAGCATCTCCAGGAACGACATGTCCGGGGACACGTCGTCGACCGGATAGGTCACCATCCGACCCTTGTCCTCAGGGCCCTTCTGGCGCCAGATGCGCAGGGTCAGGTTCACTTGTAGCTCCGCTGCGTGGGGTGGACGTATTCGAACTTCAGGTCTTCCTTGTGCAGCACCGAGGGCTCGCCATCGGCGGTGAACTCCCAGGCCGCCACGTACGCGAACCGGTCGTCGTCGCGCTGCGCCTCACCGTCGGGGGTCTGGTGCTCGGCCCGGAAGTGGCCGCCGCAGGACTCCTCGCGGTGCAGGGCGTCGATGCACATCAGCTCGGCCAGCTCGAAGAAGTCGGCCACCCGGCCGGCCTTCTCCAGCGACTGGTTGAGTTCCTCGCCGGTGCCGGACACCTTGACCCGCTGCCAGAACTGCTCGCGCAGGGCACGGATCTCGTCGATCGCCTTGCGCAGCCCGGCCTCGCTGCGCTCCATGCCGCAGTGTTCCCACATGATCTGGCCCAGTTCCCGGTGGAACGAGTCCACGGTCCGGTCGCCGTTGACAGCGAGCAGCCGCTGGACGCGGTCCTCGACGTCGGTGCGCGCCTCGACGGCCGCCGGGTGGCTGGCGTCGACCTTCTCCAGCGGACCGGAGGCCAGGTAGTTGGCGATGGTGGTGGGCAGCACGAAGTAGCCGTCGGCGAGGCCCTGCATCAGCGCCGAGGCGCCGAGCCGGTTCGCGCCGTGGTCGGAGAAGTTCGCCTCGCCGATCACGAACAGGCCGGGGATGTTCGACTGGAGGTCGTAGTCGACCCACAGGCCGCCCATCGTGTAGTGCACGGCGGGGTAGATGCGCATCGGCACCTCGTACGGGTCCTCGCCGGTGATCCGCTCGTACATCTCGAAGAGGTTGCCGTACTTGGCCTCGATGGCCTTGCGGCCCAGCCGGCCGATCGCGTCGGCGAAGTCGAGGTAGACGCCGAGCTTGGTCGGCCCGACGCCCCGACCCTCGTCGCACACGTTCTTCGCGGCGCGGGAGGCGATGTCGCGGGGGACCAGGTTGCCGAAGGAGGGGTAGATCCGCTCCAGGTAGTAGTCCCGCTCGTCCTCCGGAATGTCCTTCGGGCTGCGGTCGTCACCCTTGGTCTTCGGCACCCAGACCCGGCCGTCGTTGCGCAGCGACTCGCTCATCAGGGTCAGCTTCGACTGGTGGTCGCCGGAGACCGGGATGCAGGTCGGGTGGATCTGCGTGTAGCACGGGTTGGCGAAGTACGCGCCCTTGCGGTGCGCGCGCCAGGTGGCGGTGACGTTGCAGCCCTTGGCGTTGGTGGAGAGGTAGAAGACGTTGCCGTAGCCGCCGGAGGCGAGCACCACGGCGTCGGCCATCTCGGTGCTGATCTCGCCGGTGACCAGGTCCCGGACCACGATGCCACGGGCCTTGCCGTCCACCAGGACCAGCTCCAGCATCTCGTGCCGGGCGTTCATCTCGACGTTGCCCAGGCCGATCTGCCGCTCCAGGGCCTGGTACGCGCCGAGCAGCAACTGCTGGCCCGTCTGGCCCCGGGCGTAGAAGGTGCGCTGCACCTGGGCGCCACCGAAGGAACGGGTGTCCAGCAGGCCGCCGTACTCGCGGGCGAACGGCACCCCCTGGGCGACGCACTGGTCGATGATGTTGACAGAGACCTCGGCGAGCCGGTGCACGTTCGACTCCCGGGAGCGGAAGTCGCCGCCCTTGACGGTGTCGTAGAAGAGCCGGTGCACGGAGTCGCCGTCGTTGCGGTAGTTCTTCGCCGCGTTGATGCCGCCCTGTGCCGCGATGGAGTGCGCCCGGCGTGGGCTGTCCTGGTAGCAGTAGGACTTGACGTGGTAGCCCTGCTCGGCCAGGGTCGCGGCGGCCGAGCCGCCGGCCAGACCGGTGCCGACCACGATCACCGTCATCTTGCGGCGATTGGCCGGGTTCACCAGTTTGGCCTCGAAGCGCCGGGTCTCCCAACGCTTCTCGACCGGGCCGGCGGGAGCCTTGGTGTCGGCGAGCGGGTCGCCCTCGGTGAAGAGTTCCATGTCAGGACACCAATCCGGTGAGTACGGCGAACGGGACCACCAGGTACCCGGCGCAGAGCAGCACGGCGAAGATCAGAGCCGCGGTACGCGCCCTGCGCTCGCCGCGCGGCGTCTGCTGGCCGAGGCTGCGGAACGCGCTGAACGCGCCGTGGCGCAGGTGGAAGCCCACCGCGAGGATGGCGAGGGTGTAGAAGAGCGTGACGTACCAGCGCTCCGGGGCGAAGTCGGCGACGACGTTGCCGTACGGCTTGCTCTCGTTGCCGACCGGGTTCAGCGTCCCCGTGGTCAGGTCCAGCAGGTGGTAGATCACGAAGAGCAGGATGATCACGCCACCCCAGCGCATCGTGCGGGCCGCGTAGCTGCCGTTGACCTTCTTGCGGTGGGCGTACTTGACCGGCCGGGCGGCGCGGGCCCGCCGGGCCAGCACCGTGGCGGCCACGATGTGGGCGACGACAGCCACCACCAGCACGGTGCGCAGGATCCAGAGGAACCAGACGCCGGGCAGCAGTGGCTTACCGATGTCGCGCAGCCAGTGCGCGTAGTGGTCGAACGAGGTCTCCCCCGTGAACACCTTGAGGTTGCCGAGCATGTGGGCGATGAGGAACAGCGCCAGCAGGATGCCCGTCACCGCCATGACGGCCTTGAGGCCGACGTTCGAGCGGATGGGCGACCGAGTCTTCGTGATTACCACAGGACCGACGCTAGGAGCACTTCGATCAGTCGTCCAATGCATCAAACTCGCAGTGTTGATAGCCGTAAGCTATTTAGATGCAGCTCCATCAGCTCCGGTACTTCGTCGCGGTGGCCGAAGTACGACATTTCACCCAAGCCGCCGACCTGGTGGGCATCACTCAGCCTTCTCTCAGTAAGCAAATTCACGCTCTGGAGGCCGACCTCGGAGCCCCACTGTTCGAACGGCTAAGGGGCAACATCGCGCTCACCGCGGCGGGTGAGGTGCTGCTGCCGCTGGCCACCCGGATCCTCGCCGACGTGGAGACAGCGACCCGGGAGGTCCAGGAACTGGTCGGGCTGCGCCGGGGCCGCGTCCGCCTCGGGGCCACCCCCAGTCTGGCCACCTCGCTCGCCCCGCCGGTGCTGCGCCGCTTCCGCGACGCGCACCCCACCATCGACCTGCGCGTCGAGGAGGGCGGCTCCCAGGACCTGGTCCGCGACCTGCTCCGCGGCGACCTCGACCTGGCCCTGATCATCATGCCGGCGCAGGGGGCCGACCCGGGGCTGCGGGTCGACCCGATCCTGCGGGAGAGCCTGGTGGTGGCCTCGGTGGGGGAGGTGGCGACCGCGTCGACGACAGGGGAGCTGCGCATCACCGACCTGCGGGACCAGCCGATGGTGATGTTCCGGGAGGGGTACGACCTGCGCGACGCGACCATCCAGGCGTGTCGGGAGGCGGGCTTCGAACCCACCTTCGCAGTGGACGGCGGCGAGATGGACGCGGTGCTCAGCTTCGTCGAGGCGGGGCTCGGCATCGCTCTCGTGCCCGGCATCGTGCTGGCCCGCCGGCCGGGCGTGCGGATCACCCCCCTCGCCCCGCCCGGGGTGCGGCGGACCATAGCGGTGGCCCGTCGGCGCGACGTCGTACCCACCCACGCCGGTCGGGAGCTTCGACGCATCCTGCTCGACTACATCCAGTCGGCGATCGACCTCGGCGAACTGCCCCCGGGCGTCGAGCCACTGACCTGACCCGCCACGGGCCGCCGCCGCGAAGAGGCCGGCAGCGGCCCGTCCGTCGGCTCAGCGGCCCTCGGCGTCGTCCATCGCCCGGTAGATCCGCTGCTCGGAGACGGGGTACGGGGTGCCCAGCGCCTGGGCGAACACGTTCACCCGTAGCTCCTCGATCATCCAGCGGATCTGCCGGACGGCCGACTCCTGGCGACGGGCCGGCGACAGGTTGGCGAGCAGGTCGGCGTACTCCTTCTGCACCACGGCGATCCGGTCCTGCTGCTGGCGGTCCCGCTGCGGGTTGCCGCCCAGCCGCTCCAGCCGACGCTCGATGGCGGTGAGGTAGCGCAGCAGGTCGGGCAGGCGCGCGTACCCGGTCTCGGTGATGAAACCGGCGTGCACCAGCCCGGCGAGCTGGTTGCGGATGTCGGCCAGCGCCGCCACCACGGCGAGGTTACGGGTCGCACCGAGCCGCTGCTCGACGGCGTACGCGGCGGCGAGGACCTTGCGGACCCGCTCCATCACCTCGACGACGGTGTCGACCAGGTCGGCGCGGACCT
The DNA here is from genome assembly GCF_040649335.1 of Micromonospora sp. NPDC048986. NCBI lineage: Bacteria > Bacillati > Actinomycetota > Actinomycetes > Micromonosporales > Micromonosporaceae > Micromonospora > Micromonospora sp. NPDC048986. The sequence goes on from NZ_JBEZFJ010000011.1 coordinate 274,886, forward strand.
TCTCGCGCAGAGCCGCGAAGCCGTCGGCGTCCCACGCCGGCCCGCCCGCCACACCGATCAGCCGGTCGATGGCGGCGCCCGCCGCGTCCTCGATCAGCTCCTGCACGCCGCCGTGCGGGTTGCGACTCAACGCCAGCTTCGCCTCGTTGTCCAGCCGCCCCTGCAGGAACCGCGCCGGGGACGGCACTGTGAGCCGCAGCAGCCGGCGGGTGCCGGCCCAGTGCGCCGCCTGCGCCTCGGCGGGGGAGTCGAACACCTTCACCCCGACCGTGGCGCCCTCGTCGACCAGCGCCGGGTACGCGGTGACCGCGTAACCGGCGCGGACCTGCTCGATGGTCCGGGGCAGCGTGCCGATGCTCCACTCGCGCAACCCGGTGCGGGCGATCTCCGGTGCAGCGGCCGCCACCACCTGGCGTACCTCCTGGCGGAGTTGGCGTTGCAGGGCCGGCAGGTCCTTGCCCTCGGCGACCGGCTTCTCGTCGTCGCCGAGGATCCGGAAGGTCACCCGCAGGTGCGCCGGGAGCCTGCCCGGCTCCCAGGCGTCGCGGGGCACTGTCACACCGGTCATCCGGCGCAGCTGGCGGGTGAGCGCGTCCAGCAGCGACTCCTCGCCGGGGGTGATCGCCGCCAGGGCGGCCCGGGCGTAGTCCGGCACCGGAACGAAGTTGCGGCGGATCGCCTTCGGTAGCGAGCGGATCAGCGCGATCACCGTCTCCTCGCGCAGCCCCGGCACCTGCCAGTCGAAGGTCTCCGCCGGCACCTGGTTGAGCAACGGCAGCGGAATGTCCACTGTGACGCCGTCGTCGGGCGTGCCCGGCTCGAACCGGTAGGTCAGCGGCAGGCTCACCCCGTCGGCCTGCCACTCGTCCGGGTAGTCGTCCTCGTCCACCCCCGGTCGGCCGTCGTTGATCAGCAGGTCGCGGGTGAAGGTGAGCAGGTCGGGTTGCTCGCGGCGGGTCTTCTTCCACCAGCTGTCGAAGTGCCGGCCGGAGGACACGTCGGCCGGGATCCGCTGGTCGTAGAAACCGAAGATGGTCTCGTCGTCGACCAGGATGTCCCGGCGTCGGGCCCGGCTCTCCAGCTCCTCGATCTCGCTGAGCAGTCGTTTGTTGTCCGCCCAGAACTGGTGGTGGGTCTGCCAGTCACCCTCGACGAGGGCGTGCCTGATGAACAGCTCCCGGCTCAGCGTCGGGTCGATCCGCCCGAAGGTGACCTTGCGGGAGGCGACCAACGGGACGCCGTACAGGGTGACCTTCTCGTAGGCCATCACCGCGGCCTGCTTCTTCTCCCAGTGCGGCTCGCTGTAGCTGCGTTTGACCAGGTGCTGCGCCAGCGGCTCGACCCACTCCGGCTCGACCCGGCCGGCGATCCGACCCCACAGCCGGGAGGTCTCCACCAGCTCAGCGGCCATCACCCAGCGCGGCGGCTTCTTGAACAACGCCGACCCGGGGAAGAGCGCGAACTTCGCGCCCCGCGCCCCCAGGTACTCGTGCTTCTGGGCGTCTTTCAGGCCGATGTGCGACAGCAGGCCGGGCAGCAGCGACTGGTGCACCTTCGGGGTGTCGATCTCCTCCGGCAGGTCCGCGCCGCCACGGCGGCCCCGGCCGGCGTCCGCGTCGTCCGAGGTGTCGCGGGCCGGCCGCCCACCACGCCGGTCGCCGTCGGAGGGGGTACGCAGCACCTGGCGCAGCTGGCTGACGATGTCCTGCCACTCGCGGATCCGCAGGTAGTTGAGGTACTCCGCCTTGCACATCCGGCGGAACGCGCTGGAGGAGAGTTCCCGCTGCTGCTCGCGCAGATAGCGCCACAGGTTGAGGTAGGCGACAAAGTCCGACTCCTTGTCGGCGAACCGGGCGTGCGCCTGGTCGGCCTGGGCCTGCTTCTCCGCCGGTCGCTCCCGCGGGTCCTGGATGGAGAGCGCGGCGGCGATCACCAGCACCTCGGTGGCGCAGCCGTTGCGTTCGCCCTCGACCACCATCCGGGCCAGCCGCGGGTCGACAGGCAGCTGGGCCAGCCGCCGGCCGAGCGCGGTGAGCCGCTTCGCCGGGTCGGCCTCGGTCGGGTCCAACGCGCCCAGCTCGTGCAGCAGGTTGACGCCGTCGGTGATGTTGCGCTTGTCCGGTGGGTCGATGAACGGGAACGCGGCGAGGTCGCCGAGCCCGATCGCTGTCATCTGGAGGATGACCGACGCCAGGTTGGTGCGCAGGATCTCCGGGTCGGTGAACTCGGGGCGGGATCCGAAGTCCTGCTCGTCGTAGAGGCGGATGCAGATGCCGTCCGAGGTGCGGCCGCACCGGCCCTTGCGCTGGTTGGCCGACGCCTGGGAGATCGGCTCGATGGGCAGCCGCTGCACCTTCAGCCGGCTGGAGTACCGGGAGATGCGGGCGGTGCCCGGGTCCACCACGTACTTGATGCCGGGCACTGTCAGCGAGGTCTCCGCGACGTTGGTGGCGAGCACCACCCGGCGTGAGGAGTGCGCGGCGAAGACCCGATGCTGCTCGGCGGAGGAGAGCCGCGCGTACAGGGGCAGGATCTCGGTGCCGAGTAGCGTTCGCTTCTTCTGCACCAGCTTGCCCAGCGCGTCGGCGGTGTCGCGGATCTCCCGTTCACCGCTGAGGAAGACCAGGATGTCGCCAGGGCCCTCGGCCGCCAGCTCCTCGACGGCGTCGCCGATGGCCTGGATCTGGTCGCGGACGGTCTCCTCGTCGCCGTCGCTGTCCTCCTCGCCCTCGGCGAGCTCGACGAGGGGCCGGTAGCGCACCTCCACCGGGTAGGTGCGCCCGGAGACCTCGACCACCGGCGCTGGCACGCCCTCGGGCTCGTCGGCGGTGGGTGGCCCGGCGAAGTGCCTGGCGAACCGGTCGGTCTCGATGGTCGCCGAGGTGATGATCACCTTGAGGTCGGGTCGTCGGGGCAACAGCTCCCGCAGGTACCCGAGGATGAAGTCGATGTTGAGGCTGCGCTCGTGCGCCTCGTCGATGATCAGCGTGTCGTACTGGCGCAGCATCCGGTCGGTCTGCAACTCGGCCAGCAGGATGCCGTCGGTCATCAGCTTCACCAGGCTGCGCTCGCTGACCTGGTCGGTGAAGCGCACCTTGTAGCCGACCACGTCGCCCAACTCGGTGCCCAACTCGTCGGCGATCCGGTCGGCCACCGTGCGGGCGGCCAACCGCCGGGGCTGGGTGTGCCCGATCAGGCCGTGCACCCCGCGCCCCAACTCCAGACAGATCTTGGGGATCTGGGTGGTCTTGCCGGAGCCGGTCTCGCCCGCCACGATCACCACCTGGTGATCGCGGATGGCATCGGCGATGTCGTCCTTGCGCTCACTGACCGGCAGACCCACCGGGTACGTGATCACGGGCACCGCCGCCTGCCGGGCGGCGAGCCGCTGCTCGGCCCGGACCAGGTCGGCGGTGATCTCGGTCAGCGCCGCCTCCCGACGCTGCGGGTCGCGCAGCCTGCGGACACCGTCCAGTCGCCGCTGGAGCCGGCGCTGGTCGCGGAACATCAGAGGTGTGAGGCGGCTGTGCAGCTCGCGAACGGGGTCGGACGCGACTGGGGCGGTTGGATTCTGCATGTCGTGCCCAAGGATAGGCAGCCCGGCGGCGCACCGCCCCTGGGTTACCGAGCGGCCGGCTCTCCGACGGCCACCTCCGGTCCCTCGACAGCCACGACCGGGCCCTAGAGTTGGCGGCCGACGTCGAGCGCTGGGGGAGCCGGATGGAGATGCGCGACACCGACCGCGCGTTGGTGCAGGCCGCCACGGCGGTCTCCAAACTGCGCTGCCGCAGCCAGCACCACACTGTCGCGTCGGCGGCCCGGACTACGGACGGGCGGGTCTTCACCGGCGTGAACGTCCAGCACGCCACCGGGGGTGCCTGCGCCGAACTTGTCGTGATCGGCACGGCCGCCACGCAGGGCGTCACCGCGCTGGAGACGATCGTCACGGTCGCCGACCGTGGCCGCGAGGTCGTCGCGCCCTGTGACCGGTGCCGGCAGGTGCTGCGGGACTACTTCCCGCAACTGCGGGTGATCGTCGGCCCGATGGACGCCCTGCGGGTGGTCCCGCTCGGTGAGTTGTCGGCGGAGGCCGGCAGCGGCTCGGCCGGCTGACCGGTCAGTCCCCGGAGGCCGCCTCCAGCATCGACTGCGGCACCGGCACGCTCTCGAACCGCAGGGTGCCCTCCGGAAGCAGCCACGACGTGACCCGCGCGACAAGGTGACCGGCCCGCACGGCGGGGTCGTTGGCGAACAGCCCGCGTGCCTCGTCCGGGGCGATGGACAGCACCACGAAACCGCGTAGCTGCTCGTCGTCGGGGTGCAGGAACGGTCCGGCCGCGAGCACCAGCCCCTGCTGCACGAGGCCCGCCTGGTGGGCCAGGTGCGCGTCCCGCAACCGGTCGATCGCGTCCTGCGGCAGCTCCGGCGGGTCCGACGGCCGGCTCAGCAGGACGACCGTGTGCTGGTCGAATCGCATGTCTCCACCTTATGAGGGGAATGTCCCCCTTCTGGGTGTCATCCGTCATCTGTCCGTCCTGTGGTCGTCCGCGAATCTCATTCTCATATCGAGGTGCGGAGCGATTGGGAGGTGCGGCATGGTCACCAGACGTGGGCTGCTCGCGGCCGGCGCCACCGGCGGCGCGGCGGCGCTGATCCCGGCGGGCTGGGCGGCCTCGGGCCGGGCGCTCGCCGCGGCCGCGCCGCTGGACGCCCGGGACATCCCGAAGTACGTCACGCCGCTGCGGATCCCCACGGCCATGCCGACGGTGGCTACCGATCCCGAGCGCGACACGTACGAGATCGCGGTGCGACAGTTCCGCCAGCAGATCCTGCCGCCGTCGTGGCCGCGCACCACGGTGTGGGGTTACGGCTCCACGGCGCATCCGGGCAGCTTCGGCTACCCGGCGCCCACCGTCATGGCGCGGGTGGGCCGCCCGGTACGGGTGACCTGGGTCAACCAGCTCGTCGACGAGCGGGGCGACTACCTGCCGCACCTGCTGCCGGTGGACCCCACAGTGCACTGGGCCAACCCGGCCGGTGGCATCGAGCGTCGGGACCACCACGGGCAGTGGGACGGCAGCCCGCAGGGCTATCGCGGCCCGGTGCCCCAGGTGGTGCACCTGCACGGTGCGCACAGCACGCAGGAGAGCGACGGACACTCCGAGGCGTGGTACCTGCCGGCTGCCCGGGACCTGCCGCCCGACTTCGCCGTTTCCGGCAGCGCGTACCGGGAGTTCCGGTCCCGCTTCGCCGAGCGGTCCGGCCTGCGCTGGGCGCCGGGCTCGGCCACCTTCGAGTACGCGAACGACCAGCGGCCGTGCACCCTCTGGTACCACGACCACGTGCTCGGGCTCACCCGGGAGAACGTCTACGCCGGGCCGGCAGGGTTCTACCTGCTCGGTGGTGGGGACGAACCGCCGGAGGGAGTGCTGCCCGGCCCGGCGCCGACCCGCGACGATGCGCCGAACGCCTCGTACCACGACATTCCGCTGATGATCCAGGACCGCAGCTTCACCGCCGACGGTGAACTGCGCTATCCGACGAGGTACTCCGGCGGCGGTGACGGGCCACCGACCTGGGTGCCCGGGTTCTCCGGCTCCACGATCGTGGTCAACGGCCGCACCTGGCCCTCGTTGACCGTCCAGCGTCGACGCTACCGGTTCCGGCTGCTCAACGCCTGCAACAGCCGATTCCTGCTGCTCAGCGTGGCCGCCCACGCCACGGCACGGCCGGCCCGGCCGGTGCTGCCGGTCTGGCAGATCGGCAGCGACGGCGGTCTCCTGCCCGAGCCGGTGCCGCACGAGCGGGTGACCCTCGGCCCGGCCCAGCGGGTCGACGCGATCGTCGACTTCACCGACGTTCCGGTCGGTACCGAGCTGTACCTGGTCAACGAGGGGCCGGACGGGATGTACGCAGGCGGTCGGCCCGGGGTGGACTTCGACCCCGCCGACCCGCACACCAGCGGGCAGGTGCTGCGCTTCGTGGTCACCGACGCGACCGGCGCGGATTTGAGCGTGCCACCGGAGCAGCTGCGGCTGCCGTCACACCCGCGCCTCGGCCCGGCCCGGCGGGTACGCCGGTTGTCGCTCAACGAGCGGATGTCCGGCGGGTCGATGATCATGCTGCTGGGTGTCCTCGACGAGCGCGGCCGGGGTCTGCCGTTGCGCTGGAGCGACCCGGTGACCGAGCAGCCCGTCCTCGGCGACACCGAGGTGTGGGAGGTGCGCAACTTCACCCGGCACGTGCACCCGGTCCACTTGCACCAGGTCCAGTTCGAGCTGCTCGGCCGGGGGCGTTCGGGCCGGTCGCTGCCGGGCTCGGGCGAGCGGGGGTGGATGGACACCGTGCTCGCGTACCCGTGGGAGGTGACCCGGATCAAGGCGCACTTCGACCTGCCGGGTCGCTACGCCTGGCACTGCCACCTGCTGGAGCACGAGGACAACGAGATGATGCGGCCGCTGAACGTCCTGCCGCGCGGGGCCGCGGCGGCCGGGGACGGTGGCTCGCGAGGCGCACCAACGGAGCCCGGGACGGTATCGACAGACGCCAGTTAGGCCTCTTTCTGCAGCTCGGCTAAGGTTAGGCGAACCTAAGCATGAACGTGCAGGAGATTCGTGACCACCCTCGCCACCCGGCCGACCCCGGCCCGCAACCGGCCCGGCACCCGCACCGGTCGGCGAGTCGCTGTCACCGTCGGGGCCGCGCTGGTGCTGCTGCTCACAGTGCTGGCCAGCTTCGCGCTCGGCAGCCGGCAACTCGGCGTCGACCAGGTCTGGCACGCGCTCGTCGCGCCGGACGGCGGCGACGCCAGCACCATCGTCCGTGAGCTGCGGATGCCCCGGACCGCGCTCGGCCTCGCCGTCGGGCTAGCGCTCGCCGTGGCCGGGGTGCTGTTCCAGGCGCTCACCCGCAACCCCCTCGCCGAGCCGCGCATCCTCGGCATCAGCGCGGGCGCGTCATTCGGTGTGGTGCTCGCGATCTCCGTCTTCGGCGTCGGCACGCTCGCCGGCTACGTCTGGTTCGGCATCGCCGGGGCCCTGATCGCCGGGCTGCTGGTCTTCGCCATCGCCACCCGGGCCCGCGAGGGCGCCAGCCCGGTGACTCTCGCGCTGGTCGGCGCGGCGCTCGACGCCAGCCTGGCCTCCGGGGTGTACGCGCTCCTCAGCATCGACGCCCGCACCTTCGAGGAGTACCGCTTCTGGGTGGTCGGCGGGCTGGCCGGCCGGGACCTGTCGGTCGCCGCGCAGGTGCTGCCGTTCGTCCTCGCCGGACTGGTGCTGGCCGCCCTGGTCGCCCGGGGCCTGGACGCGCTGGCCCTCGGCGACGACGTGGCCCGGGGCCTCGGCCACCGGATCGGTCTGGTCCGCCTCGGTGGCGGCCTCGCCGCCGTGCTGCTGACCGGCGCCGCGGTGGCCGCCGCCGGCCCTGTCGCATTCGTCGGGCTGGCCGTGCCGCACCTGGCCCGTGCCCTGGTCGGCGCGGATCACCGCTGGACCCTCGCCGTCTCCGCACTGCTCGGGCCGGCGCTGCTGCTCGCCGCCGACATCGTCGGCCGGCTCGTCGCCCCACCCGGCGAGATCCCGGCCGGGATTGTCACCGCGCTGATCGGCGCGCCACTGCTGGCAGTGCTGGTCCGCCGCGCCCGGGTGGTGACCGCGTGACCACCACCCGCCGTTCCTCCGGCCCCGCTGACCCGCCCAGCCCCGCCGACCCGGCTGGCCCCGCTGACCCGCCCGGCTCGGCTGGCCCCGCTGGCTTGTCGACCGTCGTGCCCGCCGGCTCGCCTGGTGCCGACGGCGCCCGGCTGGCCGGGCGGTCGCTGCTGCGGATCGGCCCGGTCAGCCTGCTGATCCGCCGACGCGCGGTGCTGGTGGCCGCCGTGCTGACAGTGCTGCTCCTGCTGGCCGTCGTGCTCAGCCTCTCGCTGGGCACCCCGTACGTCGCCCCGGCCGACGTGCTGCGCGCCCTCTCCGGTGCCGGCACGCCGTACGACCTCGTGGTCTTTGATCTTCGGCTGCCGCGGGTCGTGCTGGCGGCGGTGGCCGGCGCCGCCTTCGGCGTGGCCGGCACGCTGATCCAGAGCGTGGCCCGTAACCCCCTCGCCAGCCCGGACGTCATCGGCATCACCCAGGGCGCCGGCCTGGCCGCGACAGTGGCCCTGACCAGCGGAATGGCCGCGGTGCTGGTGGCGCCCACCGCGCTGGTGGGCGGGCTGCTCGCGGCGGTGCTGCTGTTCGCCCTCGGCGCCCGGCACGGGCTGGCCGCACAGCGGTTCGTGCTCGCCGGAGTGGCGGTCGCGTTCGGCTTCCGGGCGCTCACCGAGGTGGTCATGCTCACCGCCGATCCGATCGACGGACTGCGCGCGCAGATCTGGCTGATCGGCACCCTGGCCGGCAAGGGCTGGACCGAGGCCGCCTGGATCGCCGGCACACTGCTGGTGCTGCTGCCGGTGCTGGCCTGGGCCGGCTGGGCGTTGAACAGCACCGCCCTGGACGACGACACCGCCCGGGGCGTCGGGCTGCGTCCGGTGGCCCGCCGGATCGGCCTCGCCGGCACCGGCGTCCTCGTCGCCGCGATGGTCACCGCCCAGGTCGGCGCCGTCGACTTCGTGGCGCTGGTCGCCCCGCAGGTGGCCCGTCGCCTGGTACGCGCCGAACGACCACCGCTGGTCTGCGCGGCGCTGCTCGGCGCTCTCCTGCTGGTGCTGGCCGACCTGGCCGGCCGGCGCCTGTTCGCACCCACCCAACTACCCGCCGGTGTGCTGACCGCCGCGATCGGCGGCCCGTACCTGATCTTCCTGCTGCTGCGCGGCCGGCGGCGGTCGTCGTGACGCCTCAAGGAGTCGTGTGATGCTCTCCACCCGCGACCTGGTCGCCGGCTACGACGAGCGGACCGTGCTCGACGGGCTCGACCTCGACCTGCCCACCGACGCGTTCACCGTGATCGTCGGACCCAACGCGTGCGGCAAGTCCACCCTGCTGCGCACGATGGCCCGGCTGCTCACCCCCCGCCGAGGCACCGTCCTGCTCGACGGCACCGCCATCCGCGACCTGCCGACCCGGGAGGTCGCCCGCCGCCTCGGCGTCCTGCCGCAGAGCCCGCTGGTGCCCGAGGGCGTCACAGTGGCGGACCTGGTCGGGCGCGGCCGACAGCCCTACCAGCGGTGGTGGCGGCAGTGGTCGTCGGAGGACGGCGCGGCGGTGGACCGGGCGATGGCCCTCGCCGACGTCACCGACCTGGCCGACCGGCCGGTGGACAGCCTCTCCGGCGGTCAGCGGCAACGAGTGTGGATCGCCATGACCCTCGCCCAGGACACCGACGCCCTGCTGCTGGACGAACCGACGACCTTCCTCGACCTGGCCCACCAGGTGGAGGTGCTGGACCTCCTGCACCGGCTGCGCTCCGAGCGGGGCCGCACCGTGGTCGCCGTCCTGCACGACCTGAACCAGGCCGCCCGCTACGCCGACCACCTGGTCGCCATGCGCGCCGGCGCAGTGGTCGCCGCCGGCCCGCCCCGGGAGATCCTCACCGCCGACCTGGTCCGCGACGTCTTCGGGCTGGCCTGCGTGGTGGTGCCCTGCCCGGTGACCGGCGCACCGCTGGTGGTGCCCGCGTACACGGCTGGTAACGCTCCGGCTCCGGCCGTCGCTGGTGACCACCTCTCGTCGACGGCGTCCGTGCCGGACGCCCGACCCTCCACCGGCGACGCGGCCAACCCGCTCGCCGGCTCGCACCCCTCGAAAGGACTCTGATGCGTCGTCTCGTCGCAGCTCTCGTCGCGGCCGTCGCCCTCGGTGCCGGCCTCACCGCCTGCGGTGAGAGTGACCCGGTCGCCGGCTCCACCACCGGGGAGACCCGGGAGATCACCCACGCCATGGGCACCACCAAGGTCCCGGCCGAGCCCAAGCGCGTCGTCGTGCTCGACACCGACAAGATCGACACGGCGCTCTCGCTGGGCATCACGCCCGTCGGCGCGGCCACCGCCGGTGAGGCGAAGAGCTGGCCCACCTACTTCGGCGCGGACAAGCTCGCCGGCATCAAGGAGGTCGGGGTGCTCACCGAGCCCGACCTGGAGGCGATCAACGCGCTGAAGCCGGACCTCATTCTCGGCAGCAAGTTCCGCCAGGAGAAGTTCTACGACGAGCTGGCCGCCATCGCGCCGACCGTGTTCACCGACAAGGTGGGCATCACCTGGAAGGACAACCTCCTCCTCGACGGCAAGGCGCTCGGCCGCGAGCAGCAGGCCAAGGATCTGCTCGCCACGTACGAGAAGCGGGCCAAGGACTTCGGCGCGACGCTCGGCGACGCCTCCGCGCGCAAGGTCTCCATCGTGCGGTTCCTGCCCGGCAACATCCGGGTGTACGGCCCGGACTCGTTCTCCGGCATCGTCATCGGCGACACCGGCCTGGGCCGCCCCGAACGGCAACTGCTCGCCAACAAGGAGGACAAGCGTTTCGACCTGGTCAGCCCCGAGCGGATCAACGAGGTCGACGGTGACGTCATCTTCGTGACCGCGTACGGCGACAAGGCCGCCGCCGAGCAGACCAAGGTCGCCGGCGGGACGCTGTGGAAGGGCCTCGGCGCGGTCAAATCCGGCAAGGCGTACCCCGTCTCCGACGAGGTCTGGATGACCGGCATCGGCGTCGGCGCGGCCAACAAGATCCTCGACGACCTGGCCAAGTACCTCCCGGCCGCCTGACACCCCCACCAGCGCCGCCCGGACGAAGGCACACACCCCGCGGTACCCGCGCGGGGCACGTACCCGGTCGAGGCGCGCACCCGCGCGGGGCACGCTCCCGCGGGAGGCGCGCACCCGCGCGATGTGTGCGCACCAGTGCGCCGGCTCATGATCGTGCTCGATCCAGGAAGTAGTGGCCTCCCCGTCCAGGGAGGCCACTACTTCCATGTTCGAGCGCGATCATCGTCAGCGGGGGGAGCGCGAGCGTGCCCGTAGAGCGGCCCGGACCTCGGCGAGGAACCCATCGAAGTCGTCCCGGAGGCGCTTGGCGGTCAGGTGCAGCACGATCCAGTGGCCGCCGAGCAGTCGGTTGAGGCGTTGGCGGTCCCGATGGAACTGCTCGGGGTCGTCGTGCCAGAGTCCGTCGTACTCCACCGCGACCTTGAACTGCGGCCACGCCAAATCCAGGCGGGCCACGAATCGGCCCTGCTCGGCCACTACCCACTGAGTCTCCGGCCTCGGCAGGCCGGCGAGCACCAGCCCGACCCGGGTGCGGGACTCCTGAGGGGACTCCGCGCCCGCGTCGGCGAGGTCGACCGCGCGTAGCAGCGATCGCCAGCCGCGTCGACCGGCCCGGCTCAGCGCGTACTCGCGCAGGGCCGGCACGGTCGTCAGCCGGTTGGCCAGCATGGCGTCGATGACGACCACCGCCTCGATCACATCAAGCCAACGGGCCAGGTCCCAGCAGGTACGCGCCGGGCTGGTCACCGTGACCCCGGCCCGGTCCACGGTGTCGCCGGAGTCGATCTCCCCGTGGTGGACCCGGATGCCGGCGCTCGGGCCGATCCGGCTGGCGGCGGGAACGAGGACGTCGACCGGCTCGCTCGCGCTGGGCTTCCCGCAGCCGTACAGGCCGGCGGCAGCGCGCCCCGCGATAGCCGCTCCGGGTGGGACCAGCCAGCGTCCGACGGCGGTGCATCTGATGGTGTGGGTGATCGCGATCTGGGCATCGGCGTAGACGTCGCGGAAGAGCGGTCGCCACGCCGAGCTGCGTAGCTCATTGCGGGTCAGTAGGCCTCGCGAGACGGCGGTCGAGCCACGGAAGACCCGACCCCGTAACTGCGGCGGCCGACGAGGAATTTTCGGCATGGGCCTCAGGCTGGCCGAACTCCCACGCGTCACGCTGCCCCTGTGGATAACCGCAGCCACCACTCCGGCGCCGGCGCGCGTCGTTATCCCCATGATCGCGCTCGAACATGGATGTAGTGGCCTCCCCAGAAGTGGAAGCCACTACATCCTGGATCGAGCGTGATCTTGCCGGGCGTGCGCGTGGCGCGTGGCGCGTGGCGCGTGGGGCGTGGGGCGTGGGGCGTGGGGCGTGGGGCGTGGGGCGTGGGCGTGGGCGTGGGCGTGGGGCGTGGGCGTGCGCCCCGAATCTCGACGCGTGGGATGTCGTC
>NZ_JBEZFJ010000012.1:0-273493 GCF_040649335.1 Micromonospora sp. NPDC048986
GCACCCGGTCGCTCGGGCGCCCGACCCTCGATGCGGTCGGGGCGCGGGGTGACGCGGGCGCGGACGCGGGGTGACGCGGGCGCGGACGCGGGGTGACGCGGGCGCGAGCGGGCGCGAGCTTGCGCGAGCGCGAGCGGACGCGGGGTGACGCGGACGCGCGCCGGAGCGCGGTGGGTGTGGGTCAGGCGGAGGCTCGGTGGACCAGCTGGGTGTCCAGCAGGATGTGCGAGGCGGGTAGCTCCTCGCCACGGATCCGGGCCACCAGCAGGCGTGCCATCTGCCGGCCCATCTCCTCCACCGGCTGGAAGACAGTGGTCAACGGCGGCTCCGCCCGTAGGGCGATCGTCGCGTCGTCGAAGCCGATCACCGCGACGTCCTGCGGCACGCGGCGACCGGCCTCGCGCAGGGTACGCAGCGCACCGAACGCCATGAGGTCGGAGGCGACGAAGACCGCGTCCAGGTCCGGGCAGGCGTCCAGCAGGCGACGCATGGCGGCCGCGCCGCTGCCCTCACTGAAGTCGCCGTACGCGATCAGGTCGGGGTTGACGCCGGCCCCGGTGGCCTTGACCGCCTCGGTGTAGCCGGTCAACCGGGCCAGGCCGACGCCCATGTCCTGCGTGCCGGCGATGGTGGCGATGCGTCGCCGCCCCTGGCGCGCCAGGTACTCCACCGCCTGCCGGGCCCCGCCAACGTTGTCCACGTCGACAAACCAGGCCGGTTGGGCGCCGGGTTGCAGCATCCGGGCGGGCCGACCGCCGAGCACGGCGGGCAGGCCGCGCTCCTCCAGCAGCGTCGGCAACGGGTCGGAGTCGTGCAACGACAACAGCAGCACGCCGTCGACGTGCTGGTTGGTGAGGTGGTGCTCGACCCGCTCCCGCTCCACCGGCGACTGGGCCATGGCCAGCCAGAGCTGCATCGGCGTCTCCAACAGCCCGGAGCTGATCCCCCGCACGATCGCGGCGAAGAACGGCTCGGTGAAGACCCGCTCGCCGGATTCGGACACCACCAGCGCGACGGAGTCGGTCCGCTGGGTGACGAGCGCACGGGCGGCCCGGTTCGGCACGTACCCCAGCTCTGCGATGGCCTGTTGGACCGCGGCCCGGGCCTCCGGGCTGACCTGGGGCGAGCCGTTGACCACGCGGGATACCGTGCCCCGACCGACGCCGGCACGCGCCGCGACCGCATCGAGGGTCGGGCGCCCGAGCGACCGGGTGCGCTGCGTTGTCATCGTCTGCTCCTCCGACGGCGGGCGGACCCGGCGCCACCTGCGAGAGGTGGACGCCGGGGCCGTCCTGATGGCTGGCCCGAGCCTATTGTGCGGCCAGACCGTTGCGCCGGATCACCGAGGCGTACCACTTGGCGCTGGACTTGGGGGTGCGGACCTGGCTGTCGTAGTCGACGTGGATCATGCCGAACCGCTTGGTGTAACCCCAGGCCCATTCGAAATTATCCATCAGCGACCAGGCAAAGTATCCCCGCAGAGGCACTCCGGCGTCGATCGCCTCGTGGGCGGCGCGCAGGTGGGCGTCGAAGTAGGCCAGCCGATCGACGTCGTCGACCTGCCCGTCGACCACCGAGTCGACGAACGCGGAGCCGTTTTCGGTGACGTACAGGGGCAGGTCGGTGTAACCGTGCACCCGGCGCAGCGTCTCGGTGAGACCCGGGGCGTCGATCTCCCAGCCCATGTCGGTGACCGGAACGCCACGGGTGACGAACCGGACGTCCTCGCTGCCCGGCCAGCACGAGGGGGCCGGGTCGGCCGCCTCGCCCTCCACCGGCGCGGCGACCACGTGCCTGCTGTAGTAGTTGACCCCGACCAGGTCCAGTGGTGTGGAGATGGTCGCCAGGTCGCCGTCGCGCACGTGCTCGAAGTCGGTCACAGTGCTGAGGTCGGCCACCAGGTCCTCCGGGTACGACCCGCGCAACAGCGGATCCAGGAAGAACCGGTTGGCCAAGCCGTCGATACGCCGGGCGGCGTCGGCGTCGGCGGGACTGTCACTGGCCGGGTCGACCGGGTAGAGGTTGACTGTCACGCCCACCTCGGCGGCCGGCCGGGCGGCCCGCATTGCCTGCACGGCCAGGCCGTGACCGAGCATCAGGTGGTGTCCGGCACGCACCGCGTCCGCTCCGTTGGTGCGGCCGGGGGCGTGCACGCCGGAGCCGTAGCCGAGGAACGCTGAGCACCACGGCTCGTTCAGCGTGGTCCAGTAGCGCACCCGGTCACCGAGCGCGTCGGCCATCAGTGTGGTGTAGTCGGCGAAGCGGGCCGCGGTGTCCCGCGCCGGCCAGCCGCCGGCGTCTTCCAACGGCTGCGGCAGGTCCCAGTGGTAGAGGGTGAGCCACGGCTCGATGCCGTTGGCCAACAGCTCGTCCACCAGTCGCCGGTAGAAGTCCAGGCCGGCCGGGTTGGCCGCACCGGTGCCGGTGGGCTGCACCCGGGACCAGGAGACCGAGAAACGGTACGACTTCAGGCCCAGCTCGGCCATCAGCGCGACGTCGTCGCCGAGGCGGTGGTAGTGGTCGCACGCCACGTCCCCGGTGTGCCCGGCGACGACCCGGCCCTCGGTGTGGCTGAAGGTGTCCCAGATCGACGGGGCACGGCCGTCCACGGCCGCCGCTCCCTCGATCTGGTACGCCGCCGTCGCGGCCCCCCAGAGGAATCCGGGTGGAAAGGTCAGCCCGGGACGCTCGTCGAGGACGTCGACGGCGGGTGGGCTGGCGGGGTTGCTCACGACTTGACGGCACCTTCCATGATCCCGCCGATGATCTGGCGGCCAAACACGAGAAAGACGATTACCAGGGGGATGGTGCCGATCGCCGTGGCGGCGAACACCTGGGAGTAGTCGGTGTAGTAGGCGTACGAGAGGAAGGAGAGCGAGACCTGCAGGGTCGGGTTCTCCGGGGTGAGGATGGCGTACGGCCAGAGGAACGAGTTCCAGGTCTCCATGAAGGTCAGCAGACCGAGGACGCCGGCGGCCGGGCGCAGCGCGGGCAGCACGATGCTCCAGTAGATCCGGAACGTGCTCGCGCCGTCGACGCGGCCGGCCTCGATCAGCTCGTCGGAGATCGCCTGGCTGGCGTACTGCCGCATCATGAACACGCCGAAGGCGGTGACGAGGAACGGCACGGTTACCGCGTAGAGGGTGTCGTACCACCCCAGGTCCTGCATCATGCCCCAGAGCGGGATGAGCCCCATCTGGGTCGGGATCATCATGGTGACGATGATCGCCAGCAGCAGGGCGTTGCTGCCGCGGAACTTCAACTTGGCGAAGGCGAACCCGGCCAGCGAACCGGTGAGCACCACCGAGACGGTGACCACCGAGGAGACGATGATCGAGTTCATCATGCCGGTGAGGAAGTTGGCGGCGTCGTTGTCGAGCACCCGCCCGAAGTTGTCACCGAACGCGCCACCGGGGGTCAGCGGCGGCGGCACGTCGTTGATGTTGTCCAGGCTGCGGGTGCCGATCACCAGCATGTAGTAGAACGGGTAGATCGACAGCAGCGCCGCCAGGACGAGCGCCAGGTAGGTCAACGGGCTGGTGCGCCACAGGCGCTGGGAAGCCGAGATCATCGATCTCTCCTCACTTCGCCGAGCGGCGGACGAGTAGGAAGTTGAACAGCGACACCACGATGATGATCATGAAGATCGCCCAGGCGACCGCGGCTCCGTAGCCGGCGGTGTTCAGGTTCACGATGCCCATCTCGTACATGTACATGGCCAGCGTCTGGAACTCCCGCTGGTTGCCGCCGATGATGTTGCCGTTGCCGAAGAGCAGGGGCTCGGTGAAGAGCTGCATGCCGCCGATCGTGGACAGGATGACCACGAAGATGAAGGTGGGCTTGAGCATGGGCAGGGTGATCTGCCAGAACTGTCGCCACGGACCGGCGCCGTCGATCTCCGCAGCCTCGTAGAGGTCCTTCGGGATCGCCTGCATGCCGGCGAGCAGGATCAGGGTGTTGTACCCGGTCCACCGCCAGTTGACCATGGAGGAGATGGCCGTCCAGGAACTCCAGCGGTGCCCGTCCCAGTCGACAGGGTCGACACCGACGAAGCTGAGCAGCCAGTTGAACAGGCCGAACTCCCGCTGGAACAACATTCCGAAGACGATCGCGACAGCGGCCACCGACACCACGTTCGGCATGAAGATGGCCATCCGGAAGAACGTCTTGGCGCGCAGTAAGGACCGGTTGAGCAGGTTCGCCAGGAAGAGGGCGAGCAACAACTGGGGGATGGTCGACAGGGCGAAGATGCCGAAGGTGTTGACCAGCGCGTTCCAGAAGTACTCGTCGGACACCAGCCGGGTGTAGTTGTCGAAGCCGATGAACGTGTGCTCACCGATCATGTCCCAGTCGTGCAGCGACATCCAGGCGGTGCGCAGCATCGGGTACAGCCCGAATACACCGAAGAGCAGGAAGAACGGGGCGATGTAGAGGTACGGCGAGTACTTGACATCGAGGCGGTTGAGTAACCTTCCCCGTCGACGTCGGCCAGAGACGTCGGGAGAAGGCGGTGCTGCTGGCGACGGCCGTGCCGTCGTGGCCGACAGGCTCATGCGAATTTCCTTTTCCGGCGAGGCCCGGGGGCCCTCGCGCAGGGCGCTACGCGGAGGGGACCGGCCGGTGGCGTCCGGGAAGCCCCGAACGCCACCGGCAGGGAATCACTCAGAAGGCACCCTGAGTCTTTGCGTCCTTCGTGAACTGCTCCCAGGCCTTGGCCTTGTCGGCCTGCCCGTTCTCGAACGCCCGCAGGGCCGGCTCGAGCGCGTTCTCCTTCACCGCCTGGTGCTTCGGACCCAGGTGGATCGGCTGGATCTTGGCGACGCTCTCCCCGAAGATCTTGCCGGTCGGCGCGTTGCTGAAGTACTCGTTGGTGTAGCTGAGGAACGCCTCGTTCTTCAGCGCCTCCAGGTTGGTGGGCAGCGGGCCCTTGAGCTTGAAGGCCTCCACCTGGCTCTTGGCGTTGGTCAGGTACTCGGCGAGCTTCGCCGCCTCCTTCGGGTACTTGCTCTGCGCCGGAACGGCGAGCCACGAGCCGCCCCAGTTACCGCCGCCACCCGGCACGGACGCGACGTCCCACTTGCCCTTGTTGGCCGGACCGGAGTTGTCCGACACGATGCCGAGCATCCAGGACGGGCAGAAGGTGGCCGCGAAGGTGCCCTGCTTGAAGCCACCCGACCACTCCGGCGACCAGGTGGACGCCTTGGCGGAGATGTCCGCCATCGAGGTGGCGGTGTCCCAGGCGTTCTTCACCGCGGGGCTGGTGTCCGCGATGACGTTGTCTTCCTTGTCGTAGAACAGGTCACCGTTGCCCTGGAAGAGCACGCCGTTGGAGACGGCGGTGATCGAGTCGATGAACGCCTTGCCGCCGCTGCCCTGCTTGTACTTCAGGCCGGCGTCGTGGAAGCCCTTCCAGTCCGGCCAGAGCGCCGACACCTGGTCGCGCTCGGCGGGCAGACCGGCAGCCTGGAACAGGTCCTTGCGGTAGCAGACGGCGAGGCTGCCGACGTCGGTCGGCAGGCCGATCAGCCGACCGTCCGGCGCCTTGCCCAGCTCCCACTTCCAGGGCAGGTATTCCTTCGAGTGGTCGGCGACCAGCGGGCTGAGGTCGGCCCAGTTGCGCGCGTTGGGCTTGAACTCGTTGAGGATGCCCTCTTCCAGCGCGGTGACGTCCGCCGCGCCCTTGCCGGTGGCCAGGTAGCGGACCAGCTTCGGCCGGTACTCACCGAGCTGCGCGGTCTTGCGCAGCTCGACCTTGATGCCGGTGTCCTTCTCGTACTGCTTGACGAGCTCGTCGTAGCCCATCTCGCCGAACGTGTCGACGACCAGCTTGGCCGGCTTCTCGCCGGCCGCCGGCTTGTCGTCGTCCTTGCCGCAGGCCGCGAGACCGCTGATTGCGGTGACCGCAGCCAGGGCAGCGACCGCCAGGCGGGTACGCCGCGTGGTGACACTCATGCGCTGACCCCTCTTTCCGGTGGTGAGGCTGATGTGTGTGGTGGGGGGTGTCTCATCGCGCCAGGCCGGGGATGCGTGAGTGACCCATGCCACCTCCGGGAGCGCTCCCATGAGATTGCCGGCGGGTAACGGGAGTGTCAATAGGGCGATGGGAGCGTTCCCAGATCGTTACCGCTGATCACTCCCGCCACAGCCACCCCAGCGGTACCAGCCGGAGCGCACCGCAGCAGAAGTGGAGGGGTTCAGCAGAAGCGGCGCAGGAGGGTGGTCGCCCGGTCCGGGTCGAAGCCGGACGGGTCGAAGGCGGGACCCGCCCAGTCGCGCAGCACCGCGTGGCGGGAGCCGACGAGGTCGGCGGTGCGACTCCGATCGTCCAGGGCCTCCAGGAGCGCCTGGTAGCCCAACGGCCCGCCGACACCCTCCGGCGGGCAGGCCCGCTCGCCGGCCAGGCAGACCGGGTACCGCTCGTCGGGGTCGGCGGTCAACGCGTCCTCCACGACCAGGTCGTGCTCCCACCAGTCACCGAAGTCGTACGTGTAGGAGAACCGGCTGCCCTTGCCGAGCACCGCGTCGAGCCGCACGTCCAGCTCGTCGTGCGACGCCAGCTCCCCGTCCGGGTCCGGCTCGCCGTACTGCACGGCGTCGATCTCGAACGAGTGCAGGTGGCAGTCCCGCCAACCCATCGCGTGCTGCACCACCCGGTGCAGCCGGTCCAGCGTGTAGCCGGCCGGCACGAGCACACGGCGCCACACCGGCGGCCGGGTCCCGCCGAGGGACATCTTCAGCTGGAAGATCTGACGCGACATGCTGTCCTGTCCTCCCGCGGCTTAGGCTGCGAGCATGATCTGCCGAGCGTGCCGGGCCCGGCGACACGACGACTGCCCGGGCCGGAACTGGTGCGACTGCCAGCACCGTACCGCCGAACCCACCCCTCCGGTCACCGGTCCGGCCGGCGAATGACCGTCGGAATTCCGATCCGACGGCTCTGGCCCGAGCCGTCGACGCAGCCCCTCGACGACACCGAACTGACCGCCCTCTACTGTCGCGCCGACCAACCCCGGCTGCGGGTGAACTTCGTGACCAGCCTGGACGGCGCGGTCAGCGTGGACGGCTACTCCGCGGGGCTCTCCGGCGAGCCTGACAAACGGGTGTTCGGCCTGCTGCGGATGACCTGCGACGCCCTGGTGGTGGCCGCCGGCACGTTCCGCCACGAGGGGTACCGGGCGGTCCGCCTGAACGAGACCCGCCGCGCCTGGCGTCGGGCCAACGGGCTCGCCGAGTACCCGACGCTGGTGGTCGTCTCCGGCTCCCTCGACCTGGACCCGGCGCAGGCCGCCTTCGCCGACGCGCCGACCCGCCCGATCGTGCTCACCCACGCCGACACCGACCCACCGCCCGGGCTCACCGACGTCGCCGACGTGCTGCGCTGCGGCACCGGGCGGGTCGACCTGGCCGCCGGCCTGGCCGAGCTGCACGGACGCGGGCTGACCCAACTGCTCTGTGAGGGCGGCCCGCACCTGTTCGGCGCGTTGACCGCCGCCGACCTGGTGGACGAGCTGTGCCTCACCGTCTCGCCGCTGCTGGCCGGGCCCGGCCCCGGCCGGATCACCGCCGGCGACACCGCGCCGCCCCGGCACCTGCCGTTGCGCCACGTGCTCGCCGCCGAGGACGGCGTCCTCCTGCTCCGCCACGCCCGCCGGTAACCCGCCGTCGCCCAGTCGCCCACCCACCGTCGCGAGTGTGACGGCGCATGGTGTCGTCCGCCGCGTCGCGTGGCGACCTGTCGTACTCCTCGGGCAGGATGCACTGCATGCGCGCCGACAGTGATGCCCGAGCGACCCGAGCCGCCCGATGACCGACGCCGAGCTCGACAGCCCGGGCGAAGTCGTCGGGCGGGTGCTGGGCACCGCCGACGCCACCCCGTTGCAGTTCTGGACGGCGGTCGCGCCCGGCAGCTACCTCCAGCTCGACGACGTGGTGGTCACCCGGCGGGAGCTGCCGGACCGGGAGCCGGTGACGATCGCCGGGGTGGTCACCCAGGTCCGCGCTCGGCACGAGGGCGCCCAGTTCGAGTCCGACGTGTTCGCCATCGCCGACGGCACGCTGCCCGCGCAGGTGCAGGAGGCGGCCGAGGTCACCACCACCCGGGTCGATCCGGAGCTGTACGTGCCGCCGACCCCGGGCGCCGTGGTGCACCGGGCCGAGGGGGACGCCCGGGCCCGCGCGCTGCACTTCGACCGGATGGAGCGGCGCATCCCGATGGGCATGGGTCGCGACGGGGTCCCGGTCTACCTCAACGCCGACTTCCTCGACGGCAGCCGGGGCGCGCACGTCTCCATCTCCGGCATCTCCGGGGTCGCCACCAAGACCAGTTTCGCCACCTTCCTGCTCTACTCGGTCTTCCGCTCCGGCGTGCTGGGTGGCGACGCGGTGAACGCCAAGGCGCTGATCTTCAACGTCAAGGGTGAGGACCTGCTCTTCCTCGACCATCCCAACACCCGCCTCGACGAGCCGACCCGCGCGGCGTACGCGAAGCTCGGGTTGAGCGCCGGCGCGTTCCCCGACGTGCGGGTGTACGCCCCGCCCCGGGTCGGTGACGCGGCCGGCACGCCGGATGTGAGCAGCCGGCTCACGGGGGTGGATGCGTTCTACTGGACGCTGAGCGAGTTCTGCTCCGACCGCCTGCTGCCGTACGTCTTCGCCGACGCCGACGACGAGCGCCAGCAGTACACGATGGTGGTCCACTCGGTGGCCGCGCACCTGGCCCGCTACGCCCAGCCCGCCGACGGCGGGGTGAGCATCGACGGGGTCCGGCTCGGTTCCTACGGCGATCTGGTCGACCACATCGTCGATCAGCTCAACGACGACGAGACCCGCTCCGACTGGGCCGGTAGCGCGGTCGGGCTGGGCACCGTCAACGCGTTCGCCCGGCGGTTGATCGGCAGTAAGAAGGACCTGGCCCGGCTGATCCGCGGCGACCTCGCCACCCGCCGCCCCCACTCGATCAACACGAGCGAGTCGGCCCAGGTCACTGTGGTCGACCTGCACAACCTTCCCGACCGCGCGCAGCGGTTCGTGGTCGGTGTGACGCTCAAGAGCGAGTTCGAGCGCAAGGAGAAGTCCGGCACCGCCAAGCCGCTGCTCTTCGTCGTCCTCGACGAGCTCAACAAGTACGCCCCCCGGGAGGGCTCGTCGCCGATCAAGGAGGTCCTGCTGGACATCGCCGAGCGGGGCCGCTCGCTCGGGGTGATCCTGATCGGCGCGCAGCAGACGGCGAGTGAGGTGGAGCGGCGGATCGTCACCAACTCGGCGATCCGGGTGGTCGGCCGGCTCGACCCGGCGGAGGCGTCCCGCCCGGAGTACGGCTTCCTGCCGCCCGCGCAGCGCCAGCGGGCGTTGCTGGCCAAGCCGGGGACCATGTTCGTCAACCAGCCGGACATCCCGGTGCCGCTCTGCCTGGAGTTCCCGTTCCCGGCCTGGGCCACCCGGGTCTCCGAGGCGGGCCGGGCACCATCGGAGACGCTGCGCTCGATCACCCAGTCCGCCGACCCGTTCGCCGTGGTGGGCTCCGGCGGCGGCACCGACGACGACATCCCGTTCTAGCTAGGGGCCGGCACAGCCATGAAGATCCTGCACACCTCCGACTGGCACGTGGGAAAGGTGCTCAAGGGGCAGTCCCGGGCCGACGAGCACAAGGCCGTGCTGGCCGGGGTGATCGAGATCGCCCGTGCCGAACAGCCGGATCTGGTGATCGTCGCCGGTGACCTCTACGACACCGCGGCGCCCAGCTCGGAGGCGACCCGCCTGGTCACCAGGGCGTTGACGGCGTTGCGGCGGACCGGCGCGGACGTGGTGGCGATCGGCGGCAACCACGACAACGGCCCGGCGCTGGACGCGCTGCGCCCCTGGGCCGACGCCGCCGGCATCACGCTGCGCGGCGGGGTGCGGGAAAACCCGGACGAGCACGTCATCGACGGCACCACAGCAGGTGGCGAGCGGTGGCGGCTGGCCGCGTTGCCGTTCCTGTCCCAGCGGTACGCGGTGCGCGCGTTGGAGATGTACGAGCTGACCGCCGCGGAGACCAATCAGACGTACGCCGACCACCTGGGCCGGGTGCTGGGGCGACTGACCGAGGGTTTCACCGAACCGGACCGGGTGCACCTGGTCACCGCGCATCTGACGGTGACCGGTGCGGCCACCGGTGGTGGCGAGCGCGACGCGCACACCGTGTTGGGCTACGCCGTGCCGGCCACCGTCTTTCCGGCCACCGCGCACTACGTGGCGCTGGGTCACCTGCACCGGGCGCAGCGGGTCGCGGGCCCCTGCCCGGTGCGGTACAGCGGCAGTCCGCTCGCTGTGGACTTCGGTGAGCAGGAGAACATCCCCTCGGTGACGATTGTCGAGGTGACGGCCAGCACCGCCGCCCGGGTGCGGGAGGTGCCGGTGACGGCGGCGAGCGCGCTGCGGACGGTGCGGGGCACCCTGGCCCAGCTCGCCGAGATCGAGGCGCCGGACGCGTGGCTGCGGGTGTACGTGCGGGAGCAGCCCCGCGCCGGCCTGCGCGAGGAGGTCCAGGAGCTGCTCCCCCGGGCCCTGGAGATCCGGATCGACCCGGAGCTGTTGGCCGCGCCGGGCAGCGGCGCGCACATCGCCCAGCGGTCGGGGCGTTCGCCCCGGGAGTTGTTCGCCGACTACCTGGACAGCCGGGGCCACGCCGACGAGGGTGTCCGGGAGCTCTTCGACGAGCTATTCGAGGAGGTCGAGCACTGATGCGTCCGATGCGGTTGGACATGGCCGGGTTCACTGTCTTCCGGGACGAGACCACAGTCGACTTCACCGACGCCGACTTCTTCGCGCTGATCGGCCCGACCGGTTCGGGCAAGTCGACAGTGCTGGACGCGATCTGCTTCGCCCTCTACGGCATGGTGCCCCGCTGGGGTGGTGCCCGAGGGTTGGCGAACGCGCTCGCGCCGTCGGCGACCGAGGCACGGGTCCGCCTGGTCTTCGAGTCCGGCGGCGCCCGGTACGTGGCGACCCGGGTGGTCCGCCGGGACGGCCGGGGCAACGTGAAGACCGCCAACGCCGGGTTGCAGCTGATGCCGGCCGGCTTCGACGTGACCAAACTCGACACCGGGTTGAGTCCGGACGACCTCGGCGAGGTGGTGGCCGGCACCCCCGCCGAGATGGAGCAGGCGGTGCTGGAGGCGGTCGGGCTGCCGTACGAGCAGTTCACCAGCTGTGTGGTGCTGCCGCAGGGGCAGTTCGCCGACTTCCTGCACGCCAAGCCGGCGACCCGGCAACAGATCCTGGTCAACCTGCTGGGCCTGGGCGTCTACGAGGACGTGCAGAAGAAGGCGACGGCGCGCGCCGCGCAGGCGGAGGCCCGGCTGGAGGCGGTCGACCAGGTGCTCGCCGGGTTGACCGGCGTGGACGACGAGGCGTTGGCCGAGGCCGACGCCCGGGTGCAGCGGATGGCCGAGCTGGCGGCCGCGGTGGCCGAGGCGGTGCCGGAGCTGGCGGCGGCCCGGGTCACCGCACGGGAGGCCGCGGCGGCGCTGACCGCGCTGGACGACGAGTTGACGGTGCTGACCGGGGTGCGCGCACCGGCCGGGGTGGCCGCTGTCGCTCGCGCTGTCGCCGCGGCACGGGCCGACGCCGAGGCGGCGGCGACCGGGGTGTCGCTGGCCGAGGAGCGGGAGGACAAGCTGCGCGGCGAGCTGGCCGCCGCCGGTGACGAGAGCGCGCTGCGACTGCAACTGCGGGCGTACGACGATCGGGATCGGCTGTCCGGCCAGGCGGACACGGTCCGGGCGACGGTGCGCGCGGCGAATGACGAGCACGCCGCCTCGGTAGCGGCGCTGGCCGCCGCACGGGTGGTCGCCGAGCGGGCCGACGCCGAGCTGGAGGCGGCCTTCCGCGCGCACGAGGAGGCGAAGGCCACCGACCTGGCGGTGAGCCTGCGGGTCCACCTGCATGCCGGCGCGGCGTGCCCGGTGTGCGAGCAGCCGGTGGCCGAGGTGCCGGCGGTGCCGGCCGATTCGGCGGTGGCCGCCGCGACGGCGGCGGGCAAGGCCGCGCGGGCCGCTACCAAGGCCGCGCAGGCGACGGTGCAGGAGCGGGACACGGCGGCGCGGGAGCTGGAGCGGCTGCTGGTGCAGGCGCGAGCCCGGCAGGAGCAGACGGAGGCCCGGCTGGCCGAGTTGGACGCGCAGCTCTCCGGCGCGGCTGAGCCGGGCGTGCTGCGCCGGGAGTTGGCCGAGCACGCCCGGTTGCGGCGCGCGCTGGAGGAGGCGGCGACCGCGGTTCGGGCCGGTCGCGAGACCGCTCGGCAGGCCCGGGCCGCTGTGGACGCCGCCGAGGAGCGACTGCGCTCGGCGTGGCGGGCCTTTGACACCGCCCGTGACGGGTTGGCCCGGTTCGGCCCACCGGCGACCGATCGGGACGACGTGGCTGCCGCGTGGGCGACGCTGACCGAGTGGGCGACCACCGAGGCGGACCGCCGCCGCGCCGAGCGGGCCGGTCGGGCCGCCGCCGTGGCGGAGGCCGAGTCGGTGGCCGACGGGGTGCAGCGGGCCATCGCTGGCATCTTCGCCGCCGCCGACGTGCCGGTCGGGGACGACCCGGTGCACGCGGCGACGGTGGCGGTGGAGCGGGCCGATGCCGACCGGCGGCGGCTGCACGAGCGTCGCGAGCAGGCCGGGACGTTGCGCGAACAGCGGGCGGGGCACGAGCGGGAGGCGCAGGTGGCGCGCGCGCTCGCCGGGCACCTGCGGGCCAACAACTTCGAGCGGTGGTTGCTGGCCGAGGCGTTGGACCTGCTGGTCGACGGCGCGTCGGGGATCCTGCGCGAGCTGTCCTCCGGGCAGTACGAGCTGGTGCACGACAAGGGTGAGTTCGTGGTGGTGGACCACCACGACGCGGGGCTGCGTCGCGGCGTGCGCACCCTCTCCGGGGGTGAGACGTTCCAGGCGTCGCTGGCGCTGGCGCTGGCGCTCTCCGAGCAGTTGGCCGGGATGTCCACCACTGCGGCCAGCCTGGAGTCGATCGTCCTGGACGAGGGTTTCGGCACGCTCGACGCCGCCACCCTGGACACGGTGGCGGCGACCCTGGAGAACCTGGCGGCCCGGGGTGATCGGATGGTCGGGGTGGTCACCCACGTGCCGGCGTTGGCCGAGCGGATCCCGGTCCGCTTCGAGGTGCGCAAGGATGCCCGGTCCGCGCGCGTGGAGCGGACGGGCCGGTGAGTGACGCCGCGTTCTTCGTCGATTCGTGGGATCCGGCGTACGGGGCGTCGTTCGAGGCGTCCGCCGCCGGGCCGGCCGCGCCGAGCAGCGCGCAGGTCGACGCGGACGTGGAGCTGCCCGCCGTGGACTGGCGGGCGATCGGGGTACGCCCCGGGGTGCGGGCGCCCGACGTGGTGTTGCTCGTCGACGGGGTTCGCCGCATCGACGCGAGCATCTGGACGGCGGAGACCGACGGCGTGTCGTTCCCCGGGTTGGCCGCCTCGTACGCGGCCGGGGTGGTCCGGTGTGACCTGGGTCGGGGTGCGGCGCAGTTGGCGGGCACCCGGGTTGGTCGGGGCCTGTTCACCGCGAGCCCCTCGGCGCAGGACGTGGTGGCGGGTGCGATCCGTTACCCGGTGCACCGGGTGGGTGGCACCGGTGAGCTGGCGAAGCTGCCGGCGGCCGTGCAGGGCCCGCTGACCGCGTTGGAGGTGGCGGTGTCCGACGCCGCCCGGGTCGACGGTGACCTGTTGGTGGTGGACGGCCCGCTGCGTAGTCGCCGGCAGTTGCCGCGCACCCTGGGCTACATCAAGACGCAGCACAGTCAGTACCTGGATGCCCGGCTGACCGCTGTGGTGACGGGCATGGCGTCGGGTGAGCGCTCCCCGGTGTTCCGGCTCGGCACCGCCTGGGGCGGTTGGTCGTGGTATTTGCGGCTGCCGGTGGCGATCGGCGCGCCGTGGGCGGGCATCGTCCGGGTGGAGTGCTCCGCCGACCTGCCCGTCGAGGCGGCGATCGAGCTGGCCGACCTGTCGCTGGCGACCCTGCCGCGCTTCGCGTCCACCCCGTACAAGGATCCGCGGGCCCCGCAGAACCTGATCCCGATCGCCGGTCTGGAGCGCCGACTGCGGGCCCTGCTCGGCGATTCCCGGCTGCTGCACCGCGCGTTGACCGCCGCGGCCCGCGCCGCCCGATGAGTGCGGAGACTGGTTCCGGTGGGGCGTAAACGGGCTGGTGACCGGGTGGTCGAGCAGGTGGACACCGGGCTGGCGGAGTTGGTGCCGGATCCGGACCGGGCCGGCTCGTGGACGCTGCTGCTCGACGGCGCGCCGCAGTCGCACGTCGACCTGACCGACCCCACCCACCTGGAGTTCGAGTACGTGCGGCGGTTGGCTGCGGCGGTGGATCTGATCGCACCGGCCGGTGCGCCGCTGCGGGTGCTGCATCTGGGTGGCGGCGCGCTGACCCTGCCCCGGTACGTCTCCGCCACCCGACCCGGGTCGACCCAGCGGGTGTCCGAGGTGGACGGCGCGCTGGTGGAGCTGGTCCGTCGGGCGGTGCCGTGGCCGTCCGACGCCCGGTTGCGGGTCCGGGTGGAGGACGCCCGCGCGGTGCTGGCGTCCACCCGCGAGGCCAGCTACGACGTGGTGGTCGCCGACGTGTTCGCCGGTGCGCGCACACCGGCCCACCTCACGTCAGTGGAGTACGCGGCCGAGGTGGCCCGGGTGCTGCGCCCGGCCGGTTGGTACCTGGCGAACCTGGCCGACGGTCCGCCGCTGCGGCACGCCCGTGGGCAGGTCGCCACGGTCCGTTCGGTGCTGCCGCAGGCCTGTCTGGTCGGGGACGCGGCGGTGCTGCGGGGGCGCCGGTACGGCAACCTGGTGCTGGTCGCCGGGCGGTCCGCACCGCCGGTGCCGGAGCTGACCAGACGCGCCGCCGGTGACTGGTTCCCCGGTCGGGTGGTGGCCGGCGACGACCTGGACCGCTTCGTCGGTGGCGCGCAGGTGGTGCGCGACGCCGACGCGACCGGCTCCGATCCGCCTCCGCCGGGGCTGTTCTCGGTGCGCCGCTGACCGTCCACTCCATATCGGCGGGGAAGTTTTTCCGTCGTTTGTTGATCCGCTGGGGCCGGCGCTGCGTACCACCGGGCGGCCCACCTCGTGGGCCGGCGTTGGTCACGGACATCCCGGAGGTCTGCATGCACGCGGTGGCGGCCGGTTGGCATGGCGACGCGGTACGCGCTGACTGGTTGTCGGCGCGACCCTCGTCACGGTCAACCTCGTCTGCCCGGGGGGTCGACGCGCGGGCGACGCCTCGCCAGAATGGTCCGGTGACGCCGCGACCGGCGCCCGGACGCCATCAGGCGACGACAACCGAGGCCAGCCACTCCGACCAGTTGATCCGTCAGCTCTATGCCGAGCATGCCGGCCCGTTGCTGATGTTCGTCATGCGCCTCACCGGGGGGGACCGGCAGCGCGCGGAGGACATCGTCCAGGAGACGCTGCTGCGGGCCTGGCGCAACGCGCACCGCCTGGGCACCCAGGGGCAGGGTTCGCTTCGGCCGTGGTTGGTCACCGTGGCCCGCCGCATCGCCATCGACGAGCACCGCAGCCAGGAGGCCCGGCCGCCGGAGACGTACGACCGGGACCTCACCGCGTTCGCCGAGGCGGACAGCACCGACCGGGTGCTGCGGACCATGACTGTGGCGGACGCGCTGCGTACGCTCAGTCAGTCGCACCGGGAGATCCTGATCTCGACGTACTTCCGGGGGCGGACGGTGCCGGAGGCCGCCGAGGAGTTGGGTCTGCCGCTCGGCACCGCCAAGTCGAGGGTCTACTACGCGCTGCGCGCGCTGCGCACGGCTCTGCAGGAGCGGGGGGTGACAGAATGAGCCGGCCGGACCATATGGACGTCGCGGCGTACGCGCTCGGTGTGCTCGACGAGCAGGACACTGAGCGGTTCGAGGAGCATCTCGCCACCTGCTGGGCGTGCGCGGCCGAGTTGGAGACGATGGTGCCGGTGGTCGGGCTGCTCTCCGACATCGACGGCGAGACGATGATGGCGCTGGAGCAGACGGCGACCGACCCGGCTCTGCTGGACCGGACGCTCGGCGCGGTCCGGGCCGACCGGCGGCGTACCCGGTTTCGTCACATGCTCGCTACGGCCGCCGCGATCGTGGTCTTCGGCGGTCTGACCGGTTACGGCTTCGTCAGCGTGACCGGCAACGAGCAACCGCCGGGGGTGCTCGCCGAGTCGACGCCGAGCGCGCCGAACGACCCGACGACGAGCGTGCCGACGGCCGCGCCGAGCGGCCCGGGTGTGGGCGGCACCGAGGTGGAGGGCGATCAGGTCGAGGCGACCGACCCGACCACCGGTGTGCAGACCACAATGTTCCTGGTGACCAAGGACTACGGCACCCGGATCAATTTCAGCCTGCGGAAGCTGCCCGGCCCCCGCATCTGCCGACTGGTGGTGGTACGCAAGAACGCCACCACCGAGGTCATCTCCACCTGGTCGGTGCCGGAGGGCGGGTATGGCACCAACACCCGGCCGCAGGGTCTCGAACTGAGCGCCACGACGTCGGCTCTGCCTCCTGACATCAAGCAGCTCCAGGTGCAGTCGGTGGATGCCAACGGTGTGGCGAGTCCGCTGGTCACCGTACCCATGTAAGCGCGCCTACCGCATCGGCGCCGGTCATTGTCACAATGACCGGCGCCGATCTGTCGTTGCGCGAAGGGTCCCTCGCGGGGGCGTACGCATGGCGGCGGGAAACGGTTCAATCGGTTTACGTGAAATTGACCACTGTTACTACTTCAACCTTGACAGCCTGCCCGCCGTACCTATGGGTGAACTGTCAAGAATGAGGAGGGCACGTGGCACAGATGAAGCGGACCGTCATCGTCGCGAGCGCGATGGTCGCACTAACGGCCTGCGCTCCCGCGGGTTACGACGGGGCGAACTCGAGCGCGGCCGAGCCGGTCGCCGTCGCCGCGGCCGAGCCCACCGCGACGGTTGAACCTGAGGCCTCGGCTTCCGCGGAGGCGCCCGCCGCCGACGCCCCGCCCGCGGACGTCGACCTGACCGAGAAGTTGGTCGGTAAGAGTGTCGCCCGGATGGGCAAGGTGGTCACCGACCAGGATGGCTGGATCCTGTACCGCTTCGACAAGGACACCGCCGACCCGCCCTCGTCGAACTGCGTCGACAAGTGCGCCGAGGTGTGGCCCCCGGCACTGACCGACGGCAACCCGGAGCTCACCGGCGTCTCGGACGACAAGGTCGGCAGCGTGACCCGGCAGGACGGCACCCGGCAGCTCACCGTCGGCGGCTGGCCGGTCTACCGCTACATCGGTGACAAGAAGCCCGGCCAGTGGAAGGGCCAGGCTGTCGGTGGCACCTGGTTCGTGGTCCAGCCGGACGGCAAGAAGAACCTGAGCTGCCTGCCCAAGGGCACGCCCAAGGCGGTCGCACCGCCGGCGGACAGCGGCTCGAACGACGCCGGCGGCGCGGGCTACTCGTACTGAGCCTGGTCGCCCACGAGGGCACGGTGGTCGGTCGTCGCCGGGGAGGGCGCGGCCGGCCACCGTCGTGTCCGGGGTGGGTTCAGGCCCGTTCCCACGGGCTCGGCACCGGGAAGTACGTCTCCAGGAACGGGATGAGCAGCGCCAGCTGCGCGTCGAGGTCCTCCTCGACGGAGAACGCGTCGTTCAGGCAGAACACCTGCCGATCCCGGCGGGCGAGCAGGTGCGCCAACCGGGCCGGTGTGTCCGGGTGGGACAGCTCGGCGATGGTGTAACGCAGGTTCCCCGGTGCCGCGCGACCGGTGTGGAACGCGTAGTAGTGGTGCAGCGACGAGGCGACCGACAGGTCGTCCATGCTGCGGAACTGACTCGCCGCGGTTCGCCGGT
This sequence comes from Micromonospora sp. NPDC048986, assembly GCF_040649335.1. Classification (NCBI taxonomy): domain Bacteria; kingdom Bacillati; phylum Actinomycetota; class Actinomycetes; order Micromonosporales; family Micromonosporaceae; genus Micromonospora; species Micromonospora sp. NPDC048986. Next base: position 17,861 of record NZ_JBEZFJ010000012.1, read on the forward strand.
ACTGCTGCGGGAACGTCTGCTCAATCTCCTGGAGCACGCTTCGCCGCAGCGCGTGCGGCATGTGCTTCATCTTCTGGGTCAGCACGGTGCCGAACCGCTCCGCGATCAACGCCCGGTTGTTCTTTCCGGCCGCCGACGACGGGATGTCCCCGGCGGTGGGTGGGCCCGGCGGCACCAGGGCCGGTGAGGGAAAGAACCGGGAGATGCCGTTGGCCAGGAAGAAGTCCTGGGGCAGCACCTCGGTGCCGAGGAAGACGTCGTCGTTGAAGTACAGGAAGTGCTCGGAGAGCCCGTCGATGTGGTGCAGCTGACTCTCGATGGCGTGCGAGTTGTACGTCGGCAGCACGCTCGGGTCGGTGAAGATCTCCCGGTGGCTGACCACCCGCAGCCCGGTGGCGGACGGGTCCAGCCAGGTGGGCACCTGGTCGTCGGTCACCACGTAGATGTGGCGCACCCAGGGCGCGAACATGTGCAGCGACCGGAGCGAGTAACGCAACTCGTCGCGGCTGAGGAAGCGGGCCGCGCTCGCCGCCTCGGCGTGGTACGGCACACCGGCCACCTCGGCCCGTCGGCGCAGCCAGGCCGGGTCGGTGCCGTCGACCCAGGTGTAGACCACGTCGACCGGGAACGGCACGTCGTCGGGTCGCGGCGCGGCGAACTCCGCACGGGTCCGGGCGGTCGCGGGGGCGGCGGCCGGCGCCAGGCCGGTGAACCGCGACTCCGGTACGAGGACCAGCGGCGCCGCCACCGTCACGTGTTCGGCGACGGCGTTGGGTCGCGGCGCGACGAGTGTGTCGCCGTCTCGGATCCAGAACTCGACGTCGCACCCGTACGCCTGCCCCAGCACCAGCCGGCGCTGGGGGTCGGTCCAGTACCAGGTCAGCCGCAACACCGGGGCGTCGGCCAGCCGGTCCCAGGTCTTCGGTTCGAAGCCGGCCGCCGGCTGTGCCGTGGCGTCCGGCACGCAGACGTAGCCGGGGACCCGACCACAGGCGGCGGCGAGCGCGGCGTACGCCCGCGCGCGGTGCTCGGCGTCGACGGCGACCACCGACGAGCGGTGGGTTTCGCCGCGTACCCGGAAGTGGGGTACGCCGGCCTCGTCGAGCGCCGCCGTCACAGTGGTGAGGTTGTCCAGCCGCGCCGTCAGCGGGGTGACTGTCGCCCCGATCCGGGCCACCCTGGGGCCCCGGTCGGCGGTGACGACCACCCGGTCCGCGCCGGCCAGCAACTCCGGCTGACGGCGGGCCAGCCGCTCGCCCCGGCGCTCGGAGAGGTGACCGTCCCGCGCGGCCCGGGCGACCCACTGCTTCAGCTGGTGCCGGGCCCGAGGGCTCACCTTCGTCGCGATGGCACGTCGGGTCTGCGGGCTGAGCACCCGGCGGTACACCTCCACGAACCCGGTGGGTTCGGCCAGCGCCCGGGGTGACTCCCCCGGCGGGGGCTTCGGGCCGCTCACCGCTGCGGCCCCGGCAGCGCCGCGATGGCGGCGGCCACCCGCTGGGAGTTGTTGTGGTCCTGGGTGACGAAGAAGTCCGTCGCCCGGCGGGTGTACTCCTCCTCGCGAACACACCCGTTCTCCAGGTACCGGATGATCGCGTCCACCGTCTCCGAGGCGGTCTCGCAGACCGGGCCGAACCCGTCCTCCCGGTGCTCGAAGTACCCCTTCTTGTAGCCGCCGATGGTCCAGAATTCCTCGGCGTCGAACTGCGCGTAGATCAGCGGGGTGCCGAGGTAGGCGACGTCGCAGGCAGTGGAGGAGTAGTCGGTGATGAACAGGTCGCACTGGCGCAGCGCGTCCTGCACCGTCCGGCTGGTCTGGTCTGCCATCGCGAAGCAGTCGTCGGTCGGCACGAGCCCCGCCAGCAACGAGCGCATCTCGTAGTGCGGCAGGAGTTCGAGGGTGTACCCGTACTGCCGCAGCGCCTGCCGCAACCGCTCGTCACCGAACAACTCGGCGAGGAATACCTGGTACGCCGAGCCCTCGAAGGCCACGCGGGGTCGGGCCGCCTTGTTGTACGACGGGCTGACGAGGTAGGTACGCCAGGTCGGCATGAACAGGATGCGACGGCCGCCCCGGTCCGGGGTGAGCGCGTCGAAGCGGGGTAGGCCCGTGTTCGCCACCATGTCGCCGTAGTCGAGGTCCTTCGCCACGTACTCGGCCTCACGGTCGGCCGAGGTCACGAAGAGGTCGAAGGAGGCCCGGCCACGGTGCACACCGGCGCTGACGTCCTTCTCGATCACCCCGTGGTCGAGGAACACCCGGGTGGGGGCGATCCGCCAGTTCAGGTGCTTGAGGAAGGGAGACCGCTCCCAACTCGCCGGCAGCATGTAGGAGTCGATGTCGTACGAGTTGATCAGCTTCGTGGCGTGCAGCATCAGGAACTTGTGCCGGAACGACCCGTGGGTGACGACGTTGCCCAATCCCTGCAACCGGTGCCGGTCCGGGCTCTCCTTGGCCAGCAGGTAGTAGACGTTGCGCCGACGCTCCACCTGCCGCAGGTGCCGGAACAGGTGCGAGGAGTTGTCCTGCGCGGTGTCGGTGCGCTCGCCGACCAGCCACACGTCACGCCGGCTCATCAGTGGGGCGGTGAGCGTGCGCAGCAGCCGCTGTTTCCAGAACGGGCCACGGGAGGCAGCGTGCCGCAGGTCCTTGCGTAGCATCAGACGTCGCCACCGGCGCTGCCCGGCCACCCCGGCCTTCCGCTGGACCAGCAGCTCCGCGTTCTCCCGTCCACTGAACGTGGGCAGGACCCGGGTGTTGCCGGCCAGCTTCAGTGTGGCGTCGCGCAGGTAGGCCGCCGAGATCAGGCACTGCCGGGAAGCCTGACCGGTCGCAGTCAGGAACACCAGCCGCAGCGCGTGCTGGCCACTGCGCAGCTTGCCGATCGGCAGCTCCGCTGAGAAGCCCGACCACTCCCGGTCGTCGTCCCCGGCCTTGAGGTCGGCCCGCCGGTCGGCGGTGACCGGCACCGTGAGGCTGCTGCCCCGCACCCGCAGCCCCATGGGGGTGCTCAGCGGCGCACGCATCGGCAGACCGTTGACCACCAGGTGTCCGGAGACCTTCAGCGTCTCCCCCGAGGACGTGAGTCGCGTCTGCTCAAGCCGTACCCCGACCGCTGTCACCTTGGTGAGCGGGAGCAGCGCCGGTGTCACCGGGTAGTCGAGGTGCAGGTCCCCGCCGCAGGCGACGACTCCCCGCAACCGCTGCCAGGGACGGGCGAACAACTCGAAGTCGTACAACTTGAAGGCCAGGTACGGGACGCGGTGCCGGGTGTCGATCGTCCAGTTGGCGATGAAGGCGGGGTCGATGTCCTGGTAGATCCGGGTGCACTTCTCGAAGATCTTCCACAGGTCGGTGTCCTCGAAGAGGGTGTGCGCCCGCATGGCGAAGCCCTGGTAACTGCGGACGAGCCACCGTTCGAGCACCTCGCGGCGGAACACGTCCAGATCGGGCCGCAGGTCGGCCAGGGTCTCACACAGCTCCAGGTGGTCCCAGAAGTTCTGCTCCCGGATGAAGAGGTTGTCCATGATGGAGCTGCTGACCGCGCGCTTGCGGTACTGGTAGACCACGCTGTCGACCAGGGCGATGCGCTCTGCCTTGAGCAGCATCGGGATAGCCAGGAACGCGTCCTCGAAGTGGACCCCCTCGCGGAAGCGCAGGCCGTGCCGGCGCAGTTGGGCGAGGTCGTACAGCTTGTGGCACGGGCCGGCGTCGAAGATCAGATCCGGTGCGTCGACGACGGACTCCAGCAGCCGGTCGCCCTTGCCGAACGGCTTCTTCCACAGGAACGCGGTCGGCTTCGGGAAGGTGTCCATGTCGCCGACGGCGATGCTCGCCTTGTGGGTCACGATCGCCTTGAGTAGCACCTCGATGGCCCGTGGTGGCAGCAGGTCGTCGGAGTCGACGAACGCCACGTACGGCGTGTCGGCCAGGTCGAGCGCCAGGTTGCGAGCCGCCCCCGGCCCGCTGTTGGGCTGTTGCAGGGCCGTCACGTTCGGGTGCTCGGCGGCGAACTGCTTGGCCAGCAGGTCGGAGCCGTCGGTGCTGCCGTCGTCGACCAGGATGACGCGGCACTGGCCGAAGACGGTCTGCGCCGCGATCGACTCGAGTGTCTCGGGCAGGTAGTCCACGACGTTGTAGACCGGGACGATGATCGTGACCTGCGGGGCGGGGTCTACCACTCTGGGCTCCACTGGAGAGGGTGCGGGAAACGCGGGGGGAACGTCGGCACGCCGACCCGGTACGGGCTCATTCGTCGCGCCCGAGCAGGACCGCCTTGAAGTCGGTGACAGTGTTGAGCATGTTGTTGGGCATGGTGGGCGCGTCGACCGGGGCGTTCCGGCGGGCATCCCGCACCGGGCGGTACGAGCGCCGCCACAGCTCCCCCGCGCCCACGTTCCGCCGCTCCGCCACCACGTCGTCCGGCAGCTCGAACGGGGCGGGGAAGGGCAGGTAGCGGGGCAGGAAGTCGGCCAGCATCCGCTCCTGCTCGGCGAACGACCGAGGGTCGGAGTCGGTGTCGTTGAGGCAGAACACGTCGCGGTGCCGGCGGGCCAGCAGCTCGGCCAGCCGCGCGGGGGTCGAGGGGTGACCCAGGTCGGCGTACTCGTACTCGATGTCGCCGGGGACGGCCTGCGCGGTCAGGAACGCCCAGTACTGGTGCAGCGACGACGGGATGGCCAGGTCGCCGTGGTGCCGGAACCGGTGCCGCGCGGTGGCCGTCACCTCGTCCGGCAGCATGCCCTCGATCTGCTGCATGATGCTGCGGCGCAACGCGAAGGGGGTGTGCTTCATCTTCTGCGTGATGGTCACGCCGAACTGCCGTTGGATGTGCCGACGGTTGTTCTTTCCGGCGGCCTTCACCGGCGGGTCCTCCGGCTTCGCCTCTCCCAGGCCGAACTGGGCCGGCGAGGGGAAGAACTTCGCGATCCCGTTGGCGTGGAAGAAGTGGTTCGGCAGCAGCGGGCGACCGAGGAACACGTCGTCGTTGAGGTAGAGGAAGTGTTCGGCCAGTCCGTCGATGCGGTGCAGCCGGGACTCGATGGCGTGCGAGTTGTACGACGACCGGCCGCCGAGGTCGGCGAAGAGTTCGGCGTGCGAGATGACGGTGATCATCGGATGGCTCGGGTCGAGCCAGCTCGGCAGTTGGCTGTCGGTGATCAGGAAGATCCGCCGCAGCCAGGGCGCGAAACTGTGCAGCGAGCGCAACGAATACCGCAGCTCGTCGCGGTTGTGGTAGCGCGACGAGTTCGCGGCGACCGCGTGCAGCGGGCCGTCCGGGGCTCCGAGCGCCAGCGACTTCCGCTTCAGCCACTGCGGGTCGGAGCCGTCCACCCAGGTGTAGACGGCGTCGATCGGGAAGCCAACCCGGTCCGGTGCCCGGACGGCCAGGTCCCGCCGGGTGCCGTAGGTGTGATCGTCGGCCTCGGGCACGAAGTGACTCATCAGCGCCGCTGCCACCCGGACCGGCTGGGCGCGGGCGGGCGCCTCGTCGACGACCCCGTTGCGCCGGGGTGCCCGGACCATGTCCCCGTGCCGGCTCCAGAACTCGATCTCGCAGGCGAACTGGGCGCCGAGGACCACCCCGGCGCGGACGTCGGTCACCGGGAAGCAGACCTGGATCACCTGGGTCGGGGCGCCGTCCGGTTGGTCCCGACGGGGCTGGACCTGCACCACCCGTACGTCCGCGCCGGAGAGCGCCGGCGCGGAGCGGATGAGGCGTTGCACAGCCGGCCGCTGGTCGTCGAGGACCGCGACGGTGCTGCGCAGGTGGTCGTCGTTACGGATGCAGTGGTATTCGATGCCGGCGGCGTGCAGCGCGGTGGTGACGGCGGTGAGGTTGCGGTGCCACTGCTGCAACGGGGTCGCCGCGGCGACGACCTCGGCCCGGGTGCGAACGCCGCCGTCGGTCACTGCCACCCGGGCGCCGAGGGAATGCACCGTGTCGCCGCCGCGCGGGCGGGAGAGCGTCTGCACCAGGCCGATCCGCCGGTGCGCGGGCAGCAGACCCAGCAGCCGTCGCCGTGCCGACGACGGTAGGAGTCGATAGACCTTCAGCGCGATCATGCGTTGGGCCGTCCGCTCGCGACGGCCGCCTGGTCAGCGGGCACCCGTCAGCCCTGCGAACAGGTAGCGGGGTGAGATCCCACTGGCGATGATTCGACACAGACTCGCGCAGCCAGCACTGCATGCCCTTCCACAGATCCCCCGTTGGCACTGCGTGACGATCCGGCCTCGGCCGCGCGCCGCCTGGTGGCGGCTGTCGGCGGGACACCGGTCTCCGGGCCGGACCGTGTACTTCCGCGAGCGGAAGTTGCTGGCCGCCGCAGGTGGCCCGGGGCAGTGCGTTTACCTGCAGGCCATCAAACAACCACATGATCGATACCTGGCCCACCACCAAAAATGAAATAAGGGCCGTATGCGCCTTTCACCACAATAATCCTGGCCATTCGGGTGGTTCAACGACACCGGGACGGTCGGCCGAACGTACCGACGCGAAGCTCCTCAACGCCGGGCGCGACCGGTACCGCCGGTCGCCAGCCCTCATCGTGACCTGGCAGAGTAGCGGGGTGACCGAGACCGAACCCGCCGCGACCAGGGTGCTGCACCCACCGGTCGGCTACCGGCTTACCGCCTCGGTCCGCGCGCTCACCTTCAGCCCATACGATGCGTGCGCCCGGGTGGCGGCCGGCACCTTCTGGTGGGCCACCCGCACCCCGGACGGTCCGGCCACGCTCGCGCTGCGACCGGCTGGCGCAGAGTTGCTCGCGGAGGGGTACGGACCGGGCGCCGAGCACGTCCTCGCCCGCGCCGACGCGATCGCGGGGCTCCGCGACGACCTGACCGGCTTCACCGAGCTGGCAGCGGCGCACCCGCTCGTCGCCCGGCTGGCCCGGGAGCACCGGGGCCTGCGAATGCCCGCGACCGGGGTGGTCTTCCCCCGACTGCTACGCGCGGTCTTCGAGCAGAAGGTCACCGGCAAGGAGGCCTACCGGGCGTACGCGGCGATGGTGCGGCACTTCCGGGAGCCGGCTCCCGGCCCGTTTCAGCCGCTGCTCCTGCCGCCCGAGGCAGCCACCGTGGCCGCGGCCCCGTACTGGGTGTTCCACCCGTTCGGGGTGGAGCAGCGCCGCGCCGACACGCTCCGTCGCGCCGCCGCGCTCGCCGACCGTCTGGAGCGCAGCACCGACGCCACCGACGCCACCCGCCGGCTGACCGCGATCCCCGGCATCGGGCCGTGGACGGCCGCCGAGGTGGTCCGGATCGCGTACGGCGACCCGGACGCGGTCAGCGTCGGCGACTACCACATCCCGAACACAGTGGCCTGGGCGCTCGCCGGCGAACCGAGGGGCGACGACGCCCGGATGATGGCCCTGCTGGAGCCGTTCCGAGGTCACCGGGGCCGGGTCTGTCTGCTGCTGGAGGCGGCCGGCATCCGGGCGCCGAAATACGGCCCGCGCGCCCCGATCCGCTCGTTCGCCAGGTTCTGAGTCGCTCCAGCGCCGGGGGTTTCAGCGACCCGCGCAGAGCCGACGCAGGGTACGGCCGAGCCACCAGGCGTACGCGTGCTGCACGGCCCGAACCACCGGGCCTCCGGCGCGGGTGAACCAGCGGTCCGGCAGGCTGAACGCGCGGACCTCGAACCAGACCGCCCCGGTGTCGTCGCGGACGACCTCGAACGCCTCCTCGCCCCGCTCCGGGTGCCCGGGCAGGGTGCCGTAGCCGAAACCGGCGAGCGTGGGCGAGTCCGCGCTCCAGACCACCTGACACGGCCCCCAGAGGCGGGCCGGGCCGACGCCGAGGCCGGCGGTCACCAGCACACCGGTGGTGGCCCGCGGCGCGTCGGTGCGAATCCGGACGCCAGCGGCGCGGTGCAGCCGCCAGCTCAGCACCGCGTCGGCGGCGGTCTCGAAGCAGCCGCCGGGCAGCGGATACCGGTGCCGCAGGTGGTGGTACCCGCCGGGCAGCGGCCCGTGCCGGGTCGACCCCACCTCCGGGTACGTCAGCTCGGCCACCATTGCCCCCTCGACCTCGACCGGACACGGGTCAGGGTACGGCCGGTGCGGTCGGGCCGCCCGTCGATGACAACGGCCACTGTGGTGTGCTGCCCGGATGAACGCCGAGGCGAGCATCGTTCCGGCCGGTGTCGTGGACGCCGGCGAGATCCTCACGGTGCAGCGCGCCGCGTACCTGAGCGAGGCGCAGCACTACAACGATCCGTTCCTGCCTCCGCTGACCGAGACGTTGGACGAGGTCGTGACGGTGCTGACCGGCCCGAGCATCGTGCTCGCCGCCCGGTTGGGCCGCCGGCTGGTCGGCTCGGTGCGGGCCCACCTGGACGGGGACACCGCGCACGTCGGCCGGCTGTCGGTCGCCCCGGACCAGCAGGGGCGGGGTGTCGGGGCGCAACTGCTCACCGCCATCGAGCGGGTCTGCGCCGGCCGGGCGGCCCGCTTCACCCTGTTCACCGGAGCGGACAGCGGGCGCAACCTGCGGTTGTACCAGCGGCACGGCTACCGGATCGTGGCGCACCGCCCGGACCCGAACGGCATCTCGTTGGCAGTGCTGGAGAAGCCGGCCGTCAGCTCCGCTCGCAGCGACGCCTGAGCCCGTCGGCCTCCATCCGCACGTAGCGGCGGAACAGCCCGCCGTAGAGCCAGCCGATCAGGCCGGCCAGCGGGCCGGCCTGGTCGATGACCAGCTCGACGCGGGTACGACCGTCGGGCAGCGGCAGCAGCCGGTGCTCCCCGGTGGTCCGCACACCCGGCGCGGCGGAGACCCAGACGAACTCCCGCTCCTCGGTCAGCTCGGTGACCCGCCACAGTGCCGGCCGCAGCTTCGGCTGGGTCAGTCGTGCTGTCGCGCCGACGGTCAGCGGCCCCGGCTCCCCCCGCTCGGCCCGGGTCACCGAGTCTGTCCATTCGGGCCAGCGGGGCACGTCGACCAGCACCGCCCAGATCTGCTCGGCCTCCGCGGCGACTTCGGTATCGGCCTCGAACCGCATGGCGTCCCCTCCCCGGCGGCGCCGCTCGGCACCGCCACGGGTGCAGACGAGGCCGCCGGGAGCAGTGTGACACCGACGTTCAACGCCGTCCCTCCTCAGTGGAGGCACCCGAGCCCGGCACCCGGTGGTTCCCGGCCGCACGCCGCCGCCCCGGTCAGGCGGCCTCGCGCAGGTCGGCCAGTGTGAGCGGGGTACGCCGACGCAACAGCTCCTCCAACTCGGGCACCGAACCGACCTCGCCGAGCACGTTCCGGCCGCCGCCGAACCGTTGCGGGTAGCGGCGGGTCAGCCGGAAGCGGTAGCGGCCCCGGATCAGCTCGACGCTCACCCGCCACCGCCCGCAGCAGTCACAGACCCACTCGGACACCTCGCGAAAGTAGCTCTGAGCTGGTGTTGTTCGATTCGCCCGGTGGGGACGAGCGACGCACAGGCGGACACGCCGCCCGGTCGTCCACGGTGATCTGCCTCACGACTGTCGGCGCCGTCTGATTGACTGGTCGGCGTGGACCTGCCGATCAACCCGCCGGTCGAGCCGATGCTGGCCAAGAGCGTTCCCAAGCTGCCCACCACGCCCGGGGTGACCTACGAGCCCAAGTGGGACGGGTTCCGGTGCATCGTGTTCCGCGACGGCGACGAGGTCGAGTTGGCCAGCCGGGGCGGCAAGTCGATGACCCGCTACTTTCCCGAGGTCGTCGAGCAGGCCCGCCGGCAGCTGCCGCAGCGGTGCGCTGTCGACGGGGAGCTGATCGTGATTCGGCGTGACGGGCCGAGCGGCCAGCCCCGGCTCGACTTCGAGCTGCTGGCCCAGCGCGTCCACCCGGCCGCGTCCCGGGTGAAGATGCTGGCCGAGACCACCCCGGCCGACTTTGTCGCGTTCGACCTGCTGGCGATCGGTGACGAGGCACTGCTCGACCAGCCCTACCCGCGCCGCCGGGAGCGGCTGGTCGAAGCGCTGGCCGGGGTGCGCCCGCCGGTGCACGTCACCCAGGTCACCACCGACCCGGACACCGCGCGGCGCTGGTTCGACGTCTTCGAGGGCGCCGGGCTGGACGGTCTGATCGTCAAGCCGGCCGATCTGCCGTACGAGCCGGGCAAGCGACTGATGTTCAAGGTCAAGCACGCCCGCACCGCTGACGCTGTGGTGGCCGGCTTCCGCTGGCACAAGTCCGGCCCGGTGGTGGGCTCGCTGCTGCTCGGCCTGTACGACGACGCCGGGGTGCTGCACCACGTGGGAGTGAGCGCGTCGTTCAGCATGGCCCGCCGCGCCGAGTTGCTCGACGAGCTGGCGCCCTATCGGGACACCGGCGGTGTGCACCCGTGGGTGCACGGCGACCACGAGCGTGGCCAACGCATCCCGGGTGGGGTCAGCCGGTGGACCGGCACGAAGAACCTGGAGTGGGAGCCGGTGCGCCCCGAGCTGGTGGTCGAGGTGGGCTACGACGCCATGGAGGGTGAACGGTTCCGGCACACCGCGCAGTTCGTCAGGTGGCGCCCGGACCGCGATCCCCGGTCCTGCCGCTACGACCAGCTCGAACGGCCGATCCGCTTCGACGTGGATCAGGTGCTGCGCGGCGACCCGACGGCCACCGTGGACCGAGCCGCCACCGGCTCGGCGTAGCCTGGCCGTCGACCCGATTCCGGAGGACCACGTGACCCGCACCGCCGACCAGCCTCGGATGGCGTCCCGCCGCCGGGTCCGTCGCACTCTGGCCGCCTTCGTCGTCGCCGCGCTGCTCACAGCGGGTTGCACGCTGCCGGCGTTCGCGCCGCGCACCGAGGTGGAGGGCGCGGCCGCCCCGACCGGCAGCGCACCGAACTGGCGGCCCTGCCCGGAGGTGCCCGACGAACTGGTCGGGCGGAGCGCACCGAACATGCGCTACGAGTGCACCCGGATCGCGGTGCCCCGTGACTGGGGCACCGGCGGCGGGGCGAGCGCCGGCCCAGGCGCCGGGCAGACCTTCGAGATCGCCCTGCTGCGCGCCCGCTCCACCAAGCAGCGCGACCGGGTGGGCTCGTTGGTGATCAACCCGGGTGGTCCGGGTGGTTCCGGTGTCGACACCGCCGTCTACCTCTCCTTCGGCCCCCAGTTCGGCGGGCTGCCCGCCTCGATCACCGAGCGCTTCGACATCGTCGGCTTCGACCCGCGCGGGGTCGCCCGGTCCAGCCCGGTGAAGTGCATCTCCGACGCCGACCTGGACGCCAGTTTCGGTTTCGACCCGGATCCGACGAGCCAGTCGGCATTCGACGGCTTCGTCGGTCTGAGCCAGCGGATCGGGCGCGGCTGCGGCGACCGCTACGGCGACCAGTTGCCGCTGTACGGCACCGAGCAGGCCGCCCGCGACATGGACGCGGTACGCGCCGCAGTCGGCGACGACAAGCTCACCTACCTGGGCTACTCGTACGGCACCCTGCTCGGTGCCACGTACGCCCAGCTCTACCCGCAGCGGGTGCGGGCGCTGGTGCTCGACGGCGCTGTCGACCCGCAGCAGCGACTGGTCGAGGGCTCGGAGAGCCAGGCCCGCGGTTTCGAACGGGCCTTCACCAACTTCACCCGCTGGTGCGCGGCGAACGCCGGCCGCTGCCCGATCGCACCGGACGCCCGCGCCGCTGTCACCTCGGCCATCGACAAGGCCAAGGTCTCCCCGGTACGCGGCGCCGACGGGCGGGAGGCCACCAGCGGCTGGGTCTTCTACGCCGTCATCTCCTCGCTCTACACCGAATCCGGCTGGCAGGAGTTGGCCCAGGCGATCGACAACCTCGCCGAGGGCGACCCGAAGGACGTGTTCCGGCTCGCCGACGCGTACGCCGGCCGCGAGGACGACGGGCACTACTCGAACCTGTTCGACGCCAACCTGGCCATCAACTGCGCCGACGAGACGGAGAAGCCGAGCCGGGAGCAGATCCGCCGGTTGCAGTCCGAGTGGCGCGGGAAATACCCGCTGTTCGGGCCGGCGTTGGCGGTCGGCATGCTGAGCTGCGTGGAGTGGCCGGGCGGGCGCGACCCGTACCCGACCGGCAAGGCGAACGGCGCGCCGCCGATCGTGGTGGTCGGCACCACCGGCGACCCGGCGACGCCGTACGAGCAGACCCCACGGCTCGCCTCGATGCTGGGCGTCGGCCGGGTGCTCACCTGGGAGGGCGAGGGGCACACCGCGTATCCGCAGACCTCCTGCATCACCAACGCTGTCGACGCCTACCTGATCGACCTGACCGTGCCACCGGAGGGGCAGCGCTGCCCGGCCCGCTGACAGGCCGGGTCGGTGGCAGCGGGGGCAGATCGATCCCCTGCCGGGTGGCCAACTCCTCCAGCAGCGCCCGCATCCGGCGCACGTCGGCTTTGAGCTGCTCCTGCTCCTCGTGCTCGAAGGCGTCGTCGTCGACGATGAGCCGGCTCGCGAAGTGCGCGGTGATCAGCGGGATGACCAGCAGCACCATGGTCGAGATGAGCAGCGCGGCCAGTGTGCGACCGGCCCAGGTGGTCGGCGAGATGTCGCCGTATCCGACGGTGGAGGCGGTCACCACGGCCCACCAGACGGCGTCGGCCGGGCTGCGCTGCTCGACCTCCCCGTAGATGACCCCGGCCACCACGATCATCAACAGGTACGAGGTGATCAGCGTGCGGGGCGAGTTCGCGAACCACACCAACGCCCGGTATATCCAGCGGAACGGCAGCAGCACTAGCTCCATGTCGCCCCATGCTGCCCGTTGCCCGCAACCGGCACAGACCCATTCGCCGGTTTCGCTGTGCCAGGATCACCGCCATGAGCGACGTGACCTACCGGGAGGCGGTCCGGGCTGACCTGCCCGCCGTCATCGCCCTGCTCGCCGATGACGTCCTGGGCAAGGCCCGCGACTTCACCGAGGTCGACGAGGCGTACGAGAGGGCGTTCGCGGCCATCGACGCGGACCCGCGAAACCAGCTGATCGTGGCCGAGCAGGCCGGCGAACTGGTCGGCTGCCTACAGATCACCTACATCCCGGGTCTGGGCCGGCACGGCAGCGAACGCTCGCTGATCGAGTCGGTCCGGGTCCGCTCCGACCGGCGTGGCCAGGGGCTGGGCCGACAGCTGATGACCTGGGCCGTCGACCAGGCCCGTGAGCGTGGCTGCGCGCTGGTGCAGCTCACCACCGACAAGACCCGCGCGGACGCGCACCGCTTCTACCTGGGCCTCGGCTTCGTGGCCAGCCACGAGGGCATGAAACTCGCGCTCTGACCCGCCGTCGGGTCCACCCGGCGGGGGCGGCGGGAGTCGCCCGGGCCGGGTTACGTTCGCTGCCATGAGCAGGCCGACGGTGCCCGGCGCCGCACCGTCGCGGCCGTCATGGCGCGGGACCGGCTCGGCGCTGTTGGCGGTCGGCGTCCTCCTGGTCGTCGTCGCGTTCTGGCTGCCCGCCTGGCGCGGCGTCTACCTGGACCGCACGGAAACCACTCCGGGTTCGAGAGTGCTCGGCTGGGCGCTACCGTTCGCGGTGACCGCCGCCGTGTTCGCGGTGCTGTCGCTCGCCAACACCGGCCCGGCCCGCTGGGTCTGGCGACAGGCCAGCCTGGGAATGCTCATCTCCAACGTGCTCGCCTGCGGCAGCCTCACCGGGGCGTACTGGTATTTCGAGGCCGCGGACCCCTACGTCGAACACGAGTTGATCTCGACGGGGCCGGGTGCCGGTCTTCTCCTCGCCCTGCTGGGCTGCCTGCTGATCCCGCTCGCCGGGTCTCTTCCCGACGGCCAGAAGCGCACCGACCAACCCAGAATCGACCGGCCCAGACACGACCGGCCCGATCAGACGCGGTAGGGGAACTCCCTCGCCCTAGCGCCGTACGTAGGCTGTGGAGCTGATGTCGTAGACGAGTCGCCGTCCGGCGATTCGTTGACGACATCAGCTCCACAGCGGGCGCGGGCGACCATCCGCCACCCAGCTACCCGCGGCCCACCATCCGTCGCCCACCATCCGTCGCCCAACCGCCGCACGCGGGGGGGCGTGGGACAGCGTCGGGCAGCAGTTCGATGGCGGTCAGCCGTCGACCAGGCGGCCGTCGCGTAGGACGAGCACCCGGTCGGCGAGGTCGATCAGGGCCGGGTCGTGGGTGGCCACCAGGGCCGTCATGCCGCGGGCGTGCACCACCGCGCGCAGCAGGTCCATGATGGACCGCCCGGTCTCCGAGTCGAGCTGACCGGTGGGCTCGTCGGCGATGAGCAGGTCCGGCTCGTTGGCCAACGCACGGGCCACCGCGACCCGCTGCTGCTGGCCACCGGAGAGTTCGTACGGGCGCTGCGCGGCGTGCCCGCCCAGGCCGACCAGTTCCAGCAGCACAGCGACGCGCTCCTCGCGCTGCGCGGCCGGCACCTGCGCCAGCCGCAACGGCACGCCCACGTTCTCGGCGGCGGAGAGGATCGGCACCAGCCCGAAGGTCTGGAACACGAACCCGACGGTGCCCCGGCGCAGCCGCAGCAGCTCCGCCTCCCCGGCCGAGGTGACCTCGTGCCCGGCCACCACCACCTGGCCGCTGTCCGGCCGGTCCAGCCCGCCGATCAGGTTCAGCAGCGTGGTCTTGCCAGCCCCGGACCGACCTCGGATGGCGACCAACTCGCCCCGGTTGGCGGTGAACGACACGTCCCGCACCGCGTGCACGGCGTGCTCACCACGACCGAAGGTCCGGCTGACCCCACTGACCCGGACCACCTCGTCGGGGCGCGCCGCTGGCGCACCGCCGAAACCTGCCGCTCCGGTCACCACCATGTCCTGCCGGCTCATGCCCGCGCCCCCCGATCGTCCGAGGCCCGGTTGCCGGGCCGTACCTGCACGTGGTCCGGCTCCAGGTCGAGCCGGACCCGCTCCTTCAGCGAGAGCGCGTCGACGAACGCGGCGGGTAGCTGCATTCGACCGTTGCGGTCCAGCACCGCGTACTCCTCGCTGACCAGCTCGGTGTTGCCGTCCGCGTCGATCCGCGCGGTCCGGCGTACCTCGGAGGCGGTCCGGCCGTCGCGGATCGCGACGGTCCGGCGGACCTGCGTGGCCACGGCGTGGTCGTGGGTGACGACCACGATGGTGACGCCCAGTTCCGCGTTGATGGTGCGCAGCGCCGCGAAGACGTCCGCGCCGGTCGCCTCGTCCAGCTCACCGGTCGGCTCGTCGGCGAAGAGGACCTCAGGGTCGTTGGCCACCGCCACCGCCACCGCGACCCGCTGCTGTTCGCCACCGCTGAGCTGGCCCGGCCGCCGGTCGGCGCAGTAGCCCACGCCGACCAGGTCGAGCAGTTCCCGGGCCCGCGCCCGGCGGGCCTTGGCGCTGCGTTTGCCGGCCAACTGCATCGGCAGCTCGACGTTCTCCAGCGCGTTGAGGTACGGCAGCAGGTTGCGGCCGGTCTGCTGCCAGACGAACCCGACCAACTGCCGGCGGTAGCTCAGCCGTCGCTTCGCGGAGAGCGAGAGCAGGTCGTAGTCGGCCACCCGGGCGATACCGGCGGTCGGGGTGTCCAGGCCGGAGAGGATGTTGAGCAGTGTCGACTTGCCCGAACCCGAGGCACCGACGATCGCCACCAGCTCACCCCGGTCGATGACCAGGTCGAGCCCCTGCAGGGCGACCACCTCCACCCCCTCGGTCTTGAAGATGCGCACCAGGCCGTCGCAGACGATGTGCCCGCGTAGGCGGTCCTGCCCGCCGGCCCGCTCGGCGGCGCGTTGCGCGGCCCGCTGTTGCAGGGCGGCCAGGTCAGGCACCAGTGGAGTCTGGGCGGTAGCGGTCATCTCAGCTCTCCTCTCCGAGCCGAAGCACCTCTCCGAGGCGCAACCGGCGGTTGTTCAGGGCCTCGACGGCGACCGCGAAGCCGAGGGCGACGGCCCCGAGCGCGAGCACCGCGGCGACCAGGCTGGGCTCGAAGGCCACCCGAACCGGTACACCACTGGTGAACGCGGACAGGCCGAGCACCGGGTTGAGCAGCAGGGGCAGCACCGCGCCGACGAGCGCGCCGGTCAGCACCGACACCGCTACCAGCGGGGTCAACTCGACCAGCAGCAGCCCGCGCCACTGCCGGCGGGACAGGCCGAGGGTGCGCAGCCGGGACAGCACCTGGCCCCGGGCGCGCGCGCCGGCCAACACCGTGAACGCGATGGCCAACAGCCCGAGCACTGTGCCGCCAGCCGCGCCGGCCACGAACCCGAAGGCCAGCACTCCGTTCGCCCCGCCCTGGCCAAGGTCCCGGCGGACGTCCGCCCTGGTGTCGACGGTGACGCCGATCGGCCGGTCCCGACCGGTGACCGTGCCGTCCCGCTGGTAGCGCTCCTGCCCCTGGTCCCCGGCGACGCGCAGCGCCTCGGCGTCCAGCGAGTCCCCGGCGATCAGCAGGCTGGTCGGCACGGGTGTGGTGGTACGCGTCGGCAGGGCCTGCCAGGGCAGGATCACGAACCGGCTGGTGTTCGCCGCCAGCATCGGGAAACCGTCAGCGGTGCCGGCCACCCGGAACTCGTACCGCTGGCCCTGCACCGCGATGAAGGCCGAGTCGTCCAGCCCGGCCTTCGCCAGGTCGGCGGCGACCGCCGGTGAGACGATCGCCGGCAGCGGACCCGGGCCGGGTCCGGCGGTGCGCAGCGCGGCCGGAACCGACACGTCCACCTGGGATTCGCGGGCGACGGTGTCCAACCCCGAGCCGTCGACAAGCAGCACGTCCGTCTGCTCGATGAAGGCGTCGGTGCCGGCCTCGTCGGAGGCGAACCGCTCGTCGTCCTCGAACAGCACCCGGGTGACGGCCCGGACCCCGGGCAGGCGGCCCAGCTCGTCGATGGTGTCGGGTGCGAAGCGTTCGCCACGGATCACCGCGTCAGCGGGCACGATCTGCGCGGCGGCCCGTTCCCGGCTCGCGTCGACGCCGGCGGCCACCACCGCGCAGAACGCCGCGGTGCCGATCGCCAGCACCACCACCACCAACGGCGCGGCGACCGCCGCCCGGCCGGCGCGGGCCGTGCCGAGGAACGCCACGCTGCCCCGGGTCCGCGCGGCCAGCCGGCTGACCAGCAACAACGGCCACGGGTACGCGCGCAGCGCCAGCACCGCCGCCGCGACCGCGAGGAGCACCGGCACCGACACGAGTAGCGGGTCCACCTCGCCGAGGGTCAGGCCACGCCGACGCAGCAGCACCGCCGCGAGCCCGGCCAGGAGCAACAGGGAGACCTCGACGGTGAGCCGACGGGCCGACGGGCGCACCCGGATCAGGTCCCGGCGCCCCGCTCCCCCGGCCGGTACGGCCAGCGTCGCCAACGGCAGTGCCAGCGTGACCAGCACGGTCACTCCGATGAGGTACGGCGTGGTGGGATCCGGGGCACCGGGGAACAGCGTGCCCAACCACCAGCCCAGCACGCCGGCGATCGGCACCACCAGCACCGACTCGGCGAGGCTGCGTCGGGCGCCGGCGGTGGCCCCGCCCCCACGGGCGCGCAGCAGCGCGAACTCCGAGCGACGCCGCCTGGTGGCGAGACTGGCCGCGAGCACTATCAGCCCCGCCAGGGTGGCCAGGACGCCGGCCGCGATCACCGCGAGCAGGGTCCGGACGGCGTTGATCTGGGCGGCGAACGCGCGCAACGGAACGTCGGCGCCCTGGGTCAGGGTGATCCCCGTGGGCTGGTTGCGCTGCATCACCTGAAGGCCGTCGATTATCTGGTCCAGTTCGCGGGCGTCGATCCGGTCGACGCCCAGTCGGTACCGCCAGTTGGACTGGACCGGCCAGCCTTCGGCGGCCCGCTTGTTGAGGGGCGACTGCGCGACGACGCCAACGATGACGAACGGCTGGCCGTCACCCTGCGGTTCGATGATCCGCAGCAGCTGCGGGAGGCCGTCCCAGATGCCGTTGGCGCGATCGACCGGGCGGAACAGCCCGGTCACCGCCAGCGGGGCACCGCTGATGAGTCTGCCCTTGTCGTCGGTGTTGCCGATGCGCAGTTGGCTGCCGGCGCGCAGGTTGAGCTTACGGGCCACGTCGACGTCGAGCGCCACCTCGATCGGCCGGTCGGGAACGTACGTCTCGCTCGGCCACGCCCCCTCGACCAGGGCGCTCACGCCCTGAACGTCGGGCATGGCCCGCAGGCTCATGTCGACCAGCAGGTTGCGGGCCGCCAGGTCCGGTCCGACCACGCGGGCCGCCGCGGTCTCGACGCTGTACCACCGCTCGGTCACCGCCGAACGCACCGGCGGTGGCATCTCGGCGGCCAGGGCGTCGAACCGTTCGGCGGCGTCGCCCATCGCCGTCCGCCGCGAGGTCGCGGGCTCAATGCCGGTGGTGTATGAGAGGTCCCGGCGGGCGGCCGGCTCGCTGTTGAGCTGCGCTCGCAGCCCCTGTTCGGCGAGCCGGTTGACCAGCCGGGGCACTCCACTGATCAGCAGCGTGACCACCAGTGTCAGCACCGCCAGCAGCAGGAACTGACCCCCGTACGCCCGGACCCGCCGGACGGCCGCCCCGACGCTCATCGTTCTCCCCCGATTCGCAGCTGCACCGCCGCCACCCGCTGACGGATGCCGGTGGCGATGAACGCGCTGAAGGCGAGGGCCGCCAGCAGCAGACCGGCAGCGGTCAGGCCGATCGGCACCCAGGGCAGCACGAACGCCGCCGGGGGGATCGGCCGGCCGGCGGCCGGGGTGAGGATGACCAGTGGGGCCATCGTCGCGCCGACCGCGGTGCCGAGTAATAGCCCGACGCCCACGCCGATGCCGGCGAGGAACGTCTGTTCGGCGAGCAGCGCCCGGGCCATCAGCCGGGGCGTGGCGCCGAGGGTGTGCAGGACCGCGAACTCGCCGAGCCGACGCCGGGCGGTGGCCCAGACGTCCACCATCAGGCCGACGAGGGCGAGCAGTACCGCGCCGAGCGCGGCAGCGAGCATCCCGGTACGCGAGCCGCGCCAGTACGGGTCGTCGGCGGCCGCCTCGATGGCCGCCTCCCGGTTGAGCACCGTGACGCCCGGGAGTGCGCTGACCGCTTGGGCGGCGGCGTTCGCGTCGGCGGCGCCGACCCACCATTCCGGTACCTGTCGCACCGCGCCGCTGCTCCGGATCATCGCGTCGACAGCGGCCGGCAGGTCCAGCAGCACACCGGCCGCGGTGGTGGTCGTCGGCACGGCACTCAACTCGCCGACCAGGTGCACCGGCACCGTCACCCCGGAGAGCGTGAGGTCGACGGTGTCGCCGACGTTCAGGCTCAGCGCCTCGCGTACCTGGGGGGTCATCAGCACCGGCGCGGGCTTGCTCACCCCGCCCGCCACGACGGAGAACCGGGTGGGCGGTTGGTACGCGAACTGCCCGCCGGGAATCACCTCCACGGTGTGGACCGCCGCGAACCCGGCCCCGGTGGTCTGCACCGGCGTGGATGCCACGCCGGGGGCCGCCAGCACCCAGTCGCCGCTCAGCTCGGCGGGTCGGGTCGTGCCGTCGGCGTTGACCACCGCCAACCCGTCCACCTGGAGTCGGTAGGCGTTGCCGGCCGCCAGCCCGCCGTCGGCTTCGAACCCGGCCAGCCGCAGCCGCGCCCCGCCCACGTCGGGCAGTTGTACGGAGAACCGGGTGGCCCGGCCGTCGCCGTCGGCGTTGGCCGCCGGCAGCCGCAGGGCGAGCCCGTCGGAGCTGGTGACCAGCAGCGTCACCGCGACCTTCAGCGACCGGGCGGCGCTGCTCACCGGGGTACGGACCGTGCCGGTGATGGCCCGCGCCCCGGCGGGCAGTTCGACACCGGCGGGGGCTCCGCGCTCATCGATCATGCGCTGGTACTGCTCCGACGCCGACCCGTCGCCGAGCCGGTCGGCGAGCCGGACGACGCCCGGAGCGCTGGCCGGGTCGACACCGATCACCGTCGCCGGCAGGTTCTCCCGCCCGATCCGGATCTCGTCGCGCCACGCCGGCAGCACCCGGTCCACGCCCGGTAGCGCGGCGAGTTCAGCGGCCCGGGTCGGTGGGGCGTCCCCGGTCCGTTCGGTCACCCGCAGGTCCGCGCCGACCGTGTGGCCGGCCTGCTCGACCTGGGACCGCTCGCCGGTGCTGATCAGCGACCAGGCCAGTGTGCTGCCGCCGACGGCGAGGGCGAGCAGCAGCACCGGGCCGGCGTGGGGACGCCGGCCGGCCTGCCACATGCCGAACATCGTGGCGGTCCAGGGGCGTCGGTCGACGAACCGCTCAGCGAACCGGGTGAGCGGCGGGAGCACCCGCAACGCCAGCACGGCACCGGCCAGCACGCCGAGCGTCGGGGCGGCGACCAGCAGCGGGTCGAGCCCGAGCTGTCCACCCGAGCCGGCCAGCGGGGAGGCGTACCGGCGTAGCTGCACCCAGGCGAGCACGGCGAGCGCCACGAGCACCAGGTCGACGCCGGCGCGTTGGACGCTCGCGGACCGGTTCGGCCGGGATCGGGCCGCCATGTCGGCGACGTAGGTACCGGCGCCACGCAGCGTCGGAAGGACCATGGCGACGAGGCAGCCGGCCGCGGTGGCCGCTGCCGCCGCCCAGACCAGTGTGGTGTTGCCGCCGGCGGTGTAGATGTCACCCGAGCCGCCGGGTCGGATGTACCGCAACGCCTCACCGGCGATCAGTGGACCGAGCACGGCGGCCGGGGCGACCACCAGGGTCGCCTCACGGGCGGCCAGGCCGGCCAACTGCCGACGGGCGGCGCCGCGGGCGCGCAGCAGCGCGGTCTGTGGGCGGCGGTCCTCGTGCAGCAGCGCGGCGACCAGCACCAGCGCGTAACCGGCGAGCACCAGGATGAGCAGCAGCGGGGTGGCCAGCGATGAGCGACCCACCAGGTCGGCGCGGCCGATCCGGTCCAGCAACTGCGGCATCTTGGTCACCGTCTGCCCGGAGCTGCCCAGTTGGGCGGCCTCGGGCACGGCAGAGACCGCCTCGGTGAGGGCTTTCCGAACGGCGGGCAGGTCGGCGGTGTCGACGCCACCGAGGTCCGGTTGGGCCAGCCAGGACGCCGACACCGAGCCCGGGAAGGTGGCCGCGAAGTCGGCCGGGTCGAGCGTGAACGGCCCGTACGAGGTGCCGGAACCGGCGCTGCCCGCCCCCACGCCGGGGGCCAGCAGCCAGTACGCGTCCGCCGGGTCGCGGGGCCGCCAGGTGCCGGCGAGCATCAGTTCCCCGCGTCGTTCGGTGGCCCGGTCACGCACCGGGACGCGTTCGCCGACGGTCAGGCCGAGGGCGCCGGCGACCCGCTCGGGCAGGCTCACCTGGACGGGGTTCGCTCCGGGGCTGGGCCAGGCTCCGCTGGTCAGCTCCGCGTGGCTGGCGAGGTCGGCGAGGGTGGCCAGTTTCGCGAAGACCGGTTCGTCGGCCGTCCGCGGGATCTGCCCGAGGTCGCCGGTCAGTTCCCGGCCGGTGCCGTAACGGGCGGCGGTGACACTGACCGGGACGCCGCCGAGTCCGGTGGCGAACTCGGCCCGGACCGCCTTGTCCCGGGCGGCGAACTCGGCCGCGTCCCGCCCGCCCGAGCCGGTGACCAGAAGGCCGCGCTCCTCGGCGGGCGAGGCGGCGACCAGTGCCCGCTGCCCGGCGTCCACCGCCCGACGGTTGTAGTCGGACAGCCCAGTGACCAACGCGACGGCGACGAGGGCAGCGATCACCGCTGCGACCAGCAACCCTCGCGCCTCGCGGGCCCGCCTCCACACCAGCTTCATCCGACGCCTCCCCTGGCCCAGGCGGGCCGACGACCATCAAGACAGGCCACCTACCGGGAAAGGTTCGCGCCCGTTACATGATCGTTATTGCGGGAGGGGTCAGCTCAGGCCGGCCAGCGCGCCTGAGCGGTTAACTGCCGCCTCGGAGGTTGCGGATGCCGAACGCCACCGCGCCGAGTACGAGCACGACGCCGAGGAGTTGGAGACCCGGCGAGTCGTCGGCCTCGCCGTGCACGATCCCGGCGACACCGAGGGCGACCACGAGAACGGCGGCGACGGTCAGGACGTACTTCATCAGTTTTCCTCCTCGACCCACTCCAGCAGGTCTCCGGGTTGGCAGTCGAGCACTCGGCACATCGCTTCGAGAGTGCTGAAGCGGACCGCCTTGGCGCGGCCGTTCTTCAGCACCGCCACGTTGGCGGGGGTGAGCCCGACGCGCTCGGCGAACTCGCCGACGCTCATCTTGCGCTTGGCCAACTCCACGTCGATGCGGACGACGATGGGCATCAGATCACCGCTTCCATGTCGGTCCGCAGGGTGGTGGCCTGCCGCAACAGCGCCCGCATCACCACCATGAGAAGCCCCAGCACGCTGACACCCACCGTCAGCAGGAACAGCAGCAGCGGCAGCCCTGGGTCGTCGGCGTTGAACCCCACGTAGAGGAAGACACCCACGAGCACCAACCACGCGGCGGCGATGGCCCAGACGATCGCGTCCACCCACTTCAGGGACGCCTCGGTGAAGATGCGGTCGCTCTTGACCAGGCTGAGCAACTTCCAGGTCGCGACGATGACGACCTGGACGCACAGCACCCAGAACACCGCCACGACCGTTGCCGGCCACCTCAGGTAGGCGTCCTGCGGCGATTCCTGGGCCATGTGGGCGAACTGCCCGGGCAGGGAGAAGGTCTGAAACAGGACCAGGACCCCGAACAGCACCACGAGGAAAACTCTGAGAGCGGCAACCGCTCGATGCTCTGCAACCATGCATCGAGTTTCGCTCGTTACCTATCGAAAGTCAATCGGTTGCTTCAAGGTCGACGCCCCTCACGACGACGTCGGCTTCGCCTTCTGGGGATAGAACGTCTCGTGCCGGGCCAGCATGGCGACGAATTCGCCGATCTTGCGCTCGCGGGTCTCCGCCCGCTTGACGGCGTTGAGGCGATGAATGAGAGCGAACCGGTTGGCCTTGGTGAGCACGTCGAGCATGGCCTGGGCGGCGGGCTCGGCGGCGATGGCGGCGAGCAGGTCCGCCGGCACCTCCGCCTCCGACGGCGGGGCGTAGGCGGCTGCCCACCGCCCGTCCGCCTTCGCCGCATCCACAGCGGCGCGGCCCGCCGGGAGCATCCGCCCCTGCTCCTCCAGCCGCGCCACGTTGGCGACGTTGCGTTGGGACCACGAACTGCGCGACCGACGTGGGGTGAACCGGATCCAGGAGGACTCCTCATCCCGCTTCCGGGCCTGCCCGTCGATCCAGCCGACGCACAGGGCCTCGTCGACCGCCTGCTGCCAGGTCAGCGTGGTGACGGTGCCGCCCTTCCTGGTCAGCGCGAGCCAGACGCCGGGGGATGTGGCGTGGTTTGCCGACAACCACACGCGCAGGGCGTCGGCGTCCGCGACGATCAGCTCATCCAGCTCGGCGCTCGTCATGCACGCAAGCTATCCGCCGGGTCCGACAGCCGGTGACCACCGTGGGACTCGATCAACGCCGTCGGCGGCAGCGACCGCGCGGTCGTAGAACTCGTCTGGTCCCACCGCCATGCGGCGTCGCACCGCCATGCGGCAGAGACTGGCACGACAAGATCCACCTGATCGACTGATCGACTGACTGACGGCTGCGGCTGCAGCGGCGGCGGCGGTGAAACGCGCCCTACGTTCGTCGGTGGTAGTGGTTGCGGCGCGGAACCTGCTCGGGGTCGAGCCAGGCCGGCGGCACGAACTCCGGATGGTCGTCGTCGCCGAGCCGGACCACCCAGTCGGCCTGATGGACGTGCCGGTGGTGGTGGCCGCAGAGCAGCACCGCGTTGTCGAGGCTGGTCGGGCCGCCGTCGGCCCAGTGCCGGATGTGGTGGGCGGCGCACCATCGCGACGGCCGGTCGCAGCCGGGGAAGGCGCAGCCGCCGTCGCGCAACACCAGCGCCCGCCGCAACGGCCCGGTGATCAGGCGGCGTTGCCGGCCCACGTCCAGCACCTGGCCGGCGCCGCCGAGCACTGCGGGCAGGATGGCGGCGTCGCAGGCGAGCCGGCGAACCGTGTCCGGGGTGAGCCGCAGGCCGATGTCGAGGGCACCGGCGCCCAACTGCCGCGCCAGCCCGTCATGGTCGGTGGTAACGACGATCTGGGCCGGCTCGCCACCGTTGTCGGGCAGTTCACCGGTACGCAGCGCCAGCCGGCACACGTCGGCGAGGGCATCGTGGCGGCGCTGGCCGGCACAACGGGTGTCGTCCGGCCCCGCGGGTGCGCTCAGCGGGTCGATGACGGCACGCAAGAGTGCCGCGGCCTCCGCGTCGAGGGTGCCGCTGAGCCGTAACCGCCCGCCGGTCTGCTCGGAGATGGTGACGTGCCGATCGCGGGAGGCCCGGGCGGCCTCCGCAGCCAGGGCCGCCGCAGCGGCGGCGTCACCAAGGTCGGGAGCGACGTGGTCGAGGATGCGGGTGCCGAGTTTGCGCAGCAGGGTGGGGTCGAACTGCCCGGCCCACTCGACCAGCACACCGACTGCCTTGTCGGCCGCCTCGGCGCCCGCCGACGCCGTCACCGTGGCGGCCGTGTCGGCGACGACCCGGGCCTGCTCCACGCTGATCGCCCCGCTCGCCAGGGCATCGCGCACAGCGGGCGGGGCCACGTCGAGCGAGGCGGCGAGACCGACCAGCCGACGGGCGGCGGAGACGTCGAGTCGCAGGCGGTGGCGCAACCACACCGTCGTCGAGGAGGCACCCTGCGCGAGCGCGGTGCCTCGACCGTCCAGCTCACGGACCACCGCCAACTGCGCTGCCGCCAGACGTTGCTGTAGCCGGTGGGTGGTGTCGAGCGCCGCGATCAGATCACGCTCGCAGAGGGCCCAGGCCGGGGCGTCGACGCAGGCCGCCACCACACTCTCCGCCCGCACCAACTCATCGATCACGAGCAAAACCTAGAACAGGTGTACGACAACTTCCGCCCGCCGCGCAACCACGCACGGGTTACACGAACCGCTGATCAATCAGCTGGTCGAGGTCTCCGGCCGGTGCTTCTCCAGCCACGCCTCGACGTCCGACTTCCGCCAGACCTTGCCCATCGCCAACACGGCTACAGGCTCCCGGAAGTTGCGCTGATTGGCGATCACCGAGGCGCGCTGCCGCGACACATTCCCGAGCATCGCCCGGATCTCCGCCACGCCAACCAAGTCCACACGTTGACAATGACAGCGGCACTGTCCTCCGACTCCGACAACTACGGAGTCTATTGACAGCAGCAAGGCGGCGCACCATCGAGGCATGCCTTCGCCGAACAAGTCGCTGGCCCATCACCGCCAGCGGAGGGCGATCCGCCCCCATACCCCGATGCGCCCACTGTGGTTGTGCCGCGTCTGTGCGGCTGCCTGGCCGTGCCCACCGGCCCGGCTGCTGCTCACCATGGAGTACCGGCGGGACCGGGTGGCGCTGTCGATCTACATGGCCAGCCAACTGTTCGACGCGACAGCCGACCTGCTCAAGCTCAACCCCGACCCGCGACCCGACCCACGGGAGCTGTTCGACAGGTTCCTGGCGTGGACGGGTCGGCAGCGCCTGTGAGGCAGCGGTCGGTCAGTCAGGCGCTCTCTTCGTCGGGGGTGCGCTTGGCACGGCTCGGCTGGACCCGCTTGGGTTCGCCGGGCATCTTCGGATGGTCCGGCGGGTACGGCAGGTCGCCCTGGCCGGCCGCGGCGTCCCGCTCGGCCCACTCCAGCAGCGGGGTGATGTCCCACGGCGCGTCGTCGATGCCGGCGTGCGGATCACCTCGCTCGGCGAGCCGGGCCGGCACGGTGCGCAGGTCGAAGTCGTCCGGGTCGACGTCGGGTAGCTCGTCCCAGGTGACCGGGGTCGAGACGGTGGCCCGCGCGTTGGCCCGCAGCGAGTACGCGCAGGCGATGGTGCGGTCGCGCGCCATCTGGTTGAAGTCGACGAAGACCCGGGTGCCGCGCTCCTCCTTCCACCAGGCGGTGGTGACCAGGTCGGGGTTGCGGCGCTCCACCTCCCGGGCCAACGCGATGGTGGCCCGGCGCACCTCGGTGAACGTCCAGCGGGGTTGGATGCGCAGGTAGACGTGCACGCCCCGGCCGCCGGAGGTCTTCGGCCAGCCGGTCGCGCCCAGTTCGTCGAGGAGCGCGCGGACCTCGCCGGCGGCCCGCGCGGCGTCGGCGAAGTCGGTGCCGGGTTGCGGGTCCAGGTCGATTCGCAGCTCGTCGGGGCGGTCGACGTCGGCGGCCCGCACGGGCCACGGGTGGAAGACGATGGTGCCCATCTGCGCCGCCCAGGCCACGTGCGCCAGATCGGCCGGGCAGAGTTCCGCCGCGCTCCGTCCGCTCGGGAAGGTGATCTGGGCGGTCGTCACCCACTGTGGCACCCCCCGGGTGGGCACCCGCTTCTGGAAGAACGCCTCGCCTTCGACGCCCTCGGGGAAGCGTTGGAGGGTGGTCGGCCGGTCCCGCAGGGCGCGCATGATCCCGTCGCCGACGGCGAGGTAGTAGTGGAAGACGTCCGCCTTGGTGAACCCCCGCTGCGGGAAGATCACCCGATCCGGACTGCTCAGCCGGACGGTGTGCCCGGCCACTTCGACCTCGGCGGCCGCAGCCTTGGTGCCACCCATCCCGCGACCTTATGCCACGCCCCCGACGTTCGACGTACCGTTGGGTGGTGAGTCTTGACGACAACGAGCTGCCCCGTACCGACGAAGAGTGGCGGGTCCGACTGACCCCCGAGGAGTTCCACGTTCTACGGGAGGCCGGCACCGAACGCCCGTGGACGGGCGAGTACGTGGACACGAAGACCCAGGGGGTCTACCACTGTCGCGCCTGCGGGCTGGAGCTGTTCTCCAGCGACACGAAGTTCGACTCGCACTGCGGCTGGCCGAGCTTCGACGACGCCATCCCGGGCCGGGTCAAGGAGATTGAGGACCGCAGCCTCGGCATGGCCCGTACGGAGATCCGCTGCGCCCGCTGCGACAGTCACCTCGGGCACGTCTTCCACGGCGAGGGCTTCACCCCGAAGGACACCCGGCACTGCGTCAACTCGGTCTCCATCAAGCTGGAACCCCGCTGACCAGAGCGCCGGTCAGGGCGTGACTGCTCTCACCGCGTACCCCTGAGCAGCTCGACCTCGGCGGTCCGGGACTGCTCGATCCGCCGGGCCAGGTCGCGGACCCGCTCGTTGCGGCCGACGCCGACGTGGGATCGGGCCAGGTCGGCAGCCGATCGCTGATGGTCGGTGAGCACGTCGCGCAGCACGCGGTCGATGTCCGCGTCCGGCGCGGTCCGCAGCCGGTCGAGCGCGGCGTCGTCGCCGTGCCCGTCGTGGTGGTGTGCGGCCGCGCTGGCACCCGGCCCGGTCGTGGGCAACCAGCCGCGCATGGCGGCCAGTTCGTCGGCCTCGGTCGCCTCGACGGCGGCGGCCAGGGTGCGCAGCGCGTCGTCGCGCACCCGGTCCCGGGCCAGCCGGACGATCTGGAGGGTGCGTTCGCTGTGCCCGACCATGGTGCTCAGGAACACCACGTCGATCCCGCTCATCCCGTCCGCCGCGATCGCGGACCCGGCACCCGGGGGCCCGACGCCCGCGTCCCCGGCCGCAGTCGGTCCGGCCGGGGAGGCGGGAGCCGGCTGCGGCAGGGCCGGCGGGCTCGACGTGGGCGGTCCGGCGCAGGCTCCGGTGACCAGCAGAGCCGCGACGAGGGACACCAGCGGGGTACGGCGGGGCATGCCGGTTGCTCCGTTCACGCGAGAGCGGCGACACGGGTGCGACCAGGGGCCGCACCCGTGCGGTCAGACCTGGAGCCAGAGCGCCGGTACGTTCGGCGGCTCCCAGCCCGGGATCGCGGTGTGCGCCTGCCGGCAGCGGTACGTCGCTCCGCCGTAGGTGACCTGGTCGCCGACCTGGTAGGCCCGGCCCGTCGTCCAACTGCCGCCCGGCGCTGGCGGAGTGGTCGGCGTCGCGGTCGGGGTGGGCCGTGGGGTGGGTGAGGTGGTGGGGGTGGGTGTCGGGTTCGACCCTCCGCCGCCGATCTGCACGTCGATGCAGGAGTAGAAGGCGTTCGCCGTGTCGGAGATGTTCCACACCGCGAGGATCTTCTGCCGGCCGGAGAAGCCGCCGAGATTGACGTTGTGCGACACGGTGGCGCCCGGCTGCTGGCCGTTGCCGTTCACCACGCCGACCCGGGTGTTGCCGATCCAGTACTCCCAGTTGCTGGTGGCGTGCCGGGCGGTGTTCACCCAGGTGAAGGTCAGTGAGCTGCCCACCGAGGTGGCCGGCCAGCCCCGACTGTCGTCGTTGAGGACGGCGAACTGGGCGATTCCGGCATTGCAGCTGCGCAGGCCCTTGGGCCCTTCGACGCTCTGCGGCTCGTACTTGATCTGCCCGCAGTCGGGCACCCGGCCCTGCGCGCAGAGCGCCTGCCGGCTCGGTGGGGCGGAGACGTAGCCGTGCGCCTGCGCGGGGGCGGCGACGGTGAGGGTGGCGGCGACGGCGCCCGCCGCCACCAGCGGGATGGTGATTCTTCGACGCATCGGGGCAGCTCCTTCTCCAGGTGCGGTGAGGTGCCCCTCAAAGTAATTTAAACATTGTTAACAGTAAAGACTCTCATCGATAAATACATCGATGGCGGCAGTTTTTCTAACCGAGCCGGAGCAGGCTGCCCCGGTCGTCCACCTGGTCGGCCGACTCGTCGTCCAACCAGACGCCGCCGGTGCCGAGGTAACGGAAGCGGTGCTCCCCCGGCGGCAGCTTCACCGTCACCGTCCTGGTGCCGTCGCGGCGGGCCACCAACTCGTGTCGACCAGGCTGCCAGCCGTTGAAGGAGCCGACGACGCTCACCGGGCCGGGCGGGACATCGCGGGGCAGACAGAAGGTGACCCGGGTCTGGTTGCCGAAGAGCCTGTTGCGCTTGATCACGGTGATCCTCCCGGGGGTTGCGGCGGTTCACCTGGCACAACGGGCAACACGCCGACGCCGACACGCCGCCGCAGTGGTCAGGCATCGACGTTCCGCCCTCGAGGTGAAGCCGCCTGGGGGATTCTGTAGGCACTTGTCCGCTTAGAGGAGGTTTTCGGTGGCAACCTGCGAGGTCTGCGGCAACGACTACTGGATGGCGTTCGAGGTGCACACGGTCAGTGGCGACGTGCACACCTTCGACTCGTTCGAGTGCGCGATCCAGCGCATGGCACCGATCTGCGAGCACTGCCAGGTCAAGATCGTCGGGCACGGCGTCGAGGTCAACGGCCGCTTCTTCTGCTGCGCGCACTGCGCCCGCGCCGTCGAGGGCGCGGTGGGCGCCGAGATCCGCGACGCCGTCGGCGCTCGCCCGGCCTGACCGCGCCGGCGCGGCCACCTACCCCGTACCCGACCGGGCGGACCCAGGTGAACAGGCCCGACCTACCATCGGTGGGTGCCCCAGCAGACCACCGAACTCCGGACGGCCTCCTTCGCCGACCTGACCGCCCGCACCCTCCACGACCTGCTCAAACTGCGCATCGACGTGTTCGTGGTGGAGCAGAACTGCCCGTACCCGGAGCTGGACGGGCGGGACGTCGAGCCGGGCACCCGGCACATCTGGCTCACCGACGGCGGCGCACCGCTGGCGTACCTGCGGATTCTGGCCGACCCGGACGGTGTCGCCCGGATCGGTCGGGTCGTGGTGGCCCCGGCGGCGCGCGGCGGCGGACACGCCGGCCGGCTGATGACCGCGGCGCTGGAGGTGGTGGGCAACCGGCGGTGCGTGCTGGAGGCCCAGTCGCACCTGGTCGCGTTCTACTCCCGGCACGGCTTCGCGGTCAGCGGCCCTGAGTACGTCGAGGACGGCATCCCGCACACCCCGATGCGACGCGATGCCATTGACGGCTGACGATCGAACTGGCATGGTGCCGGGTAGCGCCATCGCGGGAGCCAGCGATTAGGCACGGGAGTGGGCAACTCCCGACGATCCGGGTGTCGACGTCCGACCTCATCCCCCCGGGGGCTCCATGTTCACTCTCACCCGATCACGACGTGTGCTCTGGCTGTTCGCCGTCGCGGCGACCGCCACGCTCCTGTCGGCGACCGCACTGACCACCATCCTGGCCAAGCCCGCCTCCGCGCATGGTTCGGTCGTCGACCCGGCCTCGCGCAACTACAGCTGCTGGCAACGCTGGGGCGGTGACTTCCAGAACCCCCGGATGGCCACCGAGGACCCGATGTGCTGGCAGGCCTGGCAGGCCGACCCGGCCGCCATGTGGAACTGGAACGGCCTGTTCCGCGAGGGTGTCGGGGGCAACCACCAGGCCGCCGTCCCCGACGGCCAACTGTGCAGCGGCGGACGCACCCAGAGCCCTCGTTACAACGCGCTGGACACCGTCGGCGCCTGGAAGACCACATCGGTGTCGAACAACTTCCGGCTGCGCTTCTTCGACCAGGCCAGTCACGGCGCCGACTACATCCGGGTGTACGTGACCAAGCAGGGCTTCAACTCCGCCACCCAACCGCTCGGCTGGGGGAACCTGGAGCTGGCGGGCCAGATCGGCAACACCCCGGCCTCGCAGTGGGACCAGGACACCGGTGGTGTCTCGATCCAGATCCCGGTCAGCGCGCCGGGACGCACCGGACGGCACATCGTCTACACCGTCTGGCAGGCCAGCCACTTCGACCAGTCGTACTACCTGTGCAGCGACGTCGACTTCGGCGGCGGGTCGACCAACCCGCCCACCACGCCCCCGCCGACGACCCCGCCGACGACCCCGCCGCCGACGACCCCGCCGCCCACCACCCCGCCGCCGACCACGCCCCCGCCGAGCACCCCGCCGCCGGCCGGTGCCTGCACCGCGACGTACCAGGTGACCGGTCAGTGGTCCGGTGGCTTCCAGGCCGACGTGAAGGTGACCGCCGGTGGTTCACCGACCCGGGGCTGGTCGGTGAGCTGGAACTACGCCAACGGCCAGCAGGTCACCTCGTCGTGGAACGCGACGGTCAGCAGCAGCGGCACGCAGGTCACCGCGCGCAACGCAGCGCACAACGGCACCCTCGCCGCCGGAGCGAGCACCACGTTCGGATTCCTCGGCTCGTGGAACGGCAGCAACCCGGTTCCGCTGGTCTCCTGTACGACGACCAGTTGACCCCCGTCCGGCGCCGCACCCGGGCGGGGGTGCGGCGCCGGCCGGCGGGATATGCGGTGGTGCCGGCCAGTCCGTCCGGGCACCATTCCCGCATGATCGAGATCATGGTGCTCACCCCCGACGACTGGCCCACCTGGCGTGAACTGCGGCTGGCCGCCCTCACCGAGGCACCGGGGGCGTTCGGCTCCCGGCTCGCCGACTGGCAGGGCGACGGCGACCGCGAGCAACGCTGGCGCGACCGGCTGAGCATCCCCAGCTCACACAACCTGGTGGCCGTCCTGGACGGGCACCCGGTCGGGATGTCGAGCGGTGTGCCCACACCGGATCCGCTGATGATGGACCTGATCTCGATGTGGGTGCACCCCGACGCCCGCGGCACGGGAGTCGCAGACCGCCTGGTGAACGAGGTGGCGCAGTGGGCCCACGAGCGCGGCGCCACCCGGCTGAGGCTCAACGTCAGGCTCGACAACGCGCGAGCGAAGGCCCTCTACCGCCGCGCCGGCTTCCGGATGACCGACGAGCCGGGCAACCTGACGCCCGACGGCGAACAGGTCATGCTCCGTCCCCTCTAACCCAGCCGCGCCGCACCCCCGCCCCACCCTCCCGCGATCTTGCACTTTCGGTCGCCCGATCGCGGCTTATGCCCTTTTCGCCGGGACAGAAACCGCAAGATCGGCGAGGGCGGGGCGGGGCGAGGGGCGAGGGGCGGGGGCGGGGCGGGACGAGGGGCGGGGGTCAGACTAGGCAGTTGACGATCTCGGCTACCGAGCGACGGCGGCCGGTGTAGAACGGGACCTCTTCGCGGACGTGTCGGCGCGCGCCGGAGGCGCGCAGGTCCCGCATCAGGTCGACGATCCGGTGCAGTTCGTCGGCCTCGAAGGCGAGCATCCACTCGTAGTCGCCGAGCGCGAACGAGGCGACGGTGTTGGCCCGCACGTCCGGGTAGCCGCGGGCCATCTTGCCGTGCTCGGCCAGCATCTCGCGCCGCTCGGCGTCGGGCAGCAGGTACCACTCGTAGGAGCGGACGAACGGGTACACACAGATGTAGGGGCGAGCCTCCTCACCGGCCAGGAACGCCGGAATGTGACTCTTGTTGAACTCCGCCGGCCGGTGCAGCGCCATCTGCGACCACACCGGGGTCAGCGCCCGACCCAGCGTGGTGCGGCGGAACCGCAGGTAAGCGTCCTGGAGCGCGTCGGGGGACGCGGAGTGCCACCAGATCATCACGTCCGCGTCGGCGCGCAGCCCGGAGACGTCGTACACGCCCCGGACCACCACGTCCTTGCCGGCCAGCTCGTCGAAGAGGGACACCACCTCGCTGGTGACGTTGTCCCGCAGCGACGGCAGCGGGGAACTGGCCCGGAACACCGACCACATGGTGTAGCGGATGCTGTCGTTCAGCTCCCGCAACCGGGCCGCGTTGGTCTGCTCGGTCATCTCGCCGATCCTCCCAGTGCTGTGATGATCTCTTCGGCCGCCGTCTCGCCAGAGCGGACGCAGACCGGGATGCCGACGCCGTCGTAGCCGGCGCCGGCGAGGACCACTGTGGGGTGCGCCGCCCGCAGCGCCGCCCGCGCGGCGGCGAGCCGGTCGGCGTGCCCCGGCGCGTACTGCGGCAGCGCACCGCCCCACCGCTGCACGTGCCCGTCGACCGGGGCGGGCAGCGGGGTGCCGAGCACCGCCGACAGCTCCCGGTGCACCGTGGCCGCCAGGTCCGCGTCGGGGCGCTGAAGGTGCGCCTCCTCGCCGTAGCGGCCCACCGAGGCGCGCACCAGTGCCAACCCGTCCGGCTGGCGCAGGTGCCCCCACTTGGTGGTGAAGAAGGTCGCCGCCTTGATCAGCAGGCCCTCGGTGCTCGGCACCAGCAAGCCGGACAGCTCGGGCAGGCGCGGTTGCGGCAACGCCAGGGTGACCAGCGCGACGCTCGCGTAGTCCAGCGCTCCGACGCCCGCCGCCACCGCGGGCGCGGGCCCGGCGAGCAGCCGCGCCGCCGGTCGCGCCGGCACCGCCAGCACCACCGCGTCCACGTCGACCAGCACAGGGTCACGGGTCGGGCCGACGGTGAGCCGCCAACCCGCGTCGGTCGCTGTCAACTCGCGCACTGCGGCGTTTCGCCGTACCGTCGCGCCGCTGGCCGTCACCGCCGCCTCGACCAGGGTGCTCAGCCCACCGGCGAGGGTCCCGAAGACCGGGGCGCCGGGCGCACGCGGTGCGGCGGCCTGGGCGGCCCGGACCGCACCGACCAGTGTGTGCTCCACCCGGGCCGCACGGGCCAGCGCCGGCATCGTCGTGACCAGGGAAAGGTCATCGGCGCGGCCTGCGTACACGCCGCCCAGCATCGGGTCGACCAGCCGCTCGACCACCTCGTTGCCGAAGCGGGACCGGACCAGCGCGCCCACCGAGACGTCAGCGTCCGGCCCGACCAGCGGCCGACCGCCGTCGGTGTCGGCGTCCGCGGCCGGGCGGGCGACAGTGGCCACCCGATCCAGATCCCCGGGTACGCCCACCAGGGTGCCGCCCGGGATGGGGCGCAGCCCTCCGTCGATGACCAGCGCGGCCTGCCCCACAGTGGGGTGCACGATCTTCTCGGCCAGCCCGAGCCGGCGGGCCAACGCCACCGCCGCGCTCTCGGCGCCGGTCGGGCCGCGCATCAGGAACGACTCCGCGCCGAACTCCACCGGCTGGCCGGCCAGCTCCCCGGTGCGTAGCTTCCCGCCGAGCACGCCGGACTGCTCGTACACGGTGATCTCGGTGCCGGCCGGTGCGCTGTCGCGCAGGCGGACCGCGGCGGCCAGACCGGCGATCCCGCCGCCGACCACCGCCACCCGCCAGGGCCGCCGCATTCCCGGTCAGCCCTGGTCGGCTCGGCGGCTGGACAGCTCGTGCACCAGCGCGACCACCCGGGTCAACACCTCCGGGTCGGTCTCCGGCAGCACCCCGTGGCCGAGGTTGAACACGTGCCCGGGGGCCGCCCGGCCCTGCTCCAGGATGCGGCGCACCTCGGCCTCGACGACCGGCCACGGCGCGAGCAGCACGCACGGGTCCAGGTTGCCCTGTACCGCCTTGTCCGCGCCGATCCGGCCGGTGGCCACGTCCAGCGGCGTACGCCAGTCGACCCCGACCACGTCGGCCCCGGCCTCGCCCATCGCGCCGAGCAGCTCGGCGGTGCCCACCCCGAAGTGGATCCGGGGCACCCCGGCGTACGCCAACCCGCTCAGCACTGTGGTGGAGTGCGGCAGCACGAAACGGCGGTAGTCGGCCTCGGAGAGCGCGCCGGCCCACGAGTCGAACAGCTGCACGGCGGAGACGCCGGCCTCGATCTGCACCCGCAGGAAGGCCAGCGTCACCTCGGCCAGTCGGGCGCAGAGCGCGTGCCACAGCTCCGGATCGCCGTACATCAGGGCCTTGGTCTTCGCGTGGGTGCGCGACGGCCCGCCCTCGACGAGGTAGCTGGCCAGCGTGAACGGCGCACCGGCGAAACCGATCAGCGGGGTGTCCCCGAGCTCGATCACCAACTGCCGGACTGCCTCGTCCACGTACGAGACGTCGTCGCGGGTGATCAGGCGGATCCGCTCCACGTCGGCGGCGGTGCGGATCGGCTCGGCGACCACCGGGCCGGTGCCCGGCACGATGTCCAGGTCGACTCCGGCCGCGGCGACGGGCACCACGATGTCGCTGAACAGGATCGCCGCGTCCACGCCGTGGCGGCGCACCGGCTGGAGGGTGATCTCGGTGACCAGCTCCGGGCGCCGGCAGGACTCCAGCATCGGCACGCTCGCCCGGATCTCCCGGTACTCCGGGAGGGAGCGGCCGGCCTGGCGCATGAACCAGACCGGGGTGTGCGGGACGGGCCGACGTCGGCAGGCCCGGATGAAGGGCGAGTCGGCCGGTCCGCCGGGGCGGGATTCTCCGTCTCGGGCGACAGTGCCCGTGGTGTCCGTGGTCATCGCCGCAATCGTGCCACGCCCACCACCTCCGACAGGGTGGGGGTGAGAGGAAGGGCACCGTTCCTTACCTCGGCGTCGAAGCGAGGGCCCCTCGGTGAGCGTCGGCGCGCCGTCGAAGCGGGGGGCGGGCGTCGGCATAGGCTGCCGACATGGCCCCCCCGATCGCGCTCCCGGAGACGTTCGCCCGAGCGGTCGCCGGGCTGCGGTCGGCCGCCCCTCGGCCGGAGATCACCCTGGAGGAGGTCGGCGCCCCCCAGCGGCTGGCCCCGTACGCGTTCGCGCTCGCCGCGACAGTGCTGCGCGATGACGACGAGGTGGCGACCGGCCGGCTGATCCTGCTGCACAACCCGGTCGGGCACGAGGCGTGGCAGGGCACCCTGCGGCTGGTCACCTACGTGACCGCCGAGTTGGAGGTCGATCTGGCCGCCGACCCGCTGCTGCCAGGGGTCGGCTGGACGTGGCTGACCGACGCGTTGGACACCCAGGACGCACGCCATCGGGCGATCGGCGGAACGGTGACGCAGACCATGTCGACCCGGTTCGGCGATCTCGCCGGCCCGCCGACCATCGGTGACATCGAGATCCGCGCGTCCTGGACGCCGATCGACGACGATCTGACCCCACACCTGCTCGGCTGGTGCGCGTTGCTCGCCTCCACCGCCGGTCTCCCCCCGCCCGGCGTCACCGCCCTCTCCGACCGCCGCCCGGCCGGCGCTGCCTGACCAGCCCTCACCCCACCAGCCCTGCCCGCCCGCACCGCCTTTTCCGCGTCGACCATGGAGTGGTGGTGGGCGAAAGATGGCGTTTCGTGGCATTTGCGGGGCACCACAAGTCCATGATCGACGGGGTGGGACCGGGCACCCGGGACATCTTGTGGACACCTCTTGGACACACGCCGGACCGGCTGCACCCGCCGGATCTCCGCGCGCACTAGGGTTGGCAGGTGACCGACGAACCACCCCTGCGCCGTCGGCCCACCGAAGAACTTCCGGGAAACGCACCCCAGCACCCGCCGTCGGCCCAGCCGCAGCCGGCGGGCGAGGGGGCCGACCCGGCCGACGGTGGGCCCGTTCCGCTGATCGCCCCGCGTGACGGCACCCCCGATCCGGTGGCCGCCCCGGCCGAGCTCGCCGAGGTCGTGGCCCGCTTCGCAGCGGGCACCGGCCCGGTCGCGCTGGACGCCGAACGGGCTTCCGGCTACCGCTACAGCCAGCGCGCGTACCTGGTGCAACTTCGCCGGGCCGGTGCGGGCACGGCGCTGATCGACCCGCTGCCCCTGCCGGACCTCAGCGCGCTGGACGCGGTGATCGGTGAGGCCGAGTGGGTGCTCCACGCGGCCAGCCAGGATCTGCCCTGCCTGGCCGAGGTCGGGTTGCGTCCACGCCGACTGTTCGACACCGAGCTGGCGGCTCGGCTGGCCGGGTTCGAACGCGTCGGGCTGGCCGCGCTCACCGAGCAGCTGCTCGGGTTCACGCTGGAGAAGCACCATTCGGCGGCGGACTGGTCGAGCCGACCGCTGCCCGAGTCGTGGTTGACGTACGCCGCCCTCGACGTGGAGCTGCTCACCGACCTGCGCGACGCGCTGGACGCCGAGTTGACCCGGCAGGGCAAGTCGGCCTGGGCCGCTGAGGAGTTCGCCGCACTGGTCCGCACCGGGGCACGCCCGCCCCGGGTTCGGGCGGAGCCGTGGCGGCGCACTTCGGGCATCCACCGGCTGCGGGGGGCGCGGGCCCAGGCCCGGGTCCGCTCGATGTGGTACGCGCGGGACCAGATCGCGGCCCGGCGGGACGCCGCTCCCGGTCGGGTGCTGCCCGACTCGGCGATCATCGCCGCGGCCGAGCTGGACCCGAAGGACGAGAAGACCCTGCTGACCCTGCCCGGCTTCGGTGGCCGGTCGGTCCGTCGGCTGGCCCGCACCTGGCTCGCCGCGCTCGACGACGCCCGGCAGCTACCGGAGGATTCCCTGCCGGTCTCCCCCGCGGTGGAGGGCCCGCCTCCGCCGCACCGATGGGCTGAGCGGGACCCGGTGGCGGCCGGTCGGCTGGCCCGCTGCCGGGAGGTCGTGATCCGCATCGCCGGTGAGCACAACCTTCCGCCGGAGAACCTGATCACTCCGGATTCGGTCCGCCGGCTGGCCTGGACCCCGCCGGAGGAGATCACCGAGGAGTCGGTGGCGGAGACCCTCCGCGGCCTCAACGCCCGCGAGTGGCAGATCGGCCTCCTCATCCTCGACCTGACCGAAGCCCTGACCCCCAAAACCCCACCCCCCTAACCACCCACCCCACCCCACCCCACCGCGGTCGATCATGAAGTTGTTGCCATCGGGACCGGCGTGTCCCGACAACAACTTCATGATCGACGGGAGCTGGCGGATTGGGGGTGGTGTGGGGTGGGCCACAGGCGGGGGTGGGGACGGGTTTGGTTACTGGCGAGTAGCATCCGAGGGAAACGTGCCCGTGTCGGCGACCCTTGTTCCGGTCCGGCGTGCCGCCCGGCGCGAAGGCCGAATCACGGTCGAATAGGAGGCTCAAGTGCCCCGTGAAGTTCGCGACGTCGTCTTCGTCGACGGCGTCCGCACCCCGTTCGGCAAGGCGGGTGGCATGTACGCCAACACCCGCGCCGAC
This sequence comes from Micromonospora sp. NPDC048986, assembly GCF_040649335.1. Taxonomy (NCBI): domain Bacteria; kingdom Bacillati; phylum Actinomycetota; class Actinomycetes; order Micromonosporales; family Micromonosporaceae; genus Micromonospora; species Micromonospora sp. NPDC048986. Next base: position 55,384 of record NZ_JBEZFJ010000012.1, read on the forward strand.
GACCTGGTGATCCGCTGCATCCGGGAACTGCTGCGTCGCAATCCGCAGCTGCCCCCGGAGCGGGTCGAGGAGGTCGCCATCGCGGCCACCACCCAGATCGGCGACCAGGGCCTCACCATCGGCCGCACCGCCGCCCTGCTGGCCGGACTGCCCAAGACCGTCCCCGGCTTCGCCATCGACCGGATGTGCGCGGGGGCGATGACAGCGGTCACCACAGTGGCCAGCGGCATCGCCATGGGCGCGTACGACATCGCCATCGCCGGTGGCGTCGAGCACATGGGCCGCCACCCGATGGGTGAGGGCGTCGACCCCAACCCGCGCATCATCGCGGAGAAGCTGGTCGACCCGTCCGCGCTGGTGATGGGCGCCACCGCGGAGAACCTGCACGACCTGGTCCCGCACATCACCAAGGCACGCACCGACGCGTTCGCGCTCGCCTCGCAGCAGAAGACCGCCAAGGCGTACGCCAACGGCAAGCTCCAGGACGACCTGGTGTCGATGTCCATCCGCGACGCGGAGGGCGGTTGGGGCCTGGCAACTGTCGACGAGGCCCCGCGGGACACCTCGATGGAGAAGCTCGGCACCCTGAAGACCCCGTTCCGCCCGCACGGCAAGGTCACCGCGGGCAACGCGGCCGGCCTGAACGACGGCGCCACCGCGAGTCTGCTGGCCGACGAGGCCACCGCCCGCGAGCTGGGCCTGCCAGTCGCCATGCGGCTGGTGTCGTTCGGCTTCGTCGGAGTCGAACCGGAGGTGATGGGCGTCGGCCCGATCCCGTCGACGGAGAAGGCGCTGCGCCTCGCCGGGCTCAGCATCGACGACATCGGCCTGTTCGAGCTGAACGAGGCGTTCGCGGTGCAGGTGCTCGCCTTCCTGGACCACTTCGGCATCGCCGACGACGACGCGCGGGTCAACCCGTGGGGCGGCGCTATCGCCATCGGTCACCCGCTGGCCTCCTCCGGCGTGCGGCTGATGACGCAGCTGGCCCGCCAGTTCGCCGAGCACCCCGAGGTCCGGTACGGCCTCACGGCGATGTGCATCGGCATCGGCATGGGCGGCACTGTCATCTGGGAGAACCCGCACTGGGAGGGTGGCAACAAGTGAAGGCACCGAACGAGGTCGTCACCCGGGCGCTCCTGCGCCAGGTGAACGTGCCGGGGCTGGACCGGCCCGCCGCCCTGATCACGCTGGACAACGGCTTCGACCACACCAAGCCGAACACCTTCGGCCCGGGTGGGTTGGCCAGCCTGGACGAGGCGATCACCGCCGCGCTCGCCGCCGACCCGGCGTTCATCGCGGTCACCGGCAAGCCGTACATCTTCTGCGTGGGCGCGGACATCGTCGGCCTGCCGCAGCTCGCCGATCGCGCGCAGGCGCTGGAGATCGGCCGGCTCGGCCACCGGGTCTTCGCCCGGCTCAAGGACAGCAGCGTCCCCACCTTCGCGTTCGTCAATGGCGCGGCGATGGGCGGTGGCCTGGAGCTGGCGTTGCACTGCCACTACCGGACGCTCTCCGGCGGCGCGGCAGCCCTCGCGCTGCCCGAGGTCTCCCTCGGTCTGGTGCCCGGCTGGGGCGGCACCCAGTTGCTGCCGAACCTGATCGGCATCCCCGCGGCGACCCAGGTGATCATCCAGAACCCGCTGATGCAGAACAAGATGCTCAAGCCGAAGCAGGCTGCCGAGCTGGGCATCGCGGACATCCTGCTGGAGCCGGCGGACTTCCTGGAGCGGTCCCTGGAGTGGGCCGCCGGCGTGGTCCGGGGCCAGGTCACAGTGACCCGACCCGCCGTCGACAAGGACATGTGGGCGGGCGTGCTCTACTTCGCCCGGGAGACGCTGAACCAGCGGCTGCACGGCGCGGTCCCGGCCGCGTACAAGGCGCTCGACCTGCTGGAGACGGCGAAGGACGGCGACTTCGCCGCCGGCACCGCCGCCGAGGACGAGGCCCTGGCCGACCTGGTCTTCTCCGAGGAGCTACGCAGCGGCCTGTACGCGTTCGACCTGGTGCAGCGGCGGGCCAAGCGCCCGGCCGGCGCACCGGACAAGGGCCTGGCTCGCACGATCACCAAGGTCGGCATCGTCGGCGCGGGTCTGATGGCCAGCCAGCTGGCGCTGCTGTTCGCCCGCCGCCTCCAGGTGCCGGTGGTGATGACCGACCTCGACCAGTCCCGGGTGGACAAGGGCGTCGGCTACGTGCACACCCAGATCGAGAAGGCCGTCACCAAGGGCCGGATGGACAAGGGCACCGCCGCCAAGCTGTACGGCCTGGTCAGCGGCGTTGTCGACAAGAGCGCCTTCGCCGACGCGGACTTCGTCATCGAGGCGGTCTTCGAGGACCTGGGCGTCAAGAAGCAGGTCTGGGCCGAGTTGGAGAAGATCGTTTCTCCGGAGGCGGTGCTCGCCACCAACACCAGCTCGCTGTCGATCACCGAGATGGCCGCCGAGTTGGAGCACCCGGAGCGGGTGGTCGGTTTCCACTTCTTCAACCCGGTGGCGGTGCTGCCGCTGTTGGAGATCGTTCGGGGCGAGCGCACCGACGACGTCACCCTGGCGACCGCGTTCGCCGTGGGCAAGCAGCTCAAGAAGTCGAGCGTGCTGGTCAAGGACGCTCCGGCGTTCGTGGTGAACCGGCTGCTCACCCGCTTTTTGGGCACCGTCTTCGCCGCCGTCGACGCGGGCACTCCGCTGGACGTGGCGAACAGCGCACTGGACCCGCTGGGCCTGCCGATGCGTCCGCTCGCCCTGCTCCAGTTGGTCGGGCCGGCCGTTGCGTACCACGTGGGCGGCACCCTGCACGCCGCGTATCCGGACCGGTTCGGGGTCAGCGAGAACCTCAAGCGGATCGCCGACTCCGGGCAGCCGATCGTGGTCGACGACCAGGTCAACGAGGAGGTCGCCAAGCTGCTCGTGGTCGGTGACCAGCCGCTGACCGCAGAGCAGGTACGCCAGAACGCCCTCGACGCGCTCGCGCAGGAGATCCGGCTGATGCTGGACGAGGGTGTGGTCGCCGAGGCGCAGGACATCGACCTGTGCATGATCCTGGGCGCTGGCTGGCCGTTCCACCTGGGCGGCGTCACGCCGTACCTGGACCGGACCGGCACCTCCGAGCGGGTCACCGGCCAGCGGTTCCTGCCGGCCGGTGCGGCGAGCCTGCCGGCCTGACGAGATCGCAGCACCACAGTCGCGGTGGTCGGACCGTCCCTGGTGGACGGACCCGGCCACCGCGACCGTTTGTGATCAGAGAACTGCTGGGTGCGGTTTTCGCGGGTACGACGGGGGGCGCCGCGCCGGGTTGGGATCACGCGTTTTGCACCCCCATCTTGGAGCTGACTGATGTCCCAGCCGCCGGCCAATCCCTACGGCCCGCCGCACGATTCCCCCGACCCGTCGCAGCAGCCGGGCCAGCAGCCTGGTGGCTGGCCGCCGCCGCAGCAGCAGGGACAGCCGCAGCAGCCCGCTGGCTACCCACCCGCGCAGCCGGGCTTCCCGCCCGCGCAGCCCGGTTTCCCGCCCGCGCAACCGGGTCAGCCGTACGGTGACCCGAACCTGGCCGGCGGCCCGCCCCCGGCGAAGAAGTCGAACGTCGGCAAGATCGTGCTGATCGTGTTGGCGGTGGTGCTGGTGCTCTGCGTCGGCGGCGCGGCGATCACCTGGCTCGTCGTCAAGGACGACGTGGGCGCCGTGGTGGACGCCAGCAAGACCCGGGTGGTCGCGCCGGCCACCCTCGCCGGCCGGCCGAAGCTGACCAACCCGGAGCTCCAGAGTGCTGCCGAGCAGGCGGTCGCCGGGATGAAGACGGCGGCGGGGAACGAGACGAGCACCATCGCCGCCTTCTACGGCGACCCGACCAAGCAGGACCTCGTCATGATCGCGGGCGTCTCCGGGCTGCTGTCGGACCCGAAGAAGGAACTCGACGCCTATGTGGACGGCCTGTCCAAGCAACTGACCGTGGACACGATGACGGCAGTCGACGCCGGCCCGCTCGGCGGCGAGGCGCGCTGCGGCGACGGCAAGGCCGCGACCGTGCCGCTGGGCATCTGCGTCTGGGCCGACCGGGGCAGCCTGGGCATGGTGGTGATGTACTTCAAGTCCGCCGACCAGGCGAAGGCCGAGTTCACCACGATCCGGGGCCAGGTCGAGCAGCAGTCCTGATCCGTGCGAGACCGGGGCCCCGGCCACCCTCGGGTGGCCGGGGCCTCTGTTGCTCTGCTGAAGCGCGCCGACCGGCCGCAGTTGGCACGGCGGCCACTAGCGTGGCACCGGGCGCCGGCCACGCGAAGGTGGCCGACGCCCGGTGCCGCGTACGTCGACTGTCAGGCCGGTTCGGCACCCGCCGCCGCCGCCCGCGCCGCTGCCGCTGCGGCCCGCTCGGCGGCGTTGCCGAGCACGCAGAACTCGTTGCCCTCCGGGTCGGCGAGCACCACCCAACCACCGCCGGTCGGGCCGACGTGGTCGGCGACGAGCCTCGCGCCGATGCCGAGCAGCCGCTCGACCTCCTCGGCCCGGGTGCGGTCGGCGGGTTGCAGGTCCAGGTGCAGCCGGTTCTTCACCGACTTGCCCTCGGGCACCGCGATGAACAGCACCTCCGGGCCGCCCGGCGGCAGGAGCATCGCCTCCGGGTCGCCGGGGAAGTCGTCGGGCTGCCGGGGGCAGTCGAAGACCTGCGACCAGAAGCCGGCGAGGGCGTACGTGTCGTGACAGTCAATGCTGATGTTGTGAATCGTCGAACTCATGCCTGGTCCTCCACAGTGGTGTCGACCCGCTCCCCGGCGCTGCGGAGCACGCAGAACTCGTTCCCCTCCGGGTCGGCGAGAACCGCCCAGCCCGTCCCGTCGGTGCGCCGCTGGTCGGCGACCATCGTGGCCCCGAGGCCGAGCACCCGCTCGACTTCCTCGTCGCGGGTCCGGTCGACCGGTTCCAGGCAGATGTGGACCCGGTTCTTGGTCACCTTGTCCTCGGGCACCGCTTGGAAGAACATGTTCGGCGTGGCACCGTCCGGCGGCAGCAGGGCAGCTTCCGGGTCACCCGGAACGTCCTGCGGGAGCCGGGCGTAGCCGAGCACCGCCGACCAGAAGCCGGCCAGGGTGTACGTGTCGTGGCAGTCGAAACTGATGTTGCGGATCCGTGGATGCACGGGTGGTCTCTCCATCTTCGGATGGGGACGCTCCGCCGCCGGGGGTCAGCCTGCGAGGACCCGGGGTGCGGAGCCTTGACTGATGGACATCGCGCACCCCCTTCCACTCTCCGAGCTGACCCGGCGATCTTGCCACCGGCCGCGCGGGGCGCGCAACCCCGATCAGCCGGCGACCGACACCGTTGCGGGCACGGCCGGGGCATCCGACGACGGCAGGGTGACAGTCACCTCAAGGCCACCGCCGGGCTGCGCGACCACCCGTACGGCGCCGCCGTGCGCGGTGCAGACCGCCCGGACGATGGACAGCCCCAGGCCGGAGCCACGAGCTCCGGTGCGTTCCCGGCCACCACGGCGGAACGGCTCGAACAGCCCCGGCACGTCGGCCTGGTCCACCTCGAAACCGGTGTTCCCCACCACCAGCCAGGACCGGTCACCGTCGGTGCCGGTACGCACCCAGAGCCGCCCGTGCAGGTGGTTGTAGCGGACCGCGTTCTCGATCAGGTTTCCGGCCAGCCGGTCGAGCAGCCCCGGGTCGCCGACGACCGGCGCCGACTCCAGCGACGTCTGCACCCGCAGGCCGATCCGTTCCACCTCGCGGCGCATCGCCGACAGTGCGTTGGCGGTGCCCGCGGCGAGGTCACACTCGGTACGCCGGCCCAGTTGCCGCCCAGCCTGCGCCTCGCTGCGGGCCAGCACCAGCAGCGCGTCCACCAGGCCGTTGGCCCGCTCGGAGGCGTCGCGGACCACTGTCGCCATCCGTCGGTACTCGGCGGTGTCCGCGTCGTCGTCGCTGAGCGTCACGTCAATTTCCGTCCGCATCACGGCGAGCGGGGTACGCAGCTCGTGCGACGCGTTCGCCACGAAGCGCTTCTGGGCCTCGAAGGCGGACGCGATCCGGTCCAGCATGGCGTCGAACGTCTTGGCCAGCTCGGCCACCTCGTCGTCGGCGCCCGAGTAACCGATCCGCTGGTCCAGGGTCGCCTCACCGAGCCGCTGGGCGGTCGCCGTGACCTGGTGCAGTGGGCGTAACGCCCGACCGGCCACCGCGTACGCGCCGGCCACCCCGACCACGCTGATCGCCAGCAGCGCGACCAGGCCCTTGGCCAGCAGCTCCCCGGAGGCGGCATCGACCAACTGCCGCTGCCACTGGGCGGCGTCCATCTGCCGGCCGTCGGAGAGCAGCACCATCGTGCCGGGCACCAACTCGTCGGTGGGTCGCAACGCGTCGCGGACCAGCAACCAGGCCAGCAACACCAGGATCGCTCCGGCCCCGATCAGCAGCACCCCGTTGAGCAGTGTCAGCCGCAACCGCAGGGTGGGTCGCAACCGCCGGCTCATGCGCTCGCCTCGGCGGTGCGGTAGCCCGCGCCGACCACCGTCTCGATCAACGGCGGGTCACCGAGCTTCTTACGGAGCGTCATCACCGTGACCCGGACGATGGTGGTGAACGGGTCGGTGTTCGCGTCCCAGACCCGTTCCAGCAGCTCCTCGCTGGAAACCACCGCGCCCCGCGCCTTGAGCAGTTCGCTGAGCACACCGAACTCCTTGTTGGTGAGGTCCACCGGCACCCCCGCGCGGGTGGCCACCCGGCGGGCCGGATCGAGCACCAGGTCGGCCAGTTCGAGCACCGGCGGCGCGGCCGGGGTGGCCCGCCGGCCCAGCGCCTGCACCCGGGCGACCAGCTCGTCGAAGGCGAACGGTTTGGGCAGGTAGTCGTCCGCGCCGAGCTGCAACCCCTCCACCCGGTCGGCCACAGTGCCGCTGGCGGTGAGCATCAGCACCCGGGTCAACGCGCCGGAGGCCGCCAGGTCGGCGCAGATCTGGTCGCCGTGCACACCCGGCAGGTCGCGGTCGAGCACCACCACGTCGTACCTGGTGATGAACGCCGCCTCGTGGCCGGCGTCGCCGTCGTACGCCACGTCGACCGCCATCCCCCGCTTGCGCAACCCCCGTGCGATCGCGTCGGCGAGGTTGCGCTCGTCCTCGACCACCAGTACCCGCATCCCGGCCTCCTCGCTGCTGACCACCGACAACCTAGTGCCGGCCGGCAACCATCGTCCCTCGCCGTGCGCGCCGGCCGGCGTTGCGGGCCACCGCGGCGTACGCGATGCTGGCCGGCGGTATCGAGCGACGGACGGACCTGGCATGACCACTGCGGCACCACCCACCCGGCGAGACATCGCCTACCGGGGTTTCCACCTGCCGGCCGACACGACCAGCGGCAGCGGCGACGGCCTGCACGCCAGCGGTCGAGGGCTCACCCTCGACGGCGTCGCCCCGCAGGGCACCTGGACGTCGCCGCCGGTACCTGTCGGCTTCGCCGTCGCCGAGCTGGTGCCGTCCTGGACGGCCGACACCCCGCACGGCTGCTGGATCGCTGTCGACCTGCGCGGCTGGCACGACGACGCACCCAGCACCGACTGGTACCGCCTGGCCCACTGGGCCGCCGACGACCACACGGTACGGCGCACCTCGCTGCCCGGACAGCGCGACAGCGCCGCCCGGGTCGACACCGACACCCTGATCGTGACCGGAGCGACGGTCACCGGTTGGCAGGCGCGGGTGACCTTGTGCCGGCCCGCCGGCAGCCCGACCGGCCCGGTGCTGCGCAGCATCGGCGCGGTCGCCACCGGCCCCACGACGGCTCACCAGGGGTACGCGGCAGAGCCCGTCCCGTCCGCTGCCTGGGGCCGGGTGTTGGACGTGCCCCGCTACTCGCAGCGGCTGCACGCCGGCCAGTACCCGCAGTGGGGCGGTGGCGGGGACTCCTGGTGCAGCCCCACCTGCACCTCGATGGTGCTCGCCTACTGGGGCGCCGGGCCGACGCCGGACCGCTACGCCTGGGTGGAGCCGTCCGGCCCGCGTCCGGTGGTCGTGCACGCCGCCCGACACTGCTACGACCACGCGTACGCCGGGGCCGGCAACTGGCCGTTCAACACCGCGTACGCCGGGCTGCACGGGGTGGACGCGTTCGTCACCCGGCTGCGGTCGCTGGTCGAGGCGGAGGCGTTTCTCGCCGCCGGCATCCCCCTGATCGTCTCCGCCGCGTTCCGGGCCGACGAGGTGCCGGGGCTCGGGTACGACACCGGAGGGCACCTGATGGTGCTTGTCGGCTTCACCGCCGACGGCGATCCGGTGCTCAACGACCCGTACGCCCCGGACGACGACGCGGTCCGTCGCACCGTGCCCCGGCAGGGGTTCGAGGCGGTCTGGCAACGCGGCAGCGGCGGGGTGGCGTACGTGCTGCGGCCCGCGTCGGCGCCGCTGCCCCCGCCCCCCACCCAGGCGAACTGGTGATCAGCCGGCCAGTTTCCAGAGCTGGTACGAGCCGGTGGTGGTGGCGACGCACACCAGGTAGCCGGTGACCGCCTGACACCCGCCGGTGACATCGGGCAGCACGTCCACGATGTGCACCTTTCCGGCGGCGATGTCCAGCTCGCCGACGAGCACCCCTCCGTCGGGATGCCGGCGCAGGCCGAGCAACCGGCCGCCAACACCGAGCTGGTACAGCTCCCACCGGCCCAGGTCGGCCAACTGCTGGCCGGTCAGCGCATCGAGCACGACGTACTGCTCCGACGGACCGACGCCGCTGATGTTGGCCATCAGTCGGCCGTCGGTCGGCCAGGCCCACCCCCACTGGCTGCTGCGCCAGCGCACCTCGCCGGTCGCCGGGTCGAGCGCCTGTAGCTCGTTGTTGCCGGTGCGCAGACACAGGACGGGTCCACAGTCCAGCGCGAAGTCGATGTGCACCCTGGCGCGGGTCCAGCGCGGCTTGAGCTGGTCCAGCTCGTACGCGGTGACGGTGCCCGAGCCTCTGTCGAGGGCCAGCAGCAGGTCGTTCGTCAGGTCCAGTCCGATCCGACCGCCGTCGGGTGGGCGCAGGTCGGCGCGGGCCAGCACCGCGCCGGTGTTCGCGTCGCGTACCTCGACCGGCCCGTCCAACTGGTTGAGCACCACCCGGTCCACCCCGAGCCCGGTGTCCCGCACCCTCATGTCGGGGCTGAGGCCGGACAGCTCCCAGCGCACGGTGCCGCAGCACGGATCCACAGCGCGCAAACTGGACGGTTCGGTCTCGCCGCCGTTGCGCAGCAGCAGGTTGCCGTCGGTCAGTTTGGAGACGGCGCCCGGCTGCTGCCACCGGTACGCCCCGGTCGCCCGGTCCAGTGCGACGGTGAGTGTGTCCCGACCCTCCGGGCCGATCTCGTACCCGGTGGCCAGCAGCATCCCGGCCAGCGGAATCATCCCCCAGTACCGAGCCTGCGCCGGCAGCGTCACCTGCCAGACCGGCTCGACGCCGGGCAGCCGATACGCGGCCAGCCGCGCCTGCCGCGCTTCGGTGCTGGCCGGCTCCATGACCAGGAGCAGGTCACCATCGATCATGACATCGGACCCGGGTCGGCCCGGCAGCGTCACCGGGGCCCGCCGGGGCGGTACGACGGCGGACGCGGCGAGCGTGACCAGCGCCAGCACCATGACCAGCGCAGAGCGCAGCGGGCGACCGTGAGCGCGAGGTGGGCGGGGCGTCGACTCCGGGTCCCTGTCGTCCCGCAGCTCGCCGAGGTCGATCACCGAGTCGGTCACCGCGTCAACCTCCACAGAGCGGTAGTGCCGTCGAGGCGTTGGCAGAGCAGGACCGGCAGGGACGCCTGGCAACTGCCGGCGATGCCCGGCAGCACGTCGACGATGCGCGTTCGGCCGGCTACCAGGTCCAGTTCGGCGACGACCATCCGACCGTCGTCACCCCGCCGCACACCGACCAGCGGGTCGTCAGGCCGCAGCACCGGCATCAGACTCCACGCGCCCAGCTCGGTCCGCGTCTGCCCGGTGGCCGCGTCCCGCACCGCGTACCCCTGGCCCGGTCTGGCCATCAGGAGCCGACCGTACCGGACGTCGGCCAGGACGTCCTGGCCCGGTTCCGACCACCGCACTGCGCCGGTGCCCGGGTCGAGCACCTGGAGGCCGCCGGTCTGCGGCACCGCGCAGAGCAGACCGCCGCATCCGAGCACATGCGACACCAGTGTCACCTCCGAGGTCCACAGTGGCTCCAGCTCGGCCAGCCCGAAGCTCACCAGTCGGGTGCTGCCCGGCGGGACGAGCAGCAGCAGGTCGTCGACGATCTGCACCCGCTGGTACGCCGACCGGTCACCGGGCAGCGTGTCGATGCTGCGCAGCAGTTGGCCAGTGCCGGCGTCGTGCACCTGCACCTCGCCGGTCGGTTGCAGGAGCACGAACCAATCGACCTGCCCCTCGGGGTTCAGGTGGTAGGCCGGGCTGGCGGCCGGCGGGAGCGGCACCGACCAGAGCACCAGGCCGGTGTCCGGCGCAACGCCGCTCATCGCGCCCGACCCGTCCTCCCGGCCATTGGTCACCAGCAGGCCACCGCCGGGCGTCGGCTGGGGAGCGCCGGGGTGCTGCCAGCGTTGCCGGCCCGTCGCGGTGTCGAAGGCGGTGGTCTGGAACCGCCTGTTCGGGGCGCCGACCGCCAACGCCAGCACCAGACCCTGCTCGACCCGGACGTCGAGGTAGTTGCCGGTGCGGGCCAGCGGCGCCCGCCACCGCCGCCGCACCCCGGCGCCGGTCGGTGTCGGCTGGGCGTACGCGGTCAGGTACCGGGCCCCGTCGGGCGCGGGCGGATCGACGACGAAGACGCCGTCCCCGGCCAGGTACGCGGTGGCCGTCCGCGACGCCGGCACCACGCTCACCGTTCGCTGCGTCGACGGCGCGGCGCCGGCCAGCACCACCAGGCTGAGAAACAGCACAGTCGCGCTGCGCAGCGGGCGACCAACGGCGCGCGGGCGGCGAACCGGAGATGCCGACACGGGCTCGTCGCGCATCTCGCCCAGCTCGATGATCGACAACGACCGTTCCTCCGTCACCAGGTAAGGCTGGCCGACGGGTCACCATCCGGCAAACCGACAGTCAGCGCACCGGCCCGGCAAAAGCGACGGAACCCCGCCTGTACGATGGCGCGTCGTGGCTGTGCCGGTGGTAGACCCTTCGCTGATTCCCGTGACCGACGCCGACCCGGCCGAGGTCGAGTCGACACGGCGGCCTCGACGCCGTCCGGCCCGAGCCGACCTGTTGGCCCTCGGAGCCTATGTGCTGCTGGGTGTCTTCGTCTGCCTCAACTACTGGGGTGACGTCAACGGTCGGGTCTCCTCCCACCTGCCCACCGATCACAGTTGGTTCGAGTGGCTGTTCGCGCACGGCGAGTACTCGGTGCGGCACCTGGAGAACCCGCTGTTCACGGCCCGTCAGAACGCCCCGGACGGGGTGAACATGATGGCCAACACCTCGCTGCTCGGGGTGACCCTGCCGCTGGCCCCGCTGACCATGCTGCTCGGCCCCCAGGTGATGTACGCGCTCTACCTGGGCGCGGCGCTGGCGGCCACCGCCGGCACCGGATACTGGATGCTCTCCCGCCACCTGGTGCGCTCCCGGGCGGCGGCGTTCGTCGGCGGCGCGTTCCTCGGCTTCGCGCCGGGAATCATCCACCACGCCAACGGCCAACCGAACTTCGTTTCCAACTTCCTGCTCCCGCTGATCGTGGTGCGGGTGTTGACCCTGGGTGAGCCGGGCCGGTGGCGACGCAACGGGCTCGTGCTCGGTGCGCTGGTGGCGTACCAGATCTTCATCAACGAGGAGATGCTGCTGCTCACCGCGCTGGCCTGCCTGGTCATCGTGCTGGCGTACGCCGTGCAGCGGCCGCAGGCCACCCGGGCCGCGGCCGGCACGTTCCTGGCCGGGCTCGGCGTCGCCGGTGGGCTGGCCCTGGTGCTCACCGCGTACCCGATCTGGTTCCAGTTCAACGGCCCGCAGTCCTACCGGGGCCTGCAGGGCGGCGTGTTCCACAACTGGGGCGAGGACCTGGTCGCCTTCGTCACCTTCGCCCGGGACACCTGGGCCGGTGACCCGGCCGTGGAGAAGACGATCGGTCTGACCGAGCAGAACACCTGGTTCGGTTGGCCGCTGGTGCTGCTCTCGGTGGTGGCTCTGGTGCTGCTCGTACGCCGCTCGCTGGCCGCCCGGATCGCCGCGGTGCTCATCGTGGTGTTCAGCGTTGCCGCGATCGGGCCGTTCGTGCGGTTCAACGGTGTGGAGACGGGCGTGCGCGGCCCGTGGTCGTACGTGTCGGACGACCTGCCGCTGGTCGAGATGATGATGCCGACCCGGTTGACGCTGGTGGTCGCCGCCGCGGTGGGCGTACTGCTCGCGTTGACCTGGGACGCCGCGCACCGCCAGGGGCGCGCGGTGGCCGACCGGCCGCGGCTGCCGGCCCAGCGGGTGCCCGAGACGACGTCGGCGACGTCCGACGACGAGCCGGCCGCGCCAGCCGCCACGCGCCGCCGGTGGCTGCGCCCGGTGGGGTACGCGGCGGTCGCGCTCGCCGTGCTGCCACTCTTCCCCCGCCCGCTGCCCGCCCAGCAGATCGACCCGCCGCCGCACTTCATCACCGCGGGCGGCTGGCGGCCGTACGTGCCGGCGGGTCGAACCCTGGTGCCGGTGCCGATCCCGAGCAACGTGCACGGTCTGCCGACGCTGCGGTGGAGTGCGCTGACCGGGCAGGAGTTCCCCGTTCCGGGCGGCTACTTCATCGGCCCGAACGAACTGGGTGAGGGAGTCTTCGGTGCGCCGAACCGACCGACCAGCTCCCTCATCTACGCCACGATGGACAGCGGCACGCTTCCGGCGCTGACCGACGAGAACCGCCGGCAGGCCGTCGAGGACCTGCGGTTCTGGCGGGCGTCGGTGGTGGTGCTCGGGGCGCACCCCCGCGAGGCGGTGCTGCGTGAGCTGGTCACCGCCCTGCTCGGGTCACCGCAGCGGGTCGACGACGTCTGGGTCTGGGACGTGCGGGCCCTGGTGGGTTAGTCAGCCGACCCGGTCCCGGACGTCCCACAACCAACCGCCGTCGACCGGTCGGCCCGGGCCGAGCAGGTCGTCGACGGTCCGGCGGACCGGGTCAGAGTGCTCCAGGTGCCCGAGTACGACCACCGCGGCACGCCAGTGCCGCAGGTCCTCGACGGCCCGGCGGCGGTCGGCGTCGGTGAGCACCGGCACCGCTCCGGTCTCGGCCACCTGCCGCAGCAGCACCGACGTGGGCCGGTCCGGCGCGCCCCAGCGGGCCGCCGGGTCGTCGGGGCCGCTGGGGCCGATGAAGTAACCGCCCGGCGCGGCGAACCCCAGTCCGGTACGGGCGGACCAGAGCATCACCGGGCTGCGCCCGGCACCGGTGACCGGGGGCACCGCGACCACCGTCCGACCGGGCGGCACCAGCGGACGCCAGCCCCCAGCGGCGAGAAACGCCGGCACCGGCGCGACCGGCACCACGCGGATCGGAGTCGGAAACAGGGGCAGCAACGCGGCGGCGACCGCGCCGGCCCACAGCAGCCGCACCGGTAGACCCGCCGCCACGTTCGGCCTCCGCGCGGCCCGGACCCGGTCCACTGACAGCGCCACCAGCACACCCAGCACCGGAACGCAGACCAGCGCGAACCGGGCCGGCACCGCGAGATCGAGCAACGGCAGCCCGCCGACCAGCCGGTACGGCCCCGCAATGCCGATGGCCGCACCGTCCACCCGCAACTCGTCGCCGAGCGAGAGCAGGGCGAAGACCACGCCGCAGACGGCCAGTGCCCGCACCAGTGGTCGCCGCCACTGCCAGATCACGATCACCACGGCGAGCACCAGCAGGCCCGGGCCGAAGAACGAGTTCTCCTCTGTCGGATTCGGCGAAAGCAGCCCCGGCAACCAGTCGTCACCCAGCACCGTCTGCCGGGCCGACGCGGTGAACGAGGCGACGTCCAGTTGGAAGCCCTGCGTGGCGAACGCCATCCCGGAGTAGTGCTGCGGGCCGTGGAACTGGAACCACAGCGGGTACGCCAGCGGCACCGCCGCCACGCCGGCCGCCACCGCCAGACGACCGAAGAGGGCCGGTGCCAACCGCCGTGCGGCCACCCGGTCGGCGAGCGCGTAACCCAGCGCGAAGACGCCGGCCGCGAGCACCAGGAAGACCAGCACCTCCTCGCCGATGAAGACCTGCCAGACGAGCAGCAGCCCCAGGCCGACGCCGGGCCGCCACACGCCGTCTCGCGTCGTCTCCGCGGCCGGCCGGAACACCAGGGCGAGGATCGCGGGCACCAGGAACTGGGCGGCGATGTGCAGGTGGGCGCCCGCTTGGGCGATCATGCCCGGGGCGAAGCCACAGATCAGCCCACCCACCGCGGCCGGGGCCCGGCCGCCGACCAGCCGGCGACGCAACAGCACGTACCAGGCGACGGCCGTGCCGGCGAGGCAGCAGACGACCGCCACGCAGAACGCCACCTGTGAGCCGAAGAGCACTGTGACCGGGGTGAGCGGGACACCCAGGCCGAGCACCGAGGTGTTCGCCATCAGGTTGACCCCGTCGGGCGCGTTCAACACGGTGCTGAAGAGCGGGTTCTCCCCCTCGAGCACCGCGTGCGCCGCGTGGGCCAGCATCCACTCGAAGAGGATCTGGTCACCCGCCTGGTGGAACAGCAGCCACTGGTGACCCCACTGCCCGCCGGCCACCAGCACGGCGAGGCCCAGATAGCCGGCCACCACCAGCGCGTCCCGCAGCCAGGCCGAGCGGGACGCGCCGACCGTCGCCGGGGGCGAGATGTTCGGGGACGTCGTCCCGGTGGTCATCAGACCGAACGGTCGCTGATCGTCCGGACGTCCCAGACCCAGACGTCCAACTCCTGGCGGCCCGGACCGACCAGCTCCTCGACGGTACGTCGCAGTGGCTCGGCGTTCTGCTGCCGCACCGGCAGCACCAGGATCGCCGCCCGCCAGTGCCGCAGCTCGTCGGTGAAGCGGCGACGCTGCCGATCGTCCAGCTTTGGCGTACGACCGGTGGTCGCCACCTCCTCCAGCATCTGCCCCACCCCGCTGGGACGGCCGCCGAACCGGCCCGCGTCACCGGTGTTGCCGTTGCGGGGCGCGAGGAAGTAACCGCCGGGGATCTTGAAGTCGAGGTTGGTGGCCGCCGCCCAGCGCATGCCGTGCGTGTTGCCCATGCTGGGCACCGGGATCGGCACCAGCGTCTGGTCCGGCCCGACGTACGCCCGCCACCGGTCCGCCGTGATGAAGTCCGGCACCGGCGGCCGGGAGACCATCCGCAGCGGCATCGGCGCGATCGGCAGCAGCGCGAAGGCCAGGCCCGCAGCGGTGAGCACGTGGACGGTACGACGGTCGGCCGGGCGTAGCGCCCAGGCCCGTTCGACGGCGAGTGCCAGCAGCAGGCCGATCACCACGCTGGTGATGAGCCCGAACCGGGTCGGCACCACCGCGTCCAGCAGCGGCAGGTGGACCAACCACTGCCACGGCCCGGTGATCAGCTCGCGGTCCCACCAGGAGACCCCCTCGCCGAGTGAGAGCACGGCGAAGAACACGCCGGTCACCGCGAGCGCCCGAACGATCAACTCCCGGCGCAGCCAGACCACGATGCCGATGGCCAGCATCGACAGGCTCCAGCCGAAGAAGGCATTCTCCTCGGAGTAGTTCGGCGCCAGATTGATGTTGGCTCGCTGGTTGCCGCCGAGGGTGGGCGAGCCGGGGGCGAAGAAGGCGGCGATGTCGTTGCCGTAGTCCTTCACCGCGTCACTGAGCCCGTGGTACGCCATCGGCCCGGCGAACTGCACGTAGAGCGGGTACGCCAGCAGCGCTCCCGCCAGCAGCGCGCAGGTCACCACGCCGACGCCCAGGGGTCGCCACGCCGCCCGCCACCGGGCCGGCTCCTGGGCGAGCACCGCCAGCAGGAAGACGCCGCAGGCCAGCGCCGTGAAGAGCAGGATCTCCTCGTTGATGAACGCCTGCACGGTGACCAGCAGGGCGAGCAGGGCCCCGTCCCGCACCGGCTTTACCGACCGGGTGAGCACCAGCACCCGCCACACGATGAACGGCAGCAGGAACTGGCTGATGATGTTCGGGTGCCAACTGGCGTGCGAGAGCATCGCGGGCGAGAACCCGCAGAACCAGCCGCCGACCGCCGCCGCGAGCGGGGTACGCACCAGGTGGCGGGAGAGCATCAGGTACCAGGCCATGGCGGTGCCGGCGAGGCCGAGCGTTACCAGCACCACGAAGGAGACCGCCGGCCCGAAGAGCAGCGTCACCGGGACCATCGGGATGCCCAGCGCCAGCACCGCCGTGTTGGCCATCAGGTTGACGCCGTCGGGGTAGTTGAACTGCTCGGTGTAGAACGGGTACTCGCCGTGCAGCACCACGCGTACCGAGTGGGCGAGGAAGAACTGCACCTGCGCCGGGTCACCGGTGTAGAGCGAGGCCACCCGACCGGAGGGGTCCAGCCAGATCCGGCTGGTCACCCAGAGCGCGGCGAGCAGGAACAGTCCACCCACCGCCAGGTGCTGCCGACGCCGGGTCCACCGTCGCCACCACGCCCGCGTCGGCACCGCGCTCTTCGTCGGCGTTTCGGGCTCGGCCGGCGCTGTGGTGGGGGCGGCCGGCGCTCCGGGCTCGGCCGGCGCTGTGGTGGGGGCGGTCAGCGCGGGCGGGCCGGCGAAGAGACCCGCCGGTGTGCGGTAGCTCACCAGCTCGGCGGAGTCGGCTGCCGCCTCCGGGTGCGGCGCGGGCAGGGCGCGGGACTCGGCAGGCGTCACAGTCGGCGGAGTCTACCGGAGCAACCAAAACGCCCTAAACCCCCGGTGCTGTCCATTGTGGTGGTTCGGATGCCGGCCAACTGAGGTGCCGCATCGGACATCTCGTACTATGGCGCTTTCCGACAGCGACGGCGAGGCGATCGGGGGCGGATCAGGTGACTCCAGGCCGTCGGTACGGCAGGGTGCTTCCCGTCCTGCTGAGCGCGCTGCTGGCCGGCACGGCCTGCGGCCCGGTAGCCGAACGGAAGCCGCAGGACCTCCGGGTCGGGTACGACAGCCTGGACGGCACCCTCGCGGTGTGGCCGCCCCGGGGTGACCTCTCCGGGGACGCCACGGCGACGGCGGCGGTCACCGCTGCGGTCCGGGGCTGGCGGTCGCCGGCCGACGACCGGGCGCACCTGCCCTCCTCGGGCATCCTCTTCTCCGGTCGGGTGGACGGCGCCCCGGTGGCGCTGGTGGCCGCCGACGTACCCGGCGAAAGCGCGTCCTGGCTGCTGCAACTGACCCGCGAGGGCGACCGGTACGCGGTGACCCGCGCCACCGAGTACACCGATCCGGGTTACCTCGTCTACTCCGACGTGCTGCCGGTGCAGACGACCGGCGGCCGGCGGTACCTGGTCTCGGCCCGGGTGCAGAGCCTCCTCGGGCCACAGGACCGGACGTTGACCATCGCGGACGGTCTCAGCGCACCGGTCGACGTGCCGTCCTGCACCGCCGTCGGCGTTACCGCGACGCTGCGGACCACCGAGTCGCTCCCCCGTGGGCGGGCCGCCGACCGGCTGCTCGACCTGGGCACCGGCACCGTCGACCCGCGCTACCCGTTGGTCCGCGACGAGTCCGGCACGGGCCGGCGGGCGCTCAACGGCCTGGACACCTGTGTGCTGTCCGGCGATCGGGGCCCCTTCGGCAGCATCCCCCGCCGGATCGGGGACCGGGACGCCCCACGCTCGGTGCCGACGTCCTGGCCGATGGCGAAGCTGACCGTACGCTCGCTCGGCGAAGTCGCCCTTGGCGGCGGCGAGGCGGCCGAGTTGCAGCAGCTCAGCTGGGACACCGACGCCGGCGCGATGACGGCGGTTATCTATCGACCGGCCGACGGGAGCGCGCCCGTCGTCTCACCAGCCGACCGGGCCACCCCGTTGCAGGCGTACCAACTGCCGGTGCCCGGTCAGCCGCTGGTGGTGCTGAGCTGGCGGCCCACCCGGGACAGCTCCCTGTCCGTTCCGCCGGGCACTCCCCTGTTGGTCGAGCGCCCCGGCCTGGCGGTCATCCCCAGCCCGTCGCGCTCCCAGACCTACAGCCTCGCCAACAGCGACAAAACCCACTACCGCTCAATCTCCCCCCGCTAACCCCCGCCTCCCCACCAAGCGCCCCGCCCCCTCCCTCCCTCCCTCCCTCCCTCCCTCCCCCTCCCTCCCGCGATCTTGCACTTTCTGCCCCGACAAATCGCCAATCAAGGGGCATTCCGTCGACCAAAAGTGCAAGATCGGCGAGCGGAGTGGCGGAACGGAGTGCTCGCACCACCGCACGGCGCCCCTCACTCGGTCGATCATGGAGTTGTGGTGCCCCACAAAAGTCGCGAATCATCAATATCCGCCCACCATTAGTCCTTGATCGACCCGGGATGGCGGGGGTGCGGCGGGGCGGGGCGGGCGCGGTGCGGCGGGTGGGGTGGGTGGGGTGGGGTGACGTGGGGTGGGGTGACGTGGGGCGGGGTGACGTGGGGCGGGATTGAGCGAGGCGGCGGGCACCCCTCGAAGGGGGCCCGCCGCCTCGTGTTACCTGCGGTCAGTTCTGTGCGGCTGCGTCGCTCGGGGTGAGGCGGTCCGGGGTGGCATCCAGGCCGGAGATCCAACCGGTGACGTTGCGGGCCACGTCCTGAGCGGTCAGACCCAGGTCGGCGAGGATCTGCGCGCGGGTGCCGTGCGGGTGCCAGTCGGCCGGCACACCCAGGTCCCTGAGCGGCACCCGGACGTCGGCGTCGCGCATCGCCTGGGCGAGCGCGTCGCCCACCCCGCCGACCCGGACGCCGTCCTCGACGCTGACCACGAGCCGGTGGCGGGCGGCCAGGTCGACAAGCTCCGCCGGGACCGGACGCACCCAGCGGGGGTCGACGACTGTGACGCCGTAGCCCTGCTCGGCGACCCGGGCGGCCACCTCCATGCCCAACTGGCCGAAGGAGCCGACGGCGACGAGCAGCACGTCGGTACGGGCGGACTCGGCCAGCACGTCGACAGTGCCGACCCGGCGCAGCGCCGGCAGGTCCGCGGCGACCGCACCGGTCGGGAAGCGCACCACTGTCGGGCCGTTGTCGACGGCCACCGCCTCGCGCAACTCCTCCCGCAGGGTGGCGGCGTCGCGGGGAGCGGCGATCCGCAGCCCCGGCACCACCCCGAAGACCGACATGTCCCAGATGCCGTAGTGGCTGGGCCCGTCCGGGCCGGTGATGCCCGCCCGGTCCAGCACGAAGGTCACCGGCAGCTTGTGCATCGCCACGTCCAGCAGGACCTGGTCGAAGGCGCGGTTGAGGAAGGTGGCGTAGACCGCGACCACCGGGTGCAGGCCACCGAGCGCCAACCCGGCGGCCGAGGTGGCCGCGTGCTGCTCGGCGATGCCCACGTCGTACACCCGCTCGGGGTACTTGCGGGCCAGCTTGGCGATGCCTGTCGGCTCGGCCATGGCGGCGG
Source organism: Micromonospora sp. NPDC048986 (assembly GCF_040649335.1). Classification (NCBI taxonomy): domain Bacteria; kingdom Bacillati; phylum Actinomycetota; class Actinomycetes; order Micromonosporales; family Micromonosporaceae; genus Micromonospora; species Micromonospora sp. NPDC048986. The sequence goes on from NZ_JBEZFJ010000012.1 coordinate 74,843, forward strand.
TGATGCCCACCACGTCCGGGCGCTCGTCGGCGACGGCCAGCAGCTCGTCGGCGAAGACGTGCGTCCACTTCACCGACGGGGCGGCCAGCAGCGCGCCGGTCTCGACGTCGAAGGCGCTGCTCGGGCCGTGCAGGCAGTCCGCCTCGTCCTCCTCGGCGGGACGGTAGCCGTAGCCCTTGCGGGTGACGGCGTGCACGATGACCGGGCCGCCGAAGTTCTTCGCCGCGCGCAGCGCCGACTCGACAGCGACCACGTCGTGCCCGTCCACCGGGCCCACGTACTTGATGCCGAGGTCCTCGAACATGGCCTGCGGGGCGACCGCGTCCTTGATGCCCTTCTTGACCGCGTGCAGCACCTCGTACATCGGCTTGCCGACGAGCGGCGTGGAGCCGAGGGCGTCCTTGACGGTGTCGAGGACCTTCTCGTAGCCGGGGTTGAGCCGCAGCGAGGAGAGGTGGTCGGCCAGCCCGCCGATCGTCGGCGAGTAGGACCGGCCGTTGTCGTTGACCACGATCACGAGGGAGTTGCCGGCGGTGGCGATGTTGTTCAGCGCCTCCCAGCACATGCCGCCGGTCAGCGCGCCGTCGCCGACGACTGCCACGACGCTGCGTGCCTCGCCCCGCAGGGCGTACGCCTTGGCGAGGCCGTCGGCGTAGGACAGCGCTGTGGAAGCGTGCGAGTTCTCGATGAGGTCGTGCTCGCTCTCCGCCTGGCTGGGGTAGCCGGAGAGGCCACCGCGCTGGCGGAGCTTGTCGAAGCCGGCCTGACGCCCGGTGAGGATCTTGTGTACGTACGCCTGGTGGCCGGTGTCGAACAGGAGCCGGTCCCGGGGGGAGTCGAAGACGCGATGCATGGCGAGCGTCAGCTCGACCACACCGAGGTTGGGCCCGACGTGCCCGCCGGTACGGGAGACCTTGGTGATCAGGAAGTCCCGGATCTCGGCGGCGAGGACGTCCAGTTCCTCGCCGGACATCCGCTTGACGTCCTGCGGACCGCGAACCGTCCCCAGCAGCCGGCCGTGGTTGGCCGTGTCCTCTTCAACACTCATGACCGGAGAGTCTATCGGCCCTGCGGTACTCCGCAGCCTGGCCCGAGCCCCACGCACCCGCACCGGGCCAGGAGTGGGCAGCTGAGCACCCGGTCAGGCGCCGCCCGGGGTGTTCTCCGGCGCGTCCGGGGGAAGCAGCAGCCCGACCTGCTCGACGTGCTGCGTCATCGGGAAGAGGTCGAAGCCCCGTAGCGCCGCCAGCCGCCAACCGAGGTCGGCGAAAGTCCGCACGTCCCGGGCGAAGGCGGCCGGGTCACAGGCCACGTACGCGACCGCCCGCGGACCGGCGGCGGCCAGCGCGCGGACCACCTGGGCTCCGGCCCCGGAGCGCGGCGGGTCGAGCACCACCACGTCGACCGGGCCGGTGATTCGTCGGCGGGCCAGCGCGGTCTCCACCCGGGCCGACACCACCTCGACGCTGGGCAGGTCGGCGAGGTTCTCCCGGGCGGCGGCGACACCCTGCGCGGCCGCTTCGACGAGTGTCACCCGGCCGGTCGCGCCGACCCGTGCGGCCAGCCCGGCGGCGAACAGCCCAGCGCCGCCGTAGAGGTCCCAGGCGACCTCGCCCGGCTGCGGGTCCAGCAACTCCAGCACTGCGGTGGAGAGGGCGTCTGCGGCGGCCGGGTGCACCTGCCAGAACGCGGACACGGGCAGCGTCCAGTCCCGTCCGGCGGCGACCTCGCGGACCTCGGTCGGGCCACTGACCGGGGTGGGCACCCCGTTGCGGATCTCCGTGACGGTCACGTCCCCGCCGGTGCTGGCGACGGTCTCCACCGCCTCGGCGGCCGGCCAGCGCGCACCGGTGGGGCTGAGCACCGGCAGCTGCTGGATGGCCGGGTGGGCGATCCGGCAGCGGTCGATCGGCACCACCTCGTGTGAGCGGTGCTTGAGCAGGCCGGCCCGGTCGGCGGCGTCGACCGCGTAACGGACCCGGGAGCGCCAGCCGAGCAGCCCACCGGGCAGCGCCTCGACCCGGACGCCGAGCCGGTCCAGCTCGACGTCGGTCAGCCCGCCGAGGCGGACCAGTTGCTCGCGGACCACCGCGGTCTTCCAGGCCAGCTGCGCGGCCGGTGCGACGTGCTGGAGGTCGCAGCCCCCGCAGGCACCCGGCTTCGCGTACGGGCAGGGCGGCTCCACCCGGTCCGGTGAGGGCTCCAGCACTGTCACCGCGTCGGCCCGGACGAACCCCCGGTGCACCTCGGTGACCTCGGCGATGACCCGCTCACCCGGCAGCGCGTGCCGGACGAAGACCACCTGCCCGTCCACCCGGGCGACACAGTGCCCGCCGGGGGCGACCGCGTCGACGGTCAGCTCGACCCGGTCCGTCTCGGCCAGGCCCCGCTCGAACGTCGTTGAGGCCGACGCCGTCGGTGTCCCGGGTGTCGCGGTCCGCGGACCGCCCGACTCAGTCACGAGTGTTCCCCATCGTGTCGCTGTTCTCGGGCCCGCCGTCGCCGGGCGGCGCGCTGGCCACCGGCGGCGCGGCGACCAGCGGCGGTGCGGCGCTCCGTGGCCCACGCGCCGGTGTCCGGGACAGCGTGGCGTCCAGCCGGTCCAGGTTCTTGCTCGCTGTCGACGCGAGCTGCCACGGCACGCTGACCACCATCACCCCTGGTTCGAAGAGGAGCCGGCCCTTGAGGCGCAGGGCGCTCTGGTTGTGCAGCAGGTTCTCCCACCACCGGCCGACCACGTACTCCGGGATGAACACGGTGACCACGTCCCGGGGCGACTTGCGGCGGGTGGACGCGACGAAGTCCAGGATCGGGCGGGTGATCTCCCGGTACGGAGAGTCGATCACGGTGAGCGGGATCGCCATCTCCCGTCGCTCCCAGTCGGCCTGCAGGTCCCGGGTGTCCTTCTCGTCCACGTTGACGGTCACCGCTGTGAGCGTGTCCGGCCGGGTGGCGCGGGCGTAGGCGATGGCCCGCAGCGTCGGCTGGTGCAGCTTGCTGACCAGCACGATCGCGTGGTTGCGGGCGGGCAGCACGGCCCGGCCCTCGTCCGGCGGGGTCAGCTCGACGGCGATCCGGTCGTAGTGCCGGCGGATCGCCAGCATCAGTACGTAGATCACCGCCATCGCGGCGATCGCGATCCAGGCGCCGAGCAGGAACTTGGTGATCAGGACGATCACCAGCACCGCGCCGGTCAGGCCCGCGCCGAACGTGTTGATGGCACGGGAGCGGTGCATCCGGCGGCGCGCCTCCGGGTCCCGCTCGGTGCGCAGGTGCCGGTTCCAGTGCCGGATCATGCCGGCCTGGGACACGGTGAACGAGACGAAGACCCCGACGATGTAGAGCTGGATGAGTCGGGTCACCTCGGCCTGGAAGCCGACGATCAGCACGATCGCGAAGAGGGCCAGGAAGACGATGCCGTTGGAGAACGCCAGCCGGTCGCCCCGGGTGTGGAACTGGCGGGGCAGGTAGCGGTCCTGGGCGAGGATCGAGCCGAGCACCGGGAAGCCGTTGAACGCGGTGTTCGCGGCCAGGAAGAGGATCAGGGCGGTCATTCCGGCCACCACGTAGAGCAGGATCGACCCGGAACCGAAGACCGTCTCGCCGAGCTGGGTGGTGACCGTCTTCTGCACGTACCCCTCGGGGCCGGAGACGATCTGCAGGCCCGGGTCCTCGACGAACTGGAGGTGGGTCAGCCGGGACAGCCAGATGATCCCGACCAGCATGCTCACCGAGATGCCGCCGAGCAGCAGCAGGGTGGTGGCGGCGTTGCGGCTCTTCGGCGCCTTGAACGCCGGCACCCCGTTGGAGATCGCCTCGACACCGGTGAGCGCGGCGGCGCCCGAGCTGAACGTCCGCAGCAGCAGGAAGATGAGCGCGAAACCGGTCACGCTGTGCTCGGCCTGGATCACCAGGTCGGCGCTCGGCGCGCGCAGCTCGTCACCCATGACGAAGACCCGGAACAGCCCGGTGAGTAGCATCCCGCCCATCACGATCACGAAGCCGTAGGTGGGGATGGCGAACGCCGTGCCCGACTCGCGCAGCCCACGCAGGTTGACAGCGCTCAGCAGGATCACCGCGCTCACCGCGATCAGGACCTTGTGGGTGGCCACGAACGGGACCACCGAGCCCAGGTTGGCCACCCCGGAGGAGACCGACACCGCCACCGTGAGCACGTAGTCGACAAGCAACGCGCTGGCCACCCCGACGCCGAACTTCGGTCCCAGGTTGACGGTGGCCACCTCGTAGTCGCCGCCACCGGACGGGTAGGCGTGCACGTTCTGCCGGTAGCTCGCCACCACGGTGAGCATGACCACGACCACGGCCAGCGCGATCCATGGCGAGAAGACGTACGCGGAGGCGCCGGCGATGGAGAGGGTCAGCAGGATCTCGTCGGGCGCGTACGCGACGCTGGACAGCGCGTCGGAGGCGAACACGGGCAGCGCGATGCGCTTCGGCAACAGGGTGTGCTGGAGCCGGTCGGACCGGAACGGTCGACCGAGAAGAAGCCGCTTCAGCAGCGAGGTGGGACTGGCCACGAACGCCAAGAGTACGACCACCACGGCGGGGGCGCGGGGGTGGGCGATCACCGCTGCTCGCGACGGCGGGGTACGGTCGGTCCTCGCTGGTGACCGGGACGTGGCAGGCTCGCACTCGAAGGCCGCCGGCAGCGGGAGTGGTACGCACCTTGGGAGGGACAGCGTGCACGTCGTGATCATGGGATGTGGTCGGGTCGGGTCGACCCTCGCCCACAGCCTGGAGTCCCGAGGGCACTCGGTGGCGGTGATCGACCAGGACGCCGACGCCTTCCGCCGGCTCGGCCCCGACTTCGCCGGCATCACGGTGACCGGGGCGGGTTTCGACGGTGAGGTGCTCCGGCAGGCCGGCATCGAGCGCGCGGACGCCTTCGCGGCGGTGTCCAGCGGCGACAACTCCAACATCATCTCGGCCCGGCTAGCCCGCGAGACGTTCGGCGTGTCCCGGGTCGCCGCCCGCATCTACGACCAGCGCCGGGCGCAGGTCTACGAGCGGTTGGGCATCCCCACAGTGGCGACAGTGCGGTGGACGGCGGACCGGATGCTGCGACACCTGGTGCCGGAGGGCAACGTGGAGATCTTCCGCGACCCCACGAGCACCGTGTCGATCGTCGAGGTTCCCGTACACAAGGACTGGATCGGCCGACCGGTGCGGACGCTGGAGGACGCGACCGGGGCGCGGGTGGCCTACCTGATCCGCTTCGGCATCGGCACGTTGCCCACCGGCTCCACCGTCATGCAGGAGGGCGACCAGGTGTTCATGCTGGTCAGCGATGACATTGTGGCGACGGTCACGTCGGTGGCGGCGACGCCGCCGGAAGGAGGGCACTGAGCCATGCGGGTCGCCATCGCGGGCGCGGGCAACGTGGGCCGCTCGATCGCCCAGGAGTTGATCGACAACGGCCACCAGGTGATGCTGATCGAGCGCCAACCCAAGATGCTGCGCCCGGACCGGGTGCCGGCCGCCGAGTGGGTGCTGGCCGACGCGTGCGAGCTGAGCAGCCTGGAGGAGGCCGACGTCGCCGGCTGCGACGTGGTGGTCGCGGCGACCGGCGACGACAAGACCAACCTGGTGCTGTCGCTGCTGGCCAAGACCGAGTTCGCGGTGCCCCGGGTGGTCGCCCGGGTCAACCGGGCCGAGAACGAGTGGCTGTTCACCGAGCAGTGGGGCGTGGACGTCGCGGTGAGCAAGCCGCGGGTGATGGCCGCGCTCGTCGAGGAGGCGGTCACCGTCGGCGACCTGGTCCGGCTGATGACCTTCCGACAGGGCGAGGCGAACCTCGTCGAGATCACCCTGCCGCCGACCGCCCCCTACGTCGGTCAACCGATCCACGCCGTGCCGTTGCCCCGCGACTCCGCCCTGGTGGCGATCCTGCGCGGCAAGCGGGTCCTGGTGCCCAGCCCGGACGATCCGATCGAGGCCGGCGACGAGCTGATCTTCGTGTGCACCGCGGAGGTGGAGGACGCGGTCCGCGCGGTGATCCTCGGACCGGACAGCGTCGAGCGGACCCGCAGCTCACGCTGACCCCGACGGGCGCGCTGAGCGGTCCGGTCGCCCGGCGTCGCTCAGGCGCTGGGCAGCGGGGCCGGCGGCGACTCCCGGGTGACCCGGCGCACCGTCCAGACCGTGATCAGCAACAGCAGCGCGTACGGCGGGTAGCCCAGCGCCAGCCGGGCCACACCCAGGGCGGTGTCCTGGTGGGCCAGGTAGAGCCCGGCCTGCACGCCCACCTTGGCCAGCCAGACCACGCCCCAGAGCACTGTCAGCTGGGTGAAGGTGCGCACCAGCTTCGGGTCGGACCGCCATTCCGAACGGCCCTTGGCCACCAACACCGACCAGATCCAGCCCACCAGCGGCTGCCGGATCGCCGCCGAGATCAGCAGGGCGACGCCGTAGCCGATGCCGTAGAGGATGCCGGGGAGGTAGAAGTCACGCTCGTCGCCGGTACGCCACGCGATGGCCGCGCCGACGCCGACGCCGAAGAGCCCGTTGACGGCGTGCCGGACCGGCCGACGCTGGGCCAGCCGCAGCCCCGCGATCAGCACTGCCACCGCGATCGACGCGATCACCGCCGGCCGCAGCTCGCCGATCACGTTGGCGACGACGAACACCACTACCGGGATGCTCGACTCGACCAGCCCGCGCCAGCCGCCGAGCTGGTCGGCCATCTGCTCGGCGATCGTCGGCAGCGGCTCCTCGTCCTGAGGGTCGGTCTCCGGCTGTGCCGCCCGGTCCTGTCCCGTCGTCATCGCCGGCCTTCCGTCCGCAGTGCCGTCACTTGGGCGAGTCCAGCTCGTAGTAGGGGTTGTAGATGACCTTGCGGTCGTCGCGCACGGCCACCCGGCCGCGGGCGGTCAGATGCCGGCCCGGCTCGATCCCGGCGATGTGCCGTCGACCCAGCCAGACCAGGGTGACCACGTCACTGCCGTCGTACAGGTCGGCCTCAAGGGTGGGCAGATTGGTGCGCGGCGTGTAGACCACGGTGCGCAACCGACCGGCGACCGAGACCAGCTGACCCCGGGAGCACTGCTGGGCGGGGATCCCGCCGCACTCGGCGCTCTCCCGACGCAGCTCCTGCGCGTCGATCTCGGCCTCGCTGGCGGTGAACCTCTGCAGGATGCGCCGCAGCGACACCCGGCCCTCGTCGGTCGTCATGACCTCCGCGTCACCCTCTCCACGCTCGCCGTCCCCGGCCGGCCCCGGCGGCGCCGGAACCGTGCCGCCAGCGTACGCCGACGGGGCTGGTTCCGGCGGGCCGGTGCGCGCCGGTCAGACCTGACGCGGCGCGGCGGCGGCGTCGCCCGCCTCGGCCTCGGTCTGGTCGGCGATCTCCCGAGGCAACCGCAGCGGCAGGGGCTCGCGGACCGGCTTCGCCTCCTGCCCACGGTCGACCACCAGGCCGTCCAGGCACTCGACGAGCGGGCCGGCCATGGCCGGGTCGGTGGCCACCGGGCCCTGGAAGACGCCCCGGACCATCCAACGCGGCCCGTCGATTCCGACGAACCGCAGGTTCGTCGCGCCGTCCGGCGTATTCACCTGAGCGTGCAGCTCCGGGCCGTACTCGCCGGCGACCTCCTGCGCGCTCGCGCCGTCGCGCAGCAGCGACTGCCGGATCTCCTCGCGCACCTCGTCCCAGATGCCCTCGGACCGGGGGGCGGCGAAGACGCCCAACTGGAGCGCGTTGTCACCGTGCACCAGCACCACCTGCTGGATCACACCCTGTGGGTCGGCCTGCACCCGCACCTCGACGTCGGCGATCGCCGGGATGTGCAGGCTGCCCAGGTCGAGTCGCTGCACGTCGTCGTAGCTCTCGGAGATGTCGTAGGGGCCGCGCTCCAACGTCGGCGTCGCATCACCCTGGTCCGGGACCTGGGTAGCCCGCTCGCCACGGGTCTGCCGCTCCGCATCGGCCCGCTTCCGGGAGAAGATCACTGCGCCTGCCCTCCGCTGTTCACACTCACCCTGCCACCTCTTCCGTCTGCCCGCGGCCCGGCTCGCTCGGCCGCCGCTCGACCCGGTCCTGGCCCGTCGGCGACGGCACCAACCCGGCGTGCCCACCGGTGGACCCGTGCCCACCGGCCCCGCGTCGGGACGCGGGCAGCTCGACCACCGGCTCGAACCGCGCCCGCGCGACCTGCTGGACCACGAGCTGCGCGATCCGATCGCCGCGGGAGATCTTCGCCGGCACCTCCCGATCATGATTGATCAGGTTGACCAGGATCTCACCCCGGTAGCCGGCGTCGACCGTACCGGGCGCGTTGAGCACCGTCACGCCGAGCCTGGCCGCCAGACCGGAGCGGGGATGGACCAGGCCCACGTACCCCTCCGGCAGCGCGATGGCCACGCCGGTGGGCACCAGGGCACGGCCGCCGGGTGGCAGCTCCACGTCCGCGGCCGCCACCAGGTCGGCCCCGGCATCGCCGGGATGGGCGTACGTGGGCAACGGCAGCTCCGGGTCGAGCAGTTGCACAGGCACGGGTACGACGTCGGTCACGGGTCCCCTCTTCCGTCCGGTTCGCGGGGTGACCCTGCCATCCTGCCGGTTCGTCGAGCCGTCGTGCGCCGTACCCTCGCAGGAGTGAGCATGTCGCCCTCCTCGTCCGCCGATCAGCCGCCGGTCGCCGCCCGCGCGGCGTACAGCGAGCGGCTGGATCTGCCCTGGTGGCTGTGGCTGGCCGGGCTGGTGGCCGCCGCGTTGCTGGCCGTCGAGATCTGGATGGGCGCCGCCGGCGTCCGCGCCTGGCTGCCGTTCGCCGTGCTGGTGCCGCTCGCCGCTGTCGGGTTGTGGTGGCTGGGCCGGATCCGGGTCGGGGTGGCCGACGCCGAGCTGCGGGTGGACGACGCCCGCCTGCCGGTCCGTTTCGTGGCCGACGTGGTGCCGCTGGACGTGGCCGGCCGACGTGAGGTGCTCGGCGTCGGCGCGGACCCGCTCGCCTTCGTGGTGCAGCGACCGTGGATCGGCGGCGCCGTGCAGGTGATCCTCGACGATCCCGCGGATCCGACCCCGTTCTGGGTGGTGAGCACCCGCCACCCGGTCGAGCTGGCCGAGGCGGTGCTGACCGCCCGGAACGCCCTGGCGGCTACCCACCCGACGGCGGGCGAGCCGGGCTGACCCGACGCCGAAGGCCCCGCTCAGGAGCCGCTCCGACGGCGAGGGCCCGCTCAGGAGCCGGCCCGAGCGGCATGGGTCCGCTCAGATGCCGGCCCGAACGGCGGGGAACCGCTCAGGTGCCGGTGGGAGGACCCGGGAGGGCCGCCGGTGGCGCGGGCCGGGCGATGCCCCGCCGACGCAGGTCGACCTGCAGTTGCTCGGCCATCTGCTGGGTGGCCCGGCGGTTGAGGAAGCTGGCCACCGCCGCGCCGGTCAGGAACGGCCCGAGCGTGGTGAGGTTGCGACCGAAACGCCGCAGCAGCATCTCCCGCAACTCCTTGCGGGCGGCGGTGCCGAGCACCGCTCCCACTCCCACGCCGGGCACCATCGGGTTGACGCCGCGTTGAGTGGCCCAGGAGTGCACCAGCGCGACCGCCCGTTGGCTGCCGGCGGCCGGTAGTGCCACGCCGTGGATCTCGTGCAGCTCGCCGACGAGTTTCAGCTCCACCGCCACCACGGCCACGGTCTCGGCGGCGAGCAGCACCGGCGCGGAGAGCAGGGTCGGGGCAACCGCCCACTCGACGGCGGCGACGCCCCCGCCGGCCGCGCCGATCGCGGCGGTGGTCCTCGACGCGTTGCGGATGAGCCGGTCGGCCAGGGCGGCGTCGTCCAGGCCGGGGAAGTGCCGCCGCAGCGTGTCCAGGTCTCGTACCGGGACGTGCGGAGCGACCTCGGCGACGGCGTCGACCATCCACCGCACGGCGGCGCGGGGCTTGAACAGGTCGGAGATGCCCCGCGCACGGGCCTGCCCGACCATCCGGGTCAGCAGTTGACGGCGTCGGGCCGGCGCGATGTCATCGGCGGTCAACGCCGCGACGGTGGCGCCGAGGTCATCGGTGCCACCGTTGGCACCAAGGTCATCAGTGCCACCGTTGGCACCGAGGTCGTCAGTGCCACTGGTGACGCCGAGGCCGTCAGCGCCGCCATCGGTGGTGCCGCCTCGATCGCTCATCGGACCTCCCGGTGCTGTGGCTACCCGCTACGAGTCAAGCAGGTACCCAGAGCTGCCGCATGCCTACACCGGCAGCGGCGACCCCGTTCAGGAGGCCGCCGCCGGTGTTGTCGTGCTTGTCAGACGCACTCGCGGCAGATCAGCTCGCCGTTACGCTCGACCGCCAGCTGGCTACGGTGGTGGACCAGGAAGCAGCGGGCGCACCGGAACTCGTCCTGCTGCATCGGAAGCACCTTGACCGTGAGCTCCTCGTCGGCCAGATCGGCACCGGGCAGCTCAAAGCTCTCGGCCACCTCGGCCTCGTCGACGTCCACCGCGCCCGACTGTGAGTCGACGCGCCGTGCCTTGAGCTCTTCCAGGCTGTCCTCGCCGAGGTCGACCTCGTCGCGACGCGGGGCGTCGTAGTCGGTGGCCATCGGTTTCACTCTCCCATATCGATGTTGTCGCTTCCGGTTGTAACGCCGGACGACGCTGTTTCGGTTCCGCTGGCCGGCCACCACTTGTGTCGGGGACCCGACCCGAGGACCGAACGGGTCGAGCTCGCCGGGGCGACTCCCCTGCGAGCGCGGAACCTTACCCCCCCTTGGGCGAGGCATGTATACCGCCCTTGCGGCTGAGATGTACGCCCCCGCACGCGAAGTTGTTCCCAATGTGATTCAGGCGACACGAAGATAGGGGTAGTAGTACCCGGTTCGCGGTCGGCGCGCCGGCATGTCGGGCTGTTTCCACGCGACGGCCGGACAACCGTTAACCTCAGCGGCGTATTCGACGGCCGGCGGCCTGAGCGATCGTTCCCGGCCGCCACCACCCACTGAGGTCCGGGGAGTGCCCTGATGAGTTTTGCGCGCGTGCGAGCACTCGTCGTCGTCGGCCTGCTGGCGATCATCGCCCTGGTCTTCGTCGTCGTGGCCGTGGTCCGCGACAGCCAGGGCAACGTGGGCACCGCAGCGGGTTGCCCCGAGGGCTGGCCTCTGGCGGATCTGACCCTGCGCGAGCGCAAGGACGTCAAGATCAACGTGTTCAACGCCACGGATCAGCCCGGTCTCGCCCACACCGTCGCCGACGAGTTCAGCAATCGACAGTTCCAGGTCAAGAAGACCGGAAACGAGAAGAAGGTCAACAGCGTCGCGGTGCTGCGGTACGGCCCGAAGGGCGTCGGTTCCGCGCACCTGCTCCAGGCGTACTTCCTCAACAACGCCGTGCCGGGCTACGACCCGAAGCGCGCCGACGACACCGTGGACGTGGTGCTGGGCAACGGCTTCCAGCAGCTCGCCACCACCACCGAGGTCAACCAGTCGCTCGGCGACTCGGGTCCGCCGGAGGCTCCCAAGGGCTCGTGCCCGTCCCCACCCGCCAAGTGACGGCGTAACCGGCCCACCGCAGCGCCAGGTCGGCGCCCAGCACCGACCTGGCCCGCTACCTGGCTCACCGACCTGGCCCGCTACCTGGCTCACCGGCTCTGGCCCGCCAGGTCCGGCCCGCCGGCCAGAGCTGACCGCCAGAAGGCCGGGGCCGGCTGCCGGAAGGCCGGGGCCGGCCACTCACAGCCGGCCGACCCGGTTCGCCGGTCAGGGACCGCCGGAGGCGTCCAGCGCGGCCAACCGGTCGTGCAACGGCGCGAAGAGCGCGGGCGGGGCCGCGACCACCAGGTCCGGCCCTGGCGGCTGTCCGGCCAGGCCGGCGACCCGAGCCCCCGCCTCGGCGGCCACCAGCCCGCCGGCCGCCAGGTCCCAGGCCGCAAGACCCTTCTCGAAGTACGCGTCGAGCCGCCCCTCGGCGACCAGGCAGAGGTCCAGCGCCGCGGCGCCGAGCCGGCGAATGTCGCGTACGTGCGCGATCAGACCGGCCACCACCTGCGCCTGGTGCGCCCGACGGCCGGCGTCGTAGCCGAAGCCGGTGCCGACCAGCGCCTGCCCCAGATCGACCTCGCTGGAGCAACGCAGCCGGACACCGTCGCGCCAGGCCCCACCGCCGGCCGTGGCGGTCCATTCCTCGCCGGTGCTCACGTTGCGCACCACTCCGGCGACCACCACCCCGTCCACCTCGGCGGCCAGCGAGACCGCGGAGTACGGCAGTCCGTACAGGTAGTTCACAGTGCCGTCGATCGGGTCGACGATCCAGCGCACACCGCTGCGAGTCGCGCTGGAAGCTCCCTCGCCGTACTCCTCGCCCAGCACCGAGTCGTCGGGGCGCAGCGCGGCCAACGCGTCGAGGATCTGCCGTTCGACCGCCCGGTCGGCGGCGGTGACCACGTCGGTGACGGTGCTCTTGGTGGCGGCGACGACGACCCCCTCGGCGCGCATCCGGTACGCGGTGTCCGCCGCGTCCCGAGCCACCTTCACCGCGATGGTCAGCAGCTCCGACGGTGTCGTGGCCGAGTTGGTCATGATTCGCCTCTTTCCGCACTCCGGGTGCATGTGGGTGGGTGAAACTACCGACCCGGCTTCCGAAGATCATCGTTCCCGACGCCGTACGACGGCACCAGACCAGGATCTTTGGCGCCTGGGATCCGCTCTGCGGTGGCCGCACCCGCACCGCCGTCGCAGCTTGAGCGGCCGACCTCCGGCAATATGCCCCTTTAGGTTGGTAATGTCGCTTAAATGCTTACCGCCCCGTCCATGCTCGGCTCACAACCGTTGCCCAACCGCGACCTGGTGGGGACGCCACCGGCCGAACCGACAGCGACCTCGGTGATCCACACGCGCACTCTCGCAATCGCCACGTTGACCTCGTACCGCCTGCTCAAACGGCAGTTCGGACACGATCTGCGCGCCACCGGCCTCGACGACGGAAGCCCTTCGCCGGCAGCGCGGCTATCATTACCGCGAAGCCCATATCTCCGCCGCACCGACGGTCCCCACCGGCGGTACGCGGTGCGGAGCAGGATGATCGCCGCAGACGGCGTTACAATTCACCCCTGCCCACGCGGCACGGACCGCCGACCACCGGCCGGACCGTGACACGAGGGTCCCTCAACCACATCGCCCGGCACGGTAACCCTCGCTGCGCTGGACGAACCCGCCGTGCCCGCTCTTCGCCTCCGGAAGGTCATTCGTGACAGAACCCCGCCAGCCCGGCGCCGACGTTCGCTCGCTCACCGACACCCTGATCGCCCACGCCCAGAGCGCCGGTGGTCAGCTCACGTCGGCTCAGCTCGCGCGCACCGTCGAGTCCGCCGAGGTGACTCCGGCCCAGGCCAAGAAGATCCTGCGGGCGCTCTCCGAGGCGGGAGTGACCGTCGTGGTGGATGGCTCGGCGAGCACCCGCCGCCGCGTCGCCGCGGCCCGCTCGACCACGCCAGCGTCCCGGGCCACCACCGCAAAGACCACCAAGAAGGCCGCCGCGCCGGCCCCGAAGCAGGCGCCCGCCGGCGACGACGCCCCGGCGACGTCGGCCCCGCGCAAGGTGGCCGCTCGCAAGGCGACCGGCGCGGAGGCCGCGACGCCGACGAAGGCGACCAAGTCGACCCGAGCCACCAAGGCGACGGTGGCAGCGGCTGCCGGAGCCAAGCCGACCAAGGCTGGCGGCAAGGCCAAGGGCGAGGGCGCCGAGGGTGAGATCGACCCGGAGGAGCTGGCCGCCGCGATCGAGGACGTGGTGGTCGAGGAGCCGGCCGAGCTGGCCCAGGCCGCCGAGACCGACGCCGCCGCCTCGGCGACCGACAACGACTTCGAGTGGGACGACGAGGAGTCCGAGGCCCTCAAGCAGGCGCGACGCGACGCCGAGCTGACCGCCTCCGCCGACTCCGTCCGCGCGTACCTGAAGCAGATCGGCAAGGTTCCGCTGCTCAACGCCGAGCAGGAGGTGGAGCTGGCCAAGCGGATCGAGGCCGGGCTCTACGCCGCCGAGCGACTGCGGGCTGCCGACGAGGGCGAGGAGAAGCTCGTCCGGGAGATGGTCCGGGACCTGGGCTGGATCTCCCGCGACGGCGAGCGGGCCAAGAACCACCTCCTGGAGGCGAACCTCCGACTGGTGGTCTCGCTGGCCAAGCGCTACACCGGCCGTGGCATGGCCTTCCTCGACCTGATCCAGGAGGGCAACCTCGGTCTGATCCGGGCCGTGGAGAAGTTCGACTACACCAAGGGCTACAAGTTCTCCACGTACGCCACCTGGTGGATCCGACAGGCCATCACCCGCGCCATGGCCGACCAGGCCCGCACCATCCGCATTCCGGTGCACATGGTCGAGGTCATCAACAAGCTTGGCCGCATACAGCGTGAGCTGCTCCAGGACCTGGGCCGCGAGCCCACTCCCGAGGAGCTGGCCAAGGAGATGGACATCACACCCGAGAAGGTGCTGGAGATCCAGCAGTACGCTCGGGAGCCCATCTCACTGGACCAGACCATCGGCGACGAGGGCGACAGCCAGCTCGGCGACTTCATCGAGGATTCCGAGGCCGTGGTCGCGGTCGACGCGGTCTCGTTCTCGCTCCTGCAGGACCAGCTCCAGCAGGTGCTGCAGACGCTCTCCGAGCGTGAGGCGGGTGTGGTACGGCTGCGTTTCGGCCTGACCGACGGCCAGCCGCGGACGCTCGACGAGATCGGCCAGGTCTACGGGGTGACCCGGGAGCGGATCCGGCAGATCGAGTCCAAGACGATGTCGAAGCTGCGTCACCCGTCCCGGTCGCAAGTCCTCCGGGATTACCTGGACTGAGCGGGTTTCGTCAACCGAACGTGTCGTTTTGACCACCTGGTGTGCAACACCAGATGGTGATCGTCCGGATGCACGAATGTGATCGTTGACGTGGCACCCTTGGTGCACGGCACACTGTCCCTTCCAGGTGTGACCTCGGTCCCCCGCGGGCACACAGGGAAGGCAGTGCCTAGTAAGGGTGTTGCACGATAGGTGAGCAACGACCGAAGAGATTGTTCATCGGTGACGACCAGAGGAGGAAGGCGATGACCCCGACCCTCACGCCGCCGCCCGTGACGGCGGCTCCCCCAGCCGCCGATGAACGGTGCGACCGCTGCAATGCTGCCGGGAAGCTCCGGATCACTCTGGCGGGTGGGAGCGAGCTGGTGTTCTGCGGGCACCACGCGAACAAGTACGCGGAGGATCTCGTGAAGATCACCGAGCGGTTCGCGACGGAGCCCGATTTCAGCTGGCGTGGCGCCGATCTGATGGCGAACTAAATCCGCAAACCGACATAGCTGACCGGAGGCACCCCGAGGGTGCCTCCGGTCAACTTTTTCTGCCCGAGCGATCCGCCCCGCGCCCCGCGCCAAGATCCGAGCAACTCCCCTGATGGTGCTGCCTCCGCCATGCCGGAGACAGCACCATCAGTGATCCTGCGCGGATCTTCACGACCACACCGACCTCCGGCAGGCCCGGAGCGAGGTCTGGGCGCCACCGATCGTCAAGGTCACGCTCGAAGCAGGATGTAGTGGCCTCCCCGACTCACCGACACCACTAGAACCAGGATGGTGCGCGATCTTGGGATCGGGACGCCCTCCACAGGGGCATCCATCGCCGTTCCGGGCAGGTAAGCCGCAGCACCGCCCCGGGCCCGTTGATCCACTCGGGTTCATGGAAGTCGCGCTTTCCACCTCGCTCGAACATCGCGTCGTCAAGGAAGCCGAGTGGATAACGGCGCAAGCACTGACACCGACCACACGCACGCAGGGACAGCCACCACGGGAGCGCGCCACGCCGCCGGTAACACGCGGCCCCGCCACAGGGTCACGGCCCAAGGCGACACGTCCGCCAGACACCGAGGGCGGTGGTCGCCCGAGCGTCAGTGCTGCTGGCCGGTGACAACGGGCACGGCAGTGACGATGACGCCTGACCTGATCGTCCACGCAACCGGCACACCCGGCACAACCCAGACAACCGACACGGCCGACACGAACCGACACGGCCGACACGAACCGACACGGCCGACACGAACCGACACGGCCGACACGAACCGACACGGCCGACACGGCGCAGTCCGCCAGGGCTCCGGACCGGTCTAGAGGGTCTGCACGGTGGCGATGCGCTCCTCAAGCTGCTCGATGGTGGCCTGGGCGCTCGGCGGTCCGCCGCAGAGCCGGCGCAGCTCGGCATGGATCTTGCCGTGCGGCTGGCCGGTGCGATGGTGTCGGGCGGCCACCAGAGCGTTCAGTTGGCGCCGGAGGGCCACGCGACGCTGAGCGGCGCTCATGGGTGCGGGTGGCGCTGCCGTGGCCGCAGCGGCCGGCTGAGCGGCCCCGTCGGCCGTACGGCGGCGTTGGGCGGCGAGCTGTGCGGCCTGCCGTTTGGTCAGCAGCAGCGAAACCTGGTCGGCGGTGAGCAGACCGGGCAGGCCGAGATATTCCTCTTCTTCGGGAGTGCCGGCCTGGGCCGCGGTGCCGAACGACGCGCCGTCGAAGATCACCTGATCCAGCTCGGCGGTGGCCGAGAGCGCCGCGAACCGCTTCTCCAACTCCCCGCTGGCCTGGTCGCCGCGCTGCGCGCGTTCCAGCAGGTCGTCGTCGAAACCGTCGGCTTCCTTGGGTTTACCGAGTACGTGATCGCGCTCGGTCTCCATCTCGCTGGCCAACCCGAGCAGGTGCGGCACGCTGGGCAGGAACACCGAGGCGGTCTCCCCGGGCCGGCGGGCCCGCACGAACCGGCCGATCGCCTGGGCGAAGTAGAGCGGCGTGCTGGCGCTGGTGGCGTAGACCCCGACTGCCAGTCGCGGGATGTCGACCCCCTCGGACACCATCCGCACCGCCACCAACCACCGCTGGTCGGACGCCGCGAACGTCGCGATCCGGGCGGACGCGCCCTGGTCGTCGGAGAGCACCACGGCGGCCTTCTCGCCGGTCACCTGCTCGATCAGCTTGGCGTACGAGCGGGCGGTCTGCTGGTCGGTGGCGATGATCAGACCACCGGCGTCGGCCATGCCCGCGTTGCGCAGCACTGTGAGTCGGGCGTCGGCGGCGCGCAGCACCTGCGGCATCCAGTCGCCGGCCGGGTCCAGGGCGGTACGCCACGCCTGGGCGACCAGGTCCTGGGTCATCGGCTCACCCAGCCGGGCCGCCAGTTCCTCGCCCGCGTTGGTACGCCAGCGGGTCTCCCCGGAGTACGCCAGGAAGAGCACCGGCCGGACCACGCCGTCGCGCAGCGCGTCGGAGTAGCCGTACACGGAGTCGGCGCGGGAGCGCAGCAGCCCGTCCCCGCCCCGCTCGTAGCTGACGAACGGGATCGGGTTGTCGTCGGAGCGGAACGGCGTTCCGGTGAGCATCAGTCGGCGTACGGCGGGTTCGAAGGCGTTCTTCACCCCGTCGCCCCAGGACCGAGAGTCGCCGGCGTGGTGGATCTCGTCGAGGATGACCAGGGTGCGTCGAGTCATGGTGCGTCGCCGGTGCACCTGCGGGGCCATCCCCACCTGCGCGTAGGTGACCACCGCGCCGTGGAAGTCGGCCGCGGAGTGCAGGTCGGCGTTGCGGAAGGCGGCGTCGAGTTGGATGCCCACCCGGGCCGCGGCGTCTGCCCACTGGTTCTTGAGGTGCTCGGTCGGGGCGACCACGGTGACCGCCTCCACGGTGCCGTCACCGAGCAGTTCGGCCGCGATCCGCAGGGCGAAGGTGGTCTTGCCGGCGCCGGGCGTGGCGACCGCTGTGAAGTCGTCGCTGCGGCGACGCAGGTATTCCACCAGCGCCTTGCGCTGCCAGGCGCGCAGCGCCGGGAACGTCTCGAGCACCGGCGTCCGGGCTGCCACGCGAAGCTCCTCTCCGACCGCACGATGGCGGACCCCGGGCGAGGGCCACGAGGATCCGCCGCCCATGAAAACGCCTCCGCGCAGAAGCTGCCGCGAAGGCCGACTCAGCATAACCAGCACGGGCCGTCGGGCCCAGGCGACGCCACGCTGGTCACAATCCCGCACCCGATCGAACAGCGGCCCGACCGTCTCACCACTCCCGGTCGGTGCGGGGATCCGACCCGTCGGCACGCGGCGGGCGCAGCGTGGCCACCGGCGCGGACCAGCGTCGACGCAGCGCGATCAGGCGTAGTCCGAAGACCAGGACGGCGGCGGCGGTGAGCGGCAGGGGCCCGGTCTGCCCGGTGACGTACAGCAGCACCACCAGGACCGAACCGGCCAGTGCGGCCAGCGCGTAGATCTCCCGGCGCAGCACGACCGGGATCTCGGCGGTGAGCAGGTCGCGGCCGAGCCCGCCGCCGATCGCGGTGAGCATGCCGATCAGGCAGGCCCCTACCGCCGGCACCCGGGCGTCGAGCGCCTTGAGCGTGCCGGTGACGGTGAACAGTGCCAGACCGGCCGCGTCCAGCACCAGCACTGTGGTGCGCAGTCGGGCCAGTTGCGGGTGCAGCCAGAAGACGGCGAGCGCGGTGATCGCGGCAGTGGCCGCGTACCGCCAGTCGGCGAAGGCCAGCGGCGGCACCTCGTCGATGACCAGGTCCCGGAAGATCCCACCGCCGAGGGCGGCCACGAAGCCGACGAACGCGACACCGAACAGGTCCAGTCGCTTGGCCACCGCCGCCGAGGCCCCGGAGGCGGCGAACACCGCCACCCCGCTCAGGTCGGCGAGGAGCAGGGCGGTGGAGGTGGTCACCGCCGCAGGCTACGTCGCCGGCCGGAGCACCGGCCGAGGTTCACTCACGGTACGAGTCGTAGATCTCCTTGCACTTGGGGCAGACCGGCGAACCCGGCTTGGCCGCCTTGGTGACCGGGAAGGTCTCGCCGCAGAGAGCGACGACGAAAGTGCCCATGACGGCGCTCTCGGCGATCTTCTCCTTGCGGACGTAATGGAACATCTCGGGACCGGTGTCGGCGTCCTTCAGCTCCGGACGCTCGAGAACCTCTGTGCTCACGTCTGCACCTCCAACCGACAAGTTTGGCAGGTCATCATGGCCGGGTCCACTTGAGGCCGGCCGAGGCCCCACCCCGTACGGTGCCCGTGTGACTGACTTTCGCATCAGCTACGGCACCGAGGTGGCCGAAGCCCAGCGCGACGGCCGGCCCGTCGTCGCCCTGGAGAGCACCATCGTCTCGCACGGTCTGCCCCGACCGGAGAACCTACGCGTGGCCAGGGAGATCGAGCGGACGGTTCGGGACGCCGGGGCCGTTCCGGCGACGATCGGCATGATCGCCGGTGAGCTGGTGGTCGGCCTGGACGACGCGCAGCTGACCCGGCTGGCCACTGTCGACGGCGTGACCAAGCTCTCCGTCCGCGACCTCGCGGTCGCCGCCGCGACCGGTGCGGACGGCGCTACCACCGTGGCCGCGACCAGCGCGGTGGCCGCCGCCGCCGGCATCGGCGTCTTCGCCACCGGCGGGCTGGGCGGGGTGCACCGGGAGGCCCAGCACACCTTCGACGAGTCGGCGGACCTGGTCACCCTGGCGCAGACCCCGATCGCGGTGGTCTGCGCCGGGGTCAAGTCGATCCTCGACGTGGGCGCGACGTTGGAGCGGCTGGAGACCCTCGGGGTCGCCGTGGTCGGTTACCGCACCCGTCGGTTCCCCGGCTTCTACCTGACCGACGCCGGCTTCGACCTGGACTGGTCGGTGGACTCACCGGAGCAGGTCGCCGCCGTGCTCGCCGCCCGGGACGAGCACGCCGTGCACACCGGCGGGCTGCTGATCGCCAACCCGCTGCCGGTCGACGAGCAACTCGACCCGGAGCTGCACGACCGGACTCTCACCGAGGGCCTGGCCCTGCTGGAGCGGGACGGGATCACCGGAAAGGCCGTCACGCCTTACCTGCTCGCGCACTTCCACTCCGCCACCGAGGGCGCGAGCCTGGCGGTGAACGTGCGGATCATCCTGCGCAACGCCGACCTGGCCGCGCGGATCGCGGTCGCCTCGGTGGCCCGCGGCACCGCCGTCGCGGCATGACCCGACCGGCCCGCGTGGTCGTCGTCGGGGACGTGATCACCGACGTGGTCGCCGTGTTGTCCGGGCCGCTCGCGGCCGGCTCGGACACCGGGGCCGCGATCAGTCTCGGCGGCGGCGGTCAGGCGGCCAACACCGCCGCCTGGATCGCCGCGCAGCGGGTGGACGTCACGCTCGTCGGGGCCGTCGGTGACGACGACGCCGGGCGGGACCGGGTCGCCGAGCTGGAACGGGCCGGCGTCGACTGCGCCATCGAGCAGGTCGAGGGCGCCCCGACCGGCACTGTCATCGTGTTGGCCGCCGACGACGAGCGCACCATGGTCAGCCAGCGGGGCGCGAACCTGCGGCTGAGCGCCGCGCACGTCGAGCAGGCCCTCGCGGCGGCGTCCGGCGCTGGGCATCTGCACCTGTCCGCGTACACCCTGTTGGACGCGGAGTCGCGCGGCGCGGGGCTGCGGGCGTTGGCCGCCGCCCGCCAGCGCGGGCTCACCATCAGCGTCGACGCGGCCTCCGCGGCGCCGTTGCGGCGGGTCGGCGCGGCGGCGTTCCTGAGTTGGGTACGCGACATCGATCTGCTCCTGGTCAACGCGGATGAGGCCACGGTGCTGGCCGGCGGGCTGGACCCGGCGGCGCAGGGGCGGGTGCTGTCGGCGACGGCTCGGCGGGTGGTGGTGAAGCGCGGCGCGGCCGGCGCGGTCTGGGTGGACCGCACCACGCCGGTCTGCGTGGCCGAGGCACGGCGGGTGGCGGTGGTGGACGTCACGGGCGCGGGCGACGCCTTCGCGGCCGGTCTGCTCACCGCGTGGCTCGCCGGTGCCACCCCGACCGCGGCGCTGAGTCGGGCCACCGACCTGGGCGCGCTGGCCGTCTCCACGGCCGGCGCGCGGCCACAGTCGTAGCGGCCGGCGCACGGCCACCGGGCACGGCGCTGCCCTGACCGCTCGAACCCTGGCCCGTTCGCGGGTCAGGGTTCGACGTCGATGACCTTGTGTGGGCGTTCCTCGGCGGTGAGGCTCATCGGCGGGGTGTCGTCCTGTTGGCGGGGGTGGAACCGGTTGGCCAGCCGGTGCTCTTCCTTCGGCGGCCGGTCGTTGGCCAGCAGCACGGCCAGCCAGGGGATGAGCACCATGCCGAGGCCGCACAGCGGCAGCCAGAGCCAGAGCAGTGGGGCGTTCGCACCGACCAGGATCGCGCCGACGATGATGCACAGCACCCGGATGCCCATCATCAGGACATAGCGGCGCTGGCGACTGTTGAGCTGATCGTCCTGGCTGCGCGAGGCGTCGGTGATCAGAATCGGCTGGTACGCCTGACGCTTCACCATGGACCTCCTCGAGGGGGTTACGCCTCATCCTGTCACCGCAGGTCCGTGATCAGCGAACTTCGACTCTTCCCGGCGCGTGTTACGTCCGTGGTACGCTCCGCGATGTGGGCAGCAGGTTCAGCTTCACCGACGAGGCGTTGGCCAACCTGAGGGTCTACGACGTCACACCCGGGGAAGTCTGGGAGGCGCTGCACAGCGCCCGACGGGTCATCCGTCATCTGGGTGACGACGTGATGGTGGTCTACGCCGCCGCCCGTCGGGGCCGCCGGCTGGCGGTGCTGCTCGCCGAGGCCGATGGCACCGACAACGACTGGGACATCCTCTCCGCCCGCGAGCTGAGCGACGTCGAGTCCAAGCGCTACGACGAGGCCGTGCGGAGAGACCGCCGATGAGGAGGCCGTGACGATGCACCGTAACGACGCGACCAAGCAGTTCCACGGCGGCGGCGAACGAATCGCCGAGCTGATCGACGAGAGCCCGGCGGCGGAGCTGCCCACCCCCGACAGCGACGTGCCGATGGTGAGCCGCTCGGTGCGGCTGCCACTGGACACCTACGAGCGGGTCCGCGCCGCCGCCGACGCCCGGGGCATCGGGGTCACCACACTGATGCGCCAGTGGATCGAGGCCGGCCTGGCCGACCTGGACGACTCGGCGACCGTCTCGCTGGCCGACGTCCGGCGCGCGCTGGCCTCGCTGGCGCACCCCACCGCCGCCTGAGAGCAGACAGCTCAGCCGCCGGTCGTCTTCGCCTTTGCCGCCGCCTTCATCTGCTGCTTGAACTCCCGCACCCGACGCAGCGAATCGGCGTCGGTGACGTCGGCCACCGACCGGTACGCGCCCGGGTCGCCGTAGTCCCCGGCCGCCTTCCGCCAGTCCTGCGGGGTCACCCCGAACCGCTTGCCGAGCAGAGCCACGAAGATCTGCGCCTTCTGCTTGCCGAAACCAGGCAGCGCGGCGACCCGGCGCAGCAGCTCCGGCCCGTCGGCGACCTCGGCCCAGAGCAGCGCCGCTTCACCGTGGTAGCGCTCCACCAGCACCTGGCAGACCTCCTGCACCCGAGCCGCCATCGCCTTCGGGAACCGGTGCAGTGCGGGCGGCTGGGCGAAGAGCGCGAGCAGGGCCTGCGGGTCGTACCCGGCCAGCTCCGCCGCGTCCAGGTCGTGGCCGAGCCGCTGCGCCAGCACGTACGGCGACGAGAACGCCTTCTCCATCGGCACTTGTTGATCAAGAACCATGCCGAGGAGCAGGGCCAACGGGCTGCGCTCCAGCAACCGGTTGGCCTCCGGGTCGATGGGCAGAACGAGCGTCATGCCGACCATCCTGCCCGGCGCGCCGATCGGGGCGGACACCGACGCTCCGACACCATCCGGCGGGTGACCCTGACCCGGGACGCAACGGGAGGCAGGATGTCGGGGTGGACGAACACGACATGCTGCTCTCCCCCGCCGGCGTCGACGCGCTGCGCAGCGCACTGACCCGGACCGGATTCACCAGCCACGGCATCGCCGAGCGGCTGGGCGCCCAGGCGACCGCGGCGGTCGCCCGCAACGACTACCGGGCCGCGCTGCGCGCCACCGAGGAGGGCGACCCGCTCGGCACCCTGATCCGGCTGTTCATCTGCGCCCAGACCGAGTCGGAGGCGGCGGTGACCGCTGCGCTGGCGCCGCTGAGCCTGGCCGAGGCCCTCGCGGGCGGGCTGGTCGAGCGCTACGGCGACGGCCTGCGTGCCGGCATCGACCTCGAGCCGTACGGCGAGGACTGGTGGGTGCTCGCCGACGTGCCGGCCAGCGCCCGCCCGGGTCGCCCGTTGCACGCCGAGCACGTCCTCGGCGTCGGCGGGGCGACCCACACCCTGATCGGCGCGACCATGCGCCGGCCGGTCGACACCGCACTGGACCTGGGCACCGGCTCCGGCATCCAGGCCCTGCACCTGGGCACCCACGCCCGGTCCGTGACCGCCACCGACCTGTCCGAGCGGGCGCTGCGCTTCGCCGCGACCACCGCCGCCCTCAACGGTCAGGACTGGGAACTGCTGCGCGGCGACCTGGTCGCCCCGGTGGCCGGTCGGCGGTTCGACCTGGTGGTGAGCAACCCACCGTTCGTGGTCGGCCCCGGCACGACCACGCACGTGTACCGCGACTCCGGCCGGGTCGGTGACGCGATCGGCGCCGAACTGGCCGCCGCCGCCCCGGGTCTGCTCACCGAGGGCGGCACCATGCAGTACCTGGCGAACTGGGTGCACGTCGCCGGCGAGGAGTGGGACGAGCGGGTGGCCGGCTGGTTCGCCGGGACCGGCCTGGACGCCTGGGTGATCCAGCGCGAGGTGGCCGACCCGATGGCGTACGTCGACCTGTGGCTGACCGACGTCGGTGAGACCGCCGACCCGCAGCGGATGGCCGCCTGGCTGGACTGGTTCGACGCGCACAAGGTGGAGGGCATCGGCTTCGGCATCGTGTCAGTGCGTCGGGGCGGGCACGCCGACCCGGTGGTGCGGGTGGAGGATCTGCGCCAGCGGGTGCAGCCACCGCTGGGCGAGCACGTCGCCGCCTGGTTCGACCGCCAGGACTTTCTCCGGGTACGCGACACCGAGGCGTTGCTCGCCGAGCGCTACCGGGCCGCCGAGGGCCTCCAGCTGCGGCAGGAGGCCACCATGGGCGACGAGGGCTGGGGGGTGGACCGGCAGGTCCTCGCGATGCCGCACGGCCTGCGCTGGACCGAGGAGATCGATCCGTTGGTGCTGGCGCTGGTCGGTGGCGCCGACGGCCGGCTGCCGCTGCGCGACCAGCTCGCCCTGCTCGCCGCCGCGCACGACGTCGAGCCCGACGAGATGGCCGAGGCCGCCGGCCCGATCGTGGCGCACCTGGTGGAACGCGGCTTCATCGAGCCGGTGGGCGCCTGATGCGGGCGGTGGTGCAGACCGTCGGTCGGGCCAGTGTGACGGTGGACGGCGAGGTGGTCGGTGCCATCGGCAGCGGCCTGCTGGTGCTGCTCGGGGTGACCCACACCGACACCGCGGAGACCGCTCAGACGATGGCCCGCAAGGTGCACGAGGTACGGATCCTGGACGGTGAACGGTCCGCCGCCGACACCAACGCGCCGATCCTGGTGGTCAGCCAGTTCACCCTCTACGGCGACGTCCGCAAGGGCCGCCGCCCGAGCTGGACCGCCGCCGCTCCCGCCGAGGTCGCCGAACCACTGGTGACAGCCGTGGTCGACGCGCTGCGCCAACGGGGCGCCAAGGTCGAGACCGGCCGCTTCCGCACCCACATGCTGGTCGAGAGCACAAACGTAGGCCCCCACACCCTCCTCCTAGACCTATAACCCCACCCCACCCCACCCACCGTCCCTGTTGATCATGAAGTTATTGCCCGCCGCCTCGGCGTGTCCTGGCAATAACTTCATGATCAACGGACGAAGAGGGTGGGGGTGGGGCGGGGGTTAGGAGAAGAGGCCTCGGCGGGTCAGGGACTGGCGGAGCCAGTTGTCCAGTTCGGCGGTCCAGTCGGTGCGGTCGGCCGTGGCGTGGTCGACGGTGAACCGACCGAAGGCGTCCCGACCCTCGGTGAAGACACCGCCGCGCTTGTCGACCTCCAGCACCACCTGCATCTGCTGCGCGTCGGCGATGAAGGTGACCTCCAACTGGTTGATCGAGCGGGCGTACTGCGGTGCCGGGCTGAACTCGATCTCCTGGTAGAACGGCAACGTCTGGTGTACGCCGTAGATGTGGCCACGTTCCACATCGGCGCGGGCGAACCGGAAGCCCAACCGCAGCAGCGCGTCCAGCAGTCGCTCCTGCGCCGGCAGCGGGTGCACCGACACGGCGTCCAGGTCCCCCTTGTCGACGGCGCGGGCGACCTCCAGCTCGGTACGCAGGCCCATCGTCATCCCGTGCAGGTGCTGCCCGTACAGCTCGGTGACCGGCGTCTCCCACGGCACCTCGAAGCGGAACGGGAGGTCGTAACGCTGCCCGGGCTCCAGCCGGAACGAACCGGTGACCTGCTGGCGGTGGAACACCTGAGTGGTGTCGTAGTCGTTGTCGCCGCTCTCCACCTCGACCCGGGTGATAAGGCCGAGGGCGACGTGGTCGATGTCGACCTGGTGATCGCCGCCCAGCACCTGGATCCGGCCCTCCAACTGGCCGCCCGGACGGCAGTTCGCGTTGGCCAGCACCGTCTCCACCGACGGACCACCGACGCCCATCGCCTTCATGAGCCGCTTGAAGACCACACCGTCCTCCAACTGTCGTTTCCGGCCGACCAGCGATGGCCGGCCGTCCGCAACGTAGCCGGGGCGGGCAACCACACACTCCGACGACACACCGCACCAGCGATCCGACGCGATTCCTGTCGGGTGCCCGATCGCCTCACTCCCGTTTTACGCGCCGCCCGCCAAGCTGTTGTCACACCGGCACCACTGGGCCGGGCACACGGCACCGACGTGGAAACGGGGAGAGACAGAGATGGTCCTTCAGATGACGGAACACCGGACGCGCCCGGCCACCACGACCGACACTGACGGGGCCCCCGAAGCCCTCGTCGACCTGGACGCCACCGACGAGCGCGGCATCTCCACCGACCTGGTCCGGGCCTACCTCAACGGTATCGGCCGGACGAAGCTGCTGACCGCCGCGCAGGAGGTCGACCTGGCCCGGCGCATCGAGGCCGGCCTGTTCGCCGACGAGAAACTGGCCACCTGCACCCCGGTCTCCGCGGAGCTGCGAGCCGACCTGGAGCTGATCGTCGCCCAGGGTCGGGCAGCCAAGGACCACCTGTTGGAGGCGAACCTGCGGCTGGTGGTCAGCATCGCCAAGCGCTACACCGGCCGCGGCATGGCGTTTCTCGACCTGATCCAGGAGGGCAACCTCGGTCTGATCCGGGCCGTGGAGAAGTTCGACTACGCCAAGGGCTACAAGTTCTCCACGTACGCCACCTGGTGGATCCGACAGGCCATCACCCGCGCCATGGCCGACCAGGCCCGCACCATCCGCATCCCCGTGCACATGGTCGAGCAGGTCAACCGGATGGTCCGGGCCCGCCGCGAACTGGCGGTGACGCTGGGCCGCGAACCGACTGTCGCCGAGGTGGCCCGCGCGCTGGAGATCCCCGAGATCCAGGTCATCGAGCTGATCTCCTACGACCGGGAACCGGTCAGCCTGGACCAGGCCGTCGGCGACGACGGTGAGAGCGCGCTCGGCGACTTCGTGGCCTCGGTGGACCCGCGCACCGAGCCGGGCGACGCGGCCGCCCAGGGCGAGCTGCGCAACGAGGTCAGCATCGTGCTCTCCACCCTGTCCCAGCGGGAGCAGGCGGTCATTCGCCTCCGGTTCGGCCTGGACGACGGCCGCCAGCGCACCCTGGACGAGGTCGGCCGGGAGTTCGGCCTGTCCCGGGAGCGGATCCGGCAGATCGAGAAGGTGACGCTGCTGAAGCTGCGCGCCCCGGAGCGGGCCCAGCGCCTGGAGGCGTACGCCTGCTGACGCATCCGGTTCCCACGGAAGGCCCCGGCGGTTCGCCGGGGCCTTCCGTGTTGTCGGGGTGCTTGACTGGGACACCGTCCGCTGGACCACGAAGGGAAGCGACGATGAACTGGACGCTGGAAGTGGTGATCGTGCCGGTCTCCGACGTGGACCGGGCGAAGAAGTTCTACGCCGACCAACTCGGCTTCACTGTGGACCACGACACGGTGATCAGTGACGACGCGCGCATCGTCCAGCTGACGCCACCCGGCTCGGGCTGCTCGATCGTGATCGGCAGGGGCGTCGTCCCGGAGATGCCGCCCGGCTCGCTCAAGGGCCTGCAACTGGTGGTGCCCGACCTGAAGCGGGCCCACGAGGAACTGGTCGGGCGTGGCGTGGAGGTCAGCGAGATCCAGGTGGTGGGTCGCAACCCCCGGCCGGTGCCGGATCCACTGGACAACGTCGGCTTCGTCTTCTTCGCCGACCCGGACGGCAACACCTGGGGCGTCCAGCAGATCTCCGGCCGCGCCTGACCGGGCCCCGCTCACAGGCGACGGGGGCCGGTGTCCGGGCGCGGAACCACGCCACCCACCCCTACCTGGGCGTGCAGGATCGAGATGCCATCGGGGCGGGCGAGCACCGGGTTGAGAGTCAGCGAGCGCACCCGAGGCTGTTCGTCGGCGAGCTGACCCACCCGTAGCAGCAGATCGGCCAGGGCCGCCCGGTCGACCGGCGCGGCCCCCCGGTGCCCGCGCAGCAGCGGCGCCGCCCGGGGCTCGTCGACCAGCTCGGCCGCGTCCCGGTCGGTCAGCGGCACCGCCCGCCAAGCCCGATCGCCGAGCAGCTCGGTGGCGACCCCGCCCAGGCCGAAGCCGACCACCGGCCCGAACGCGGGGTCTTCCACCACCTCCACCACGCAGGCCACGCCGGGCGGGACCATCGGCTGAACCAGCGCGTCCGCGCCGAAGGTCGCCGCCAGGTCGGCGTACGCCCGGCGCAGGGTCGGCTCGTCGGGCAGGTCCAGCCGGACCGCGCCGAGGTCGAGTCGGTGCCGCAGCCCGGGAGCGGCCGCCTTGAGCGCAACCGGGAAACCCAGCCGCGCCGCCGCGTCGACAGCAGCGTCGACCGAGTCGACGGACACCGAGGCCACCACGTCGATGCCGTACGCGGCCAGCAGCGCGCCCGGGTCGGTGCCGTCGGCCCGGAGCGCGGCCTGCGCGGCAGCCCGATCGAGGTCGGGCAGCTCCGGTGCCACCCCGGGTGGGCGGCGAAGCCACTCGGCGTACCGGTGCGCGCGGGCGAGCGCGCGGACCGCCTCCTCCACGCCGCCGTACGCCGGCACCCCCGGTGGCAGCCGGCCGACCAGGAACGTCGCCACTGTCGGCTTGCCCAGCGCGAGGGCGGACGGCAGCGCGGCGGTCACGTCGGCGTCCACAGCGGTCAGCTGGCCGGGTAGCGGCGGCGCAAACACCACCACCAGGGCGTCCACCCGTTCGTCAGCGGCCGTCTCGGCGAGCGCGGCGGCGAACGTGGCGGCACCGGCGCTCGGCCCGACGTCGCGGGGATAACCGTCGGCCACGCTCAGGCCGTGCCCGACGCAGGCAGTCGCGGCGAGCCCGGTGAGGGCCGAGGAGTTGCCGACCACACCGACCCGGCCGCCGGCCGGCAACGGCTGGTTGGCCAGCAGCACACCCACGTCGAGCAACTCCGGCACGGTGTCCACCCGAATCACCCCGGACTGGGCGAAGAGCGCCGCCACCGCCACCTCGTCCGGCCCGGCGGCGTCACCGACCCCAGGCGGGCGGGCCGGCGAGGCGAGCGCGACGACCGGTTTGGCGCGGCCGATCCGCCGGGCCAGCCGGGCGAACTTGCGCGGGTTCCCGAAGGTCTCCAGGTAGAGCATGATCACGTCGGTGGCGCTGTCGTCCTGCCAGTACTGCAGGAGGTCGTTGCCGGATACGTCGGCCCGGTTGCCGGCCGAGACGAAGCTGGACAGCCCGAGGCCCCGCCGGTCCGCCTCGGCGAGCAGCGCCACCCCGAACGCACCGGACTGACTGAAGATGCCGACCCGGCCGGCCGGCGGCAACGCCGGGGCGAGGGTGGCGTTGAGGCGTACCGTCGGGTCGGTGTTGGCCACGCCGAGGCAGTTCGGGCCGACGACCCGCATCCCGGCCGCGTGCGCCGCCCGGACCAGTGCCCGCTGGGTGGCCGCGCCCTCGCCGCCGGCCTCGGCGAAGCCGGCCGAGATGACCACCAGGCCGTGCACCCCCGCGGCGGCGGCGTCGGCGACCACGGCGGTCGCCGCCTCCGGTGGGACCGCCACCACCGCCAGGTCCACCGGCGTTCCGGCATCAACCGCCGAGGGGTACGCGGGGAGGCCCGCCACTGTCGACGCGCTCGGATGCACCGGCACCACCGCACCGGTGAATCCGCCGTCGCGCAGGTGCCCGAGCACCGCCGCGCCGACGCCCTGGCCGGTGGCGCTGGCACCGTAGACGACGATGCCGCGCGGGGCGAGCAGCCGGGCGATCGAGCGGGCCTCGGTGCGGTGCTCCCGGCCGCGCTGCACCTCCAGGCTGGCCTCGGTGGGCGCGATGGGGAAGCTCAGGTGGACCACGCCGTCGGCGTACTCGCGCTGGACCTGGTAGCCGAAGTCGGCGAAGACCCGCAGCATCGTCCCGTTGGCCGGCAGCACCTCCGCGACGAAGCTCATGATGTCGTTGCGGCGGGCCGCGTCGGCCAGGTGCTCCATCAGCACCGAGCCGATGCCCCGCCCCTGGTAGGCGTCCTCCACCACGAAGGCCACCTCCGCCTCGGGGGCCTGCGGGCCGAGCCGCTCGTACCGGCCGACCGCGACGATCCGGTCGGCGGCCAGCACCACGAACGCCTCCCGGTCGTGGTGGTCCACTGTGACGAAACGGATCAGATCCCGCTCCGGGATGCGCGGGTACGGCGAGAAGTACCGCAGGTAGCGGGTGCGCTCGGAGAACCGGCTGTGCATCGCCACGATGCCCGGCGCGTCGGCCGGGTCGATCGGGCGCAACTGGACCGTGCTGCCATCACTGAGCAGCACGTCGACCGGTTGGTCCACCGTCGGCACCGGAACGCCCTCCCCGGCCCGGCTCAGTCCCGTGGATCGTGCGGGTCGAGCCCGAGCAGCGGGAAGACCGTCTTGCGGGTGGCCGCGATCGCCCGGTCCACCGCGTTCGGCTCGCCGGTCGGCTGCCACGGCTCGTACGACGGGTCGGCGTCGTCGGTCATCCGCAGCGGCACCTCCCGGCCCAGACGGCGGGAGACGACCAGGTCCCGCCACGCGGGTGGGGTGAGCGTGGCCGGGTCGATCGGGTCACCGGTGGCCACGGCCAGCAGGTGACTCCAGGCCCGGGGCACCACCTCGACGAGCGCGTACCCGCCGCCGCCGGTGGCCACCCACCGGCCGTCGCACAACTCGTCGGCGAGCGCCCGCATCGCCTGGTAGGTGGCCCGCTGCCCGTCCACCGTCAGGTTCAGGTCGGCGAGCGGATCCAGCCGGTGCCCGTCCGCGCCGCACTGGCTGACCAGCACCTGCGGCCGGAACGCGCGCAGCACCGACGGCACTATCGCGTGGAACGCGCGCTGCCAGCCGCTGTCGTCGACACCGGGCGGCAACGGCATGTTGACAGCGGTGCCCTGCGCACCCGGCCCACCCGTCTCGTCCGGGAAACCCGTGCCCGGGAAGAGCGCCAGCGGGGTCTCGTGCAGGCTGACCGTCAGCACCCGCGGGTCGTTCCAGAAGATGTCCTGCACCCCGTCGCCGTGGTGCACGTCGACGTCCACGTACGCCACCCGCTCGGCGCCGAGGTCGAGCAGGCGGGCGATGGCCACCGCCGGGTCGTTGTAGACGCAGAAGCCGGAGGCTCGGGCGGACATCGCATGGTGCAGCCCACCGGCCACGTTCACCGCCCGCCGGGCGTCGCCGCGCCAGACCGCCTCGGCGGCGGCCACCGTCGCGCCGGCGATCAGCGCGCTGGACTCGTGCATCCCCTCGAAGACCGGGTTGTCGGAGGTGCCCAGCCCGTACCCGGCGAAGAGCGGGTCGCGCGGCGCGTTGCGCACCGCGGCGAGGTAGGCCGGCGCGTGCACCCGGGTGAGCACTGCATCGTCGGCGGGCTCCGGCTTGATCACCCGCACCCCTGGCCGATCGAGGATGCCCAGCTCGCGGGCGAGCGCGATGGTCAGCTCCACCCGGACCGGGTCGAGTGGATGGTCACCCATGTCGTAGGCGAGCAGCGACTCGTCCCACACCACAACAGTGTCGTCGGACATGAGCCCATCGTCGCACGAGGATCGGCGCCGGCCCACCGCACGCGCTGGTCAGCGGCCAGGTATCGGCCCGGAGGCGACCGGTCGGGCCGGGTCCGCGACCCAGTTGCTCCACGATCCAACGTAGAGCGCGGCGTCCGTGCGGCCGGCCAGGTGCAGCGCGAGCACCGCCTGGGCGGCGGTCACCCCCGAGCCGCAGTACGCCCCGATGGCCCGCCCCTCGGTCACCCCGGCGGCGGCGAACCGCTCCCTCAACACGTCGGCGGCCAGGAAACGGCCGTCCGGCCCGACGTACTCCCCGGCGGGCAGGTTCGCCGCTCCCGGCACGTGCCCGGCGACCGGGTCGATCGGCTCGACCTCGCCCCGGTAGCGGGGCGCGGCCCGTACGTCGAGCAGCGTGGCGTCGTCCGCGGCGGCCAGCGCGGCGGCCTGCCCGGCGTCGAGCACCGGGAGATCACCGGGGCGCACCACGACGTCACCGGGGGGTGGGGCGGGCGCGTCGGTGCAGACGGGCCGGCCGGCGGCCACCCAGGCCGGGTAGCCGCCGTGCAGCAGGCGTACCGGCCGGTGACCCGCCCAGCGCAGCGTCCACCAGGCCCGTGCGGCGGCCATGCCGTCGCCGCCGTCGTACACCACCACCGGGTGACCGGCACGGACGCCGGCGGCTCGCAGCGCGGCCTGCAACGCGGCCGGGTGGGGCAACGGGTGCCGGCCGCCAGCGCCCGGCACCCCACAGAGCGCGGTGTCCAGGTCGACGAAGACCGCCCCGGGCAGGTGGCCGGCGAGGTAGTCGTCGCGCCCGGGCGGGCCGACGAGCCGCCAGCGGACGTCGAGCAGGGTGGGCGGATCGGCTTGGTCGAGTTCGGCGACGAGCCGATCGACCTCGACCAACGGCTCCTGGGTACCGGACATGGCGACCATCCAACACCATTCGCGTGGGCGGCACGCGGTTCGGCGAAGGTCACGAGCCGTTCTCCGAGGTAACATCGTGCACCGGAGGGCCGCTGACCTTATGAAGTCTCACGACCTGGTCGACACGACCGAAATGTACCTGCGCACGATCCTCGAGCTGGAAGAAGAGGGGGTGCCACCGCTGCGTGCCCGGATCGCCGAGAGGCTGCAGCAGAGTGGCCCCACCGTGAGCCAGACCGTCGCCCGGATGGAGCGCGACGGCCTGCTCACAGTCGAGGGAGACCGGCACCTGACGCTCACCGCCCTGGGTCGCGGCAGCGCCGTGTCGGTGATGCGCAAGCACCGCCTCGCCGAGCTGCTGCTGGTCAACGTCATCGGGATGCCCTACGAGGAGGCCCACGAGGAGGCCTGCCGCTGGGAGCACGTGATGAGCGACGCAGTGGAGAAGCGGGTCTACGACCTGCTCAACCGGCCGACCCGTTCCCCGTACGGCAACCCGATCCCCGGGCTCCAGGAGCTGGGTTCGCCGGCGGCGGAGACCACCGAGGCCGCCGAGGGCGAGCGCAACCTGGCCTTCCCCGGCCTCTCCGGGTCGGTAGTGGTCCGCCGGATCTGCGAGAGCGTGCAGAAGGACGCCGACGTGTTGCGCCAACTCCACGCCGCCGGTGTCGACCCGGGTGCCACAGTGACAGTGGCCCAGGAACGCGACGGGGTGTCGATCGACCGCTCCGGTGACCGGGTGCGGCTGCCCCGCGAGGTCGCTTCCCGGGTCTTCGTCGCCGCCAACTGACCAACCGGGCACCCGGGCGTCACAACGCCCGGGTGTCCACCTTTTTGGCCAACGTGGTCAGGTCGCCGGTCAGCTTCTCCACCGCCGAACGCGCGCTGCCACGGGCCGTGGTCCAACTCACAGTGGCCAGCCGTCCGTCACCGGCCAGCCAGCCCACCTCGGCGACCGGCCCGTGCCCGCTCGCCGCGGCGGTGGTCCGCTTGTACGCCTGCTGACCCAGCCCGGTGACCTTCGCCGCCTCGTCCGGCACCACGTCCGCGCCGAAGCTGGTTTTGTCGATCGTGGTCTCGGTCACGGTGAGCGTCAACTCCGGCAGGGTGGCACCCGCGGCCCGGACCACACAGGTGTGGGTGTCGCCCTGTTCACTGGCCGCCGCCACGTCGAAGCGGACCTTCACCGTCTGCTCGATCACCGCGAAGTCCAGCAGGCGGCAGGCGCCGCCCGAGGAGGCAGCCGCCACGTCGACAGCTATCGGCACCGGCGGCGGAACCGCCGCCGGTTCCGCCTCGTCGGCGCAGCCACTCACCAGCAGCCCGGCCAGCCCGGCGACCACGATCCGCCCGCGCACACTCCACCCTCTCGCCGACCGACGGCGGAAGGTGCCCGCCGAGTGTCCGTCGGACACCGTACGGGGTGTCGGTGTCGCACGGAAGTCCTCGTTCACGCCTGTTCCGAGGGTGGATCGTCCACGTACGGACAGTGCCGGCAGCCGCGCCCGCAGCACGTTCCACGGCGGGCCAGGAAACCGGCGCTGAGCACGAACAGCCCGCTCGCCGGGTCCAGGTAACCGGCCTCACCGGCGGCCAACGCGGCGGTGTGCGCGGCGAGGATCCGGGCCCGGTCGGGGTGTTCGGACGGCAGCCGGGACGGGTGCGGCTCGGTGAGCGGCCGGTCGGCCAGGGGTGGTCGCTCTCCGGTCACCGCAGCAGTCTAGGGAACCGGTCGTGGTCAACCTTCCACTGCCCGGATGACCGACATGCCCCTGCGTCGTCGCGGCGAGCGGTCGTTTCGTCGTACGGTCCGACGACGATCGGGTTCGACATCCATCGACGCATAGGGAGAAGACACGATGCGGAAGATCGTTGTGCAGATGAGCCTGTCGTTGGACGGGTTCTTCGAGGGCCCGGGTGGCGACATCGGCTGGCACCAGGTCGACGAGGAGTTGCACCAGCACTTCAACGACGTGATCGCCCCGATGGGCGGGTTCCTCAGCGGCCGGGTCAGCCACGAGCTGATGGCCTCCTACTGGCCCACCGCCGATCAGGACCCGACCGCCAGCGGCCCGGAGCGCGAGTTCGCCCGGATCTGGCGGGACATGCCGAAGATCGTCTACTCGCGCACCCTCGACCACGCCGACTGGAACGCCACAATCGCGCGCGAGGTCGACGTCGAGCAGGTCCGCAAGCTCACCGCCGAACCGGGCGGCGACCTGGCGCTCGGCGGGGCCGACCTGGCCGCGACGTTCGCCCGACACGACCTGATCGACGAGTACCGGATCTACGTTCACCCGGTGCTGGTCGGTAGGGGCCGCCGACTCTTCCCCGACGCCGAGACTCCGACCGGTCTGCGGCTGGTGGAGAGCCGGGTCTTCGGCAACGGGGTGGTTCTGCTCCGCCACCAGCGGGTCCGCTGACCGATGGCCACCACATTCGACGCGATCGACGGGACCATCCTCGCGTACCGGACGGTCGGGGTTGGGGATCCGCTGGTCTGCCTGCCGGGCGGGCCGATGCGTGACTCCGCGTACCTCGGTGACCTCGGTGGCCTGGGCGCGCACCGGACGCTGGTCATCCTCGATCCGCGGGGCACCGGTCGCTCCGCGGTCCCGGCTGACGTCTCGACCTGCCGCTGCGACCGAATGGTCGACGATGTGGAGGCGCTGCGCGGCCACCTGGGCCTCGGCCGGCTGGATCTGCTCGGGCACTCAGCCGGTACCAACCTGGCTCTGCGGTACCTGACCCGGCACCCCGATCGGGTGGGCCGACTCGCGCTGGTGAACCCGAGCATCCGAGCGGTAGGGCTGCAGGTGACCGACGCGCAGCGCCAGGAGGTCACCGATGCCCGGGCCGGCGAGCCGTGGTTTCCGGTGGCAGCCGCGGCGGTGGAGTCCGTCCTCGCGGGCCGGGCCGGGCCCGCCTCCCAGCAGGAGATCGCACCGTTCCTGTATGGCCGGTGGGACACTGCCGCTCAGGTCCACCAGGCCGCCGAGTCCGGCCAACGCAACGAGGAGTTGGCGGGGATCTTCAGCTCCGAAGGCGCCTTCGATCCGCCGGCCACCCGTGCGGCGCTCTCCGCCCATCGAGGCCCGGTGCTGCTGCTCGCCGGCGCTGTCGACCTGGCCGCACCGCCGGGCCTGGTGGCCCAGTTCGCCGAGCTGAGTCCGCGCGCCGAGCTGGTCGTCCAGCCGGGCGCCGGGCACTACCCGTGGCTCGACGACGCCGAGGCGTTCACCGCGACGGTCGCGGCGTTCCTCGCCGGCCCGGATGGTGCTTGAGTCTCCACCGGGGGGAGACGCGAGGGTGGGGGCATGAGCGGGCAGACGTTTCACACGATCGGCGACCTGGCCCGACGGACCGGCCTGAGCGTCAAGACCATCCGGTACTACGCCGACAGCGGGGTGGTGCCGCCGACGGATCGGAGCCCGGCCGGCTACCGGCGGTACGGCAGTGCGGCAGTGGCCCGGTTGGAGCTGGTCCGGACGCTGCGTGACCTCGGCCTGGACCTGGCCACCATCCGGCGGGTGGTGGACCAGGAGGTATCCCTGCCCGAGGTGGCCGCCGCACACGCCGAGGCGTTGGCAGTGCAGATCCGGGTGCTGCGGCTGCGCCAGGCGGTGCTCACCGTCGCGGCGAGGCGCGGGTCGGGCCCGACCGAGGTGGACGAGCTGCACCGACTGGCCCAGCTCACCGCCCACGAACGCGGGCAGTTGGTGGCGGACTTCCTGGACGGCGTCTTCGCCGGCCTCGGCGACCAACCCGCGTACCGGGGTGCGGTCGTCTCGTTGACACCGGAGCTTCCCGACGACCCCGACACCGCGCAGGTCGAGGCATGGCTGGAGCTGGCCGAGCTGTGCCGGGAGCCGGAGTTCCGGGCCCGGATGCGACGGCTGGTGCGGCAGCACGCCGCCGACAACGACGTCCCGGGGCTGCCCCGCCCGGACGCCGTCGCCGTGGTCCGGGACGCGGTGGCCCCCGCCCTCGCGGCCGGTCTCGACCCGGCCGGCCCGGAGGCCGATCCGGTGGTCACAGCCGTCACCAACCGGTACGCGAGCCTGCACCATCACTCCGACGACGCCGACGTGCGTCGGCGGCTGCTCGATCGGCTGGAACCGGCCAACGACCCCCGCCGGGACCGCTACCTCGACCTGTTGGCGGTGCTCAACGGCTGGTCGACCGGCGACGCGACGGCGCCTGCGGTGGACTGGTTCCTCCGAGCCCTGCGCGCCCGGATGCCCGAACCGG
Organism: Micromonospora sp. NPDC048986; assembly: GCF_040649335.1. Classification (NCBI taxonomy): domain Bacteria; kingdom Bacillati; phylum Actinomycetota; class Actinomycetes; order Micromonosporales; family Micromonosporaceae; genus Micromonospora; species Micromonospora sp. NPDC048986. The sequence continues at coordinate 111,043 of NZ_JBEZFJ010000012.1, forward strand.
CTCGTTGAGCTGACCGGCGTCCAACCAGCGGCCTGGTGACGTCAGCCGAACCAGGTCAGCGCCTGGCCGTGACCTCTGGCCCAGGCCAGCGGCTTTCCGTCGAGCGCGAGGACGTTGTGCAGCACGTCGTTCGGCGGGGCGGGCAACCCGTCGTACCGGAGCACCTCCGGCCCCTCGTTCGCCACCCAGTGCCCCGGCAGCTCGCGGACCAACCGGACGAACGCGTCCCGGCGCGGGGGCGGCACCTGGTAGAGCACCGACGTGTGGAAGACCACCAGCGTCGCGTCGGTCGGCGCCCGCGCGGCCAGCGCCGGCAGGTCGTCAACCAGGTCGCCGCGGACCAGCAGCGGCGGGTCGGCCGCGGCGACCGCCGCCGCGGCGCGCAGCCGGGCCCGCCGGTGGGCGTGCTCCGGCCAGATCAGGGCGTCCAACCAGGACACGTCGTCGCTGTCGGTCACGTCGAGCGGGTTGAGGTCCAGGCCGGCCCGCCACACCACCTGGGGTACGCGGGCCGGCGGCACCAACCCGTCGGCCGCGCAGTCGAGGATCAGCTCACCGGAGCCGACCCGATGCTCGCCGTAGCGGTACGCGTACCGGTCGGGGTAGAGGCAGAGCCCGGCCGACGCACCGACCTCCAGCAGGGCGAGGGGCTGCGGCAACGCGGCGAGCACCGGCAGCAGGACCGCGCACCGACCGGCCTCGTTCGTCTGGGTGGCCCGGGTGAGCATCTGCGTCTCGATGGCCGGCCAGTGCGTCATCACGTAGTCGTGGAACGCGGTCGGGTCGTCGACCGGGCCACCGAGCCAGCGGACGACGCCGAACAGCAGATTCGGCTGGCGCTTGGCCGGCGGCAGCCCGTCGAGCACTGTGAGCAGGTCGTCGTCGTTGGCGACGGCCTGCGACAGGCGCTCATACGTGGGTGACACCCCGCGCGCCTCGCGGCTGCCGAACTCGGCGTACGTCTCAGCTGTCGTCATGCCTCATCGTCGCAGCCCATTCCTCGGTATTTCAGCCCCCGTTCCCGTGCGCTGGCTCACCCGCCTCGTAGGGTGCTGCGACGGCTGAACCGTTGAGCAGCAGCTCAGCGGGGTCGCGCAGGGGCAACGGGGAGGAAAGTGTCGTGCGGGGTGACGGTGTCCGGGTACTGATCGTCGGCGGAGGTGTCGCCGGACTGGCGACGGTGGCCGCGCTACGCGAGTGGGGTGCCACTGTCGACGTGGTCGAGCGGGCATCCGGGCCGACCGACTCCGGCACCGGCATCTACCTGACTGGCAACGCGACCCGGATGCTCGACGTACTCGGTCTGGCCGAGCCGGTCGCCGACGTCGCTGTGGAGATCACCCGGCAGCGCAGCACCAACCAGCGCGGGCGTCGCCTCTTCGACATCGACGTGGCCGCGCTGTGGCGGGGCGTCGGGCCGTGCGTGTCGCTGCCCCGGGCGCACCTGCACCGGGCGCTGCTCGCCGGCGTCGGCGACACCCCGATCCGCTGGGGCCGCCGACCGGTAGCGCTGCATGCGGAGGGCGACCAGGTCGCCGTCGAGTTCGACGACGACAGCACCGCACGGTACGACCTGGTGCTCGGCGCGGACGGGGTGAACTCGACGGTCCGCCGGCTCGCCTTCGACGGTCAGGCGGCCCGCGACCTCGGCCAGTACGCGTACCGGTGGGTCGCACCCCGCGTCGACGACGAGCCGGTCTGGTCGGTGCAGTTGGGGCGCGGTCGGCAGTTCCTGACCATCCCGATCAGCGCCGAGCAGACGTACTGCTACTACAACGACGGCCCGGTGGCCGACCGGCCCGGCTGGCGCGACGAGCTGGCCGCGACGTTCACCGAGCCGGTGGCCACCATGCTCAAGGCCCTCGACTACGACGACAGCACCCTGCACGCCGGGCCGAACCAGGAGGTCGTGCTCGACTCCTGGTCCCGGGGCCCGGTGCTGCTGATCGGCGACGCCGCCCACGCCACCTCGCCGAACATGGCTCAGGGCGCGGCGATGGCCCTGGAGGACGCGGTCGTGCTCGCCTCCTCGTTGGCCGCTGCCGGGTCCGTTGCCGAGGCCCTGCGCGGGTACGAGGCGCGACGCCGCCCGCGTACCGACTGGGTGCTCAGCCAGACGCACCGCCGCGACAAGGCCACCGGGCTCCCGGCCGCGCTGCGCGACCTGGTGATGCGCCGCCTCGGCGAGCAGATGTTCCGCTCGAACTACGGCCCGCTGTTCGCCCAGCCCTGACCGGTCCGACGTGACCGGCCGGCCGGGGCTGGGGCGGTGCCACCGCCGCTCAGGGCAGCTGGCCGGGCCGGTCGACGATTGCGATGCGGAGTAGCGCGACAGCCGTGTGCAGGGACTCCTTGCCGTCGCGCACCACCGACCCACGGCGGCCGAGGAAGACGTGGGTGTCGCGGTCGAAGAGCAGGTCCTCGTTGCCACCGATCACACCGGGCATCCGGATCGCCACCCCATGCCGACCGGCGGCGTCCACCACGTCGGCCGATATGACGACAGCCCCGGGCTCCCGTGCCAACAGTTCGAACAGCGCCGCCAGCGCCCGGGGTGGCACGTAGCCCTGGAGCATCGACCGCGCGGTGGTGTACGCCATGCTCTCGTCCCCGTAGACGGCCTCCTCATCGGCGCCTTCGGGGAGGTGCAGGTCGACCGGGTTTTCCCGAAGGTATCGAAGCAGCTCGTCCGGGTCGGTGGGCAGGTCGCCGTGGTACGCCGGCGGCTGGAACGCGTCGAGATCCTTCGTGGGATCGGCGGCGTCGCTGATCCGGAGCTCCCGCAGCTCGCCCCACCCGTTCGGGTCGCTCTCCGGTCGGTAGCGTCCCTGCGTGTACGCGACTCCGCCGGCCGACTGCCACAGTTGGTTCCGAATGGTCTGGTAAGGCCCGCTGGCCGGCAGGTCCCGGATCGTCGCCAGGCTTTCCGTGAAGACGTACTGATCGGGTCGGGCGGTGAGCTCCGGCTGCTGCCGGGCTGCTTCGGCCGCCAGATGGAAGATCTCCGACGCGCTGGCAGTCGGCGGGGGCTGGTCGCCCACCCTGATCGTCTGCACCACCAGCGCACCGGCGGTCAGCGTCACCGCCAGCCCGAACGCTCCGGCGAGGCGCCAACCGCGCAGGAACCGGGCACGGCGTCCGGCGGGACGGGCCTCCGACGCCGCCTCGGCCCGTTGGGCCACGTGTGCGGTCAGATCCCGCAGGAGCTGCTCCTCGAAACCCTGCGGCGACGGTTCGGTCTTGTTCATGGCGTCATCTCCGTCTCATCAGGCGAGGGTGGTGACCGGGCGGGCGAGCACGGCGCGGACGACGCGGCGGGCACGATGCAGGCGGACCCGAGCGGCGACAGGTGACACCCCGAGCGCTGCCGCCGCCTCCGCAACGGTGAGGCCGTCCACGGCGACGAGTTCGACGAGCGTTCTGGTGCCCTCGGGTAGCTCGCTGAGCGCCCGATAGGTGCGGCGGGCCGCCTGCTCGGCGTCGATCCGTTCCTCAATGCGGGCGATGTCGTCGGGGCTCAGGTCCCGTCGCCCGGCCAGTCGGCCGGTCACCCGCAGCCGTTGAGCCGCCCGACGCCGCTCGTCGCCGATGACGTTGCGGGCCACCCCGTACAGCCAGCCGATCTGACTCCCCCGCTCCGGCCGGTAGCCGGCCGCCGACTCGATCACCGCCAGGAACACGTCGGCGGTCAGGTCGGCGGCGAGGTGCGGGTCGTCGACCCGCCGCGCCACGAACCGGCCCACCGCCTCCAGGTGCCGCCGGTAGAAGACCTCGAAGGCCACCGGATCGGCTCCAATGCCGGAAATGTCGTCATCGGCTCGGCTCGGCTCATTCACAGGCCGTCCTCCCTCGTAGCCCTCACACCCCTTCTTCGTCAGGCGGAGCACGAGTGTTACCGAACCACCCCGGCGCGAGTCTGCCGGCGCTGCTGGCCCAACTGGGCAATCGCCCTGCTGATGCGGCATCATCGGATCACCGGCGACTGGCGGCACGGGGATGGTCAAACCATCGGGGAGCCTCTCGCGGGCGTCGACCGCCTGGGCGCCTGCGTCGAGGGACCGTCATGACCACAACCAGCGCATCCGCCGAGCACCACACCCCGTCCGGCACCGCCCGGCTCCTGCCGGGTGCACCCGTCGCCGAAGCCGTCCTGGCCGAGACCGCCGCCGCAGCCGCCCAGCTGCGCAGCCGCGGGATCACACCGAGCCTCGCCACCATCCTCGTCGGCGACGACGACGCCAGCGCCGGTTACATCGCCATCAAGCAGCGGCAGGCCGCCGCGCTCGGGTTCGACTCCCCGCACGCGCACCTGCCCGCCACCGCCACCCAGGCCGAACTGCACCAGACCATCGCCCGGTTCAACAACGATCCGGCCGTACACGGGCTGCTCGTGCAGTACCCGGTTCCGGGGCACCTGGACTACGACGCGGCGTTGCAGACCATCGACCCGGACAAGGACGTCGACGGCATGCATCCACTGAACATGGGCCGTCTCGCCGTCGGCCTGCCCGGCCCGCTGCCGTGCACCCCCGCCGGCATCGAAGCCCTCCTGGCGTACTACGAGATCCCCGTCGCCGGTCGTGAGGTAGTCATCCTCGGCCGGGGCGCCACCCTCGGTCGCCCCCTGGCCATGCTGCTCGCCCAGAAACGCCCCACCGCCAACGCCGCCGTCACCGTCGTGCACACCGGCGTGCCCGACTGGGCCCGCTACACCCGCCGCGCCGACATCCTCGTCGCCGCCGCCGGCGTACCCCGGATCGTGCAGCCGGAGCACGTCAAGCCCGGCGCCGTCGTCATCGGCGCCGGCGTCCGCTACGAAGGCCGGCGCCTCCTGCCGGACGTGGACGAAGCGTGCGCCGAGGTCGCCGGCGCCATCACGCCCCGCGTCGGCGGGGTCGGCCCGACCACAGTCGCGATGCTGTTCCGCAACGCGGTGCGCGCCGCCGAACGCGCCAGCCAGTAACCCGGCCGCCGAGATCAGGGAGGACCCCAGGTAGAGGCCCGACGACACAGGTGCGTCCTGCGCGCCTCCACTCGACTGCTCTCGGGCCGGTAGAGTCGCGCAAGCTCATCCTGAGGATGCGGACGGCGTGGAGCGGCAACAGACCTGAGAGAGTGATCATGGAGATCACGGATCGCCTGGTCTGACGCGAGTCGAGCCACAGCGGCAACAACGGCGGCGCCTGTGTCGAGATAGCCGAGCTGGATACGAGCATCCTGGTGCGCGACGGCAAGAACTCGCGTGGCTCGACCCTTCGCTTCACCTACGTCGAGCCCAGCTGCGCCCGTCGACCTACTGAGGTCCACGACAAGAGGATTAGCTGCGGCCCAATCCCGAGTCATGATCAAGTGATGAGAAGTAGGTGCCGGGGCCATCTCTGACCTACTTCTCATCACTTGATCATGACAGTGGACTGAACGGGCGCTGCCCCGACCTCCGCCGTGGGAGACCGGGGCAGCGCCGATTATGCGTACGTCAGCTGCAGCCGCTGGTGGAGCCGCAGCCCTCGCAGACGTAGCAGCTACCGGCGGGGCGCATCTTCGTACCGCAGGTGAAGCAGAGCGGCGCGTCGGCGGCCTTGCCGATCACGGCCTCCAGCAGTTCGGTGCTGGAACCCACGCTCGGAGCCGGCTTGGCGGCGGCCACGTTGGCCATCTCCTGGGCCGGCTGGGCGACAGCCTCCGGCTTGGCCGGGGTCTCCACCGGTGCGGACGACGCCATCGCGGTGAGCTCGGCGCCGGTGACGCCGGCGGCCTCCGCGTCGGCCTCGGCCCGCAGTTGCGCGGCCCGCTCCGAGGCGGTGAAGATGCCCAGCTCGGCGCGGCGCTCGTAGGGCAGGAAGTCCAGCGCCAGGCGACGGAAGATGTAGTCCATCACCGAGGCTGCCATCCGCACGTCCGGGTCGTCGGTCATGCCGGCCGGCTCGAAGCGCATGTTGGTGAACTTGCTGACGAACGTCTCCAGCGGCACGCCGTACTGGAGGCCGATGCTGATGGCCACCGAGAAGGCGTCCATCACGCCGGCCAGGGTGGAGCCCTGCTTGGACATCTTCAGGAAGACCTCACCGAGGCCGTCGTCCGGGTAGGACGACGCGGTCAGGTAACCCTCGGCGCCACCGACGGAGAAGCTGACCGTCTCGGACGGGCGCTTCTTCGGCAGGCGCTTGCGCACCGGCCGGTACTCGATGACCTTCTCGACCGCGGCCGGCGCGGTCTCGACGGCGGCCGGCTCGGTGGCCTTGTTGGACTTGCCCACCGAGAGCGGCTGGCCGACCTTGCAGTTGTCCCGGTAGATCGCCAGCGCCTTGAGGCCGAGCTTCCAGCCCTCGAAGTAGATCTTCTCGATGTCCTCGACGGTGGCCGCCTCCGGCATGTTGACCGTCTTGGAGATGGCGCCGGAGACGAACGGCTGGATGGCCGCCATCATCCGCACGTGACCCATCGGGGCGATCGACCGCTCGCCCATGGCGCAGTCGAAGACCGGGTAGTGCTCCGGCTTGAGGCCGGGGGCGTCCACCACGTGGCCGTGGTCGGCGATGTGCTCGACGATCGCCTCGACCTGCTCCTCGGGGTAGCCGAGGCTGCGCAGGGCGCGCGGCACCGTCTGGTTGACGATCTGCATCGAGCCGCCGCCGACCAGCTTCTTGAACTTGACCAGCGCCAGGTCCGGCTCCACGCCGGTCGTGTCGCAGTCCATCATGAAGCCGATGGTGCCGGTCGGGGCGAGGACGCTGGCCTGCGCGTTGCGCCAACCGAACTTGTCGCCGATCTTGTTGCCCTGGGTCCACTGCCTGGTCGCCTCGCGGACGATAGCGGTGGCCACCGGGCTGGTCGGCTTGATCTCGTCGTTGGCGGCGGCGTGCTTGCGCATGACCCGCTTGTGCGGCTCGGCGTTGCGGGCGTAGCCGTCGTACGGGCCGACGACGCCGGCCAGCTCGGCCGAGCGGCGGTACGCGGTGCCGGTCATCAGCGAGGTGATCGCCGCGGCGACCGAGCGGCCCTGGTCCGAGTCGTACGGCAGGCCGGTGGCCATCAGCAGGGCACCGAGGTTGGCGTAGCCGATGCCGAGCTGCCGGTAGGCGCGGGACGTCTCACCGATCTTCTCGGTCGGGAAGTCCGCGAAGCAGATCGAGATGTCCATCGCGGTGATGACGAACTCGACGGACTTGACGAACTTCTCCACCTCGAAGCCACCGTCGGCGCGGAGGAACTTCATCAGGTTGAGCGAGGCCAGGTTGCACGAGGAGTTGTCCAGGTGCAGGTACTCCGAGCACGGGTTCGACGCGGTGATCCGCCCGGTCTCCGGGCAGGTGTGCCAGTCGTTGATCGTGTCGTCGTACTGCAGGCCCGGGTCGGCGCACTCCCAGGCGGCCTGGGAGATGGTGCGGAACAGCTTCTTGGCGTCGACGGTGTCGATCACCGAGCCGTCGAGCCGGCCGCGCAGGTCGAAGCCCTTGCCGTTCTCGACCGCGGACATGAACTCGTCGGAGACGCGGACCGAGTTGTTGGCGTTCTGGTACTGCACGCTGACGATGTCGGAGCCGCCGAGGTCCATGTCGAACCCGGCGTCACGCAGGGCGCGGATCTTGTCCTCCTCGCGCGCCTTCGTGACCACGAACTCCTCGATGTCCGGGTGGTCCACGTCGATGATGACCATCTTGGCCGCCCGGCGGGTCGCGCCGCCGGACTTGATGGTGCCGGCCGAGGCGTCAGCGCCGCGCATGAAGCTGACCGGGCCGGAGGCGGTGCCGCCGGAGGAGAGCAGCTCACGGGACGAGCGGATGCGCGACAGGTTGACCCCGGAGCCGGAGCCGCCCTTGAAGATCAGCCCCTCCTCCTTGTACCAGTCGAGGATCGAGTCCATCGAGTCGTCGACGGCCAGGATGAAGCAGGCGCTGACCTGCTGCGGCGACGGCGTGCCGACGTTGAACCAGACCGGCGAGTTGAAGCTGAACACCTGGTGCAGCAGCATCCAGGTCAGCTCGTGCGCGAAGACCTCGGCGTCGGCCGGGTCGGCGAAGTAGCCGTACTCCTCACCCGCGGTGCGGTAGGTGGTGACCACCCGGTCGATCAACTGCTTGAGCGACCACTCCCGCTCCGGGGTCCCCACCGCACCCCGGAAGTACTTGGTGGTCACGATGTTGGCCGCGTTGACGCTCCACGACTCCGGGAACTCCACCCCACGCTGCTCGAAGTTGATCGAGCCGTCCCGCCAGTTCGTCATCACGACGTCACGGCGCTCCCAGGAGACCTCGTCGTACGGGTGGACCCCCTCGGTCGTCCACACCCGCTCGATCTTCAGCCCCGCGCCTGCCTTGCTTCGTGAACGGCTAGTTGTCACGCCGTCGCCCCCCTCGTCTGCGCGGTCACCCACCGCGCGTCCCAATCTCTTGAAAAACCGTGAAGACTCAGCTGGTACGGCCGGCGGCCTCAACCGCACCGGCCCGGCCCTGCTCCCGCGCTTGCGCCGCGGCCCGCAACGTCTCGATCTCGCGCTCGAAGTCGGCGAGCGAGTCGAACGAGCGGTAGACACTGGCGAACCGCAGGTAGGCGATCTCGTCCAGGTCGCGTAGCGGACCCAGGATCGCCAGGCCCACGTCGTGGCTGGGGATCTCGGCGGCCCCCTTGGCCCGGACCGTCTCCTCCACCCGCTGCGCGAGCAGCGCGAGTGAGTCGTCGTCCACCGGCCGGCCCTGGCACGCCTTACGCACCCCGCCGATGATCTTCGTGCGACTGAACGGCTCGGTCACCCCGCTGCGCTTGACGACCGCGAGGACCGCCTCCTCGACGGTGGTGAACCGTTTGCCGCACTCCGGGCAGGACCGCCGCCGTCGGATGAGCTGGCCGTCGTCGGCCTCCCGCGAGTCGACCACCCGGGAGTCAGCGTGCCGGCAGTACGGACAGCGCATTCGCCAACCTCCCAATAATGATCAACTGCGAGCACACCGGACACCCCCGGGCACGACCCACCGCGACGGTGCCATCCTCGGATGACGCCGCCGTGATCGACGTTACGGGAGTGCGGTCGGTAGTCAGACCCAACCTGTAGGCAACTTACGCCCGTGTCACTACTACATCTAGGGGTCGACCGTATGTCGCCGCGGAAGCCGGGTCAAGTTGGCCGGCGTGTCCGGCGCGTCACTGACCATCCGGTCACCCACACACCGCACAGCGCCCGAAGACCCAACGTCACGATGCCAGCCGGGTTACCGGCCGGCCGGCCGAACACGGCCGGAAAATGCTCCAGGATCGAACACCAGTGCTACCTGACGTACCATTTATCAGAACATCCGTACGACCGGAGCGCTTTTTCACCCCGACACGCCGGTGAGAGGTCGTACAGATGTTTGAAAATGACTGATCTCACCTATACGGTCATGAACAACGTGGCACCACCGCACGCACCACGAGCCGACGAGGCACCCAGCGCCGACCAGGGAGGACGGACGTGACCGAGGACCGGGCCAGCCGGCCGAAGAGCCCGCAGCAGATCACCGAGGCGGGCCCGCCGGCCACCCGACGCCGCAGCGCCGCCCGCAGCCGGACGGGCCAGCCCGCCGTGCGCCCGGTCACCCCGGTGGTCAGCACCTTCCCCGACCCGGCGACAGTCGACCTGACCGCCCGCCAACGGCGCATCCTGGAGTTCATCCGCACCTGGGTGGAGCGCCACGGCTACCCGCCGAGCGTCCGCGAGATCGGCGAGGCGGTCGGCCTGGTGTCGCCGTCCAGCGTCGCCTACCAGCTCAAGGAGCTGGAGAAGAAGGGCTTCCTGCGCCGCGACCCGAACCGGCCGCGTGCGGTCGATGTGCGCGCCCCCAGCGAGGCGATCGACGACGAGCTGTCGAGGGCACAGCGGCCGACCCCGGCGTACGTGCCGATGCTCGGTCGGATCGCCGCCGGTGGGCCGATCCTCGCCGAGCAGGCCGTGGAGGACATCTTCCCGCTCCCCCGCGAGCTGGTGGGTGAGGGCGAGGTCTTCATGCTCCAGGTCAAGGGCGATTCAATGCTCGACGCGGCGATCTGCGACGGCGACTGGGTGGTCGTCCGGCAGCAGCCGACCGCTGACTCCGGCGAGATCGTGGCCGCCATGCTCGACGGCGAGGCGACAGTGAAGACCTACCGGCGGCGCGACGGGCACGTCTGGCTGATGCCGCAGAACCCGGCCTTCGACCCGATTCCCGGCGATGACGCCACCATCATGGGCCGGGTCGTGGCGGTGCTACGCCGGATCTGACCGGTCGGCGGGTGGGTGCCAACGGCGCTCACCCGCACCACTCGTCAGGGCGAATGAGCGCCTCAGCGTCCGATCAGTAACGGTCGCCTCGGGGACCGCGACCGCCCCCGGGATACTGCCCGTACGGGTCGACGGGCGCGTCGTCGTCACGTCGCCGGCCGGGCCGCTGGCCCCGGTAGTCGGGCTCCTGCCCGCCGCGCCGGGGCGGCTCCGCCCGACCAGGCTGACCGCCGTCGCCGCCGTACACACCACCGCCAGAACGGCCGCCGCCGCCCTGCGGACGACCACCACCACCAGCCGGGGGACGACCACCACCACCAGCCGGGGGACGACCACCACCGCCAGCCGGGGGACGACCGCCACCACTGGCCGGGGGACGACCACCGCCGCCGTAAACGCCAGCACCGCCGCCGTCCGGTCGCGGCGCACCGTAGCCACCATCAGCCGGAGCCGGCCGGCGGGCACCGCCGTACACGGCACCACCCGCCGGGGCCGGGCCACCACGACCCGCACCACCCGCCGGGGCCGGGCCACCACGACCCGCACCACCGCCGTAGACCGCGCCACCGGCCGGCGCGCCGCCCCCGTAGACACCACCCCGGCGATCATCGTCGGCCGGAAAACCGTCGACGGCACGGCCCCCGCGCGGGCCGAACGGCTCACCATCCGGATCCGACAGGTCGGACTCGTCAGCGGTCGGCGGCCGACGGCGGGCGCGAACGATGCCGAAGATCCCGGCGGCGACCAGCAGCAGGCCGATCAGCCCGACCGCCCCGACCAGGTACGTGATGTCGTCGAGGCTCAACCCGTCGGTCCAGGACTTCGAGGCGGCCGGCTTTGCGCCGTCCTCGGCGGTCAGATGCACGGCTGTCGACGTGGACGGGGTGTAGCCGAGGATGTCGAGCGGCTCGTCCTCGGTGAACCGGCCCGCGTCGGAGACGGTGACGAACGACTTTCCGTCCGAGGTGTAGCTGATGGCCTCGCCGAACGGGTCGGCCAGCGGCGTCACCCGCGGCTTGCCGGTGGTGAGCGCGCCCACGATGTCGCCATCGGTCACGTCGAACTCGAACGCGTCCGCGTACGTGCGCAGGACCACCCGGGAGCCGTCCGGCGCCCGGGACGCGCCGGTGATGGCGATCCGGCCGAACGTGTTGAGGGTGTTCTCCGTCTGGGTCTTCGGCAGCGTGAGCTCGCCGGCCTTACGCATCGGCACCGGGTCGGTGTCGCCGCTCTTGAGGGCCGCCGACGGCGTGTAGATCTCCGCCTTGCCGCTGGTCACCTTGGTGATGATCAGCGGTTTCCCGTCGTCGCCGATGAGCAACGCCTCAGCGTCGTGCGGCTTGCCCTCGGGGTAAGAGAGCCGGTGCAGCGTCGGCTGCTTGGAACCGGTGACAGACATCGACCAGAGCGCGACGCGGCTGCGGCGCTCCTTCGAGTCGGGGTTGTCACCGGTGTCGGCGATCCAGAGGGTGCGGCCGTCCTTGGACAGGGCGAGATCCTCAGTGTCGAACGGACCCTGCCCCGAGTAGTGGACCGGCTCCTTCGAGATCTTGCACTTGCTGTCGAGGAAGAACACCCGCTTGCGCGCCGCGACGTCGGTGCCGTCGTTGATGACGATGTAGCCACTCTTGGTGGCGACCAACCCGGACAGCTCCCGTAGGCGCTCGTCGGTGATCGTGCATCGCTTCTGGCCAGGGTTCGCGGCGGGCGGCCCGGACGCCCCAGGGGCGGGAGCCGCTACGGCGACTCCGGCGAGCGCCACGGTTGCCCCGAGCAGGCCGAGGGCAACCGTGACCGAGGAAACAACGCGGCGCATTCGGCCAGTGTCGCATGCCGCGCGTTTCCGGTGGATGACGCCGTGGCCGCTCAGGACCGGCTGCCGGCCGCCTGCCCCTGCCGCTCCACGTCGAAGGCCGTCAGCTCCGCCGCCAGCTCCGCACCGACGCGGACGTGCAGCAGGGTGCCCTCCGGCAGGTGCGACGTGCTGAGCACCTCTCCCGTGCGGTGCGCCCGAGCGACCAGGTCGCCCCGGTCGTACGGCAGCACGGCCCGGACCTCCACGGCCGGGCTCGGCAGCCGCTCCTCGATCGCCGCGCGCAGCTCGTCCATGCCCCGCCCGGAGTACGCGGACACGAAGATCGCGTCCGGCCAGAGCCGCTTGAGCCGCAGCAGCGTGTCCTCGTCGGCCGCGTCGGTCTTGTTGACCACCAGCAGCTCGGGGAGCCGGTCCGCGCTGACCTCGGCAAGCACCGCGTGCACCGCCCGGACCTGCTCCTCCGGATCCGGGTGGGTGCCGTCCACGACGTGCACCACCAGATCGGCCTCCGCGACCTCCTCCAGCGTCGAGCGGAACGCCTCGACGATCTGGTGCGGAAGGTGTCGGACGAAGCCGACGGTGTCGGAGAGGGTGTAGAGCCGCCCGTCCGAGGTGGTGGCCTTGCGGGTCGTCGGGTCCAGCGTGGCGAACAGCGCGTTCTCCACCAGCACGCCCGCGCCGGTCAGGCGGTTGAGCAGGCTGGACTTACCGGCGTTGGTGTAGCCGGCGATGGCGACCGCGGGAACGGCGTTGCGGGAACGCCGGGCGCGCTTGGTCACGCGTACCGTCTTCATGCTCTTGATCTCTCGACGCAGCCGGGAGATGCGGTGACGGATGCGCCGCCGGTCGGTCTCCAGCTTGGTCTCACCGGGACCACGAACACCCACACCGCCGCCGGCGCCGCCGCCCCGACCGGAACCACCGCTCTGCCGGGAGAGCGTCTCACCCCAACCGCGCAGTCGGGGCAGCAGGTATTCGAGCTGGGCCAGCTCGACCTGCGCCTTACCTTCCTTGCTCTTGGCGTGCTGGGCGAAGATGTCGAGGATCAGCGCGGTGCGGTCGACGACCTTGACCTTGGTGCGCTGCTCCAGGTTGCGCAGCTGCGACGGGGACAGCTCACCGTCACAGATGACCGTGTCGGCGCCGGTGGAGAGCACCACCGCGCCCAGATCGTCGACCTTGCCGCGGCCGATGTACGTGGCCGGGTCGGGTCGGGTACGACGCTGGATGAGCCCTTCGAGCACCTGCGAACCGGCGGTCTCGGCCAGCGCGGCGAGCTCGGTCAGCGAGTTTTCGGCGTCGGTGACGGTGCCTTCGGTCCAGACGCCCACCAGGACGACCCGCTCCAGCCGCAGCTGGCGGTATTCCACCTCGGTGACGTCGGTGAGCTCGGTTGACAGGCCCGGGACGCGTCGGAGGGACTGCCGCTCCGACAGCTCCATCTCGCCGGTGGTGACGTCGTCGAGCTCGTCCTCGACGGGGACAAAGCTCTCCTGGTCTCGCAAGCGGTTCTCCTGTCCGTTTTGATAAGTAGAACGTAATCCTGACATGACACAACGCCGAACGCACCTGCTATATGCCCATGGTGAAGGTCGCCAAAAGTGGGGGCGAATGCTGGTCGGCCGCGACAACCCGGTAGAAATGCGGGCGGCGGCCGATCGGCCGCACAGCCGTTACGGAGGGATCCCGTGGCCATCACCCGAATGCCCAGCGCCGGATTTTCGATCACCATCCGGATCGCCGTGACCGCGGACGCCTCCTCGATCGGCCGGCTCACCACCTCCGTCGGCGAGGCCGGGGCGATCGTCACGGCGCTGGACGTGGTGGACTCGGACCCGACCCACGTGATCGTCGACCTGACCTGCGACACCGCCGACGCCGGCCACGCCGACCAGGTGGTCGACGCGCTGACCGCGCTGGACGGCGTGGACGTGCGCAAGGTGTCGGACCGGACCTTCCTGCTGCACCTCGGCGGCAAGATCGAGGTGACCTCGAAGGTCGCGCTGCGCAACCGCGACGAACTGTCCCGCGCGTACACCCCGGGGGTGGCCCGGGTCTGCATGGCGATCGCCGAGAACCCGGCCGACGCCCGGCGACTGACCATCAAGCGCAACACTGTCGCTGTGGTCAGCGACGGCTCGGCGGTGCTCGGCCTGGGCAACCTCGGCCCGGCCGCGTCGCTGCCGGTGATGGAGGGCAAGGCCGCGCTGTTCAAGCGCTTCGGCGGGGTGGACGCCTGGCCGGTGGTGCTGGACACCCAGGACACCGACGAGATCGTGCAGATCGTCAAGGCCATCGCGCCGGCCTACGGCGGCATCAACCTGGAGGACATCGCCGCGCCGCGCTGCTTCGAGATCGAGGCCCGGCTGCGCGAGGCGCTGGACATCCCGGTCTTCCACGACGACCAGCACGGCACCGCGATCTGCGTGCTGGCCGCGCTGACCAACGCGCTGCGGGTGGTGGGCAAGCGGCTCGAGGACGTCCGGGTGGTCGTCTCCGGAGCCGGCGCGGCCGGCACCGCGATCATGAAGCTGCTGCTGCGCCAGGGCGTCGGCGACATCATCGCGTACGACCGGGAGGGCGCCCTGCACCGCGGCCTCACCGGGCTCAACTCGGCGTGGCAGTGGCTGGCGGAGAACACCAACAAGGACAACTACTCCGGCGACCTGCCCGGCGCGATCCGTGGCGCCGACGTGTTCATCGGGGTCAGCGCGCCGAACCTGCTCACCGGCGACGACATCGCACAGATGGCGAAGGACTCGATCGTCTTCGCCCTCGCCAACCCGGACCCGGAGGTCGACCCGCGCGAGGCGCGCAAGCACGCCGCCGTTGTCGCCACCGGTCGTTCCGACCAACCGAACCAGATCAACAACGTGCTCGCGTTCCCCGGGGTGTTCCGCGGCATGCTGGACGCGCACGCCGAGGAGTTCACCGAGGAGATGGCCATCGCGGCCGCCCGGGCCATCGCTGACGTGGTCGGCGAAGAGAAGATCAACCCGACGGTGATCGTGCCGAGCGTCTTCGACTCCCGGGTCGCCCCGGCGGTCGCCGCCGCCGTGCGCGCCGCCGCGCACAACCCCAGCCCGCTCCCGGCCGCCGACCCCGGCCCCGCGGACCTCCCCGAGATCGCGGCAACCGCCAGCGCCACCCCGTAACCGCCCTCCCCTCCCCTCCCCCCACCCCACCCAGGCCCCCGCCCCCACCCCCGCCCTCTCCCCGTCGATCATGAAGTTATTGCCGTGACACGCCGAGCTGGCTGGCAATAACTTCATGATCGACGCGGTGCACCCGGGGGGGTGGGGGGTGGGGTGGGGTCAGGGGTGGAGCGTGGTGGGGTCCAGCTCGCCGGTGGCTACCAGGACGGCGGGGCCGGAGAGCCAGCAGGAGTTCTCCGTGACGGTCACCGTCAGGCGGCCACCGGGCACGTCGACCGCTACCACGCCGGTGTCCCGGCCGGCGTCGCGCAGCGCCACCGCACCCACCGCGCAGGCACCGGTGCCGCAGGACAGCGTCTCGGCGCTGCCCCGCTCGTACACCCGCATCACTGAGTGCTCGTCGGTGCCGTCGACCGGGTCGCCCGCCACGATGAACTCGACGTTCACCCCGCTCGGGAAGACCGTCGGGTCGAACCCGGGCGCGAGCGTCAGGTCCAGCGCCGACAGCTCCACACCGGCCGGCAGGACACAGACCAGGTGCGGGTTACCGACGTCCACCACCGCACCGGTCACTGTCAGCCCGCCGAGGGTGGCCGTCGAACTGTCGTACACCCGGGGTCGGCGCATCTCGACGGACACGGCGTCGCCCTCGACCAGCGCACGCACGACGCCGGCCCGGGTGGCCACCGGCAGCGCCGCGCCGGCGGGCGTGGCCAACCCGGTGTCGAGCAGGTAGCGCACGAAGACCCGGGCGCCGTTGCCGCACATCTCGGCGAACGAGCCGTCGGCGTTCCAGTAGTCCATGAACCACTCGGCCTCGCCGGCCAAACCCGCGCCGTCCGGGTGCTTGGCCGCGCGGACCACCCGCAGCACGCCGTCCGCGCCGATGCCCCGACGCCTGTCGCAGAGCGCCGCGACCAGCCCCGGGGTCAGATCGAGCTGACCGTCCGGGTCGGGAAGGAGGACGAAGTCGTTGCCGGTGCCGTGGCCCTTGGTGAACTCCACAGCCCCATCATCGCGCAGCCGCCGGCACCAGACGCAGGGCGGCCCCGATCAGGTCCGGGGTCGTCGAGTCCAACCAGTGGATCCGCGGGTCACGGCGGAACCAGGACCGCTGCCGGCGGACGAAGCGCCGGGTCGCCCGGACCGTCTCGTCGTGCGCCTGCGCCTCGGTCAGCTCACCGGCGAGCAGGCGCAGCACCTGCTGGTAGCCCAGCGCCCGACTCGCCGTCCGCCCCTCGGGCAGCCCGCGCCCGACCAGCTCACGGGTCTCCGGCACCAGGCCGTCGGCCCACATCCGGTCGACCCGCAGCGCGATCCGCTCGTCCAGCAGGCCGGTGTCCAGGTCCACGCCGAGCTGCACCGACGGGTAGTACGGCGTGGGTTGCGGCAGCGAGGCGGCGAACGGCGCGCCGGTCAACTCGATCACCTCCAGGGCCCGCACGATCCGCCGCCCGTTGCCGGGCAGGATGCTCTCGGCGGCGGCCGGGTCGGCGGCGCGCAGCCGCGCGTACAGCGGGGCCGGGCCGGCCTCGGCCAACTCCCGTTCCAGCCGCTCCCGCAGCGCCGCATCGGTGCCCGGGAACTCGAAGCGCTCCAGCACCGCCCGTACGTACAGCCCGGAGCCACCGACCAGCAGCGGCACCCGCCCCCGGGACAGGATGTCGTCCACCGCCGCACGGGCCAGCCGCTGGTACTCCGCGACGCTCGCCGGCTCGGTGACCTCCCAGATGTCCAGCAGGTGATGCGGCACCCCGTCCCGCTCGGCGACTGTCAGCTTGGCGGTGCCGATGTCCATGCCCCGGTAGAGCTGCATCGAGTCGGCGTTGACCACCTCCCCGTCCAGGGCATGCGCCAACGCGATGCTCAGCGCGGACTTGCCGGCCGCGGTCGGGCCGACCACAGCCACTACCAGCCCTGTCACACCCGCTCCCAGGACGCCACGAAGTAGGCCACCCCGTAGGGGGCGGAGTCGTGCAGCAACTCGCCGCGCCACCCACCACCGGCCGCGCGGGCCGCGCCGGCGAGCACCTGCCACGGGGCGCGGCCGGCGGCCTTCAGCTCCGTCGACACCACCGGGTCGAGGTCGAGCAGGGCGCCCAGGTCCGCGTCGGCCAGCGCCGCGGCAACCCTCTGGTCGTACGCAAGAGCGCGCGCGTCGTCGTACCCGGGTGCTTTCTCTCCCCGGCAGGCCGACCCGTCGCCGAGCACCAGCGACGCCACCCGGTCACCAGCGGCGCCGACCTCGTCGGCGAGCGCGGCCAGCTCGGCCGGACCGGGGTCGGCGGCCACCTGCACGGCGGTCACCGGCGGTCGGGTGTCATGACGGGCCAGCAACCACGCGCCGATGGTCAGGCTCAACGGCAGCACCGCGCCCCGGTCCGGTTGGCCCGGCACCAACGGCACGTCCAGGTCGACACCCCAGGGCTGGAGGGAACCGGTCGCCGGGGTGCGGATCGGGCCGGTCACCGGGCCGGTGCCCAACAGCACCACGACGTCCGGATCGGTGGCCAACAGCCGGCGTACGGCGGTGTCGCAGGCCGCCCGCAGGTCGTCCAACTCCGGGGCTGCGGAGCCGGCCACATCGGGCACGAGCAGGGGCGGATGCGGGCAGACGGCGGCGGCGACCAGTGGCACCGGTCCACCGTAGCGGGAATCCCCGGTGCGTCTCCGCGCCGATCCGGTCATTCGGCCCCTAGGACACCGTATGGTCACGGTCGGCGATAGGCGCTCGACGCGGACCGGGTCGGACCTGTGAGAATGCCGGAAGCAACTTGGCTGCGCCGTGGCGGCGACGGGGGATCGATCCCTCGACGCCGGGAGAACGAGGATGGGCACATGAGCGACTGGACTGCCTTCGGACGGGTGGACGCGGACGGCACCGTGTACGTCAAGACCACCGAGGGAGAGCGGGTGGTCGGATCCTGGCAGGCGGGAGCACCGGAGGAGGGCCTGGCACACTTCGCGCGTCGCTTCGCCGACCTGGTGACCGAGGTGGACCTGACCGAGGCGCGACTCAAGTCGGGTGCGGCGGACGCCGGGCACTCGTTGAGCACGATCCGGCGGATCCGTGCCACGCTGCCCGAGGCCAACGTGGTCGGCGACATCGACGCGCTGGCCACCCGCCTGGACAAGCTGGCGACCCTCGCCGAGGAGAAGGCCGGCGAAGCGCGCGCCGCCCGGGACGCCGCTCGCGGCGAGGCCCTGGCCCGCAAGACCGCGCTGGTCGAGGAGGCCGAGAAGCTGGCCGCCGAATCCACCGGGTGGAAGACCGCCGGGGATCGGCTCAAGGAGATCCTCGACGAGTGGAAGACCATCCGCGGGGTCGACAAGAAGGCCGACGGCGAGCTGTGGAAGCGGTTCGCCGCCGCCCGGGATGGCTTCACCCGCCGCCGCGGCGCCCACTTCGCCTCCCTCGACTCCCAGCGCAAGCAGGCCCAGACCGCCAAGGAGGAGCTGGTCGCCGAAGCGGAGAAGCTCTCGGACTCCACCGACTGGGCCGCCACCGCCAACCAGCTCAAGGACCTGATGACCCAGTGGAAGGCCGCTCCGCGCGCCTCCAAGGAGGCCGAGCAGAAGCTCTGGGAACGATTCCGGGGTGCGCAGGACGCCTTCTTCAGCCGGCGCAGCGAGGTCTTCTCCGCACGGGACAACGAGCAGCGCGGCAACCTTGAGCGCAAGCAGGCCCTGCTCGCCGAGGCCGAGGCGTTGGACATCGACGCCGACCCGAAGGGCGCCCAGGCCAAGCTGCGGGAGATCCAGGCCCAGTGGCACGAGGCCGGCCGGGTGCCCCGCGAGGCGGCCGCCGGGCTGGAGCGTCGACTGCGGGTCATCGACGACAAGGTCCGTGACGTGATGGACTCGGCGTGGCGCCGCACCACCAAGGAGGACAACCCGCTGCTCGCCCAGATGCGGGCGCAGGTGGCGGAGGCCGAGGACCGGTTGGCCCGGGCGCAGAGCGCCGGGGACGCACGCCGGATCAAGGAGGCTGAGCAGGCCCTCGCCTCCAAGCGGCAGTTCCTCCAACTCGCCGAGCAGGCCGGCTGAGCTGACCACGTCCGGAGCCCTCGGTCCCCAGCGGGACCGGGGGCTCCCGCGTGTCCGGCCTCAGCCCTCCGCGCCCGCCTCGAGGCGCCCCCGCCGAGCCCGCGGCCTCGCACCATCGCGTCCCGCGCCACCGCGCCCGTACCCGCGCCCGTCAAGGTCATGCTCGATCCTGGATGTAGTGGCATCAGCACGCCTACAGACCACTACATCAATGTTCCAGCGCGATCATGGAGGGCGCACGCGACGCCAGGCGCGCGGGCGAGCGGGGACCGCACCAGGCGCGCGGGCGAGCGGCGACCACACACCAGGCGCGCGGGCGAGCGGGGACCACACCAGGCGCGCGGGCGAGCGGCAGGACCCGGACGGCAGGGGCGCAGCGAGGGCCAGGTTGACGCATTGACGTGGGCTGATCAGAATGAGCGACGGAGCCAGGTAGGGCCACCGGCGCGAGGGCGACGAAGGCGGAACATCCGCCGTCGAGGGTCGCCGGTGAGCTTCCGCGAGTGAGCACGTCCGCGTGACATGGGCCGTCGTGTGCTGTCCGCGTACCCCTGGGGGACCGTGACGTGCCGACGGCCGCCCGCCGGCGTCGTTTCTGGACGACGTCGGACCTCCGAAGTGGAGCTCGAATTGTTCCGTCCTAAAGCTCTCGGCGGCGCGCTCACCGCGCTCGTCACCGTCGCGGCTGGCGTGTTCCTCGCCGCCGCCGTCAGCACCAGCCCGGCCGTCGCCGCCGGTACCGGTACGGGTTATCTGCACACCAGCGGCAACCAGATCGTTGACAGCACCGGTGCGACTGTCCGGTTGACCGGCATCAACTGGTTCGGCATGGAGACCGACAACAAGACCTTCCACGGGCTGTGGTCGAACAACCCGTGGCGGGGGCAGCTCGACACGATGGCCCGGTTGGGTTACAACACGTTGCGGGTGCCGTACTCGAACGACGCGCTGAAGTCGGGTGCGACGGCCAGTGGGATCAACGACTTCGTCAACCCGGACCTGATCGGGCTGTCGCCGTTGCAGATCCTGGACAAGGTGATCAACTATGCCGGCAGCAAGGGCATGCGGATCATCCTGGACCGGCACCGGCCGACGGCCGCCGGGCAGTCGCCGCTCTGGTACACGTCGACTGTTTCCGAGGCGACCTGGATCAACGACTGGAAGATGCTCGCCCAACGGTACGCGGGCAACCCGACGGTGATCGGCGCCGACCTGCACAACGAGCCGCACGCGGAGGGCACCAACCCGGCGGCCACCGGTGCGTGCTGGGGCTGTGGCGACACCACCCGGGACTGGCGGCTCGCCGCCGAGCGGGCCGGGAACGCCATCCTCGGTGTCCAGCCCAACTGGTTGATCTTCGTGGAGGGGGTGAGCTGCCCGAGTGGTGGCCTCTCCAACGTCTGGGACGGCGACACCAGCAACGACGAGGACTGCGGTTGGTGGGGCGGCAACCTGTCGAAGGCGGGTCAGTTCCCGGTCCGGCTGAGCGTGGCGAACCGGCTGGTCTACTCGCCGCACGAGTACGCCACCTCGGTGTACCGGCAGACCTGGTTCGACGCCCCGGACTACCCGGCGAACATGCCGGCCATCTGGGACAAGTACTTCGGTTACCTCTACAAGCAGAACATCGCACCGATCATGATGGGCGAGTTCGGCAGCACCCTTGTCGACCCGAAGGACAAGGTGTGGCTGGAGAAGCTGATGGCCTACACCGGGACCGGGGTGACCGGGATGTCCTTCACCTACTGGTCGTGGAACCCCAACTCGGGTGACACCGGCGGTATCGCGCTTGACGACTGGACCAATGTCAACACCGCCAAGCAGGCGATCCTCCAGCCGTACCTGATCGCGCCGTCCGGTGGTGGCACCAGCGGGCCGCCGACCGGTGGGCCGACGGACCCGCCGACGGACCCGCCGACGGACCCGCCGACGGGCGCCTGCACGGCCACCTACCGGCAGGTCAACGCCTGGCAGGGCGGCTTCCAGGGCGAGTTGACGGTGAAGAACACCGGCTCGGGCGCTGTGAACCCGTGGTCGGTCACCTGGAGTTGGCCGTCCGGGGTGACGTTGGGCAGTGGCTGGAACGCCACAGTCACGCAGTCCGGTACGACTGTCACGGCGGCGGCTCCGAGTCACGCCCCGTCCCTGCCGGCGGGCGGATCGGTCACCGTGGGCTTCACCGCCAACGGCACGGCCAGCGCGCCGGGCACTGTGAAACTCAGCGGCACCGGCTGCTGATCCACCGGGACGGCCGGTGCGCTGCGCATCGGCCGTCCCGGCCATTTACATTCAGGGTCTTCTATGTTTGTATCGGGAAAGCGCTTGCCTCTTTGTTGGTGGGTGCGAGCGCGGGAGCCGCTTTCCTTCACGAACCTGCACTGGCGGGCCCGAGGACCACTGGTCCCGGCCGAGATTCGCCGCCCACGGGCATGGGCGTCGCGACACCTCCGCCCGCCTCACCGAAAGGAAGCAGCATGCGCACAGGGCAGCGTCGAATGACGCTGATCGCCACCACGGCCGCAGCCACCGCCACACTGGTCACCGCCGGGCTGTTGACCTCCGTGTCCGCCCAGGCGGCCGCCGGCTGCCAGGTGGCCTACTCGGTCGCCAGCCAGTGGCCGGGCGGATTCACCGGCAACGTCACCGTCACCAACCTCGGCGACCCAATCTCCGGGTGGACGCTGCGCTGGTCCTACGGGGCCGGGCAGCAGGTCAGCCAGGCGTGGGGCGCCACCGCCTCGCAGAGCGGCAGCCAGGTCTCCGCCACCAACGTCGACTACAACGGCAACCTGGCGACAAACGCCAGCGCCACGTTCGGCTTCAACGCGAGTTGGAACAGCTCCAGCAACCCGGCTCCGAGCAGCTTCAGCCTGAACAACGTCGCCTGCACCGGCAGCACCACGCCGACCACGCCGCCGCCGACCGACCCGCCACCGTCGAGCACTCCCCCGCCCAGCACGCAGCCGCCGTCGACACTGGTCGGCTGGGCCACCCAGAACGGCGGCACCACCGGCGGCGGCAACGCCGGCACCACCACAGTCACCACGGCCTCCGCGCTGACCAGCGCGCTGAACGCGACCGGCGCCGCGGTGATCCGGGTGTCCGGAACGATCACCTGCTCGGGCATGCTGCGGGTCCGGTCCAACAAGACCATCCTCGGCAACTACGGCGCGACCATCGTCGGCTGCGGGCTCAACGTCAGCGGTGACCGCAACGTGATCATCCGCAACCTGACCTTCCGCAACTGGAACGACGACGCGATCAACGTGCAGGAGTCGGCCACCAACATCTGGATCGACCACAACAGCTTCAGCAACGGGTACGACGGCGCCGTCGACATCAAGCGCGGCTCGGACTTCGTCACCGTCTCGTGGAACCGGGTCTTCAGCCACGACAAGACAATGCTGCTCGGTCACAGCGACGACAACGCCAGCCAGGACGTCGGTCACCTGCGGGTGAGCTACCACCACAACTGGTTCGACGGCAGCAACCAGCGCAACCCCCGGGTGCGCTTCGGCAACCCGGTGCACGTCTACAACAACTACTACCGGGCCAACGGCGGCTACGGCGTGGCGTCCACCGAGAACGCCGGCGTGCTCGTCGAGGGCAACTACTTCGAGAACGTCGACGACCCGTACCACCTCGGTGAGGGGGATTCCGGGCCCGGCCGCCTGGTCGCCCGCAACAAC
Source organism: Micromonospora sp. NPDC048986 (assembly GCF_040649335.1). Lineage (NCBI taxonomy): Bacteria > Bacillati > Actinomycetota > Actinomycetes > Micromonosporales > Micromonosporaceae > Micromonospora > Micromonospora sp. NPDC048986. The sequence continues at coordinate 133,984 of NZ_JBEZFJ010000012.1, forward strand.
CACTTCGTCAACTCACCCACCGGCCAGGCCGGCGGCAGCGTGGCCAGCATCCCGTACTCCTACCAGCTGGACACCGCGAGCAACGTCAAGTCCATCGTGACGGCGGGCGCCGGCGCCGGCAAGATCACCGTCTGACCGCACGGCGGGGCCCCTCGTCGAGGGGCCCCGCCGTGCGGTCAGTGCGCGGCGCAGCCCGCGGCGGGGGCCGGCGCGACCGCCGGTGCGCCGATCGTCGGCAGACCGAGCAACACCCCGGGGGTACGCGGGGAGCGACCCGCCTCGGCCGCGTCACCGGCCCGGGTGCGACGGTGCGCCACCGGCGGTCCGTCGGCGTTCAGGTGGTGCGGCGCGGCGTACGTGACAGTGGTGTGCACGATGTCCCCCGGCCGGATCTGCCCAGCGAGGGACTCCCCGTCGGCGGTCTCGGTCGCGAAGTGCACCAGTCGACCGTCGCGGGCCCGACCGGACATCCGGCCGGTCCGCTCGTCCTTGCGGCCCTCGCCGACAGCGACCAGCACCTCGACGGTCTCACCGACGAGGCGCTTGTTCTCCGCCCAGGTGATCTCCTCGACGCAGGCGATCAACCGCTCGTAGCGCTCCTGCACGACCTGCTTGGGCAACTGGTCGTCCATTGTCGCGGCGGGGGTGCCGGGCCGCTTCGAGTACTGGAAGGTGAAGGCCGAGGAGAACCGGGCCTCCCGGACCACGTCCAGGGTGCGCTGGAAGTCGGCCTCGGTCTCACCGGGGAAGCCGACGATGATGTCGGTGGTGATCGCCGCGTCCGGCATCGCCGCGCGGACCTTCTCGATGATCCCCAGGTAGCGCTCGGAGCGGTAGGAGCGGCGCATCGCCCGGAGCACGTCGTCGGAGCCGGACTGCAACGGCATGTGCAGCGAGTGGCAGACGTTCGGCGTCTCGGCCATCGCGGCGATCACGTCGTCGGTGAAGTCCTTCGGGTGCGGACTGGTGAAGCGCACGCGCTCCAACCCGTCGATGTCGCCGCAGGCCCGCAGCAGCTTGCCGAACGCGTACCGGTCGCCGAACTCCACGCCGTACGAGTTGACGTTCTGCCCGAGCAGGGTCACCTCCAGCACGCCCTCGTCGACGAGCGCGCGCACCTCGGAGAGGATGTCGCCGGGGCGTCGGTCCTTCTCCTTGCCGCGCAGCGCCGGCACGATGCAGAACGTGCAGGTGTTGTTGCACCCCACCGAGATCGACACCCAGCCGGCGTACGTCGACTCGCGGCGGGTGGGCAGCGTGGACGGGAAGACGTCGAGGGATTCCAGGATCTCCACCTCGGCCGCGGCGTTGTGCCGGGCCCGCTCCAACAGCACCGGCAGCGCGCCGATGTTGTGGGTGCCGAAGACCACGTCCACCCAGGGGGCCTTGCGGACGATGTCGCCCCGATCCTTCTGGGCGAGGCAGCCACCGACCGCGATCTGCATCCCGGGGTGCTTGTCCTTCACCGGGCGCAGCCGCCCGAGGTTGCCGTAGAGCCGGTTGTCAGCGTTTTCCCGCACCGCGCAGGTGTTGAAGACCACGATGTCCGGGGTGTCGTCGCCAGCCTGTGCACGCTCGTATCCCGCCTGCTCAAGCAGGCCGGAGATGCGTTCGGAGTCGTGCACGTTCATCTGGCAGCCGTACGTGACGACGTTGTAGGTCCTAGCCACCCTGTTGGTGCCCCTTCCCCTCGGGCTACCAGGGTAGCGGCCCGGTCCGGGGCGACCTCCGACCGGCTTTGTCCGGTCCTGCGGCGTCGACCCGGCGAGCCGTGGTTGAGGGTCTCCGGCCCGGGCCGGAGACCCTCACCCGAACTGGCGCCTTCGATCAGAACAGCTGCGGGTCGATCACCCGAACGATGAGCCGCCCTTCGCGCAGGGTCTGCACGCTGGGGTGCTCCTCGCCGATGACCTCGGCCAGCCGGCCCGCCACCGCCCCCAGTTCCGCCACGGCAGCGCCGCCGCCGACGTGCGTCGACACCAGCGCGAGATCACCGAGGCAGCGCAGCGTGTCGGGGTGATCCGCGCCGAGCACCGCCGACAGCCGCGCGGCCGTCTCCCGCAGCCGGTCCGACGCCGACACCCGGTCATCCTCCTCGGCGAGACACACCGCGTGGTTCACCTCGGCGGCGAGGGTGTGCGGGTGGTCGGGGCCGAGCACCTTGCGCAACTCGGTGGCCGCCCGGGCAGCCGACGCGCGGGCCTGCGACCGGCGGCCGAGCGCGCGCTCGGCCACGGCGATGTTGTTCACCGTCGCCAGGGTGTACGGGTGCTCCGGGCCGAGCCGGAGGCCCTCCTCATACGCCTCGGTGACAGCGAGCATCTCGGTCAGCGCCCGGGCCGCGTCGCCGACGGCCAGCAGATTCACCGCCCGGCTCGCCCGGCACGCCACGGTGGCCGGGTTGTCCGGCCCGAAGCGTTCGCCGAGTTCACGGTGGGCCGTCTCGAACAACGGCACGGCATCGCTGCCCCTACCGGCCGCGCCCAGCGACACCGCCAGGCTGACCCGGGCGGCGAGAGTCTGGCCGTCGTCCGGCCCGAGCACCTCGCAGTACGCCTCGTACGTCGTGCGGAGCAGGAGGGTCGACCCCTCGTAGTCGCCCGCTTCCCGCAGGTCGCTGCCCAACCGCACGGCGGAGGCAAGGGTGCCCGGGTGGGTCGGGCCGAGCACCAGCCGGCGCCGCTGGTACACCTCGTCGTCCCAGCGGCGGGCTGACCGGTAGTCACCGACCAGCCGGTACGAGACGGCGAGGTCGTTGGCCGCACTCAACGTCCGGGGGTGGTCCTCGCCGAACACCTGGAGCCAGGAGCCGTAGGTGTTTCGGTCCCGTTCCAACGCCTCGGCGTAGCGGCCGAGCGCCCGCAGGTCAGCGCCGAGGCCGCCGGCGGTTATCAGGCTGTGCGGGTGCAGCGGACCCAACAGCCGGTTCTGCTCGGCCAGCACCGCCTCGTCCAGGTCCCGGGCCTCGTCGAACCGGCCCAGGCTGCGCAGGATGTTCGCCCGGTTGAACCGCAGGTGCAGCAGTTGGCGGCCCAGCACCGACGCCTCGACCTCGTCGTCCGTGTCGCCGAGCCGAGCGGACCAGGTCTCGTCCACCTCCTGACTCAAGGCGTCGGCCTGCTCCAGACCGCCGCGCTGCCACAGATAACGAACCCGGTCGATCAGCAGCTGACACACCGACTCGTCCGGGCAGGTCAGCGCCTCGGAAACCTCCAGGTGCGGCCAGAGCATGCGCAGCCGAGCCCAGGTGGTCGGGTCGTCCACGTCGCCACGAGGTCGGGACGCGGCCAGCACCAGGTGCACCTGGTGTCGGGCAGCGGTGATCTCGTCGTCGGTCATCCGGTCGCGGACCACCGCCTGCAACAGCCGGTGCACCTGGATCCGACCGCCCTGAACGTCCAGTTTCAGCAGTGCCAGGCGGTTGATCTGCTGAACCAGGGCGCCGCGTACGAGCCGCTCCGACACCGATGGGTCGAACGGCACGAGAGCAGCCGCCATCTCGTCGCTGTAGATGAGTTCGAGGGCGATCTCCGGGGCCAGCACCGAGCAGAGCTGCAGCAGCCGGTACGCGGCGGGCGCCTGGTTCAGCAGCCGGTTCAGGGCCAGGTCCCAGGTCGCCTCGATGGAGAGGGCGGTGGGACCGTGCCGTTCGATCTGCCGCAGGTAGTCTGCGACCGACGTGCCGGTGTCGGCGAGCCAGGCCCCCGCCGCGGCCACCGCGATCGGCAGGTCGCCGAGCGCCTCGGCCACCCGGTCCGCCTCCTCGGCGCTGATAGTGGGCACCCGCTGGGCGAGGTGCGCCACGCTCTCGGTGCGGTCGAAGACGTCCACCTGGATCGAGTTCGCCCGGTCACCCCAGGCGCGGTTGCGGGAGGTCAGCAGGACGTGCCCGGGGCCCTGCGGCAGGAAGGGCTCGATCTGGTCGACCTCTTCGGCGTTGTCGAACACGATGAGCCACCGCTCGTACGGCTCACCGCGCCCGAGCACCTGGAGCATTGACCGGACCGTGTCGGGCAGTGTCGGCCCGGCGAGGATGCCGAGACGAGCGGCGAGGTCGGCGAGGGCGGTGTCGACGAACTGCGGCGGGTCCGCCGCGATCCACCAGACCACGTCGTACGCGGCCTTGAACCGGTGGACGTATTCCAGAGCCACCTGCGTCTTACCGACGCCACCCATGCCCTGCAGAGCGACCGGCAGCACCACCGCCGTACCGCCGCTGCGCAACTGCGCGCGCAGCCGCGCCAGGTCGTCCTCCCTGCCGGTGAAGCGCGCGTTCCGGTTGGGGGCGTTGAAGACCAACGGCTCGGTGGCGGGGTAGCGGACATTCCCGCCCGCCGGGCCGTCCGCTGAGGGCGGCACCGGCCGGCCGAACAGCCGCAACACACGCTCCACGGCGGTCGTGGCGCTCACGTTGACCAGGTTGGTGGAATTCTGCGACTGGAATTCCGCCAGCGGACGAAGGTCGGCGACGTACACGGCCAGGGCGGTGGCACCGGTGCTCGTGTCCCGGTCAGGCAGACCGCCGGACGGCGTCGCCACGTAGGCCGGCGAGACCACTGTCAGCGTGCGCGGGGCGGGGACGTCGACGCTGGCCGTGGGCTCCACCACCCGCAGCCCGGCCGAGTTGAGCACCCGCTCCAGCCACTCGGCCCAGATGGCGTCCTCCGGTGCGTACCGGAGCATGATCTCGTCGTCGATCGCCTCGGTGCGGCGGCGGAAACGGGCCTCCCCCCGCTCCCGCACCGACTCGTCCATCAGCGGCAGCGCGGTCACCGCGCCGTCGGTGAGAATCCCGGTCAACGTCTCGTACGCGGCCAGCAGTGACGTCGGCGCGCCGGGCGGATCACAAAAAGTCGCCAGCTTCTCCTCGTACGCGTAGAACGGTCGGTACGGCACCTCCACCGCGGTCCAGTAACGCCGCCGTTCCGCCTCGGTCATGCCGGCCGGCAACCCGGCGAACCGCCGCATGGCCAGCAGGCGACCCGCCTCCGCCCGCTCCTTCTCGGCCTGGTCGACCCGCATCGGCACCGGCAGGACCCGGATGTCGCGCCGCCGGTACCGGTCCCGGACCGAGTGCGCCACCCGGGCCGCGCCGTCGATGCCCTGGTCGCTGAGGGTGAAGCAGTCGACAAGGGTGTCCGGCAGGTGCAGGGTGCAGATGTCGGCGACGTCGCTGAGCCCCGTCCGGCTGTCGATCAGGGTGAAGTCGTACTGGCGCTTCATGTCCGCCCGCATCGCCTCGAAGAACTGCGCCCCGCCCAGCCGGTTGTAGAAGTTGTCCCAATCCAGCCCGCTCACCGAGACGGCGTAGTCGCTGTTCTGCCGGCCAGCGGAGAGGAAGTCGAGACCGCCGTCGCCGGGGAAGTTCCAGCGCAGCGGGAACGTGTGCCGCCCGAGCCGGGCGTACTGCTCCATCCAGCGGTCCGGCCGGTCGTCGACCCGGGTGGTCTCCCACTCGTAGTCACGGATCATGTCGATCACGCCGCTGGCGCCCTGGATCGCCTCGGCGTCGAGGAACGGATGGAAGAAGCGGTGCAGACCGGGGGACTCGAGGTCCCAGTCGGCGACGAGCACCCGCCGGCCGCTGGCCGCCAGGATCCAGGCCACGTTGGCCAGCGCCATCGTCCGACCCGTTCCCCCCTTGAACGAGTAGAAGGTGACGACCTGGCCTTCGCGATCGTTGTTCATCGGCATGCTCCGTGGGGACGCGGTGGGCCCGGCCTGGTGTCGTACGGGCTCAGAACGGATGAGGATCGATGATCCGGGCGACCAGGCGCCCGTCCCGCAGCGCCCGCACGCCAGGGTGGTCGGCCCCGACGACCTCACCCAACGAGACGACCGGGGCGGTGGCCGTCGGCGGCCGGTCGCCCACGTTCTCGCGCACGACGAGCGCCAGGTTCGCCTGGCACCGCAGGGCGTCCGGATGGCGGGAACCGGACGCGGCCAGCCAACGCTCGGCGGTTGCGCGGAGGTGATCGAGCGCGGCGTCCCGGTCCCCCTCCTCGGCGAGGCAGATCCCGAGGTTCTCCTCAGCGGCGAGGGTGTGCGGGTGGTCCGGGCCGAGCACCTCGCGCAGGGCAACGGCCGCCCGTTCGGCAGTCGCGCGAGCCTCGGCAACCCGGCCCACGGCCCGCTGCGCCACGGCGAGGTTGCTGAACGCACCGAGGGTGTGCGGATGGGTGGCCCCTAGCCGCTGCTCGTAGATCCTTGCCACCTGCGTCGCCTCGGCCACCGCGCGTTCGGTCTCGCCGAGTGCCAGCAGATTCGCGACCAGCGCCGCCTGGCAGATCAACGTTTCGGGATTGTCCCGACCGAACTTCTCCTCGAGCACCGGGTACGCCGCGTCGAGCAGTGCGGCTGCCTCCGCCAACTGGCCCGCGCTCCGCAGCGACACCGCGAGACTGACCTGAGCGTTCAGCGTGTCCCCCGCCTCGCTGCCGATCTCCTTCAGGCTGGCGAGTTGTTCGTGCACCGTGCGCAGCATCTTGGCCGAGTTGGCGTACTCACCGGCCTCCCGCAGGTCGCGTGCCAGCTGGGCGGCCGAGTGCACTGTGTACGGATGTTCCGGGCCGAGCACCTGCCGGCGGAGCTGGAACACCGCCTCGTCCCGACGGCGCGCCGAGCGGAAGTCGCCCACCAGGCGATAGGAGTGTGCGAGGTTGTTGGCCGCGAAGAGCGTGCGTGGATGGTATTCGCCGAACTCCTCACTCCACGCGTCGTAGGTTTCCTGATCACGCTCGATCGCGTCGGTGTAGCGGCCGAGGGCCCGCAGGTCGGCACCCAGGCTGCCGGCGGTCATCAGGGTGTGCGAATGCCTGTCACCCAGCAGCGCCCGCTGCGCTTCGTGAGTCTCCTGGTCCAGGTCGTAGGCCTCGACGTAGTGGGCGAGCGCCCGCAGCACGTTCGCACGGTTGAAGCGCAGGTGCAGCAACTGCCGACGCAACGTGGCGAGTTCCTCGGTGCCGTAGAGGCGATCCCGCCGCTTCGACCAGACCGCGTCGACCTCCTTGGCGAACGCGTTCGCCGCGTCGAGTTCTCCCTGACGCCAGAGATACCGCACCCGGTCGATCATCAGCTCCCGGACCGACTCGTCCTTGCTGCCCATCGCGCCCGAGGCCTCGATGTGCGGCCAGAGCCTGCGGAACCTGTCCCAGGTACGCGGATCGTCGGCATCACCGCCGGGCCACGCCTTGCCCAGCACCAGGTGCGCCCGGTGTCGGGTGTCGGCGATCTCGTCCGGGGTCATTCCGCCCCGGACCACCGCCTGGAGCAACCGGTGCACCAGGATCCGTTGCTCGGACATGTTCATCGTGAGGAGCGCCGACCGGTTGATCCGCTGGACCAGCCGCCCGATCATCATGGGCTCCGACACCGCGGGATCGAACGGCGCCAACGTCTTCACCATCTCGTCGTTGTAGAGCAGACCCAGGTCTATCTCGGGGGCCAGCACCGAGCAGAGCTGCAACAGCCGGTACGCCGCCGGGAACTGGCCGCGCAGCCGCGCCAACGAAAGATCCCAGGTGGCCTCCACGGAGAGGGCGCTGGGACCTTGCCGCTCGATCTGCTCCAGGTACGCGTCGACCGAGGTACCGGTGTCTGCCAGGTAGGCGCCGGCCGTGGCCACCGCCACCGCCAGGTCCCCGAGCGCGTCGGCGATCCGGTCCGCCTCCTGCTCGGTGAGGGTGGGCACCCGACGTTGCAGGTGGGCGACGCTCTCCTTACGGGCGAAGACGTCGACCTGGATCAGCGTGGCCCGCTCCCCCCAACCCTGGTTGCGCGAGGTGAGCAACACGTGCCCGCCGCGCGGCAGGAATCGCTTGAACGGGTCGATCTCCTCGGCGTTGTCGATCACCAACAGCCAACGCCCGGGCTCACCCCGCCCCAACGCCTCCAGCACCGCGCGTGCGTTGTCCGCCTGGTCCGGGTTGCCACCGACGCCGAGCCGGTCGGCGAAGGCCGCCAGCGACTTCTCCACGTCGGCGCCGATCGACTCCGTAGCGCCAGCGGAAATCCACAGCACCGCGTCGTAGGCGGACTTGAACCGATGCGCGTATTCCAGGGCCAGCTCGGTCTTGCCGACCCCACCCATCCCCTGCAATGCGACCGGCACGGCAACCGGTCCGGTCAGGCGTCGGCGCAGGAGCGCCAGCTCATTCTCCCGACCGGTGAACCGCGCGTTGCGGTTCGGGGCCTCGAAGACGGCCGGCTCGGCGGCCGGGAAACGCAGGCCGCCGTCCACCTGGCCCTCGAGTCGGAGCGGTAACGGGCCCCCCACCAGCCGCAGTAGCCGCTCAGCGGCGGTCGCCGCGGTGATGTTGGCCAGTTGGGTCGAGGAGGCCACCGCGAACTCCGCGAGTGGCCGCAGATCGCTCACGTAGACCGCGAGCGGAGTGGTGTCGACGGTCGGGTCCCGCGGAGGCAACGCGGCTGGGGGCAGGGCCACGTAGGCAGGGGAGAGAATGGTCAGCGTACGGGCCGGCGGGCGGGCGCCGCTCTCGATCGGCTGGGTTCCGTCGACGACGCGAATCTGCGCCGAGCTGAGCACTTTCTCGATCCACTCCGCCCAGACCGCGTCCTCCGGTGCGTAGCGGAGCATGAGGTCGTCGCCGGGGAGCTTGTGGCGACGCCGGAAGCGGGCCTTCTCCCGCTCGCGCACCGACTCGTCCATCGGCGGCATCGCGTGCACCTCGCCGTTGGTCAACTGCGCGGTCAGCGTCTCGAACGCCGCCAGCAGCGATGTGGGCGAGCCCGGCGTGTCGCCGAAGGTCGCCAACGTCTCCTCGTACGCGTAGAAGGGCCGGTACGGCACCTCCACCGCCGCCCAGTAGCGGCGCCGATCCTCCTCCGTCATCCCGGTGGGCAGACCGGCGAAGCGGTGCATCGCGAGGGCACGCCCGGCGTCGGCTTTCTCCTTCTCCGCCTGGTCGACCCGCATCGGCACCGGCAGGATCCGAATGCCGCGGCGCGAGGGGTGCACGGCGACGGTTCTGGCGACCTGAGCGGCACCCTCGATGCCCTGGTCGCTGAGGGTGAAGCAGTCGACAAGGGTGTCCGGCAGGTGCAGGGTGCAGATGTCGGCGACGTCGCTGAGCCCCGTCCGGCTGTCGATCAAGGTGTAGTCGTACTCGCGCTTCATGTCCTCGCGGAGGGCCTCGAAGAACTGCGCACCGCCCAACCGGTGGTAGAAGGTGTCCCAGTCCAGCCCGTTCACCGAAACGGCGTAATCGTCGTTCTGCCGGCCAGCGGAGAGGAAGTTCAACCCGCCGCCGCCGGGAAACTCCCAGGCCAGGGAGAAGGCGTACCGGTTGACCCGGGCGAACTGCTCCACCCAGCCCTCCGGCCGTACCGCCTCGCGGATGGTCTGCGACTCGTAGTCCCGGATCAGGTCGACGACGCCGGCCGTGCCGCCGATCGTCGACACGTCCAGGAAGGGGTGGAAGAAGCGGTGCAGCCCTGGCGATTCCAGGTCCCAGTCGGTGACCAGCACCCGCTTGCCGTTGGCAGCGAGGATCCACGCGACGTTGGCCAGCGCCATCGTCCGGCCCGTTCCGCCCTTGAACGAGTAGAAGGTGACTATCTGACCGTCGCGCTCAGTGCTCATCGGGCATCTCCGGGGCTTCGAACGATGACGGGGCCGGGTTGCGAAGGCTGGGCGGCCGGGTAGCAGGCCCCGGTGCCGGGAACACCGCGCCGTGCTTCAGGTAGAGCCGCCGGGCCTCGGTCACCACTGTCGGCATCAGACCCGCGAACTCGTCCGTCCGCCCGACCCACCGCGCTCGCGTCGCGCCCGCGTCCTGCAGCACGCCCAGGACCAGCCGCGCCAGGTCGGCGCCGCGGTGCGCGTCGCGCGGGTCGTCGGCGTCGGTCACCACGAGCGGCACCACCCACGGCGGCAGCGCCCGCGCGGCGGCCCGCAGAGCGGGTACACCGCCGGAAAGCTCGGTGAACCACGGGTCGATCAGAAGGGCGCCGGGGCGGATCTCGAGCAGGTCCCCGGCGTCGGCGAAGTCACTCGTGTGCACCGACAGTCCGAGCCGCTCGGCGATGCTCGCGGCGTACTCGGCCACCGGAAGCTCCTGCCGGGCCCCGAAGGGACGCCAGAGCCGGCTGCGCTCCGCGTACCAGGACGCCTCCCGACCCTCGGGCGGCCGGTCCCGGGTGGGTGCCAGCACCGTCACCACGAAGTCCGGGTTGGCCGCGATCCGCCGCGACACGTCGAGCGTCGGCGCCCGGGACGGACGCAGCCAGACGCGTTGGGTGGGCTCCACGATCCGCCGGGCCAGCCGCCCGAGCAGGATCTGGTACTGCTGCTGGTACGCGCCGAGCATGCAGAGCGCACGCATGCCGTTCTCGGCGTACTCGGGCACGTCCCGACCCAGATCCAGCGCCGCGTCGAGTTCGGGATGCTCCTCCCAACTGGGCACCGGGATCCAGAGGACCGGCACCACGTGGTCGGCCGGCACGACGGGGGACGCCGGCTCCCCGGCCGCGCGCAGCAGCCGAGTCAGGAAGGACTCCTGCTCGCCCAGCGCCCATGATCTGCTGAAGTAGCCCGGCGAGTAGAGCGGCACGAACACCTGGGCCGCGCCGATGGCGTCCGCCAGGGCCGCCTTCACGTCGGCGCCCGGTGGGATGGACTGGTCGATGAAACCGATCTCCACGCCCGGCCGCGGGGACACCAGCCGACCCACCTCACCCGACAGATCCGCGAAAAATCGGTCGACCCAGACGTCGGTGTCGGTGCGGGCACCCAGCAGCGGCGCCGAATGCGCGTAACTCAGGAAGAAGTAGGTCTGGCGAGTCGGCGCCCGCCCCTCGGCGGTGAGCGGCGTCATGCGGCTGCCTCCTCGGTGAAGAGCGTGCGCAGCTCATCGGTGCCCGCGGGCACCAGCGGGTGGACGTGATAGGCCCGATGGATCGCCACCACCCGCTGGGCGAGACGCCACACCACCGCGCGGTACGCCTGCTCCCGTTGCATGGTCAGCAAGCCGTAGACCCCTTCCTGCTCGTACTGGCGCGCGACGGTGTTGTCATCAGGTAACGCGGTCGGCGAGAACCGTTGGATGGCACGAATGCTCGGCGGCAGCGACGCCTCGGTGGTCGGTGACCAGTTGACGGGCACGATCGCCGTCTCGTGCGCGGAGCTGCCCGGGACGCGTGGTTCGATCTGACGCCGCGCGAAGGCATGCCATTCCATGGCACACCAGGTGCTGCTGATGAACGAGCTGGACACCAACGGAATGAACACCTGGCAGGTGCCGGCGGCGCGCAACAACTCGGGGGTCCAACGCTCACCGCCGCCCAGTGAGCTGTCCATGAATCCGGGGTCGACCCCGGTCGGCAGGCCGACCAGCTCGCTGACATGGGTGGAGAGGTCGTCGAAGAACCGCGAGAGGTATTCCTGGGGGGTGTTACCGGCGCGCCGGATCTGCGGACGTGAATAGCTCACGAAGAACAGCGGGGTTCGCGTATCAGCGACTACTACCGCTTCGCTCACCGTCGTTCCTCCGCCGTCCGGAAAGCGACCGGAGTTTCAGCCTAAGGCGTTCGTCAATGCTCAGGACAGAGCCGGTTGCCGCCTCGTCACTCTACGACGAAGGCCACTGTGGCGGGTATCGGCAGCACGCCGCACGGGTCTCTGCCGAGTCCGAGGAATCGGACGAGACCGCTGGTGTCGTACATCCGACCAACTGGCGGCTGTGCGCCCAGGTAAGGGTCCAGGGCAGGCTCTGCGGCGCTCAGCGGTGCCGCCCTCCTGGTTCACCGGCGCACCGCAAGACGGTGCACGTTGAACCAGTCGATCGCGAAGTCCACGGTGGCACGCACTGGCAGCAGGCGCGCGCTCGCCCGCCCCACCCGACCGTGGCGCACCAACGGCGTCTCGTCGAGCGTGGCACCCACCTCCGGGAAGTCCCGGTCGTCCAGGTCGAGAGCCCGGAAGTCGAGGCGGACCCGCCGCCCGTCGACAAGCCGGAAGCACTGGTAGTCGCGCACGGGCGGCGGCACCGGCAGCCGGTACTCGGCCAGGTGCAGTGCGGTGCACGCCTCGTAGCCGAGGCCAAGCAGCAGGACCTGCCCGTCCGCCGCGTAGAGCTCGCCCATTGGTGAGCGTTCTCCCAGGTGGCAGGTGAGGTCATGGTTGTCGGTGAGCTGCCGGGCCTGCGGGCCGAGCGCGGCGAACGAAGTCTGGGGATGGTCGCTACGCACGGCACCGGGGGCACACCGGACGTACTCGGCAAGCGCCCCCATCCGCTGCGACGGGGTGGTCCGGCGGTCCCAGCCCGGCAGCGCCGCCTCGTACCGCTCGCGCTGCGCACGGTCCATACCGGCGGTCGCCGCCAAATGGGCCCGGGAGGTGGTCGAGTTGCCGTCGGTCTGGGTGGGCACCAGGAGCGTGCCAGCCGGGCCGAGGACGTCCCGCAGGGCACCGGCGAGAGTCGCGGGGCCGTTCGTCAACGGGCCCACCCGGCGGAGGGCACAGTGCACCAGCAGGCACGCACCCGGGCGGACGCCCAATGCCCGCAGGTCATCGGCGAGGCGGAGACGGCCCAGTGCGGACGGTTGGCGCTCATCCGGACCCTGCACGGGTCTCCTCCAGTGCGTGGCGCAGCTGGCCGACGAACCGCTCACCCGCCGCGGTGAGCGACCGGCTGGCCAGCAGCGCCTCCGCACCGTCCCGGGTCCACGCCAGGAAGTGGGCCGCGTTCGCCGACGCGTCGCCGGGGTCGGCGGCCGCCCGGGACTGCCAGACCTGGGTGACGGCGAGGTGGGCGTAGACGCCCTGCAGGACGCCCTCCGGTGGCCGCGGGTCGGGGCGCCAGGGCACCCGGATCTGGGCGCCCTGGCCCGGTTCGACAAGGTCGTACAGGTCGAGAACCGCACCCAGCTTCGCGTGCTGCCACTCGTGCACGAGCAGCACCGCCATCGTCTCCGGGTCGGGGTGGGGGGTGACGGCGACAGCGCCGAACGCGTGCCGGGCGGTGGCACTTCGCAGGGGTCGCGCCGGGTCGGGCGCCAATGGAACGACGGCACGCAGGCCGCCGTCGAGCGCCGCCGCGTGCGCCGGCACGTCCCGGTGCACGACCCGCCAGGCCTCCGCCAGGGTACGGCCCAACGACCGCTCCGCCGGACCGTCCAGGCGGGACTCGACCGGCTGGCCGTAGCAGTCGCGGTACGGGTCACCGTCCTCAAGGAGCAGTCGGCCACCGGGCACCGACACGTCGCGGGTCGGAAACCATCCGGGTGACGGCGGCGCCATCGGATCGAGGAGCACCGTCTGCTCGACCGACCCACCCCGGACCTGGAACTCGCCGGGTCGGACGGTGACCTCGGCGCTCTCCCCCAGGCCGGGCAGCACCAGGCTGCCAAGCGCGGGGAACGTGATCGTGTCGGCCCGCACCGGGACGTGCAACGCGGCCGGGACGCCGGCCCGCAGCGCCGCGGCGATGGCGAGGGCCGGCAGTGGGTCGACTGCCGCGCCGAGGCCGGGCGGGGCCGACGAGTGGAGGCGATGCACCAGCCCGGGCCGGACGAAGGGATGTGCCAGTATCGCTCGGACCGCCTCCGGTGCCGCCTGGTCGAGGTGGACGAGCAGTTCCCAGGCCTGCGTGGTGCCGGATCCGTCCCGGCAGGCCGCCAGCAGAGCCCGGGTGATGGAGAGCTGGGTGGCGGCGAGCAGGTCCAGCGTCGACGCCGACCCGGGCCCGGTCGCCAGGTCGTCCAGCAACTCGTCGACTGGCGAGGTGCTCGACACTTCACCCGACGGGGGCGGGGTGGGCGGCGGGTAGGCGTCCACCGTGTCGATCAGGCGGAGCAGGTCGGCGCAGTACACCGAGGGGTTGTCGAAGCCGGAGCCGGTGCGCCACCGGTGGGCGTACAGGCCGCCGCCGCACCGGTCGACCACCGGGCAGGCCCGACAGGTCCCGCAGAGCCCGGCCACGCCGTCCTGCCGGACAGCGACCCCGGGGTGCCGTGTGACCTCGTCCACCGAGTGGTCGAACACGTCGAAACCGGTGTCGGCCGCGCCGTGGTACGCGGTCTTCAGTGAGTCGACCTGCTCCCAACTCCCGTCCGCCTCGACGACCAGTACATCGGCTGGCGCGAGGCCGAACGCCTCGGTGCCCCCACCGCCTGGGCGCAGCGCCTCGAACATCCGGATCGACACCGGCCGCCCGTCGTCCACCCAGCGCCGGTGGATCCGCCCCAGCCAGTCCGCGTACGGGGTGGGTTCGGGGCCTGGACGCTCCGGCGGATGGTCCCAGGTGGCGTGGGGCAGCAACAGGTCGACGCGGGGCGGGCTCTCGGCCAGCAGCGCCTCGTACACCAGGTCGGGATCGTTGCGGACGTCGATCGTGCAGAGGATGCCGGCGTAGCTGGCGCGGTGTTCCGGCCGTCGGAGCAGGGCCAGCGCCCGGCGGACGTGGTCGTGGCTGCTCCCGCCGTGGGCGAAGACCCGGTGGCGGTCGTTCGCTGCCCGGTCGCCGTCGAAGGACACACCGACCCGCACGTCGTACTCGACGAACAGCCGGCACAGCTCCTCGTCGAGCAGCACGCCGTTGGTCTGCATACGCAGGTCGAGGCGCGTCCACTGGGTGATCGTCGCGCGCAGTTCGGCCATCACCTCCCGTAGTCCCGCGGCCCCCAGCAGCAACGGCTCACCTCCGTGCAGCACCACGTGCACGACCGGCAACTCGTGCTCGCGGGCATGCTCGGCGATCCGCTGCGCGACGGCCCGAACCGTGGCCAGCGGCATCCGCACCGGTCGACCACGCCAGGTCTGGTCGGCGTGCTGGTAGACGTAGCAGTGGTCGCAGCTGAGGTCGCACCGGCTGTGAACCTTCAGCACGAACTGGCTGATCCGTCGGCATGACCCGCCCGCTGCGGAGGGACCGCACCGACAGCCCGCCATTCAGATGGCCGAGTTGAACGCGGCTACGGGCACCGTGCCGGAGGGCACCGGCTCATCCGCGACGACATGCCGCCGGACCGCCTCGACCAGATCGGCGTGCTCGACGGCGATCCGTTCCAGCGGAGTGTGCAGGCTACGGGTGAGATCGGCCAGGCCCGGACGGGATGGGCGGGTGGGTGCGTTGTCCACAATGATTCTCCGGGTCCCGCGGACGCGCCACGGGAGGTGTGATGGACGGCCCGAGGGCCCTGACGCGCCACCAGAATAGGCAACAGCCCCAACGATGTCATCGTTGGTCAAGTAGCGCACCAACCGAGGAGGAACTCACATGTGCCGGAGCATCAAGACGCTGCGTGAGCCGTTCACCCCGCAGGTGACCGACGCGGACGTCGAGGCGGCAGCGTTGCAGTACGTCCGGAAGATCTCTGGTTTCCGGGCGCCCGCCGCGCACAACGCTGCCGCGTTCGACGCCGCAGTGGCAGCAGTGGCCGAGGCGACGCGCACCCTGCTCGACCAACTGGTGGTGCGGGGCGCCGGATCGGGCACCACCGACCGGTCGGCCACCGCCGCCAGCTGATCGTCGCTGACCGGTACGGCACCCGGCCGGGCCTGACCCTGGAGAGGGTCAGGCCGCGGCGAGCGCCGGAGCGACAGTGTCGGGCGCCCAACGTGAGCGGTGGCACTGCGACCAGCCCCGGCAACCCGGGTCACCCAGCGAGCAGAGGCGCAGCCTGCTGAGCACCTCACCGTCCTCGGTGTCCCGCACGTCGAAGTGCACCGGACGGACCGTGCCGTCCGGAGCGACGAGCAGGTGCCGGCCCGCGTCGAGCGTGTCGTCGCGCAACAGGCAGTTGCGGCCCAGCAATCGGGCCAGTGCGGCGATGCTCGCGTGCTCGGAGAGCTCCTCGGGCACTCCGTAGCAGTCCACCACCGTCGCGAATTCGCCCGGCGCCTGCCAGACGTCACACACCACCGCGTACGACGGCAGCCGCGCCGGGTCGGCCACCGCCAGCGGCATCACCACCCGACCAAGCGCCTCCGCCAGCGCCGGGTAGACCTCCACGGGTTGAGCCCCGTCGATTCTCCAGTTCCACAGCTCGGTCATTCCGCCTCCTCGCTGCGTTCGTCCCCACCGGCCTCCGGATCGGGCCTTACACACGATGGTGGGGGGCATTTGACCCCAGCCGGGGGCAAGTTACCGGTCTGTGACCATTCCGGGCAAAATTTCCCTGAGCGGCATTGCTCGGAGTAGCGGGAAGGTGACAGTTTATCGGGTACCGTGCGCCATCCCCACCACCGCCACCGCGTGTTCCGCCGCCCGTCGGCCGCCCCCGGTCAGCGCAGGACGACCAGGTGCTCCCCGCGGGGCAGCAGCTCGCCCACCACCGCAGCGCCGGGCACTTCGCCGGCGACCAGCAGGCCACCGGAGGTCTGCGCGTCGGCCAGCAGCAGCCGCTCCGCCTCGTCCGCCGCGCCGAAGTCGGTCCACTGGGTCACCCACTCCAGGTTGCGTCGGCTGCCACCGCTGACGAACCCGTCGCGCAGCGCCTCCCGGGCGCCGGACAGATAGGGCACCCGGGCGGTGTCGATGGCCACAGTGACCTGGCTGGCCCGGGCCAGCTTCGAGGCGTGCCCGAGCAGCCCGAACCCGGTCACGTCGGTGCCGCACCGAATGCCGGCGGCGACCGCCGCGTGGGCGGCCTCCCGATTGAGCGCGCTCATCGTGGCCACCGCTTCCGGGAAGCTCTCCCCGGTCGCCTTGTGCCGGGTGTTCAGCACACCCACCCCGAGCGGTTTGGTCAGCGACAACGGCACCCCGGCCCGTCCGGCGTCGAGAGTGATCAGCTCGTCCGGCCGGACCGTGCCGGTGACCGCGAGACCGTACTTCGGGCCGTCGTCGTCCACGCTGTGCCCGCCGGCCAGGTGACAGCCGGCCTCCCGCGCCACGTCCTGGCCGCCACGCAGCACCTCACGGGCCAACTCGAGCGGCAGCACGTCCCGAGGCCAACAGAGCAGGTTGAGCGCCACCAGCGGGGTGCCGCCCATCGCGTACACGTCGGAGAGCGCGTTGGCCGCGGCGATCCGACCCCAGTCGTACGCGTCGTCGACCACCGGGGTGAAGAAGTCGGCGGTGCTGACCAGGCCGGTGCGCTCGTCAAGGCGCACCACCGCCGCGTCGTCGCCGTGGTCCAGCCCGACCAGCAACTCCGCAGTGCCGGTCGCCGGGCCGAGACCGGCCACCATGATCTCCAGCTCGCCCGGGGGAATCTTGCACGCGCAGCCACCGCCGCGGGCGTACTTGGTCAACCGTACGGGTTCGGTCATCCACCCATGATCTCGACAACGCGCCACGATCACCACCGTCACCACCCATCCGGTGACCAAAATCGGACGCACCCGAACGATCGTGACCGGTGTTACCGCTCCGTGACCCGCTGGGTTGCGTTCTGCCACATCAGGCCGCCTACAGTGGCCGCACCGGGGGTCAACCGACCCCGATCCGGGAGACGACAGGGGACGGTGGACGACGTGACGACGGGCGAACCGCTCATCGTGCTGGACGCGGTCAACAAGTGGTTCGGGCCGCTGCACGTGCTGGACGACGTCTCACTGTCGGTGGGTCGGGGCGAGGTGGTCGTGGTGATCGGCCCGTCCGGCTCCGGCAAGTCGACGCTGTGCCGCGCGATCAACCGACTGGAACCGATCAACTCGGGCACCATCACCTTCGACGGTCAGCCGCTGCCGGCCGAGGGCAAGCCCCTCGCGAAGCTGCGCAGCGAGGTGGGCATGGTGTTCCAGTCCTTCAACCTCTTCGCGCACAAGACCATCCTGGAGAACGTCACCCTCGGCCCGATCAAGGTCCGCAAGGAGAAGCCGGCCGCCGCCCGCGAGCGTGGTCTGGCCCTACTCGACCGGGTCGGCATCGCCAACCAGGCGGACAAGTTCCCGGCCCAGCTCTCCGGCGGCCAGCAGCAGCGGGCGGCCATCGCCCGGGCCCTGGCCATGCAGCCCAAGGCGATGCTCTTCGACGAGCCGACCAGCGCGCTGGACCCGGAGATGGTCGGCGAGGTGCTCGACGTGATGACGTCGCTGGCCAGCGATGGCATGACGATGGTCGTGGTCACCCACGAGATGGGCTTCGCCCGGCACGCGGCCAACCGGGTCATCTTCATGGCCGACGGCAAGCTCGTCGAGGACGCCTCCCCGGCGGAGTTCTTCGACAACCCACGCAGCGATCGGGCGAAGGACTTCCTCTCCAAGATCCTCACGCACTAGGCGTCCGTAGTGGAGCGTGCCGCACCTCGGTGGGCTCCGTTGAAGAAGGAGAAGAGTATGCGTATGAAGAGCGTGGCGGCGGTCGCCATGATGGCCTCCCTCGCCCTGTCGGCCGCCGCGTGCGGCAAGGAGGGTGAGCCGACCCCGAGCGCGGGCGGCAGTGCCTCCGGTGCCGCCCAAGGGGACAACTGCAAGAGCTCCGGCGCGACCTTCACCCCGAAGACGGACGCCGCCGTCGCTGGCAGCCCGACCTTCGAGAAGATCAAGGCGGCCGGCAAGGTCTCCATCGGCGTCAAGTTCGACCAGCCGAACCTCGGCTACAAGGACGCCCAGGGCAAGCGGTGCGGCTTCGACATCGAGATCGCCCAGTACGTGGCGAGCACGCTGGGCATCGACCCGGCGAAGATCGAGTACAAGGAGATCGCGTCGGCCAACCGGGAGACCGCGATCAAGGGTGGTGAGGTCGACTACTACGTCGGCACCTACTCGATCACCGACAAGCGCAAGAACGACATCTCGTTCGCTGGCCCGTACTTCGTTGCCGGCCAGGACCTGCTGGTCCGTAAGGACGAGTCGTCGATCACCGGCAAGGACACCCTCAAGGGCAAGAAGGTCTGCTCGGCCACCGGCTCGACCCCGATCCAGAAGATCCGCGACGAGGGTCTGACCGAGCCGGACAACATCGTCGAGTTCAAGACCTACTCCGAGTGCGTCTCGCAGTTGCTCGACAAGAAGGTCGACGCCGTCACCACCGACGACGCCATCCTCAAGGGCTACGCGGCGCAGAGTCCGACCGAGCTGAAGGTGGTCGGCCAGCCGTTCAGCACCGAGAAGTACGGCATCGGCCTGCCCAAGGACGACAAGGCGCTGCGCGACTACGTCAACAACCAGATCGAGGCGTCGTTCAGCAACGGCACCTGGCAGAAGATCTACGACGGCACGCTCGGCCTGTCCGGCTCGGCGGGCACCCCGCCCGCCCTCGAGCGGTACTGACCGACCGGCTCGAAACGAGTTGCGGCGCCGGGCGGGGCTCGTCCCCGTCCGGCGCCCGTCCGAGGACTGAGAGCGAGGCATGGGCGAGTTCTTCCGCGTACTGACGGACAACGGGCAACTGTTCGTTGAGGGGTTCACCAACACCGTCAAACTTTTCCTGATCGCCGCGGTCGGCAGCCTCGTCCTCGGCACGCTGCTCGGCGCGATGCGGGTCTCCCCCGTGCCAGCGCTGCGCGCGTTCGGCGCCACGTACGTCAACCTGGTGCGCAACACCCCTCTGACGCTGGTCTTCGCGTTCCTCGTGTTCGCGGTGCCGAAGCTCGACGTCAACATCGAGTACTTCTCCAGCGCTGCCGTCGCGCTGACCGTCTACACCTCCGCCTTCGTGTGCGAGGTGATCCGCTCCGGCGTGAACACCGTCGCCGCGGGGCAGGCCGAGGCCGCACGCGCGCTGGGCATGACCTTCGGTCAGGTGCTCACGCTCATTGTGCTGCCGCAGGCGCTGCGGGCGATGGTCCCGCCGATGATGAGCGTGTTCATCGCCATGCTGAAGAACACCACGATCGCCGCCGGTTTCTCGGTGCTGGAGGCCGGCGCGATCCCCGCGTACATGGCCGAACGAGGCGAGCCGCAGTTCGCCGTCCTGCTCTGGATCACCATCGGCTTCCTGATCTTGATCCTGCCGCTGGTGGCGTTGCAGCGGTTCCTGGAGCGCAAGTGGAGGGTCGCCCGATGAACGAGCATGCGAACCCCACGGTCGCGAACGGAAGGTGGCTGAGTTGAGCCAGGCGTCGATCCTCTACGACCTGCCCGGGCCTCGGGCCAAGCGGCGTAACGCGATCCTGGGCGTCGCCTCCACGGTCGGCATCATCGCTCTCATCGCCTTCATCGGCTACAAGTTCGCCGACACCGGTCAGTTCGAGGCCCGCAAGTGGGAGCAGTTCCAGTACGCCTCGGTGCAACGCGAACTGCTCGGGGGCCTGGGGGCAACGCTCAAGGCGGCCGGCATCGCCGCAGTCCTGGCGCTGATCTTCGGCGCGTTCTTCGCCAGTGCCCGACTGAGCGACAAGTGGTACCTGCGTAGCCCGGCGACCTTCGTGGTCGAGCTGTTCCGGGCGATCCCGCTGCTCATCCTGATCTTCTTCGGGTACTACGTTCCGTTGCAGTACGGCTGGTCGATCGACAAGCTGTGGGCGCTGGTCATCGGGCTGATGCTCTACAACGGATCGGTGCTCGCGGAGATCTTCCGGGCCGGCATCAACGCGGTGCCGTACGGGCAGACCGAGGGCGCGTACGCGATCGGTATGCGGAAGAACCAGGTGCTGCGACTGATCCTGCTACCGCAGGCGGTCCGGTCGATGCTCCCCGCGATCGTCAGCCAGCTCGTCGTACTGCTCAAGGACACCGCGCTCGGCTTCATCATCACGTACCCCGAGCTGCTCTTCGTGGGTAAGCAGATCGGTGGCCGGTTGCCGTTCGGGCTGCCGTACGTGCCGACGTACCTGATCGTGGCGGCGATCTACATCGCCATCTGTGGTGCGCTGTCGGTCCTGGCCTGGTGGCTGCAGAAGCGCATGGGCCGTAGCCGGCGGACAGCGGCGAAGGTGCTGCCCGCCCAGAGCGTCGGCGAGGATTCTGCTCGGATGATCTGACCGGCCCGCTGGGCGCGTGATCGATTCGATTTTCGTGATATCGGGGTGTCCCAAGGACGAAACACCCCGATATTGCTAATTCCGTGGTGACCAAACTGGTCAGCTGGCGATCTCGGTACCCCCCGGGACTCGCGGGACATGGTGACCTGGCAGGTCAGTTCCCCATCGATCTGTTTGGCCACGTCGTGGGCCAGCACGGACGCCCCGATGCCGTCCACGTCGCCCGGTATGTATGCCATCACCCGGGCCTTTTGGACGGCCTCGATTACGAAGTTCAGGATGACTACTTCCCCTGCATCCGAAGACTTGTCACGGTCATTGGCCAGCTTCGGCAGCATGGCGCTCCGCATCTGCCGACTACTGCGGCTGCGGCGAGCTCTGTCAACCGTTAGCGACTTACGCGATCCTGCCGAGGCAGTGCTACCACGACCTGCCGTAAACCGCCGCCGAATCCGACGGTAAGGGGGAAGAACCGGGCTGAATCTGCAGACGGCTAAGTGAAGAACTCGGCTCGGACGGCTCTGCGCTGCATCGCCAACTCTTGCTGCGCCCCCATTAGGCACCACGATCACGTCGAGACCATTCCCCATTGCCACACTGACTTTCAACGATCACAGGAGCGGGGTCGCACCGAGCGATGAGGCAGACCTGCTTGGTCTACTCATCCAGTTTCTCGGTGCGCTCCCGCTCCTGTTCGGCTCTTCGCAGACGACCGAACTAGCCCCGCTGCTGCCCTGCGTCTCAAGACCTGCCGGACGACCTCTTCTGGGCAGTCAGACCGAACGGCTGCCACCGCTGCGCCAGCAGCAGGGGGATCAAAGACCCAGGAGCAGAGCCGGGAAAGGACTACTGCATCCGTTCGACCTTCGAGGCAACGCCCCTAAATCGATCAGCGGAACTCGATCCAGCGATCCACCCACCACGAGCCTTCGGCGCAGGTCGCTTTGGAGATAGCGGGCGCGTTGACCCAACCGCCGTACCTGCTGTAGCGGCTCCCGTTGTTCTCCTCGCACCTGACGACTATTCGGTACTGGCTAATGACAGTGCCCGGAGCGCACTGACCCCACACTTCGCGGTCGTTCGTCTGATCATACGTATAGCATTCCGGAGCTGCGCTTGCCGGCACTGCGGTGGCAATTCCCACTACTCCGGTTGTTGCAATACTCAGCGCGGCAAAGGCACCCGCGACTGCACTCTTCTTTCCGAAGGACATACTCGTTCCCCAGTCATGCTTGTGGACGATTGGGTAGACGTTCCGCGCGGTTCATGGATTCCAGTTGAATCCATTTGAACGTTTGATCTTGCCGGCTCTGAAAGTCTAAGGATCATGTGAATCGATGTCAACGAGTGACCGCATTTTTCGAGCACGAGCGCTCGAGACCATCGCGACGGTGGTCGCTGACGTTGCGACCGAAGCCCTGAACGGTCTGCACAAGCGGGTCGGACGAAGCTCGCCGTACGCCCGCCACGGTCGACGATCTGGTGGTCCTGCACCGATTCCGGCGCCGAGGTACTAGACCACGTAATCAGAGAACGGCCCAGCCTGCCCTCGGTGCCGTCGACACGCCGACACTGCGTCTGGGCGGGAGGACCGTCGGTGGCGCTGTTGACGGCGACACTGCTCAGCTACATCTGCTGCGCGCCCTAGCAGGAGCGCCGCGACCGGCTGCGGCCAGCGTTATCGTCGCCCAGGCGGCGCCGTCGCCGATAGGGGTGCGGGTGCGGCTAAGAGTTCACGTCGCGCCTGCAAGACAGGTAAGAGCTGCACTAAGCCCTCACACGCGGTCGGTCAGCGGGCGATCTCGGTGACCCGGGACTCGCGGACCACTGTGACCCGGATCTGACCCGGGTAGGTCAGCTCCTCCTCGATCTGCTTGGCCACGTCCCGGGCCAGCACTGCCGCCCCGATGTCGTCCACGTCGTCCGGCTTGACCATCACCCGGATCTCACGGCCGGCCTGCATGGCGAAGACCTTGTCCACGCCGAGCTTGCTGGCGGCGATCTCCTCGATCCGCTCCAGCCGCTTGACGTACGCCTCCAGGCTCTCCCGGCGCGCGCCCGGCCGCCCACCCGAGCAGGCGTCGGAAGCCTGGGTGAGCACGGCCTCGATGGTCTGCGGGGGCACCTCGTTGTGGTGCGCCTCGATGGCGTGCACCACGTCCTCGTGCTCGCCGTACTTGCGGGCCAGGTCCGCGCCGATGATGGCGTGGCTGCCCTCCACCTCGTGGGTGAGCGCCTTGCCGATGTCGTGCAGGAACGCCGACCGTTTGATGATGGGCACGTCCAACCGCAGCTCAGCGGCCATGATGCCGGCGATGTGGGCGGTCTCGACCAGGTGCTTGAGCACGTTCTGTCCGTACGAGGTGCGGTAGCGCAGCCGGCCGAGCAGGGTCACCAGCTCCGGGTGGATCTCGGTGATGCCGACCTCGACCAGGGCGTCCTCGGCGGCGCGGAGGCAGAGCTGCTCCACCTCCTGCCGGGCCAGGTCGTAGACCTCCTCGATCCGGTGCGGGTGGATGCGCCCGTCCAGGACCAGCTTCTCCAGGGTCACCCGGCCCACCTCGCGACGGACCGGGTCGAAGCAGGAGAGCAGCACCGCCTCGGGGGTGTCGTCGATGATCAGGTTGACGCCGGTCACCGACTCGAAGGCGCGGATGTTGCGCCCCTCCCGGCCGATGATCCGCCCCTTCATCTCGTCACCGGGCAGGTGCAGGACGCTGACCACGCTCTCCGCGGTCTGTTCGCTGGCGACCCGCTGGATCGCGTCCACCACTATGTGTCGGGCCCGTTGCTCGGCGGTGTTGCGCGCGTCGGACTCGATGTCCCGCACGAGCAGCGCCGCTTCCCGCTTGGCAGACGTCTCGATGGCCTCGACAAGCTCCAGTCGGGCGGAGTCGGCGGTGAGCCCGGCGACCCGCTCCAGCTCCCGGCGGCGCAGCTCCTCCGACTCGGTCAGCTCGGCCTCCCGCTGGGCGAGCGCGGCCTCCCGGGCGGCGAGGGCGGCCTTCGCGGCGGTGAGCTGCCGTTCCCGCTCGGCGAACCGCTCCACCTCCTCGGTGTGCATCCGCTCCCGCTCGTCCATCCGAGCGGCCCGACGTTCCACCTCGGCGGCCTGCTCCCGGGTGGTGGCGGCGAGCACCGCGACCTCCCGCTCGCCGCTGCGCCGAGCTGCCGTCCGCAACTGTTCGGCGTCCGCCTCGGCCTGCTTGTGGGCGCGTTCCAGAACGGTGTCCGCCTCGGCCCGGGCGTCGTCGAGGACCCGACGCGCCTCGGCGCGGGCCGCCTTCGCCTCGGCCTTCGCCGCCGCCGCCTCGGTACGGGCCGCTGCGGCCGCTGACTTCGCCACGTCGATGGTGCTGTTCGCCTCGTCGGCCGCGGTCCGCAGGGCGGCGAGGGACTGCTCCTGGCGGTCCTTCTCGGCGATGAAGGCGGGATCCTCCGGAGCCGGCGCGGCGCCCACCCGGCGCAGTGTCCGGATGCCGACCAGCACGGCCCCGATCACCACCACGGCGAGGACGAGGACGGCCGCGAGGAGCACGACGTCGAACGCGTTCATGCCGGGACCCCGTCGGGTCTACCGATGAACCTGTGCCGCCGCCCCGCCATGGCCGCCTCCCCTAACGTCGAGACCGCAGCGACCGTGCCGGGGGCACACTCCTGCGGCTGTGGACGCCCGACCGGAGCGGCTGGCCGTGGGTAGCTTTCTCCGCCGGCGGTGCCCGTGGGCAGCGTCGGCGACCGGGTGCAGTTGTCGCAGCGTTCCGGACCGGCCAGTCCGGATCTGCCGCCAAAGGCCGCGGAGTCGGCCAAAGTGATGCTGTTCTGTTACGCGATCTATGTTGTGCGCTTAGCCTGCGCTGGTCGGGCAATGTGAGCCTGTATGGCGAGGCTAGGTCGCCGGGGGTGCTCTGGTCAAGGACTCATGATCAAACCCCCCGAACGGAGAGAAGTTGAACAGTCACCGCGTGCTGATATCACGCCGGACAGGAAGGGACAAACTCCGCGAGGTGTGCCGCCCGCTGGACGTGTCGGGCCTGCTCAGCGCCGTTCAGGCGGCTGTCAGACACTGCGACGACCGAGCAAGGTGTGACTGATCCGTCTCACCAGAGGTCAGCTGGCTCCGACCGCCACCGCCGCCGCGACCAGCGCCGCGTTGTCCGCGGCGGGTGAGCCGTCCGGCAGGCACAGAGTGTCCTCAAGCCCGATTCGGGTGCCCAGACCCCGGCGTACCGCCTCGGCGAGGACCGGCCAGGTCGCCGGACCCTCGCCGTGCAACAGCACCGGCGGCGCGCCCGCCGGCAGCGCGGCGAGAATCCGGGAGGCGTCCGCCAACGCGACAGCCACGTCCTCGGCCATGCACTCGACCAGAACCCGCCCGGCTGGCACCCGCCACCGCCGGTACGCCGCTACCGCGTCGAGCGTCCACAGCCCTGCCTCGACGAGCACGCCGCGCTCGTGCAGGGCGGCCGCGACCGCCTCGGCACCGGGCTCGTGCGCGTTGACCGAAGCGAAGTCGGGCAGCACCGGCCAGGCCCGGACGGCGGCCACGCGGGCAGCCGGATCCGGCATGATCCAGGCGCCGGTGCTCACCCCGACCGGCAGCCCCGGCCGGGCGGCACGGATCGCGGTCAGCGCGTCGGCGATCACCGCCGGCCGCAGCGACTCGGCGCCGGCCTCGTCCCGGGGATGGACGTGCACGGCCGCGACGCCGAGCGTCGCGCAGCGGGCCGCATCGGCGGCCAACTCCGCCGCCGTGAGCGGCACTGCCGGATGGGCCTCCCGGCCGTGCCCACCGTTCAGACATGCCTTCAACATCGGGCCCGCACCTCCATCGGGAGTCGCAGCGGACCGCTCACTCGACCAGACGGTTGTCGCGCTCCAACTCGCCCTCGGCGTCGGCGAGCGCGTCGGCGTCGATCTGCTCGGCGAACTCGGCCGCCTCGGCGCTCTGCGCGGCGAGGGCGTCCTTCACCGCCCGGATGGCCACACCGGGCGGGTAGCCCTTGCGGGCCAGCATGCCCACCAGTCGGCGGAAGACCGCGTCCGGCTCGCCCCGGGCGGTGCGCAGCTTGCGCTCCACCAGGGCACGGGCGGTGTCCGCCTCGGTCTCCTCGTCCAGCTCATCCAACGCCTCGGTGGCCACCTCGCCGTCCACGCCCTTGCGGCGCAGCTCGTTGGCGAGCGCCCGACGAGCGAGGCCGCGCCCGGCGTGCCGGCTGGACACCCAGGCCCGGGCGAACGCGGCGTCGTCGATGATGCCGACCTCGTCATACCGGTCGAGCACCTCGGCCGAGACCTCCTCGGAGATGCCCCGCTTGGCCAACGCCCCGGCCAGCTCGGCCCGGGTGCGGGGCCGGACGGCAAGCTGGCGCAGGCAGATCTCGCGGGCCAGCTCGGACTCGTCGCGCGGAGGGGCCGGAGACTCGACGGTGTCGGCCTCCTCGGACCGACCCCGGCGGCCTCGCCGAGGGCGGGGCGCATCGGTGGCGTCGCCCGTACGAGGCGGACTGGCATCCCAGCCCCGCCCCGTACGAGCGCGTCGTCCTGCCATGGGTCAGCGACCGGTCAGAAGTCGACCGGCGGCAGCTCCGGGCCACCGGCGGCGTCACCCGCGCCGACCCCGACGCCGAGCTTCTCCAGGATCTTCTTCTCGATCTCGGCGGCCACGTCCGGGTTTTCCTTCAGGAACTCCCGGGCCTTCTCCTTGCCCTGGCCGAGCTGGTCGCCGTCGTACGTGTACCACGCTCCGGACTTGCGGATGATCGCCTGCTCCACGCCGACGTCGATCAGCGAGCCCTCACGCGAGATGCCCTTGCCGTACATGATGTCGAACTCGGCCTGCTTGAACGGCGCGGCGACCTTGTTCTTCACGACCTTGACCCGGGTGCGGTTACCGACCACGTCGGTGCCGTCCTTGAGGCTCTCGATGCGTCGCACGTCGAGCCGGACCGAGGCGTAGAACTTCAGCGCCCGACCACCGGTGGTGGTCTCCGGGCTGCCGAACATGACGCCGATCTTTTCCCGCAGCTGGTTGATGAAGATCGCCGTGGTGCCGGTGTTGCTGAGCACACCGGTGATCTTCCGAAGTGCCTGGCTCATCAGCCGGGCCTGGAGGCCCACGTGGCTGTCGCCCATCTCGCCCTCGATCTCGGCGCGTGGCACCAGGGCCGCCACCGAGTCGATCACGATGATGTCCAGAGCGCCGGAGCGGATCAGCATGTCCGCGATCTCCAGCGCCTGCTCGCCGGTGTCCGGCTGGGAGACCAGCATCGCGTCGGTGTCGACGCCGAGGGCCTTCGCGTACTCCGGGTCGAGCGCGTGCTCGGCGTCGATGAAGGCGGCGATGCCGCCGTTGCGCTGGGCGTTGGCCACCGCGTGCAGTGCCACGGTGGTCTTACCGCTGGACTCGGGGCCGTAGATCTCGACCACCCGGCCACGGGGCAGGCCGCCAATGCCGAGGGCCACGTCGAGCGCGATCGAGCCGGTCGGAATGATTGCGGTCTGGACGACCGGCCGGTCACCCAGCCGCATCACCGAGCCCTTGCCGAATTGCTTGTCAATCTGAGCGAGAGCAAGGTCGAGTGCCTTCTCCCGGTCAGGCCCTGCTGCCATGGTTGCCACCCCTGCCTTCGCCGGCGTCTTTGCTGAGCTTCGCGTCACGCGGACACGCTAGGCGCTAGGTCCGACAGAAAACCAGCCGACGGGCCGCGAGCTGTGGACGAGCACCCCGCTGTGGACAATAGCCGAACAGGTGTACGACTGGACAAGCGACACGCGGAACCGGCGAAAAGGCTGCTCAGCGTAGTCGAGCGGGCACTCGGTCGGGGTACGCGGCACACACCGCCCGCCACACCACGTGCGTCTGCTCCCCCGATGCCAGGGCCTGCTCGATGGTCCGCCCACCGAGCTGGGACAGCACCTGATCGCGGGCGATGCTGGCCGCATAGCCGGGCCCGAACGCCTCGTCCAGCCGCGTCCAGAAGTCGGTCAGCCGCACAGTGATCAGCCCTCCTCGTCCGGTGCCCCGGTCGGCACCGGGCGCAACGCTAGCGCCACCAGGGGCGCCGCCGCGACCGCCGCGAGCAGGGTGAGCACGGGATATCCGGCGAACTGCATGACAAACCCGCTGACCACTGCGGCGCCGGCCCCGGCCAGCCCCATGATCAGGTCGGACAGCCCCTGGACGCTCGGGCGCACCTCCGCCGCCACCGACTCGGACAGCAGGGTCGAGCCGGCCACCATCGTCCCCGACCAGCCCAACCCGAGCAGAACCAGACCGACCGAGAGCCGAGGCGTGTGGTGCCCGGCGGTGCCGGCGACAGCGCAGGCGGCCAGCAGCAGCCCGACCCCACCGAGGATCACCGTCCGTCGACCGAGCCGGTCGGTGAGCCAACCGACCACCGGGGAGAACGCGTACATGCCGGCGATGTGCAGGCTCAGCACGATGCCGACCAGCCGCAACACGTCGGCGTCGGCGTGCGACTCACCGAGCCGGACCGGAGTCATCGCCATCACCGCCACCATCACCAGGTGACCCACCGCCACGGCGGCGATGCCGAGTCGGGCGGCGGGCTGTCCGCGTACCACCGACCAGGCCGCACGCATCCCGGCGCCGCGCGGCGCGCGCACAGTGACCGGCGCGGCGGCCGGGGTCGCGCCGCCACCTGTCGCCGGCGCCTCGGCTGCCACCGCTGTCGCCGTCGCGTCGGCGGCCGGCGGCAGATCGGCGGCCGGTGCGTCGGCCGCCGCGAGCCGCCGCGCCGTGAGCAACGGGTCGGGCCGGAGCAACCCGAGGAGTACGACGGCAGCCAGCACGAACGCTGCCGCGCTGAACGCGAACGGTCCGGCCAGCGGGGGCAACCCCCAGCCGGTGGTGACCCGGTCGGCCAGCGCGGCGAAGTTCGGCGCGGCCACCGCACCGATGGTGGTGGCCCAGACGATCAGGGAGAGCTGCCGCCCCCGGCGGGCCGGCTCGGCGAGATCCACCGCCGTGTAGCGGGCCTGGAGATTCGCTGCGGTGCCCCCGCCGAAGAGCAGCATGCCGAGGAAGAGCAGCGGCACCCAGCGGGTGGCAGCGGCCAGCACCACCAGCAGGCCACCGACGGCGCCTACCGCGTACGCCAGCACCAGACCCGGCCGGCGGCCGTGCCGCGCCATGATCCGGGTGACCGGGACGGCGAGCAGCGCGGCGCCGACCACCCCGGCGCTCTGCGCGACACCGGCCACCGCGGTCCCGGCGATCCGGGCCGCGAGCAGCGCGCCCACGGCGATGCCGATGGTCACACCGACTCCGCCGATGATCTGGGTGGTGAAGAGCAGCCGCAGGGTACGCCGCTGGATCGACGCGACGTCGGGTCGGGCTGCGGTACGCGGCGCGGTCAGGTCGGTCGCCATCGGCGCTCCTGTCGGAAGGGGTGCCTCATCCTCGCGCACCCACACCGACCAGCGGCAGTGGGTTTCGCCGGAACGGGGTCACCCACACCGATGTGCCGGGTGAGCGGCACTGTTGATCACCGTCAAGGACGTGTTCAGCGGGATCACGGCGAGCGGCTGAGCCGTCCTACCCACGCGATCCTGGTGTTTCCGGTGGGTCGGGAGCGTCCAGCAGGGATGCCAGTCGACCGATCCGAGTCAGTGTGAGCGCGGCGACGGCCGCACTGACGGCGGCGACCGCGCCGAAGATCACCGCGAAGCCCTCGTTGTCGGCGGCGAGCAGAGCCAGCAGGATCAGCCCGAGGGAGATGCCCAGGACGGACAGCAGCGCCGCCCAGGTGGCCCGCCGCTGCCCGGCGAGATAGCCGGGCAGGTCGGCCCGTACCGCGTCGTCCTCGGGCACGGTGCCGGTGCGCACTGCCTGGCGTAGCGGGTACCCCTCGGGATCCTGCCGGGCCTCGCCCACCACGCGCTGCCCCAGATAGATCGAGGGGCCGATCCAGACGGTGTTCAGAGCGGCGCCCAGTACGGCCTCGACAAGTGACTCCTGTCGGTCGAAGAGCCAGCGCACCGGCAGCCCGATGAGCACCGTCATCGGCACCCAGTACACGGCCATGAGCTGCAAGCCGGTCGCCCGCTCGAAGAACCGCTTCCCTCTTCCGCGATGCCCGGCGGCGGCCACTGCCGGCACATCCGCACGACGCTCCACATTGTCTACGCCCATCGACCCCCGTTACCCACGCACGCGATCCGCGACGCACTGTCGCTGGCGGTCGCCGGTCAGCCGGGCAGGGCGCGGGTGACGACGGTGAGGTCGGCGACCAGGCCCTCGTACGCCTTGTCCTGGTCGTCGGCCCGCAGGACGGCGGACGGGTGGATGGTGGCCAGCAGCCGAGCCTGCGGCGCGTCGGCCCGCTTTCCGGCGTTGTCCACCGGCACCTGTTCGAAGTCCGCGGGATGTTGGGCCGACTCCGGCCAGGGCAGCAGCTCGCCCCGCTGCCGGGTGACCCGGAAGGACGGGCCGAGCAGCGCCTTGGCGGCGGTAGCGCCGAGCACCACCACGACCTCCGGACGCAGCCGGGCGAACTCGGCGACCAACCAGGGGCGGCAGGCGGTGATGTGCACCTGGTCCGGGGTCTGGTGGATCCGCCGCTTGCCGCGCAGCTCAAAACGGAAGTGTTTTACGGCATTTGTGAGGTAGAGGTGACCCGGGTCCAGCCCGGCGTCGTCGACCGCGCGGCGCAGCAGGCGTCCGGCCGGGCCGACGAAGGGCAGCCCCTTCTGATCCTCCATGTCGCCGGGCTGCTCGCCGACCAGCACCACGCGGGCGCTCTCGTCGCCGCGACCGAAGACCGTCTGCGAGGCGTCCCGGTACAGCTCGCAGCCCCGGCAGGCGCCGGCGGCGGTACGCAGGTCGTCGATGGTGTCGGCGTCGGGCGGGATGAACCGCTGGGCGCCCGGAGCGCTCCCGGTCTGCTCGGCCATGCCGACTGTTATATACCCGTTCGATGCTCGCCGCCGGATACGCCCCGGCCGCTACGCGTCAGTACCCGTTTCCGCCTCCGTCGCCGCCGGACGCGATCGCGATCAGCACGATGATGACGATGATGATCGCCACCGCCACCGCGATCCAGATCCCCTTACGAGCCCCACCAGACGCCATGTCCCCCACCTCCGGGCGCCCGCATACCCGTCCCCGCCGCCCCGAATCCTCGCGATCGTGCACTTTCTGCGCCAGCCAACCTGGGACAGGCCCGACATTTCGCCACCACAACCCGCAAGATCGCGGGATCAGGCGGGAAAGCCCTGGAATTGGGGTGGGTTTTCGGCACGGGCCAGGGCGGCGGCCAGCGGGGCCAGGTCGGCGGCGTCCAGGGAGCTGACGGTGATGCGCAGGGCCGGCGGGGCGGCGATCCGGTAGAGCGCGCCGGGGGCCACCGCCCAACCCGCGTCGCGGAGCGCTGTCACAGTGCTGGTCTCGTCCGCGACCGGCAGCCAGACGTTGATGCCGCTGCGACCGTGTGCGGTCAGGCCGTGCTCGGCCAGCGCGGCGAGCAAGCCATCGCGGCGCTGCTCGTAGCTCTGTGCCGCCCGCCGCACCAACTCGGTGACCGCCGGGTCCCGCCACAGGGCGAGTACCAGGCGTTGCAGCACCGTGGAGACCCAGCCGGCGCCGACCCGGGTACGGCCGCTCACCCGGGCCACTGTCGTCTCGTCGCCGACCAGCACCGCCATCCGCAGGTCCGGGCCGAAGGGCTTGCTCACCGAACGGAGGAAGGCCCAACTCGCTGTCGCACCGGCGAGCGGGTGCAGGGGTACCCGGGCCAGTTCGGCAGCGTGGTCGTCCTCGATCAGCAGCAGGTCCCGTCGGCCGGCGAGCAGTGTCCGCAGCGCCTCGGCGCGGGCCGCGGAGACGGCGGCGCCGGTCGGATTCTGCGCCCGGCTGGTGACGATCAGCGCCCGCGCTCCGGCGGCGAGCGCCGCGGCCACCCCGGCGACCAGCGGCCCCTCGTCGTCCAGTGGTACGCCGATCGGGCGCAGGCCCAGCGCGGCGACCAGGTCGAGCAGATTGGCCCAGCCCGGGTCCTCGACCGCCACCGCGTCGCCGGGGCGCAGGTGGGCGCCGAGCAACCGTTCGATGCCGTCCAGCGCACCGCCGGTGAGCGTCAACTCCCCGGCCGGTACGCCGTCGGCGCGCAGCCGGGCACGGGCCACCTCGGCCAGTTCGGGCAGCACTCCGGCATCGGAGTAACCGACCGACGGGCCGTTCTCGATGGCGAGCGCCGCCAGGTGCGGGCCCAGCGGGGGCAGCAGACGGGGGTCGGGTTCACCCCGGGACAGGTCTCGGGCGCCGGGCAACGGTGGGGGGCGCAGCGCGGAGCGGCGGGCGGCCACCGGCGGGCGGGGGCGTACCCGGGTGCCGTGCCGACCGGCGGTGGCGAGCAGGCCGCGCTGGCGCAACTCCTGGTAGGCGCGGGCGACGGTGGCGGGGCTGACCCCCAACTCGGCGGCGAGTGCCCGCACGGGCGGCAGCGCGGCCCCCGGTGGCAGGGCGCCGGTACGGATGCCCGACTCGATGCTGGCCGAAATCTCGACGGCTGTCGTACCGGTGAGCTGATAGCGTGCTGACACAAACAAGAGATTGTACTAGAACAAAGGGGCGCGCGCATGTATCCACCCACCGCCCGGACCACACCCCACCGCTCCCGCGACAAGATGAGCTACGACCAGGCCGCCGCCCACGCCGTGCTCGACGAGGCGTACGACTGCGCGCTCAGCTTCACAGTCGACGGCCAGCCACGGGTGCTGCCCACCCTGCACGTCCGCATCGGCGACACGCTCTACCTGCACGGCTCCACCGGCAGTCGGCCGCTGCTCGCCGCCCGCGGCGACGACGGGTTGCCGGTCTGCGTCGCGGTGACACTGCTCGACGGGCTCGTCTACGCCCGCTCCCAGTTCCACCACAGCGCCAACTACCGCTCGGTCGTCGCGCACGGCACCGCCCGACTGGTCACCGACGAGCGGGAGAAGCTCGCCATGCTCACCGCGCTGGTCGAGAAGGTCGGCGCGGGACGCAGCACCGCCACCCGTCCGCCCAGCCGTCGCGAACTGGCCGAGACCGCCGTACTGGCGCTGCCACTGCGCGAGGTGTCCGTCCGGGCCCGCACCGGCGGCGTCCGCGAGGACGAGACCGACCTGGACCTGCCGCACTGGGCCGGCGTACTGCCGCTGCGACTGACCGCCGGGGCACCCGAGCCGGACGCCGGAGTCACCGCGCCGCTGCCGGCGTACCTGCGCACGCCCCGCACGCCCTGGCACGACCCGGTGCCGCTGCACGGCGAACACGTTCGGCTGGAGCCGCTGGAGCTGGCCCACACCGACGAGTTGCACGCCGCCACAGCCGACCCCGTGGTGTGGCGGCACCTCAGCGTCGCGCCGCCCACCGCCCCCGCCGAAACGGCCGAGGTGATCGGCGCGGCCCTGGCCGCCCAGCACCGGGGCGAACGGGTGGCCTGGGTGCAGCGGTGCGCCACGACCGGGTCGGTGGTGGGCAGCACCTCCTACTACGACATCGACCCGGAGCGGCGGGCGGTGGCCATCGGCCACACCTTCCTCGGCCGGCAGTGGTGGCGTACCGGAATCAACACCGAGGCCAAGCTGCTGCTGCTCAGCCGGGCCTTCGACGACCTGGGCGCGGTACGGGTCGCCTGGCACACCGACATCCGCAACGTCCGCTCCCAGGCGGCCATCGAACGGCTCGGCGCGACCCGGGAAGGGGTGCTGCGGATGCACCGGCAACGCCCGGACGGCTCCTGGCGGGACACCGTGCAGTACGCGATGACAGTCGACGAGTGGCCGAACGCACAGGCCAGGCTGCGAGAAAGACTTCTGCGGACGGCACCGGTGGCGTGATGATGGCGGGCGTGCTGGGGATCACCGACATCTGGACGTACGTGCTGGGCACAGTGGCCATCATCCTGCTGCCCGGGCCGAACTCACTCTTCGTGCTCTCCACGGCGGCCAAGCGGGGCGTCGCGGTCGGCTACCGGGCCGCCGGTGGCGTGTTCGTCGGCGATGGGGTGCTGATGTTCCTCTCCGCCGCCGGGGTGGCGTCGCTGCTCAAGGCTTACCCGCCGCTGTTCATGGTGATCAAGTACGCCGGTGCCGCGTACCTCGGTTATGTAGGGGTGACCATGCTGCTCGGCGCCGTGCGGCGCTGGCGCGACCGCAACGACCCGAGTACGCCGCGGCTCATCGACGCCGCGGAGCCGGCGGCGATGCGCAGCCCGTTCCGCAAGGCGCTGGTGATCAGCCTGCTGAACCCGAAGGCGATCCTGTTCTTCATCTCGTTCTTCATCCAGTTCGTCGACCCCGGCTACGCCTGGCCGGCGCTGTCGTTCCTGCTGCTCGGGCTGATTGCGCAGGTGACCAGCGCGCTCTACCTGACCGCGTTGATCTTCGCGGGCACCTTCCTGGCCGCCCAGTTCCGCCAACGCCGCCGCCTGGCGGCGGGCGGCACCACGGCCGTGGCAGCCCTGTTCCTGGCCTTCAGCCTCAAGCTGGCCACCGCCAACGCCGGCTAACCCGCCCGTCAGCACCGACCAGCCCGCCACCGCCACCCCTCCCACCCCCGCGATCTTGCACTTTCGGTCGTCGAAACGCGCGCTCTAAGCCGGTTCGTCGCCGCAGAAACTGCAAGATCGCGGGGGCGGGAGGGCGGGGGCGCGGGGGTGGGAGGGCGGGGGCGCGGGGGCGGGCGGGAGGGCGGGGGCGCGCAGGGTGGGCGGGGGGAGGGTGCTGCGGGGTGGGGGGTCAGGTGCCGTCGCCGCCGGAGCCGCCGCCTCCCACGCCCGCGCCGCCGGCGGTGCCGCCTAGGCCGTAGCCTGGGCGGATCGGCTCGTCGGGATGGCGGCTGACGTGGGCCGACCCCGCGATCTGCGCGGACCAGTCGGCGTGCGCGGCCGCGGCGGCGTGCCGGTTGATCGCCTGGCGGATCCAGCCGTCGACGGTGGCGACCCAGTCCCGCCGGTCGGCGTCCTCGTGCCAGATCCGGAACCGGCTGATGCTCTGGTGGGTGATTCCGGCCAGCGCCAGCCGGCGATCCATCCAGAGGATCGCCTCCAGGCCCGCCGAGTTGGTCACGAAGATCACTTCCAGCTCGGTGATCGGGCCGGCGTAGAGCGGCCCCACCCAGTAGCCCCAGCGTTGGTGCAACGGCAGGGTGTGCTCCACCCCCGGCAACCCGCCCTCCTGCAACCCGGACTGGCGGATCATGAAGCCCAGCGTGTCCAGCGCCGCCAGCACGTGCTGCTGGGTGGGGATCGGATGCACGAACACCGGCACCATGGCCCCCTGGTCGAGGTCGGGGTCGAGTGACACCTCGGTCCGCAGGCCCATCCGCAGGCTCAGCAGCGGCACCCCACCGAAGGTGGTCAGCGGGGTCTCCCACGGCAGCGGGAACGCGAAGTCGACAGCCCGCCGCCGACCGGCCGGTACGACGAACCGGCCAGCGATCGGCAGGTGGTGAAACTGCACGAGACGTCGGGCCGCGGCCGGATCGTCCGGCTCGACAGTGGTGACGAGGCCAAGTCGGATGTGCCGCACCAGCACGTCCTCCGGGCCGGCCGCGAGGGTCACCCGCCCCGGCAGGCGAAGGCCCGGGCGGGTACTCGGGTTGGGCAGCGTGGTCTGCACGGAGAGCCCGGTGCCACCGGATTGCGGGGACACTCCCGTCAGCCGCACCGCGCGCCCCCTCCCGGGACGGGGCCCCGCCGGCCCCACCAGGCGCGCCTACCCGGTCGGGGTCGGCTCAAGCCCGCCGCCGGGCCGAGCGTTGACCCGGCCGCACTTCATCAGTGCGGCCGGGTCGGCAGGTCAGCGCAACCGACGCCCGCGCGGAACCGTGTCGGTCTCGTCGTCGAACTCCCCGATGACCTCCTCGAGGAGGTCCTCCAGGGCCACGAACCCGATCGGCCGGGCCGGGCCACCGCCATTGCGGACCAGCGCGAGCTGCGACTGCCGGGCCCGCATCGCCGCCACCGCCTCGGTGACCGAGGACGTCGCCGGCAGGGTGAACGCGGGGGTCATCAGCTCCCCGGCGGTGGCGACCCGGCCGGTGGTCACCACCCGTACCGCCTCCCGCACGTGCACGAGCCCGCACACGTCGCCCGCCTCGTCGAGTACCGCGAGCCGGGATCGGCCGCTGCCCCGGCTGACCTCTTCGATCCGCTCGGCCGGGTCGTCCCGGCGGACGGTGACCATGGTCGAGAACGGTTCCATCACCTGCGCCACCGAGGTGCCCTGCAACTCCAGCATGCTGGTCAGCAGTTGGTGCTGCTCGGCGCCGAGCAGCCCGTGCTCTCGGGACTGCTCCAGCAGGATCCGCAGCTCGTCCGGGCCGTGCACCTGGGCGAGCTGGTCCTGCTGATTGACGCCGAACAGCCGCAGGATCGCGTTGGCCAGGGCGTTCAGCGCGGAGAGCACAGGCCGGGAAACCCGGGCGAAGGCGCGGAACGGCAACGCGAGCAGCGTCGCCGAGCGCTCCGCGTCGGTGATCGCCCACGACTTCGGTGCCATCTCCCCCACCACCAGGTGCAGGAAGGTCACCACCCCGAGGGCGAAGACCAGGGCGATCAGGTGACTGGCCGCGTCCGGTATGCCCACCGCGTGCAGCAGGGGGCTGAGCAGGTGCTCGATCGCCGGCTCGGCCAGCGCGCCGAGACCCAGTGTGCACAACGTGATGCCGAGCTGCGCGCCGGCCAGCATCAGCGACAACTCGCGGACGCCGTCCAGCGCGGCGCGTGCCGCCCGGCCACCGTTCGCCGCCGCCTGCTCCAGGCGGTAGCGCTTGCTGGCCACCAGGGCGAACTCGGCGGCCACGAAGAACCCGTTCAGCGCCAGCAGGATCACCGAACTGAACAGTGCGATCCCGGGGCTCATGAGGTCACCTCGGGTTTGGTCAGCTGCAACCGCACCGAGTCGGCCACGTGCCGGTCCACGGCCAGCACCTCGACCAACGCCCGGGGCTCCATCTCGTTGTCCTCGCCGTCCGCACCCTCGGGCTGCAGGCTGATCTCCAGCCGGTCACCGACCTCGGGCACCCGGCCCAGCTCCCGCATCACCAACCCGGACAGGGTGTCGTACTCGGGGGCCTCGGGCAGGGCGATGCCGGTGCTGTCGGCGACCTCGTCGATCCGCCAGCGGGCCGGCACCACCCAGGACCCGTCGTCCTGCCGGGCCGGTGCCCGCTCCGGTGGGTCGTCCTCGTCGCGGATCGGGCCGACCAGCTCCTCGGCGATGTCCTCCAGCGTGATGACACCGGCGAAGCCGCCGTACTCGTCGACCACGCACGCCATCTGCCGGTGCCCGGACCGCAGGCGGTCGAGCACCGTCGGCAGAGGCAACGTCTCCGGCACGAGCAGCGGCGGCCCGGCCACCGCGCTCACCGGGGTGGTGGCCCGCTCCGCCGGGGGTACGCCGAGCACGTCGGCGATGCCGACGATGCCGAGCAGGTCGTCGACGCCCTCCGCACCGCGTACCGGGAAGCGGGAGTGGCCGGTGTCCAGCAGTTCGACCACCCGGCTCACCGGTTCGTGCCCCCTGACGGTGTGCACGTCGACGCGCGGCACCATGGCTTCGCCGGCTGTCAGTTCGCGGAAGTCCAGACCTCGGTCGAGCAGCGTGGACATCTCGGCGTCGAGGCTGCCCTCCTCGCGGGACTCGGCGATGATCTGTTCCAGGTCCGCCGGGGTGGCGCCGCTGGGCAGCTCCTCGATCGGCTCGATGCCGATGCGGCGCAGCAGCCGGACCGAGGCCCGGTCGAAGAGCCGGATCAGCGGCCCGGCGACGGCCAGGTAGATCAGGGTGGAGCGGCTCAGCGCCCGGGCCAGTTGTTCGGCCCGGGCGATGGCCAGGTTCTTCGGGGCCAGCTCACCGAGGACCATCTGCACGACGGTGGCGATGACCAGGGCCAACGCCACCGACAGCGGCAGGCTGACCGCCTCGCTGACGCCGGCCACGCCGAGCAGGTCGGCGAGACCACCGCCCAGGTACGGCTCGGCGACGTAGCCGACCAGCAGCGCGGTGACGGTGATGCCGAGTTGGGCACCGGAGAGCATGAAGGAGAGCCGGCTGGTGACGGTGAGGGCCCGGGCGGCGGCCTGGTCGCCGTCATCGGCGAGCTGGCGCAGCTTGCCCCGGTCCACTGCCACGTAGCCGAACTCCTGCGCCACGAAGTAGCCGGTGGCGGCAGTGAGGATGGTGATCAGAAGGAGACCAACGACGATCAACACGGGTCGCTCAGGGCTCCCGGGGTCGTCGGTACGGGGATATGCCGGGCACGACCCGGCTGGCTACTGCTGCCCTCCTGGGCAGAAGAGTCGATCATGCCGTCATTTTATCGGCGCTGGCTGGGACTCCGCTGGGGGTGGGCCGAAGGAGCGCAACGTCCGGTTCAGCAGACGCCTCCAGCGTCCCGCCGGGTCGGCCGGCCCGGCGCGTGGCCGTCGTCACGCCGGGCCCGCCGACCCGCCGCCTGGTCCGCGTTCGGCCAGCTCATCGGCGTCGAGCAGGCTCCGGTCGAGCCGCCCCGACCGGTACGCGGCCCGCCCGATCATCTGCGCGGCCACCGGCGCGGTCGCCAACTGGAAGACAGCCACCAGCAGGATCATGCCCAGGTCGGCCAGTGACCGCAGCCGCAACGCGATGCCCAGCAGCAACAGGAGCACCCCCAGCACCTGCGGCTTGGTGGCCGCGTGCATCCGGGACAGCGCGTCCGGGAAACGCAGTACGCCGATCCCGGCAGCCAGGGCGAGCAGCGCGCCGGCCACCAGACAACCGGCGCCGAGCCAGTCCGCGATCGTCGCGATCACTGCTGCTCCCGGACGGCGAAGCGGACCAGCGACACCGAGCCCACGAAGCCGAGCAGGGAGAGCACCACCAGCACGGGCAGCGTGGTGGCGTGCCGGTTGACCGCCGCCTCGGCGCCCACCGCGCCGACCATCGTGGCGAGCAGCATGTCCGCGGCGATCACCCGGTCCACCAGCGACGGGCCACGGTAGAGACGGGTCAGCGCGAGGAGCGCGGTGACCGACAGCAGTGCGGTGAGGACGACGGCCAGGAAGGTGGTCACGGGCGGGTTCCCTTCTCGGGTGAGGTGACGTCAAGTCGGCGCAGCTCGCTGCTGGAGCCGACCGCGCGGACGATCCGCCGCTCGACGGCGAGCGCGCGGGCTCGGGCCACGCCGAGGTCGGCGGGGCCGTGGGTGTCCAGGACGTGCAGGTAGAGCGTTCCGGAGTCCCGGTCCACCTCGAGGATCAACGTGCCCGGCACCAACGAGACCACCTCGGCGGTGAGCGCCAGGTTCAGGTCGGTGGCCACCCGCAACCGGACCGCGATGATCGCCCCGCGCGGTCGGTAGCCGAACTGCACGGCGATCCGGGCGATGTGCAGGCTCGCGGTGACCAGCTCGACGGCGAACCGGCCCGCGAACACCAGCAGCGCCCACGGTCGCAACCGACCACCGAAGCTGACCGCCGGCAGCGGGTAGAACACCAGCACGGCCGCGCCCACCAGCAGGCCACCGACCAGGTTGGCCCAGTTGATGTCGCCCCAGAGCAGGCTCCAGACCACCACCAGCCACCCGAGCGCCACCGCCTGGTCCCGCCAGCGCCCGAGCCGGCCCCGCCCCACCACGGCGGGCCCGGGGGCGTCGGGAGCCGGCTCCGGGGCGCCGGTCACGGCACACCGCCCGGCAGCACGGCACGGACGTACGGAGTGCGCAGCCGCAGGTCCGCGGCAGCGTCGGCGGTGACGTCGAAGAGCGGACCGGCCAGCACTGTCAACGCCAGCCCGATGGCGACCAGGGCAACTGTGGCGCCGACCATCAGTCGCGGCAACTGGACGACCGGCTTGCTGGTGGCCAGCCGGGGCGCGCGCCAGAAGGCGATGTTCCACACCCGGGACGCCACGTACAGGGTGAGCAGGCTGGTCAGCGTCCCGGCCGCGACCAGCACCCCGGGCAGCGGCCCGCCGGCGGCCACCCCGGCCTGGAGCAGACCGAGCTTGCCGAGGAAGCCGGAGAACGGCGGCACTCCGGCGAGGTTCATCGCCGGGATGAAGAAGAGCACACCCAGCAGCGGCGCCACCCGGGCCAGCCCTCCGACACGGCGCAGGTCGGTGCTGCCGGCACGTTCCTCGACCAGCCCGGCGACGAGGAACAGCGTGGTCTGGATGGTGATGTGGTGCACCACGTAGAAGATCGCGCCGGAGAGGCCGGCGGCGGTGCTCAACGCCACCCCGAAGATCATGTAGCCGATGTGACTGACCAGTGTGAACGAGAAGAGTCGCTTCATGTCGGACTGGGCCACCGCACCGAGGATGCCGATCACCATGGTCAGTCCGGCGACGACCATGAGCAGGATGTGGGCACGCCCACCGGGAAACAGCAACGTCTCGGTACGGATGATCGCGTAGACACCCACCTTGGTGAGCAGACCCGCGAAGACGGCGGTGACCGGGGCCGGCGCGGTGGGGTAGCTGTCCGGCAGCCAGGCCGACAGGGGGAAGACCGCCGCCTTGACCGCGAAGGCCAGGAGCAGCATCAACTCCAGGGCCAGTCGGACACCGTCGGGCAGGTCGTCGAGACGCTGGGCGAGCTGGGCGAGATTGAGCGTGCCGGTGGCCGCGTACACCAGACCCACCGAGGTCAGGAAGATCATCGAGGAGAGGATGCTGACCACCACGTACGTCGACCCGGTCCGGATCCGGGTCTCGGTGCCCCCCAGGGTGATCAGCACGAAGCTCGCGGCCAACAGGATCTCGAACCCGACGAAGAGGTTGAACAGGTCACCAGCCAGGAACGCGTTGGTGACGCCGGCGGTGAGCACCAGGTACGTCGGGTGGAAGATCGACACCGGCGAACTCTCGCTGGTATCGCTGCGACCCTGGCCGATCGAGTAGAGCAGCACGCAGAGGGTCACCGCCGAGGAGACCACCAGCAGCAGCGCGGCCAGTTGATCGGCCACCAGGACGATGCCGACCGGCGCCGGCCACCCCCCGACCGCCACCACCACCGGCCCGTGCCGGTACGCCTGCACCAGCAGCAGCACCGCCACCGTGAGCGTGCCGCTCAGGCACAGCACACTGATCGCACGCTGGAGTCGGGGCTTCCCGGCCAGCAGCAGGGTCAGCGCCGCACCGAGCAGCGGCACCACCACCGGCAGCGGCACCAGGGTGCGCATCACGACTCGTCCCGGCGGCGTAGCCGGCGGCGGGCCGGCTCGGGATCGACCTGCTCCGGGTCGCCGTTCGGGCCCTCCCCACCGCGATCGGCCGCGCCCACCTCGTTGCGGCCGGCCCGCCGGATGATCTGCCGGTCCTCCAGGTCGTCGGGCACCTCGTCATCGCCGGAGAGATACCAGCTGCGGTACGCCACAGCGAGCAGGAACGCGGTGAACCCGAAGGTGATCACAATGGAGGTCAACACCATCGCCTGCGGCAGCGGGTCGCTCATCCGGTCCACCGGACCGGTGCCGACGACCGGCGCCCCGCCCGACCGCCCGCCCAACAGGATCAACAGGTTCACCCCGTTGCCGAGCATGACCACCCCGAGCAGGATCCGGGTCAGGCTGCGCTCCAACAGCAGGATCACACCGCACCCGACCAGCACCGCGACGGCCAGCACCAGCACCAACGTCGGCCCCGCACCGCTCCGCGTCACAGCGCCACCTCTGTTCGCGCCCGCGGGGCTCGCAAACCCGACTCGCTCCTCGCGCTCATGCCCGGTCCCCCTTGTCGACGGCCAACCCGCCGGCAGCTGCGCCGGTGGCCTCGATGTGCCGGTCCACCTCGGCACCGAGGCTGCGCAGAATGTCCAGCACCAACCCGATCACGACCAGGTAGACGCCGATGTCGAAGAAGAGCGACGTGACCAGATGGGCGTCGCCGATCAGTGGCAGGACCCGGTCGACCTTCGCGCTCTCCAGCACCGACCCGCCAACCAGCAGCGCCACCACGCCACTGCCGACAGCCATGGCCAGCCCGGCCCCGAGAATCGCTCCGGCGCCGATCGGGGCCGCCTCGGTCAGCTCGTACCGGCCGCCGGCCAGATAACGCACCACCAGGGCGAGACCCGCCACCAGCCCGCCGGCGAACCCGCCACCCGGCGCGTTGTGCCCGGAGAAGAGCAGGAACAGCGAGAACAACACAACGGTGTGGAAGATCAGCCGGGTGACCACCTCCAACACGATCGAGCGGCGCTCCTCGTAGAGGGTCGGACCACCGCGCAGCCAGACCGGCCGGCCGCGTCCACCCACCCCCTGCTCGGAACCGGGCCGGCGCGGCCGCGGCCCGGTGCGGGAGCGCTCGAAGATCAGGCTGGCCACCCCGGTCGCGGCCACCACCAGCACCGCCAGCTCGCCCATCGTGTCCCAGGCCCTGATGTCGACAAGGGTCACGTTGACCACGTTGCGGCCGTACCCCTGCGCCACCGCCAGGTCGGGAAAGGCGGCGGAGATGTCCGGTGCCCGGCGCGCCCCGACGGCGGTGAGGGCCAACCCGGCGGCCACCACCCCCGCCGCCACCCCGATCACCCGACGGGCCCAGCGGGTACGGCGCAGCGGACGGGCCGAGAACCGCTCCGGCAGGCGACGGAGCACCAGCACGAAGACCGCTATCGTCGACGTTTCCACCAGAAACTGGGTGAGCGCCAGGTCGGGCGCTCCGTGCAGCACGAACAACATCGCCGTGCCGTAGCCGGTCATGCCCACCAGCAGCATCGCGGTCAGCCGGCGACGGGCGCCGACCGCCAGCACCGCCGCCACCGTGATCACCACGACGACCACCGGTTGCAGCGCGCTGTCCCAGAGCGGAATCCGCGCCCGCCAGGGGCTGGCCGAGAGCATCGCCGCGCCCGGCACCAGCACCAGGGTGACCAGGATGATGCCCAGATACTGCGGTAGTGAGCCGCGCTGGGTGGCGCTGGTGACGTCGATGGCCAGCCGGTCGAAGCGGCCGATGACCCACTCGTACCCCTGGTTTCCCCGCACCGGCGATCGGAGCCGGGCCAGCACCGGGGTGAGCGGCCCGCGCACTGCGAAGAGCAGGCCGCCGCCGACGAGCGCCAGCACCGACAGGCCGAGCGCCGGGGTCGGTCCGGCCCAGAGCGCCAGGTGCGCGTCGACCCCGCCGAGCAGATCGGCGTACGGGCGCAGCAGGTCGTCGAGCACGCTCGCGGCCGGACCGGCGAGCAGACCGACACCGGCGAGCACCGCCGGCGGGACCAGCAGCGACGCGGCGATCGGCCCCGGCGGGACCGGCGCCACACCGGGCCGGTCGGCGAACGCGCCCCAGAGGAAGCGGGCGCTGTACGCGACGGTGAGCACCGTCCCGGCGACCAGACCGGTGAGGAGCAGTGGCTGGTCGGTGAACGCCCCGAACACCGCCTCCTTGGCCACGAAGCCGACCAGCGGCGGCACACCGGCCATCGACGCCGCGGCCAGCACGGCGACCACGACCAGCGGCCGGGACCAGTGCCGCAGCCCAGACAGCTCGCGCAGGTCACGGGTGCCGGCACCGTGATCGATGATGCCGACGACAAGGAACAGCGCCGCCTTGAACAGGGCGTGTGCCAGCAGCATCGCGGTGCCGGCCAGTGCGGCGTCCGGTGTTCCCGAGCCGGTCACCGCGACCAGCAGGCCGAGCTGACTGACAGTCCCGTACGCCAGCAGCAGCTTGAGGTCGGTCTGGCGCAGCGCGGCCCACCCGCCGAGCAGCATGGTCGCCACGCCGGCGACCTGCACCACCGGCCGCCACGGGCCGACAGTGGCGAGCACCGGGGCGAGCAGCCCGACCAGGTAGACGCCGGCCTTGACCATGGCGGCGGCGTGCAGGTAGGCGCTGACCGGCGTGGGTGCCGCCATCGCCACCGGGAGCCACGAGCTGAACGGCAGCACCGCCGACTTGGACAGCGCACCGGCCAGGATCAGCAGCACGGCGCCCACCAGGTACCCGCCGCCGGGCAGCGGCTGTGCGCTGATCTGCGACCAACGGTAGGTGCCGGCGTGCTCGCCCAGCATGATGAAGCCGACCAGCATGGCGAGGCCGCCCAGCGTGGTGACTGTCAACGCCTGCGCCGCCGCCCAGCGGCTGGAGCGCCGTTCGGTGCTGTGCCCGATCAGCAGGTACGAGAAGATCGTGGTCAGCTCCCAGCCGACGTAGAGCAGCAGCAGGTCGTCAGCGAAGACCAGGACGAGCATCGCGCCCGCGAACGCGACCAGGACCGCGGCGAACTGCGCCAGCCCGATGGAACCGGCACCGAAGTAGCGGGCGCTGTAGACCAGCACCAGCGCGCCGACGCCGCCGATCAGCAGCGTCATCAGCCAGGACAGCGTGGTGAGCCGGAACGCGATGTCGAGGCCCAACTGCCGGATCCACGGGTACGTCTCGACCACCGCCCCGCCGTCGGCGACGGCCGGGGTGCGAGCCGCCGCCCAGCAGAACGCGGCGGCCGGCGCGAGCGCCAGCGGGTAGCACGCGCGCGGACCCCACCAGCGGACGAGCACGGGCGCGGCGAGGGCCGCCACGAGATGGAGGACGAGCAGTACCAGCACCTGCGCTCCCGATCCGACATGGCCGACGCCCGTGGCAGCGGTGGCGCCTAGCAGCGATCAGACGCCAGTTCCTCCCCCGCCGGGCGGTTTTGCCGGAATTCGCCCGCCAGCCGCATGGCGCGCCTCAACCGCACCCCGGACTCGCAACCTCCCCGCCCGCGCCGATCGTGCAGTTCCGGCTGTCGAGACGCACGGAACGCCCCCTGTGCCGCGACCGCACGTGCAAGATCGCGGGAACGAACAGGCCGCCCCCGTGGATCATGGAGTTGTGGTGCCTGGTTTGGCCTGCTTCAGGGCCCTTGTCCCCCACCACAACTCCATGATCGACGGGGCGGGGCGGGGTGGGGGTGGGGGTGGGTCGGGGGTGGGGTGGGGGGGTCTGTCAGTGCAGGAGGGCGTTGTTGAAGGGTTGCGCGTCG
Source organism: Micromonospora sp. NPDC048986 (assembly GCF_040649335.1). Taxonomy (NCBI): domain Bacteria; kingdom Bacillati; phylum Actinomycetota; class Actinomycetes; order Micromonosporales; family Micromonosporaceae; genus Micromonospora; species Micromonospora sp. NPDC048986. The sequence goes on from NZ_JBEZFJ010000012.1 coordinate 178,775, forward strand.
TCGGGGGTGGGGCGCTCACGGCCCAGCTCGGCCAGCAGGTCGAGGCGGCCGAGTTGGCGGGCGACCCGGTCGACCACCCGCTCGGCGGCGGTCAGCGACCGCACCGACAGCAGGCGGCCACGGCTCTCGCGACGCAGCACGAAGTAGTGCACGGCAACGCGGACCTGACCCCGGTCGGCGGCGCTGGCCTGGGCGGTGCAGAGAACCATCTCGCGCAGACAGTGGGCGAGGCGTTCGGCGAGCGCCAGCTCGGGGCCGTGCAGACCGGCGCGGAGCGCGGCGAGGTGGCTGTCGACCTTGCGAATCAGCACGTCGGTGCCCGGTTCGACAGTGCGCTGCTCGCCGGCCATCAGATCACCTCACCCCGGTTCGCGTTGCGAGTGAAGTTACTTTATGTTGCTCCTCAGAAGCAAGCAGTTAAGTGAGACTTAACGTATTAAGCGCACGTTCCACGCTTTTTGCCTTTTGCTGGCTCATTCCGTCGTGAGGTCGCTCGTGGATGTCGGACCGGCGGGGCACGATGGACCGGTGACCGGGGCAGAGGCAGACGCCGGCGCGGTGCTGGCCGGGTTCGGCCCGGCCACCCGCGCCTGGTTCGACAACGCCTTCGCCGCCCCGACCGCCGCGCAGACCGGCGCCTGGCGGTCGGTCGCCGCCGGCCGCAACGCGCTGGTGGTGGCGCCCACCGGCTCGGGCAAGACGCTCGCGGCCTTTCTCTGGTCGCTGGACCGACTCGCCCGCGAGCCAGCACCGGCCGAGGCCCGCCAACGGTGCCGCGTGCTCTACGTCAGCCCGCTCAAGGCTCTCGCCGTCGACGTGGAGCGCAACCTGCGCGCCCCGCTGGCCGGCATCCGGCAGGCGGCCACCCGGTTGGGCGTCGCACCGCCCGACATCACCGTCGGCATGCGCACCGGCGACACACCCGCCGACGAGCGCCGAGCTTTCGCCCGCACGCCGCCGGACATCCTCATCACCACGCCCGAGTCGCTGTTCCTGCTACTCACGTCAGCGGCTCGCGACTCGCTGCGCGGCGTCCAGACGGTGATCGTCGACGAGGTGCACGCGGTGGCCGGCAGCAAACGCGGCGCCCACCTCGCCCTCTCCCTCGAACGCCTCGACGAGTTGCTGCCCGCCCCGGCACAGCGCATCGGCCTCTCGGCCACCGTCCGGCCGATCGACGCCTGCGCGCAGTTCCTCGGCGGTGCCCGCCCGGTCGACGTGGTGCAGCCGGCCACCCCGAAGACCATCGAGGTCAGCGTGCAGGTCCCGGTGGAGGACATGACCCGCCTGGACGAGCAGGAGCAGCCACCGGAGGACGACCTCGGCGGCCCCGGGCCACGTCGGGCGTCGATCTGGCCGGCCGTGGAGGAGCGGGTCTTCACGCTCATCGGGCAGCACCGCTCGACAATCGTCTTCACCAACTCCCGGCGCAGCGCCGAGCGACTCTGCGCCCGGCTCAACGAGCTCGCCGCCGAGGCGGTGGCGGCGTCCGCGTCGGGCGAGGGCGCGATCGGCGTACCGGAGGGGTTGCCGACCGGCGACGACCCGGCGGGCGACGGCGACCCGGCCTCCGGCGCGCAGCGCTGGGGTGGCCCCGCCGGTCCGGTGCGCAACCGGCCGCCGGCCGAGGTGATGGCCCAGTCCGGCGCGGCCACCGGCGCGGCGCCCGTGATCGCGCGCGCCCACCACGGCAGCGTCTCCCGGGAGGAACGCAAGCACATCGAGGAGGCGCTCAAGTCCGGCCAGCTCCCGGCGGTGGTGGCCACCTCCAGCCTGGAGCTCGGCATCGACATGGGCGCGGTCGACCTGGTGGTGCAGATCGAGGCGCCGCCCAGCGTGGCCGCCGGCCTGCAACGGGTCGGCCGGGCCGGGCACCAGGTGGGCGCGGTCTCGCGGGGGGTGGTCTTCCCCAAGCACCGCGGCGACCTGCTCTCCTGCGCGGTGGTCGCCGAGCGGATGACCGCCGGCGCGATCGAGGAGCTGCACTACCCGCGCAACCCACTGGACGTGCTGGCCCAGCAGATCGTCGCGATGGTGGCGCTGGAGCCGTGGCCGCTCGGCGACCTGGCGGTGCTGGTCCGCCGGGCCGCTCCCTTCGCCGAGCTTCCCGACTCGGCGCTGCACGCAGTGCTCGACATGCTCTCCGGCCGCTACCCGTCCACGGCGTTCGCCGAGCTGCGTCCCCGGCTGGTCTGGGACCGGGCCACCGATCTGCTCACCGGCCGCCAGGGAGCGCAACGCCTCGCGGTGACCAGCGGCGGAACGATCCCCGACCGGGGCCTGTTCGGGGTGTTCCTGGCCGGCGCCGAGCGGGCCGCCCGGGTCGGCGAGCTGGACGAGGAGATGGTCTACGAGTCCCGGGTCGGCGACGTCTTCCTGCTCGGCTCGTCCTCCTGGCGGATCGAGGAGATCACTCCGGACCGGGTGCTGGTGTCGCCCGCCCCGGGCCAGGCCGCGCGCATGCCGTTCTGGAAGGGCGACCAGCTGGGTCGGCCGGTGGAGCTGGGCCGGGCCATCGGCGCCCGGGTGCGCGCCCTGCTGCGCCAGACCGACGAGGCGGCCCTGGCCGCGCTGCGCGACGGCGGGTTGGACGACTGGGCCGCCGGCAACCTGATGGCCTACCTGCGCGAGCAGCGGGAGGCGACCCGCTCGCTGCCCGACGACCGCACGGTAGTGGTCGAACGGTTCCGCGACGAGCTGGGTGACTGGCGCCTGGCCGTGCACAGCGTGCTCGGTGCCCGGGTCAACGGACCCTGGGCCCTCGCGGTGGGCCGCCGGCTGGCCGAGCGGTACGGGGTCGACGCGCAGGTGATGCCCTCCGACGACGGCATCGTGGTGCGTCTGCCGGACACCGCCGACGAGCCGCCCGGCGCCGACGTGGTGGTCTTCGAGCCCGACGAGATCACCCAGCTCGTGGAGGAGTCGGTCGGCACCTCCGCCCTCTTCGCCGCCCGTTTCCGGGAGTGCGCCGCCCGGTCGCTGCTGCTGCCGCGCCGCGACCCGCGCCGCCGCCAACCGCTCTGGCAGCAACGGCAACGCGCCGCGCAACTGCTCGACGTCGCCCGCGAGTACGCGGACTTCCCGGTCACCCTGGAGGCGGCTCGGGAGTGCCTCCAGGACGTCTTCGACCAACCCGCGCTGGCCGGGTTGATGCGCGACCTGGCCACCCGCAAGGTTCGGCTGGTCGAGGTGGAGACCAGCGCGCCGTCGCCGTTCGCGCGGTCGCTGCTCTTCGGCTACGTCGGCGCGTTCCTCTACGAGGGCGACGCCCCGCTGGCCGAGCGCCGCGCCGCCGCCCTCGCCCTCGACTCCACGCTCCTCGGCGAACTGCTCGGCCGGGTTGACCTGCGGGAGCTGCTCGACCCGGCGGTACTCATCGAGACCGACCGGCAGCTGCGGTGGCTTACCGATCAGCGCCGCCCCCGCGACGCCGAGGACGTCGTCGAGCTGCTACGGGTGCTCGGTGACCTGAGCGACGCCGAGTTGACCGAGCGGGGTGTGCCGCAGACGTGGCTCAGCGAGCTGGAGGCCACCCGCCGGGTGCTGCGGGTCCGGATCGCGGGCGAGCAGCGCTGGGTGGGCGTCGAGGACGCCGCCCGCCTGCGCGACGCCCTCGGCGTGGCGCTGCCGATGGGGGTGGCCGAGGCGTACCTCGCCCCGGTGGCCGACCCGCTCGGTGACCTGGTGGCCCGCTACGCCCGCACCCACGGGCCGTTCGCCGCGGCCAGCTGCGCGGCCCGGTTCGGGCTCGGGGTTTTCGTGGTCGAGCAGGCGCTGCGCCGGCTCGGCGCCACCGGGCGGGTGGTGTCCGGTGAGTTCACTCCGGATTCCGCCGGCGCCCAGTGGTGCGACGCCGAGGTGCTGCGGATGCTGCGCCGCCGCTCCCTCGCCGCGCTGCGCCGGGAGATCGAGCCGGTGCCGCCCCGGGCCCTCGCCACGTTCCTGCCGCGCTGGCAGCAGGTCGGCTCGTCCGCCCGAGGTGTGGAGGCGCTCGCCGCCACCGTGGAGCAGTTGCAGGGCACTGCGGTGCCGGCGTCCGCGCTGGAGCGGTTGGTGCTGCCCGCCCGGGTCGCGGACTACTCCCCCGCCCAGCTCGACGAGCTGTGCGCCAGCGGGGAGGTGCTCTGGGCGGGTTCGGGTGCGATCTCCGGGGGCGATGGCTGGGTCACCCTGGCGTACGCGGACGCCGCGCCGCTGCTGCTCCCGCCGCCCGACGAGGCGTTGACCCGTACCCCGCTGCACGACGCGGTGCTCGACGCGCTCGGCGACGGGCAGGCGCTCTTCTTCCGCCCGCTGGCCGACCGGGTCGGGTCGACCGACGACGCCGCGTTGACAACTGTGATCTGGGATCTGGTCTGGGCGGGGCACCTCAGCAACGACACCCTCGCCCCGCTGCGCGCGGTGCTCGGTGCCGGCGGCGCGCACCGCTCCCGGCCGTCCGCGCCCCGCACTCGTTACCGGCGGCCCGGTCGGGTGGCGCTGCCGACCCGGGGTGGCCCGCCGACGGTCGCCGGCCGCTGGTCGCGTCTCCCGGATCGGGACCTCGACCCGACCCGGCGCGCCGCCGCGCTCGCCGACCTGTTGCTGGAGCGGCACGGGGTGGTCACCCGGGGGGCGGTGATGGCCGAGCAGGTGGTCGGCGGGTTCTCGGCGGTCTACCCGGTGCTGTCGGCGCTGGAGGAGCGCGGCGCGGCCCGCCGGGGTTATTTCGTCGAGGGGCTCGGGGCGGCGCAGTTCGCCGTACCCGGTGCGGTGGACCGGCTGCGCGCGCTGGCCGAGCCGACCGACGGCCGGGGTCGGGGCACGGTGGCCACTGTGCTCGCGGCGACCGACCCGGCCAACCCGTACGGCGCGGCGCTGCCCTGGCCGGAACGGGTGATCGACTCCGGCGACGGTGCCACCCCGGCGACCGGGCACCGGGCCGGTCGCAAGGCCGGTGCCCTGGTGGTGCAGGTCGGTGGTGACCTCGTCCTCTACGTCGAACGCGGCGGCCGAACGCTGCTCTCCTTCACCGACGACACCGACACGCTCGGCGCGGCCGGCAAGGCGCTCGCCGACGCCGTCCACTCCGGGGCGTTGGGCGCGATGTCGGTGGAGCGGGCCGATGGCGAGGCGGTGCACTCGTCGCCGCTGCGGGACGCGTTGACCGCCGCCGGCTTCCGGGCCACCCCCCGCGGCCTGCGCCTGCGCGGCTGACAGTTCGGTGACGGCCCACCACTGTGTGCCGGGTGTGCACGGCTGCCGGTCGAGCAACGCGAACGAGCGCACGCGCCGATCGGCGCCCGATGCCCAACCGGCCAGCCAAACCTCCGCCGAGGGCAAAGCCGTACAGAGCCTGATGTCTGTGAGTCATCACGATGACTCACAGACATCACAGCCAATAGAACAGCACGTCTCGGCCACGCCGACGTGTCAGCGCTCAGTGCAGGTCGTTGAGCACCTTCTCGTAGCGCGGGCGGTCGGCGGCCGGGGTCTTCGCCTCCAGGTAGTTCAGCACCACGGCGCCACGCCGGTACGACTGGCCAGCCCAGGTCTCCGCGATGTCGCTGGCGCTGGTTTCGTCCGGGAAGACGTAGACGGTGACGGCGTCGGTAGCCATCAGCTCGGAACAACCCAGGCCGAGGCCGTCCGGCCCACAGTCGACCGAGCGGTCCTTCGGGCGCGGCACCTTCAGGCCGGCGGCCCGGAAAGCGTCGACCACCTGCTTCGCGCCGGGCGCAGCGGCCGGGCGCTTGGGCAGCACCACCGGCGGCGGGCTGGCCGGCCGCCGCTGCGTCGTGCCCTGTGCGGCGGCGGAGGGCGGGGTCGTGCCGTCGGCACTGGGTGCGGTCTGGGGCGTCGGCAGGCCGGTCGGGGCCGCCTCGGACGAGACGGACGGGTTCGCGGTCGGGCTGCCGTCGTCGTCACTGCCACAACCGGCGCTGAGGGCGACGGCGACCAGCAGGATTCCGACTGCGGGGAGGTTCCGAGTTGTCACCAGGGCAGTCTGCCCAACGTCCTCCGGCGGCGGGAGGGGCCGGTCGGCCACTGCGCTGTCCCGTATCCGCCAGCACGCCGCGGTTCTACTAGCCTGCGGGCATGTCCGCAGTGCCCTGGATCTCGCTGACCACCGACTACGGCCTCACCGACGGCTTCGTGGCCGCCTGCCACGGGGTCGTCGCCCGGATCGCGCCGGCCGCCCGGGTGATCGACGTGACCCATCTGGTGCCGCCGGCGGATGTCCGGCGCGGTGCCGCCGTGCTGGCGCAGACCGTGCCGTACCTGCCGGTGGGAGTGCACGTGGCGGTGGTCGATCCGGGCGTGGGCACCGCCCGACGGGGAGTCGCCCTGGCCACCCCGGGCGGGTTGCTGGTCGGCCCGGACAACGGGTTGCTGCTGGACGCGGCCACCGCGCTCGGTGGGGTGACCGACGCGGTCGAGCTGACCGGGTCGCGCTGGCTTGCGCCCCGGGTGTCCGACACGTTCCACGGCCGCGACGTCTTCGCGCCGGTGGCGGCCCGGCTGGCGCTCGGCGCGCCGCTGGCCGACGCGGGCCCGCCGGTCGACCCGGCCGGGCTGGTGCGACTTCCGACGCCGACGGTGACCCGCGACGCGGAGGGCTTCACCGCAGAGGTGCTGACCGTGGACCACTTCGGCAACGTCCAACTGGCCGCCCCGGCCGAGCTGCTCGATCCGCTGCCGGCCACGCTCCGGGTGGGCCCGCCGGGGCCGGTGCCGGCCCTTGTGGCGGTGCACGGTCGGACCTTCGGCGACGCCCCGGCCGGTGGCCTGGTGGCGTACGTCGATTCGGCCGGCCTGGTCGCTGTCGCTGTCAACGGCGGGCGGGCCGCGGACCTCCTCGCGACCTCCCCGGGGGACCTCCTGCGGGTATCGGGCTGATGTTCGACTGTGGAATGCTTCTCCGGTGGGTGAGCATGTGGTTCCTGTGGGCTGTCCCTGCTGTGCATCCCGAACCGGCGGGGGGACCTGCCCCGTCTGTTTCTGGACCGACGACGGCCAGACCGACGCCGACGCCGACGCCGTCCGGGGCGGTCCCAACGGCGACCTGAGCCTCACGCACGCCCGTCTCAACTACGCCGTCTACGGTGCCAGCCACCCGCGTTACCAGGACATGGTGCGCACGGCTCGCCCCGACGAGCGCCCCTGACGTCGACGGGGCGCCCGACGGGGTGAGCGCGGCTCAGCAGACCGGCACGCTTCCGCCGTACACGCTGGAGATGTACGCGTGGCTGACGTACTGGCCACTGGCGAGACGGTTCCAGCGGGTGGTGGTCCGGTAGGGGCCGGCGATCGACTGACCGGTGACGTAGCACTGGATCGGCACGTGGGCCAGCCGGGCGGCGAGGCCACGCGTCGCGTACGACGTGCCGGCCCCGGTGCGGATGTTGAGCGGGCCATCGCCGACCACGCCGCGCGGCCCGCCTCCGGTCCACAGGTAGGCGACGTCCACCCAGGCGTTGGTGGTCAGCCGCAACCCGTCCCAGAACGTGCCGTCGGCCAGGTCGATGCCGGCCGGGTTGAGCACGGTCCGCCCGAACTGGTCCCGTCCACCGTTGTAGCCGGACTGGTACGCGGCCTGCGCCTCGGGCCGGCCCTGCGGCAGGTTCTTCCAGTTCTCCCGGACCGATGAGGGGTTCCAGTAGTCGTCGCGGGTGTTCCACGGCCCGACGTCCCAGACCGGGGCGTACTCGCAGCGCGAGCCGCTCGTGGTGCAGACCCGCACCGTGTAGTCGCCGGTGTTGAGCGGGGAAAGGCCGCGCCGCGACGGCAGCGCCGCGAAGTGGTCCCGGGGTTGCACGGTACGGCCGTTGGCGGTCAGTTCACCGACCAGCCCGATGCGGGTGGCGTACACCCGGTAGGTGCGGCCGGGCGTGGCGGCGGAGACGGCGGCGTTCGCGTCGGCGGTGAGCTGCACGCCCCGTACCGTCGCCGTGGCGCCGCCATCGGGGGCGGTGAGCACCACCCGGGTCTGCACCCGGCTGACCGGCCGGTCGAAGACCGCGCCGGTGGTGGCCGCCCGCCATTCCGTCCAGCCGGCGGCCCGCCAGCCGCGGACCTGCGCCTCCACTGTCGCCCCGGCCGGAACCGCGGCGTTGATCTCGGCACGGACCCGGGTGGCCGGTCGGGCGAGGGTGCGGGGAGCGGTCAGCAGCATCCCCTCGGCTACCGCGCTGTGCGGGCTGCGGGCGCCGCGCCCGTTGGACCGGGCCTCCCGCAGGCGGAGGCCGGCGCTGGTACGCCGGACGTTGACATCGTCGCCGTCGACGATGGTGAGGTCGGCGCTCCACAGTTCGTCGCCGGGTGCGGCGGAGACGAGGGTGATCGGAGCGCCGCCGGGTGCGGCCGGCGCAGGGCCGGCCGGGGGTAGGAGCGCTGCGGTGAGCAGGAGGGCGAGGGTGGCGATGAGGGCGACGGATGGGATACGACAACAGGGTCGCGTCATGGGCATTCTCCTCAGAACCCCCTGACCTTCGCATGTCGGGAGATCATGAGGAACCTGAGTACAAATAGCGACACATGCGAATCTTGCTCGAAAGAGGGAGGATGGCAGGGTGCCCGAAGGCGACACAGTCTGGAACACCGCGCGCGTGCTGCACCGTGCGCTCGCCGGCGCGCGGATCACCGGCAGTGACTTCCGGGTGCCACAACTGGCGACCACGGACCTCACCGACTGGACCGTCCGCGAGTCGGCCAGCCGGGGCAAGCACCTGCTGCTGCGGCTCGACGCCCCGACCCAGGAGCACTGGACCCTGCACTCCCACCTGCGGATGGACGGCGCCTGGCGGGCGTACGCCCCGGGGGAACGCTGGAGCGGCCGGCCCGCGCACCTGATCCGGGTGGTGCTGCGCAGCCCCGGCGCCGTCGCGGTCGGCTACCACCTGCACGAGGTGACCCTGGTGCCGACCTCGGAGGAGGACCAACTGGTCGGCCACCTCGGCCCCGACCTGCTCGGGGCCGACTGGGACCCGGCCGAGGCGGTCCGTCGGCTCGCCGAGCACCCGGAGCAGACAATCGGCGAGGCGCTGCTCGACCAGCGCAACCTGGCCGGCGTGGGCAACCTCTACAAGTGCGAGGTGCTGTTCCTGCGGGGCGTGTCACCGTGGACCCCGGTCGGCGGAGTGCCCGACCTGCCGGGCCTGGTGGCCCTCGCACAGCGGCTGCTCGCCGCCAACCGGGGCCGGTGGACGCAGAGCAGCACCGGCTCCCTGCACCGGGGGCAGACCAGTTACGTGTACGGCCGCCGCGCCCAGCCCTGCCGCCGTTGCGGCACCGCGATCCGCAAGGAGGAGCTGGGCGAACGGGTCACCTACTGGTGCCCGGTCTGCCAGCCCGAGCGTCCGGGTCCGTCGTCCTCCGACTGACCAGGCTCCCGCCAGACGGGACCCATGGCAGAAACGGACGATTGGGTAATTCCTAACCGGCCGCCGGAGTCGCATGCTGCGGTTGAGCGCTCACCGACCGTCAGCAGAGTGCCGAGGTCCCCCACGCCGGGGTGGCGGCCCTCGCGCCCCGAACCGGGGAGAGTCATGGCGATGTTCCGCAGACTCCGCTCCACCTTCTTCGAGCGGACCACCCGCGACACCGACGCCGACGGCCGGGCGGCGTCCGTGCCGACCCCGCGTACCGCCGAGGAGGCCGTCGTCACGCCGAGCCTGGACCCGGCCGTCGTGCCCCGCTACTTCGGCCCGGTGCCGAACTTCGCGTACAGCCCCCGCCCGACCCGCGGCCCCGACGGGCAGGTGGTGGCCGGGACCGGGCTGCGCAAGTTCGTCGACCCACTGCCCGTGCCGGGCCAGCCAGGCCACGGCGACCTCGGCAGCGAACTGCCGGTGGCGGTGCCGGACACCATCAGCTATCCGGGCTGCGACTACTACGAGATCGGCCTACAGGAGTACGCCCAGCGGCTGCACCGGGACCTGCCGGTCACCCGGCTGCGCGGCTACCGGCAACTCAACCTGGGCACCGACCCGGCCGGACACAACACTGTGGCGCCTCCGGAGCGACAGTGGCACCTCGGGCCGATGATCTACGCCCGTCGCGGTCGACCGGTCCGGGTGAAGTTCATCAACCAGCTCCCCGCCGGCCGCTCCGGCGAGCTGTTCCTGCCCGTCGACGACACCATCGACGGGGCCGGTCTGGGCCCACTGGACGGACCGGCGCCGTACCCGCAGAACCGGGCCGTGCTGCACCTGGCCGGGGCGCAGACCGGCTGGACCAGCGCGGGCAACCCGGGGCAGTGGATCACCCCGGCCGGGGAGATCACCCCGTACCCGACCGGGCCCGGCCTGGCCCACGTGCCGGACATGCCGGCCCCCGGCGCCGGCGCCACCACTCTCTACTTCCCGAACGAGCAGAGCGGCCGCCTCCTGTGGTTCCACGACAACACCCTCGGCCTGGCCCGGCTCACCGTCTACGGCGGACAGCTCGCGCTCTATCTGCTCACCGACCCGGCCGAGGACCAACTCGTCGCCGACGCGGTGCTGCCGGCCGACCAGGTGCCATTGGTGATCGAGGACAAGACATTCGTTCCGGACGACACCCAGCTCGCCGCCGAGGACCCCACCTGGGACCGGGAACGCTGGGGCGCCCTCGGCAGCCTCTGGCACCCGCACGTCTACCAACCCCGGCAGAACCCGTACCGCTCCGGCGGACGCAACCCCACCGGGCGGTGGGACTACGGACCCTGGTCCCGCAACTCCGCCCCGGCCGACGCCCATGCCGACGCCCGCGCCGACGGCTGGGTGCCGAACCCGTACCACGATCCGGTCGGCGCGCCGGACGAGCCGCCGCTGAGCCCCGGCGTGCCGCATCCGTCCGCAGTTCCCGAGGCGTACGGCGACACCCCGCTCGTCAACGGCGTCGCCTACCCGTACCTGGAGGTGCGGCCGCGCGCGTACCGGTTCCGGATCCTCAACGCCTGCCTGGACCGCAGCCTCAACCTCCAGCTCTACCGCGCCCGCTCCGACACGGCGATGTGGACGGCCGACGGCGCGCTCGCCGACCCCGCCGCCGGTGAGGTGCCGATGGTGCCGGCCGCGCGGGCGGCGGACCGTCCGGCGGGCTGGCCGACCGACGGACGCGACGGCGGTGTGCCGGACCCGCGCGCCGCCGGCCCGGAGTTCATCCAGATCGGGAACGAGGCCGGCCTCCTGCCGGCGCCGGTGGTGCTGCCGAACCAACCGATCGGCTACCGCTACGACCGGCTCGACCCGACGGTGCTGAACGTCGACGGACACACAGTGCTGCTCGCCCCGGGCGAACGCGCCGACGTGCTCGTCGACTTCTCCGCCGTGCCACCGGGCAGCACGCTGATCCTCTACAACGACGCTCCGGCCCCGCTGCCCGGCTTCGACAGTCGCTACGACCAGCACACCGACGCCCCGGACCGCAGCGCCGAGGGCGGCCCGCCCCCGACCGAACCGGGATACGGCCCGAACACCCGCACACTGCTCCAGTTCCGGGTCACCGGGACGCCCGAGCCGCCGTACGACCTGGGCCGGTTGCGCGAACGGCTACCCCTGGCGTACGCGGCCAGCCAGCGCCCGCCGATCGTCCCGCAGCCGGCGTACGACCCGGCGTTCGGCACCCGGACCCCGGCGCAGACGACGGTGCCGGTGCACGCCACCACAGTGACGTTCACGCCGACGGCCGGCACCGGCCCGGTGACAGTGCCGATCGCAGTGAAGACCGCACAGCAGATCGTCGAGCCGGAGCACGGCCGGTCGGCGGGCCGGCTCGGCGTCGGGCACCCACACGCCGGGCCGCTCAACCCGACGACGCTGCCGCTCGGTGCGACCGACCCGGTCACCGAGGTGCTCTTCGCCACCGACCCCGCCGTGCCGGTGGGCTCCCCCACCGACGGCACGCAGCTCTGGCGGATCAGCGGCAACGTCCGGCAGACCGAGCCGTTGCACATCGCCGGCTGCGACGTGCAGGTGATCAACCGGGTTGGCTGGGACGGCACGCTGCGACTCCCGCACGGCACGGAGCTGGGCTGGAAGGGAGTCGTCCGGGTCAACCCGCGGGAGGACGTGGTGGTGGCGCTGCGCCCGGTCGCGCCGACGCTGCCGTTCAAGCTGGGGGACAGCGTCCGGCTGCTCGACCCCTGCCGCCGGGCCGGAGCACGGACCGGGTCGACGCCGGTCAGCCCGATCGACGGTCGACCGGCCACTGTGGTCAACCAACTGGTCAACCTGGGCTGGGAGTACCGCTGGCACAGTCAGCTCGCCGGCCACCGCGACGGCGGGATGAGCAGGCCGCTGGTGTTGCGGGTGACGCCGAAGGCGCCGACCGGGCTGACCGCCACCCCGGTGTCCGGCTCGGCCACCGCGCTACCGGCGATCGCGCTGGCCTGGACCAGCAACGGCGGGCGACCGCCCGCCACCAGCCACGTGCTGCAACGGGCCACCGACGCCACCTTCGGCGGCGAGGTCACCACGATCACCGTCGCGGCCGCCGCCACCCGCTACACCGACGCGACGGTGACCCCCGGGGTGACCTACCACTACCGGATCCGGGCGGAGAACGCGGTCAGCTACTCGTCCTGGTCGAACGGGGTACCCGCCTCGGTGCACCTGGCCGCGCCGAGCGGCCTGGTCGCGGCGCTCCCGCCAGCCGCGCCGCTGCGCGTGGCGCTGCGCTGGACGAACCGCTCGTTCGCCACCGGCATCGACGTGCAGCGGGCCACCAACCCGACCTTCACCAGCGGCCCGGGCACCACGGCGATCGGAGTCGGCGACAATCACCTGGACGCGGCGGTGGCACCGGACACCACGTACTACTACCGGGTGCGGACCACCTACCTGGGCTCCGCCTCGGCGTGGTCGACCGTCGCCACTGTGACCTCGCCGCCCGCGCCGGGAACCCCCAGCGGGGTGCGCGCCACCGCCAGCGCACCGGGGCCGGACACCGCGACGGTGATCCTGGCCTGGGAGGCGAGCACGCCCGGCGGCCCGGGGTCCGGGTTCATCGTGCAGCGGGCACTCGACCCGGCCTTCGAGCAGGCGACGGCCACCTTCACGGTGACCGGGCGCGGCTTCACCAACACCGGGTTGGCCCGGGGCGTGACGTACCACTACCGGATCCGGTCGTTCAACGTCGTGGGCACCTCGCCGTACACCGGTCCGGTCCTGGTGACGACGCCGCGGTGACCGGCCCGCGGCGGTGCGCCGTCGGCGCGGCGTCCCGGGGCGTGCGCCGTCAGCGCGTCGGCGCGCGCAGCGGGGTGCCGACGGCCCGCAGCTCGGCAAGTGCCCCGGCGACCCCGTGCAGCAGGTCGGTCGCCTCGGTGAGCCGGTCAGCGGCCGGGTGGGCGGTCTCCGGTCGGGAATCCTCGGCCAGGTAGCCGGCGGCGGCGACCACAAGCCGTTCGTACGCGGCCACCCCGCCCTCCAGTTGAGCGGTCAGCGCGGCGTGCGCCTCGGCCAGCGGTGGCCGGGCGTCGGCCGGGGCCAGCCGCAGCGCGCGTTCGACGCTGGCCACCCGCGCCGCCAGGTCGCGCAGCGAGCGGTCGGCGGCGGCGGCCTCCAGCACGGCCGGCTCGGCCAGCCCGGTGAGCCGGGGGGCCATCCCGGCCAGGGTGAGCGCCGCCCGGTCCAGTCGGGCCCACCGCTCCCCGGCGCTGGTGCCGCGCAGCGCGATCCGGGAGCGGACCCGGCGTACCTCGGCCAGCACGCCCGGGCCGACCGGCAGCCGCTCGACGGCGGCGATCAGTCGGGCCCGCGACCGGGCCGCCGCTTCGGCCGGGTCGAGAGCGGGGGGCGCCGGCTGGGCGGCCAGGGCGCGCACGTCGATCCAGCGCCAGGCGGCAAGCGCCACCGCGCTGCCCGCGGCGCCGGCCCAGGCCGCGTCGGGCAGACCAAGGCCGGCGTACGGAGTCAGCACCACCGCCGCGCCGCCGAGCCCACCGGCCAGCACGCTCCACCGTCGGGCCGACCGGCGGAGCCGGCCCAGCCTCCGGAAGTACCGGGTCCGCTCGTCTGCCACAGTGACCCCCTCGATCCGGTCGTTCAGCCGGCGGCGGTCGGGTCGCCGGTGCCCCGCTCGCGAGCCATGCTGGCGCGCAGTTCGTCCAGCCGGGCGGCGGCCGTCGGGTCGTTGGCCGGGCCGGTCTTCTCGGCCTGCGGCACTGCCGGTCGCTGGGCCGCGCCGCCGAGCTGCTCCCCCGCCATGCTGGACCGGATCTGCTCCAGCCGGGCGGAGCCGGCCGAGTCGATGGTGGCCTTCTGAATCTCCAACATACGGCCCTCGACGGAGTTGCCGGCCAGTTCGGCGCGACCCATCGCGTTGGCGTACCGCCGCTCGATGCGGTCGCGCACCTCGTCCAGCGACGGGGTGTTGGTGGGCGCGGTCAGCGACGACATCGACTCCAGCGAGCGGGCCACCGTCTCCTGCATCTTGGCCTGCTCCAGCTGGCTGAGCAGCTTGGTGCGCTCGGCGAGCTTCTGCTGGAGGATCATCGAGTTGTTCTCGACCGCTCGGCGGGCCTGGGCGGCGGCGCCCAGCGCCTGGTCGTGCAGGGTCTTCAGGTCCTCGGTGGCCTGCTCGGCGGAGACGAGCTGGCTGGCCAACGTCTGCGCGGACTGCTCGAACCGCACCGCCTCAGCCTCGTCGCCCTTGGCCCGGGCCTGGTCGGAGAGCACCAGGGCCTGCCGGGCGTTGCCCTGCAACCGCTCGACCTCGGTCATCTGCCGGGACAGCTTCATCTCCAGCTGACGCTGGTTGCCGATCACCGCGGCAGCCTGCTGGACCAGCGCCTGGTGCTGCCGCTGGGCATCCTCGATGGCCTGCTGGATCTGCACCTTGGGATCGGCATGCTCATCGATTTTCGCACCGAAGAGCGCCATCAGGTAGTTCCAACCCTTGACGAACGGGTTCGCCATCTCCGCGGTATCCCCTCAGTAGCGTCGCTCCACCACGGCCGGGCCGGCTGGACCGGCCGACCGTGACCGGCAGGTCTCCATCGTCCCAGCCGAACGCCAGTGAGGCATCCGTACCGGGGCGGTCGACAGCACCGGCGGCTCCTGCGAGCAACCCTACGCGGCCGGGGCCAGCCCGCCCACGGTCAACGGGATCGGCGGCTCAGGCCGCGCAGACCACGTCCCGGTCGCGCTCGGTCGGGCGGACCCGGGTGCTGCGCAGGGTGGCCTTGAGCGGCGAGTCCTGGCGGACCGAGACAGCGACAGTGCCGTTGGAGGTGACCTGACGGACACCCCGGTTGGTGCTCTTGGCTGCGGCGTCGGCCGGCTCGTCCTGCATCGAGACGAGCACCCCGGGCATCTGCTCGGCGAGCGCCACTGTGTCGCTCACCTCACGCAGCAGCTCGGAGAGGCGGGCACCGAGGGCGTCGCAGATCGCGGCGAGCAGCTCGCTCGACGGCTCCTTGTGCCCGCGTTCAATCTCGGAGAGGTAGCCGAGGCTGACGTTGGCGGCGGTGGAGACCTCACGCAGCGTGCGCTGCTGGCCCTGCCGACGCGCTCGCAGTGCGTCACCGATCACCCGGCGTAGCAGGATCATCGCACCTCCCCCTGAGGGATACCTCGCGCCCGCCGCTGGGCGGCCGGTCGCGGCGGACCGCGCCGACCCCGAACGTCGGAGCCTTCCCGCAACCGTACCCGTTGCGGGCCCGGGCGACATCCCGCCCCGCCCGTCGGTTCGTCGGGACGGGCTCACCGGTGCGCGCCGCCGCCCATTTCCGTAGCGCGCCGAATGGTCCCGCCCGTGGCTCCGGCCCGGGTCCCGGCCCGCGTGGTTCCGGCCCTGGCGTTCACGGGGTCGCGTCGACCAGTCGCTCGGCGAGCAGCCGGAGCGCCTCGACCACGGCCGCCGCGCGGACGTGGTCCCGCCCGCCGCCCAGGTCGAGCTGGCGGACCGCCCCGCCGTTCGGGCCGGCGACCGCGACGTAGACGAGGCCCACGGGCTTCCCGTCCTGCGGCTCCGGGCCGGCGACTCCGGTGGTGGCCAGCCCCCAGTCCGCGCCGCACCGCTGCCGGCCGCCCTCGGCGAGCGCCGCCGCCACCTCCGGGTCCACCGGCCCCCGCTCGGACAGCAGGTCAGCGGGTACGCCGGCCAGAGTCGCCTTCAGCTCGGTGGCGTACACCACGAGGCCACCCCGGTAGATCCCGCTGACCCCGGCGATGTTCACGATCGAAGCGGCCAGCGACCCGCCGGTGAGCGATTCGACAGTGGCCAGGGTCTGGTGCCGCTCGGCCAGCCGGTGCACGACCCCCGCCGCCGCACTGCCCACCTCAGCCCCGTCCACCTCAGCACCACCCACCGCAGCACCACCCACGCCGCCACCGTCCGCCGACACCCCAGCCCCCATGCACCAGTTCCTTCCCCACCCACCAACCCCCAACCCCGACCCAAGCGCGTCGATCATGAAGTTAGCGTCACGACACGCCGCCGCGGAGGGCAATAACTTCATGATCAACCGCGGGGTGGGGGTGGGAGTGGGGGGTGGGGGTGGGGTGGGGTGGGGTTAGCGGGGGCGGCGGAGGCGGAGGGCTTGGGCTATGTAGTCGAAGCCGGTGGCGACAGTGACCACCACGGCGGCGGCCATGATCCAGGGGCCGACGGTGGCGAGCGCGGCCGGCATCGGCCAGAGGTACCAGGCGATGGCGAGGATCTGGAGCGCGGTCTTGACCTTGCCCCCTCGGCTGGCGGCGATGACGCCGTGCCGGATCACCCAGAACCGCAGCCCGGTGATGCCCAACTCGCGGACGAGGATCAGCGCGGTCACCCACCAGGGCAGTTGGTCGTACCAGGAGAGCAGCACCAGCGCCGCGCCGGTCAGCGCCTTGTCGGCGATCGGGTCGGCCACCTTGCCCACCGACGTGACCAGCCCGAAGCGGCGGGCGATCCAGCCGTCCACCAGGTCGGTCGCCGAGGCCACAGCGAAGATCAGGCAGGCCGCCATCCGCCAACCGGCGTGGGTCATCCCGGACATGATCACCGAGGCGGCGAAGACCGGCACCAGCACCAGCCGCAGGGCGGTCAACGCGTTGGCCGCGTTGACGACCGGCACCACTGCCACCACCCGGCCCGGCGTCGACTCCGTCGCCCCGGTCACCGCCGCACTCCGCTCGGGCCGCCGTGGCGTTCCCGGCACCGCACCACCTGGGTCCCCCGCTCCGCTCGGGCCCGCCGTCACCGTGCCGCGCCGGGCGCCGCCGAGATCATCTCATCCGGCACAGCGAGCAGGTCCACCCCTTCGGTGCCGGTCACCGTTGCGCGCACCAGATCGCCAGGGCGCAGCGCGGCCAGGTCGACCCCACCCTCGGCCGGGGCGACCAGGGTGGTGGAACCGTCCACCTCCGGCGCCTGGTGGGCCGCCCGGCCCTCCACGACGCCGTCCTCGATCGTGTCGACAAGCACCTCGACCGTCGAGCCGAGCCGGTCCTCGGCCCGCTGCGAGCAGAGCTCGTCGGCGAGGGCGCTGAGCCGGTCGTAGCGCCGCTTGATCGTCGCAGCGGAGACCTTGCCGGGCAGGCCGGCAGCCTCGGTGCCGTCCTCGTCGCTGTAGTCGAACATGCCGATCGCGTCGAGCCGGGCCTCGGTCAGGAACCGGACCAGCTCATCGACGTCGGCGCGGGTCTCGCCGGGGAAACCGACGATGAAGTTGCTCCGGGCGCCCGCGTCCGGAGCCAGGGCGCGGGCACTCGCCAGCAGCTCCAGGAACCGGTCGGTGGAGCCGAAACGCCGCATCCGGCGCAGCACCGGCTCGCTGGAGTGCTGGAACGACAGGTCGAAGTACGGTGCCACGCCCGGGGTGGTGGCGATCGCCTCGATCAGCCCGGGCCGGGTCTCGGCCGGCTGGAGGTAGCTGGCCCGCACCCGGACGATGCCGGTCACCGCGGCGAGCTGGGGCAGCAGCTTCTCCAGGGCGCGCGGGTCACCCAGGTCCTTGCCGTAGGAGGTGGAGTTCTCGCTGACCAGCACCAGCTCCCGTACGCCGGTCTTGGCCAGCCACTCCGCCTCGGCGAGCAGCTCGTCCGGGGTACGCGAGACGAAGGCCCCCCGGAAGGCCGGGATGGCGCAGAACGCGCAGCGGCGGTCGCAGCCGCTGGCCAGCTTCAGCGAGGCCACCGGACCGGTGTCGAGCCGTCGGCGCAGCACCTGACGGAGGTGGGCCGGGGTGTGCTCGTCGGTGTCGACGACGGTGCGGGTCACGGTGCCGTGGCCGGGCAGCGAGACACCGCTGTCGCGGCGTTGCACAGGGGTCAGCGGCAGCAGCTCGCGCCGGTCCCGTGGGGTGTGCGCGGTGATCTGCTCGCCGGCGACGACGGCGTTCAACCGGGCGGCGATGTCGGGGTAGTCGTCGAAGCTCAGCACCGCCTGGGCCTCGGGCAGGCTGTCGGCCAACTCCCGGCCGTACCGCTCGGCCATGCAGCCCGCGGCGACCACCTTGGCGCCCGTTCCGGCGGCGGCGAGCAGGGTCTGGATCGAGTCCTGCTTGGCCTTCTCCACGAAACCGCAGGTGTTGACGACCACCACGTCGGCGCCCTCGCCGTCGGTGGTCACCTGCCAGCCGTCGGCGTGCAGGCGGGCGGCCAGCTCCTCCGAGTCGACCTCGTTGCGGGCGCAGCCCAGGGTCAGCAGGGCGACGCGACGGCCCTCGGCGTGGTCAGCGGGAGAAGGAGAGGTGGCAGACACCATCCGAGGGTACCGGGCCGGTCGGGTGAGCCCACGCACGCGGGCTGCGGCGGAGACTGTCGACACGGAGGCGAACGGCATTCCGGTCAGCGCGCCTCGACGCCGACCCGGGTGAGCGCGTCGAGCAGGAACACCTCGGTGCCGGCCAGGCCGGTGCAGCAGAAGACGGAGATCTGGTCCGCGGTGGTCCGGCCGGGGACCGCGCCGGCGAGGATGCCGCCCAGGTCGCGCAACCGTCCGGCGTACGGGGGTGAGGCGGCCAGCATCGGCGGCTGGTAGTCCGCCGCCTGGGCCGGTGAATCGGTGACCAGCAGGTCGGCGGTGTCCAGCAGGTCGGTGCCGAACTCGCTGCGGTCGCGCTGCTTGAAACCGACAGCGTTGACGTGCGTTCCGGGGCTGAGGTCGGCGGCGCAGAGCACCTGGGTCGGGCTGGTGGTCGCCAGCACCACCAGGTCCCGCCCGGCGACGGCAGCGCCCGGGTCGGCCACCGCACGGGCCGGCACCCTCAGTTCGGCACGGACCCGGGCCGCGAAGGCCTCCCGGCGAGCGGCCGAACGGCTGTGCACCACCACCTCACGCAGCGGGCGGACCGCGGCGGCGGCCCAGACCTGGGTCCATGCCTGCCGGCCGGAGCCGATCACCCCGAGGGTGGCGGCGTCGGGACGGGCCAGCGCGTCGACCGCGAGGCCCCCCAACCCTCCGGTACGACGGGAGCCCAACTCCTCGCCGACGGCGACCGCCCGGATCGCCCCGGTCCGGGCGTCGTGCAGCACCACCAACTGCTCGCCCTGCGGATGACCGAAGGTGTCGTACGAGCGGAAGCCGTACCACTCGCCGACCAGGTGCCCGGCGGTGAGCACCATCCGACCGCCGTTCAGCGGTGCGGCGGCCCGCGGCGGCGCGATCAGGCGTCCCTCGTACGCGGCCAGGAGGGCGGCGCGCATGGCGTCGACAGTAGTGGCGGCGTCCAGCGCGGCGGCGACCTCGGGGTCGGCGTAGAGCATGGTCATGCTGGCGATACTGCAAGTTGAAGTCAAGTGGAGGTCAACGGACCGTGGTGATGGTCACCTCCCCGCCACCGGGGTCGGTGCTAGCGTCGGCACCGGTGGCCGATGCTCGTGGCCGCTCCGGACGAGTGGTGGGCGTACCCGGTCAGGCCAAGACGCCCCGCGTGACGTGCAGACTCGACTCGTCCCGGCGCGGCAGCCGGGCGCTTCCAGTGAGGTGAAGCGATGGCCTGGCTCGTACTGGTGATCTCGGGACTGTTGGAGACGGCCTGGGCGATCGCCCTGGACCGCAGCGCCGGTTTCAGCCGGCTGGTCCCGTCAGTGGTGTTCGTGGTGACCCTGCTGCTGAGCATGGCCGGGCTGTCGTACGCGCTCCGGGACATTCCCGTCGGCACCGGCTACGCGGTCTGGGTCGGCATCGGCGCCGTCGGCACCGCGCTGATCGGGATGCTGGCGCTCGGCGAGTCGGCGAGCCTGCCCCGAATCCTCTGTCTCCTGCTGGTGGTCGCCGGCGTGATCGGGTTGAAGGTCTTCCACTGAGGTGCCCCGCGGGGCAGGCGTGACGAGCGCCCACAGTGGGTAGTGATCGATTCGTCACGACAGGCTCTCACCCGGAGGAAGACATGGCCGACATGCCGAGCACCGCCCGTCCCCGCAGCAACGCCGCCCGCATCCTCACCATCGTGGGCTTCGTCTTCGCGGTCCTGGCCCTGCTGCTCAACCCGATCATCTTCGGCGTGCTCGGCGTCATCGCTGGCGTCGTCGGCGCGGTGCTCGGTGACAAGCCGCTGGGCTGGTACGCCGCCGCGGCCAGCGTCGTCGCCGCGATCATCAGCCTGGTGATCATCGGCGCTCTGATCAGCAACTGACCGCTCCCCCGTCGCGGGCCCGCCGGATCCCGGCGGGCCCGTCGCGCGTCAGGGGTCGAGCGCCGGTCAGTCCACGTCGCCGCGCAGGCCGGCGAGGACCTCGTCCAGCTCGTCCGGCTTGACCAGCACGTCGCGCGCCTTCGACCCCTCGGACGGCCCGACCACCCCCCGGGTCTCCATCAGGTCCATCAGGCGGCCCGCCTTGGCGAAACCGACCCGCAGCTTGCGTTGCAGCATCGAGGTCGAGCCGAACTGCGAGGTGACCACCAGCTCCACCGCCTGCACCAACAGGTCCAGGTCGTCGCCGATGTCCTCGTCAATCTTCTTCTTGTTCTCCTGTGCCGGGGCCAGCACGTCCTTGCGGAACTCCGGCTCACGCTGGTCCTTGCAGAACTTCACCACGTCGGCGATCTCGCGCTCGGTGACCCACGCGCCCTGGATCCGGACCGGCTTGGAGGCGCCCATCGGCAGGAAGAGCCCGTCACCACGGCCGAGCAGCTTCTCCGCGCCCGGTTGGTCGAGGATGACCCGGGAGTCCGCGAGGGAGGAGGTGGCGAAGGCCAGCCGGGACGGCACGTTCGCCTTGATCAGACCGGTCACCACGTCGACCGAGGGACGCTGGGTGGCCAACACCAGGTGAATGCCCGCGGCCCGGGCCAACTGGGTGATCCGGACGACGGAGTCCTCCACGTCGCGCGGCGCGACCATCATCAGGTCGGCCAGCTCGTCCACGATCACCAGCAGGTACGGGTACGGACGCATCTCGCGCTCGCTGCCCGGCGGAGCCGTGATCTCGCCGTTGCGGACCTTGCGGTTGAAGTCGTCGATGTGCCGGACCCCGTTGGCGGCGAGATCGTCGTAGCGCATGTCCATCTCGCGGACCACCCAGTCCAGCGAGTCGGCCGCCTTCTTGGCGTTCGTCACGATCGGGGTGACCAGGTGCGGGATGCCCTCGTAGCCGGTCATCTCGACCCGCTTCGGGTCGATCAGCAGCAGCCGCACCTCGTCCGGGGTGGCCCGGGTCAGGATGGACACCAGCAAAGTGTTGAGGCAGCTCGACTTGCCCGCGCCGGTGGCGCCGGCGATCAGGATGTGCGGCATCTTGGCGAGGTTGGCCACCACGTAGCCGCCCTCGATGTCCTTGCCGAGCGCCACGACCATCGGGTGGTGATCGCTTGTCGCCGCGCGCGAGCGCAGCACGTCGCCGAGGGCGACGTTCTCCGGGTCGGTGTTCGGGATCTCCACGCCGACGGCGCTCTTGCCCGGGATCGGGCTGAGGATCCGCACGTCCGGTGACTTCACCGCGTACGCGATGTTGCGGGACAGCTGGGTGATCCGCTCGACCTTGACGCCGTGGCCCAGCTCCACCTCGTAGCGGGTGACGGTCGGGCCACGGGTGAAGCCGGTGACCGCGGCGTCCACATCGAACTGGTCGAACACACCGGTGAGAGCGGCGATCACCTCGTCGTTTGCCTTGCTGCGGGTCTTCGCGGCGGCCCCGGCGCTGAGCATGTTGGCCGGCGGCAGGGTGTAATCCCCGGACAGCCCAGTCAACGCGAGCTGCTCGGCACGGGTCGGGGCGGGCGAGTGCTCCGGCGGCTCGACCGACGGCTTCCGGCTCGCCGGCACCTTCGCCGCAGACTTGCGCGGCAGCACCATGGTTTCCTGGAGGTCCGCGCCGTCCAGGTCCTCGAAGTCGTCCGGGTCCAGTGGTGCGGGCATCCGCTTCGCCGGTCGCTTGCGCGCCGGCTTGACGGCCACCTCGTCCGTCTCCTCATCCGCCTCCGGTGCGCCCACCAGCCCACCGGCGAGCAGGCCCAGCCTCTCCGGGATCTTGTTGATCGGCGTCGCCGTCACGACGAGCAGGCCGAAGAGCAGCAGCAGGACGAGCAACGGCACCGCCACCCAGGCGGTGACCGCCCGCTCCAGCAGCCCACCGACGCCCGCGCCGATCAGGCCGCCGGCGAAGTCGCGCTCCAGCGGGTCGACCGGGTCCTGACCGATCTGGAGCAGCGCGGCGGTCGACACCAGCAGCGAACCCCAACCGATCAGCCCACGGCCCCGGTGCTCCGGATCGGCCGGCTGACGCATCAGCCGCCACGCCCCGATCATCAGCAG
Organism: Micromonospora sp. NPDC048986; assembly: GCF_040649335.1. NCBI lineage: Bacteria > Bacillati > Actinomycetota > Actinomycetes > Micromonosporales > Micromonosporaceae > Micromonospora > Micromonospora sp. NPDC048986. The sequence continues at coordinate 201,423 of NZ_JBEZFJ010000012.1, forward strand.
CACCGGTACGACAACCGAGATCGCGCCCAGGAACAGCCGGATCGTGTCGGCCAGTCGCGCGCCCACCGGCCCCGCCCCGGACAGCCAGAGCGCAACCGCGCTGAGCAGGGCGAGCCCGAACATGAGCAGCCCGGCACCATCCCGGCGGTGCTCCGGGTCGAGGTCGCGGGCCGAGGCGGCCTGCCGGCCAGCGGCGCGCACCGCCCAGCCCATCCCGTGCGCCAGCCCCATCCACAGTGCACCGACCGCACGGCCGACGTAGACCGCCGGGCCGGGCCGGGGCGGCGTGGTGCGACGTCGGACCGGTGCCCGGGTGTTCTTCTTCGCCGGCTGACGGGCACGACTGTTGGTGCCACCGCGCGGCGACGCGCCGCGCCGCCGGCTCGCCTGAGAGGTACGGCCCGCCATAGAGTCACGGTAACGGTGGGGCCGGGCAGATCCCCGCTTTTCCGGGTCGTGTCCGCGCGTCGTAACACGAACCCCACCGCCGGTCGTGATATCCGCCTCAGAAGGGATGCCCCATGGCGTCGCCGGAAATCGAAGGCGATCCGGACGATCCGCTGGCCGGGCACCCTGGCGCGCTGCGTCCGCTGACCGGCGAACTGGTCGCCGCGGTGCTCGCTGCCCGGGGCCGGCCCGTCGGCCCGACCCCGGACGGCGATCTGGTGGGCACCTTCGACGACAACCTGATCTGGTTCCTCCGCGTCGGCGGGGACGGGGAGCTGCTCCAGATCCGCACGATGGTCGATCCGACCTTCGGCATCGAACGGGTGCCCGACCTGTACGCGTTCTGCAACTCCTGGAACCACGACCGGCTCTGGCCCAAGGCGTTCGTCCACGTCGCCGACGACGGCCGGGCCCGGGTGTACGGAGAGGTGATCACCGACCTGGAACGCGGCGTGACCCCACACCAGCTCGATCAACTGCTCGACTGTGGCATCTCCACCGGCTGCCAACTGGCCGTGGCGGTCCGTCGACTGCCCGGCGCGGTGCCGTCGTGACCGGCCGGGACGACGTCACCGGCAGCCGCACCGGCACGCCACCGACCGGCTCCGGTGACCGCCTCGCGCGGGGCCGCGTACCGTCGCTGGAGGCCGCGCTCGCCGAGGCCCGGGACCTCCCCGACGGCCCGACCCGGCAGGTGGCCCTGGAGCGGCTCGCCGAGCGCGCCGACGCCACCGGCGACGTCCGGTCCGGGATGGACGCGCGGTTCGCGCTGATCGAGGCGTACCTGCTGCACGGGGAGCGGTGGCGTCTGGTCGAGCCGGTCCGGCGCTGTCGGGCCGCCGCCGACCACCGACCCGACCTGCTCAGCGAGACGGAGACCGGGCTGCTGATGCGTTACCAGCGGTACGCGGTCGAGGCGCTGCTCGGCACCCCCCGGGTCGGGCTGGACCAGACCCGGTCCCTGCTGCACGACCTTGCCCACCGCGTCGGCGCGGACGGCCCGGACACCCCGACCGTCGCGGAGCTGCACTGCCGGATCGCCGATCATCTGGGCGACGAGCCCACCGCCCGGCACTGGTACGAGCGGTGGTCCGGGAAACGGCCGGGCCCGGCCGGTGGCTGCCCGGGCTGCGCCTCGGCGCGGCGTGCCGAACTGCTGGCCGGCTGGGGCGAGTGGCATGCAGCGGTCACCGAGCTCGGGGAAGCTGACGGCGACCCACGATCCTGCACCGACCAGCCCGAGCGGGACCTGGTCGCCGGTCTGCTGCCGGCACTGCGCACCGGCGAGCCGGCGCGGGCGGCGGCGGCGCACGTGCGGGCGTACCGCCGGCACCGCCGGGAGCGCGCGGCGTTCCCGCACCTCGCCACGCACCTGCGATTCTGCGCGCTGGGCGGGCACCTGGAGCGCGGGCTGGCCATTCTGGCCGAGCAGCTGCCCCGGTTGGACCGGCCGACCGACGACCTCGCCGCCATGGAGTTCGCCGCCGCCGGGGCACTGGTCTGCGGGCTGGCAGCCGACGCGGGGCTGGGCGGGCGGACGATGCCCCGGCCGGCGTACGGCGAGCGGACTGCCACCGAGTTGGACGTCGCCACGCTCGGGGTGCTGCTGCTCGGGGTGGCCAACGAGTTGGCAGGCAGTTTCGACGCGCGCAACGGCACGGGGCACCACTCCGGACGGATGGCCGCCTGGCTGGCCGAACGCCCGCTCGCGACGCCGGTCCCGCTGCCCACCGACGACGAGCCTGACGGGCCCGACGCCGATCGGGCCGACGTCCAGGCCGACGACGACGCCGAGCCCGAGCTGGGCGAACGCGAGTTGTCAGCGCTCTCCCTCGGCATGATCACCGGGATCCTGGACGGGCGCGGCGACCGGTACCTGGTGGACGAGGGCGAGACAGTTGTCGGCCACTGGGAGGGAACGGTGATCCAGTTCCGGCGGGCCGGTGAGCGCGGCGAGGTGCTGCACGCCCGCGCCATGGCCAACCGCCGGCTGCCGGCGGCCCGCCGCGCCGAGGCGTACGCCTTCTGCAACGCCTGGAACCACGACCGGCTGCTGCCCAAGGCGTACGCGCACGACCTCGGTGACGAGTTGGTGCTGGCCGGCGATGTGGCCACCGACCTGGCGCACGGGGTCGCCCCGGCGCAGTTGCGGATCCTCATGGACGCCGCCATCGCCACCGGCATCGCGTACGCCGAGGCGGTCGCCGCGCTGCCCTGATTCGCCAGCGGCGCCAACGGTTGCAGTTGCTTCGCGACTGCACGACATCCGACAGCTCGCAACCGGGAGAACGGCACCGGGGTGATATCGCCGTCAGCCCACCGCAACCCCTCGGGAGTCGTCATGAACCGCCCGCTCCGGTCCGGCATTCTCGGTGCCGCCGTGCTCGCCCTGTCCGCCCTCGCCACCCCGACCGTTGCCGGTGCCGCCCCTGCGAAGCCGACCGTCTCGCCGAGCACGACGGCCGGGAGCGCCGCGCCGACGATCCTGGCCCGGGCCGACATCGTCTTCCTCGGCGGCGACCCGTGGCACCCGTCGGGTCCGCTGGAGGTCACTGTCGTCAACGAGGGTGGGACAGCGGCGAAGGGCTTCTTCGTGCTCCGCCTGCCACAGGATGCCGACCTGACCGCCGGCGGCGACTGCCGGGCCGGCGACGGCGCGCCGAGGACCTGGGTCTGCGGCGGCGCGGAACTGCCCGCCGGAGGCGATCGGACGTACCGCATGACGGTGACCTCATCGGCTGCGCAGCCGGTCTTCGGGGTGACCGAGTGGGGTTCCGTCGCCGGTCGGGACGCCACTGGCCGCGCCGACCGACCCACCGACTTCCGGATCAACTGGCCGGACCGCACGACGCTGCGGCTACGGGCCACCGCCGGCCCGGTCGTCGACTCCGCCGCGACCATCCGGGTCCGGGTCACGAACACCGGCACGTTCGACATCGGCGGGTACTCGTTGAACGTCGCCACCCCGGACGGTGTGCGGGTCACCGCACCGGGGTGCTCCGACAGCGGCCGGATGAACGGTGTGGGCTGCGAGATCCTGCGCGAGCGCCGCCTCGCCGACGGCGCCACGGACAGCTTCGACGTGCGGATGGCGGCCACCGGAGGCACGAAGAGCGTTCGGCTCTGGCTCACGCCCACCAACCGGTACACCAACCCGGACACCTCGGTGACGCTCCGCCTGACCGGCGGCGGATCCGGAGGCGGGGTGACCACCACCGCACCACCGGCCGACCCGACCACGCCGGCGACCACGGCACCGGCCACGCCCGCCGCGGCGGCAACGGAACTGCCGCGCACCGGCACGACCACCATCGTGTACGGCCTGATCGGCGTGTCGCTGCTGACCCTCGGCGGCGGACTGCTGCTCCTGCGACGCCGGCTCCAGCGCGGCTGACCCGCAACGGCGAGCCCGATCGGCAAACCGGCGATGCCCGCCCGCACCTCGTGTGCGGACGGGCATCGTGACGCGTGCGGTCAGACCTCGACGACGGTGGGCACGATCATCGGCCGACGACGGTACTTGTCGTTGACCCAGCGCCCCACTGTCCGCCGGACGATCTGCTGAAGCTGGTGCGGGTCGGTGATGCCGTCCGCCGCAGCCCGGTTGAGCGCCTCGGTGACCAGCGGCACCACCGGGTTGAACGCCTCCGGGTCCTCGGAGAAACCCTTCGCGGAGAGCGTCGGGCCGGCGACCACCTTGCCGGTGACCGAGTCGACGACCACGGTGGTGGCGATGAAGCCGCCGTCACCGAGGATCCGCCGTTCGGTGAGCAGCGACTCGCTGACGTCACCGACGGCGAGGCCGTCCACGTAGACGTACCGGCTCTTCACGTGCCCGACCAGGCTGGCGCGGCCCTCGACCAGGTCGACCACGTCGCCGTCCTCGCAGAGCACCACCCGATCGGCGGCGACGCCGGATTCGATGCCGAGCCGGGCGTGGGCGCGCAGGTGACGCCACTCGCCGTGCACGGGCATCAGGTTGCTGGGCCGGACCACGTTGAGCAGGTAGAGCAGTTCCCCGGCGGGGGCGTGCCCGGAGACGTGCACCTTGGCCACGTCCTTGTGCACGACCACCGCGCCGGCCCGCGCGAGCCGGTTGATCACCCGGTAGACCGAGGTCTCGTTGCCGGGCACCAGTGAGGAGGCCAGCACTACCGTGTCACCGGGGGCGATCGTGATGTGCCGGTGGTCGCCGCTGGCCATCCGGCCCAGCGCGCTCATCGGCTCCCCCTGGGAACCGGTGGACATCAACACGATCTGCTCCGGCGGCAGCGTGGTCGCCTCCTCGATCCCGATGACCAGGCCGGCCGGGATGTTGAGCAGGCCGAGGTCCCGGGCGATGCCCATGTTGCGGACCATGGACCGGCCGATCAGCGCGACCTTACGGCCGTGCTCGGCGGCGGAGTCGAAGACCTGCTGCACGCGGTGTACGTGCGATGCGAACGAGGCCACGATGATCCGGCCCTTGGCCTTCGCGAAGATCGAGTCGAGCACCGGGCCGATCTCCCGCTCCGGGGTGACGAAACCGGGGATCTCCGCGTTGGTGGAGTCGGACAGCAGCAGGTCGACGCCTTCGGCGCCGAGCCGGGCGAAACCGGCCAGGTCGGTGATCCGGCCGTCCAGCGGCAGCTGGTCCATCTTGAAGTCGCCGGTGTGCAGCACCAGGCCGGCGGGGGTGCGGATAGCCACCGCGAGGGCGTCCGGGATCGAGTGGTTGACGGCGAAGAACTCACACTCGAACGGGCCGAGCCGCTCACGGCCGCCCTCCCGCACGGTCAGCGTGTACGGCTGGATCCGCCGCTCGGCCAACTTCGCCTCGACCAGGGCGAGGGTGAACTGTGAGCCGACCAGCGGTATGTCGGGCTTGTGAGCGAGCAGGTACGGCACCGCGCCGATGTGGTCCTCGTGGCCGTGCGTCAGCACGATCGCCTGGACGTCGGCGAGCCGGTCCAGGATCGGGCCGAAGTCGGGCAGGATCAGGTCCACACCGGGCTGTTCGACGTCGGGGAAGAGCACCCCGCAGTCGACGATCAGCAACTTGCCGTCGTACTCGAAGACGGTCATGTTCCGGCCGATGGCGCCGAGCCCGCCGAGCGGGATGATCCGCAGGCCGCCCTCCGGCAGCGGCGGGGGTAGTTCCGCCTCGATGTGCGCCTCGGTCACGCGTCCACCTCGTTCTGCGACGCCGTTACTCGACGTCCATCGTGTCGTTCGTTCATTCGGGCAGCTCCAGGCCCGCTGCCGCGAAGTCCGCGCGCAGCTGGGCGATCTCGTCGGCGGTGGCGTCCACGAGCGGGGGTCGCACCGGGCCGGCCGGCAGGCCCAGCGACGCCAGGCCCGCCTTCACCAGGATCGCGCCCTGGGTACGGAAGATGCCGGTGAACAGCGGCAGCAGCCGCCGGTGCAGGGCCAGCGCGGCCGGCATGTCCCCCGCGTCGTACGCCTCGATCATCTGTGCGGTCAGCGCCCCGGTGAAGTGTGTCGAGGTGCCGACCACGCCCACGCTTCCGACGGCCAGCGCCGGCAGGATGAGGGCGTCCTCGCCGCTGTAGAAGGCGAGGCTGGTCCGGCTGGTGACCCAACTGGTGGCGGTCAGGTCGCCCTTGGCGTCCTTGACCGCGACGATCCGACCGTGCTCGGCGAGCCGGACCAACGTCTCGGTGTCGATCGGCACGCCGGAGCGGTGCGGAATGTCGTACAGCATCACCGGCAGGCCGGTGGCGTCGGCCACCGCGGTGAAGTGGCGCAGCAACCCGCTCTGCGGCGGCTTGTTGTAGTACGGGGTGACCACCAGCAGGCCGTGCGCGCCCGCCTTCTCGGCGGCGGCGGCCAGCTCGATGGTGTGCCGGGTGTCGTTGGTGCCAACGCCCGCGACCACCTTGGCACGGTCACCGACGGCCTCCACCACTGCCCGGATCAGGTGTTCCTTCTCCGCGTCGGTGGTGGTCGGCGACTCACCGGTGGTGCCGTTGACCACCAGCGCGTCGTTGCCCTGCTCGTCGACCAGGTGGCTGGCCAGCCGGGCGACGCCGTCGAGATCGAGGGAACCGTCCGGGCTGAACGGGGTCACCATGGCTGTGAGAAGCCGGCCGAAGGGGCGGGACGCCGGGCGGGACGCGGCGTCGAGGTGGTCGTGCGTCATACCCTCCAACCTAGCGGACGACCAGCCGGGGCCCGCCGGGGAAGGGCTCAGGACGCCTCGTGCGGGCTGGCCGCCACTTCGGTGCCGTCCGGCAGCGTGGTGATCACGAAGTCGGCGAACACGTTCGGGGCGACCCCCTGGAGCTGACGCAGGCACTCCACGGCCAGCTCGCGGATCTCCACGTCGGCGTGCTCGGTGGCGCGCATCGCGATGAAGTGCCGCCAGGCCCGGTAGTTGCCGGAGACCACGATCCGGGTCTCGGTGGCGTTGGGCAGCACCGCGCGGGCCGCCTGCCGGGCCTGCTTGCGGCGCAACGTCGGGTTCGGCTCTTCAGAGAAGCGCTGCTCGAGGCCCTCCAGCAACTCGGTGTACGCCCGAACGCTCGCCTCGGCGGCCTCCACGAACTTCTTGTGCAGCTCGGGGTCGTCGGCGATGACGGCCGGCTCGACCATTGCCGCGTCCCGCTCCGGGACGTAGCGCTGCGACAGCTGGGAGTACGAGAAGTGCCGGTGCCGGATCAGCTCGTGGGTGAACGAGCGGGACACCCCGGTGAAGTAGAAGGTGACCGACCCGTGCTCCAGCACGCTCAGGTGGCCCACTTCGAGGATGTGCGCCAGGTAGCCGGCGTTGGTGGCGGTCGCCGGGTTCGGCTTCTTCCACGACTGGTAGCAGGCCCGACCGGCGAATTCGGCCAGCGCCTGGCCGCCCTCAGCGTCGGTCGACCACGGCACGTCGTCCGGGGCCGCGAATTGGGTCCACGCGATCAACTTGACCTGGGGCTGCACCATGTCCGGCATTCCTGGGACTTTAGTGGTGGGGTGCCGCCCAACCCAACTCAGGCGCGCCCCGTGCAATGTCGATCACTCAGACAGCACCGAACCCGCCGCCGCCCCGGGCGTTGTCCGGGTCCAGGGTCCAGGTTCGGGCCCGGGTCCGGTCCGGTCCGAGGTCCGGGTCCGGGTTCGGGTCCCGGTCCGATGTTCCGGCCCGATCCGAGGTCCCGACCCGATCCGAGGCCCCGGCCCGATCCGAGGCCCCGACCCGATCCGAGGCCCCGACCCGATCCGAGGCCCCGACCCGATCCGAGGCCCCGGCCCGATCCGAGGTCCGGATCCGGATCCGGGTCCGAGGTCCGGGCATCGTCATCGAGGCCGGGGTGGACAGTTCCATTGGCGTCCTTTGGAGCTGAATCGTTGGCGACATCAGCCCCGGCGGTTGGGCCGCCGAAGCCGGCGACCGAGTCCCGACCGCCGCTCAGGCCCCTCAGTGACCCGAGCGCGCCGAGCGACCGCGGCCCGAACGAGCCGAGCGACGCGAACGAGCCGAGCGACCGGGGCCCGAGCGGCCTCGGCAGCCGCTTCCGCTTGCAAGATCGCGCAACATCCTGGAAGTAGTGGCATCCGTCTCACCCGACCCCACTACATCCAGGATCGAGCGCGATCTTGGAGCGAGGTGCGTCGGCCGCCATGCGCCGCAGACGCGACTGTGCGGCCGGCGGCCGGCGGCTGTGCGGCTGTGCGGCTGCTCAGTTGATGATCAACACGGGTTCCTGAAAGTCGCGGCATCCGGGTCGGGTGGACGGGCCGGTTTCCTGGATGCCGAGTCGATCATGGTTGCTGGGCGCGCTGGAGGAGTTCCCCTGATGTCGTAAACGAGTCAGGTCCAAAGGACTCCCGAACAGTGCTATTCGGCCGAGCCCCGTATCCGCGCGGCGGCGCATTCGGGCGGCGGCGCATTCGGGCAGCGGCGCGTCCGGTGCCAGGCAGCGGCGCGTCAGACAGCGGCGAGGTCAGGCAGCGGCGCGGCCGGCGGCGGCAGGTCGGGTACTGGCACGGCGGGCGGCGGCGGGCGGCGGCGCAACCCCAGGCAGCGGCGCGGCGGACGGGGGCGCGGCCAAACAGCGGCACGGCCAGACGGGGGCGCGATCAGGCAGCGGCGCGGCGGACGGGGGCGCGGCCAAACAGCGGCACGGCCAGACGGGGGCGCGATCAGGCAGCGGCGCGGCGGACGGGGGCGCGGTCAGACGTAGAGCGAGGTGAACGGCGCCCAGGGCAGGTTGCGTAGCACCGAGAAGGCCAGCCACGCGGCCAGGAAACCACCGATGACCTTCGAGCTGATCCGCAGCTCGGGCAGTCGCCAACCGAACGCCTGGTTCCCCGTCCAGGCCACGAACAGGTATGCGAGGAACGGCAGGGCGAAGACGAACAGGAAGTGGTGCCGGGCGGCGGCCGGCAGGTCGCCGTGCAGCACGTACCAGAGCGCGCGGGTGCCGCCACAGCCCGGGCAGTCCAGCCCGGTGGTCAACTTGAGCAGGCAGGTGGGCGCTGCGTCCGGGTCGGCGTAGGTCGGGTTGCTGAGCAGCGCGTAACTCATGCCGATGCCGACGCAGCCGACTGCGGCCAGCGGCACTGCCCAGCGCGGGGAACGTTCGTAGAGCCGCAACACGAACCGGGTGAGCCGGTCCGGCTCAGGCGCCGGGTAGCCGCCCGGCGCGGTGGTCGGCCAACCCTCCGGACCCGCGCCACCGGGACCGAAACCGCCGGGACCCGCGCCGCCGGGACCGAAACCGCCGGGACCCGCGCCGCCGGGACCGAAACCGCTGGGATCCAGGCCGGCGGGAGCCGTTCCACCGTCGGCCGGCGCCGTGTGGACCGCGCCGGAGGCGGGGTGCGGCTGGTCGACCGGTCCGGGAGCGCTCGTCACGCGCTCACGGTACACCGGACACTCCGGCCAACGCGGCGGTGAGCGGACCGGCCAGGTCGCCGGCCGCTGGTGGGGCCACCGCGTCCAGGCCGAGCCAGCCGGCGAGGCGGTACAGCTCGGCGGCGAGCGCGACGGCGGTCTCCCCCGGGTCGGCGCCGGGTTCGAGCCAGGCGGCCGGCACCAGCAGCACCCCGGCCTTGCGGTCGGCCTTCAGATCGACCCGGGCGGTGAAGCGGTCGCCCTGCAGGAACGGCAGCACGTAGTAGCCGTAGACCCGCTGTGGCGCCGGGACGTAAATCTCGATCCGGTAGCTGAAGTTGAACAGTCGCTCGGTGCGGGCACGTTCCCAGATCAGCGGATCGAAGGGGCTGACCAGCGTGTTGCCCCGTACCCAGCGGGGCAGCCGGGCGGACGTGTGCAGCCAGGCCGGCTGCCGCCAGCCCGACACGGTGACCGGCACCAGCTCACCGGCCTCGGCCAGCTCCGCGACGGCCTGCCGGGCGCCGGCCAGTGGCAACCGGAAGTAGTCGCGCAGCTCTGGCTCGGCGGCGACCCCGAGGGACCGGGCGGCGAGGGAAACCAGCGTCCGGTACGCCTCGGCGTCGGTGGGGGTGGGCGCGGCCAGCACCGCTGCGGGCAGCACCCGCTCGGGCAGGTCGTAGCGGCGGGCGAAGGAGGTGCTGCGCTCGGCAGCGGTCACCTCCCCGGCCCAGAACAGGAACTCCAACGCCCGCTTGACCGCCGACCAGTTCCAACCCCAGTTGCCGGTCTCGCGGGGAGCGTCGTGCTCGATCTCGGCGGCGGTCAGCGGCCCCCGGGCTGCCACTTCGTCCCGCACCCAGGCGACCAGCTCAGGCTGCTCCTGGGCGATCCGCCGCATGCCGCCCCAGGATTCGCTGTGCGCGCGGGCCATCCGCCAGCGCAGCATCGGGTGCAGCTCCACCGGGACCAGCGACGCCTCATGGCCCCAGTATTCGAACAGCTCCCGTGGGCGTCGGTAGGCGGCCTGGTCGAGCAACGTGGTCGGGTAGGGCCCGAGCCGGCTGTAGAGCGGCAGGTAGTGCGCCCGTTGCAGCACGTTGACCGAGTCCATCTGGATCAGCCCGACCCGGCTCAGCACGCGACGCAGGTGCCGGCGGGTGGGCACGCCCGTCGGCGCCGGGTCGGCGAAGCCCTGGGCGGCGAGCGCCACGCGGCGGGCCTGGGCGAGCGAGAGCGATTCCGGTGCGGTCATCGTCGGCGACATTAATTCATCGGTACGACGCCGGTGCGGGAAGCTGGACGTGACGACCAACGGGGCATAGAACGGTGCAATGCTGACCATCCGTCGGGAGGAGCCGGACGACGCCGAGGCGGTCGCCCGGGTACACGTGCACGGCTGGCAGGCGGGCTACGCCGGCTTCATGCCGGACGAGGTGCTCGGGCGGCTCAACGTGGTGGCCTGGGCGCAGCGTCGTCGCGATGTCGGCACCGCCGATCCGGAGCATCCGTTCACCACGGTGCTCGGCGAGGTGGACGGGTTGGTGGTGGGCTTCACCACCTTCGGGCCGTACCGTCGCAACCAGGACCGGGATGACCTGGACCCGACGGTCGGCGAGGTGGTGGCGCTCTACGTGGAGCCGGCCCACTGGGGTGACGGGACCGCGGCGGCGTTGCTGGACGCCGCCCGGAGCGGGCTCAGCGAGCGGGGTTGGGCCGGCTACCGGGCATGGGTGCTGGCGGACAACCGGCGGGCCCGGCGGTTCTGCGAGCGCGTCGGCCTGTCACCGGACGGTGAGCGGTCGACCTACCAGGTGCCGCTGGCCGGTGGGGGCCCGCCGGTCGGGCTGGTCGAGCTGCGGTACGCCGGATGCCTCGACCGCTGACCCGTTCGGGGTCAGCCACCAGCGGATCGGCAGGAAGGCCAGCAACGCCAGACTGATCCACACGTAGGCGTTGCTGCCCAGGAACCCGTCGACGCCGGTGAAGTCCTTCTCCCAGAGCCAGACGGTCCGGCTGATCAACAGCGCGTACCCAATGGTCGTGGCGGCCAGCAGGACCTGCCGTCGGCGGCCGGCCGGCGCGGCCATCGCATTGTCGACAAGCAGGATCAGGGCGGGCAGCAGCCAGACCAGGTGGTGCACCCAGGTGACCGGGCTGACCAGGCACATCACCGCGCCGGTCAGCGCCAGGCCGGTGGCCTCGTCGCCGGCCGCGACGGCGGCCCGGGAGCGCCAGGCCCAGAGTGCCAGGGTGCCGAGCACGAGCAGCAGCCACAGCACTGTGCTCGGGTGCTCCGGGTCGAGCCGGGCGACCACCCCGCGCAACGACTGGTTGGAGACGAAGGCCAGCTCACCCACCCGCCCGGTGTTCCACAGCGCCTCGGTCCAGAACTCCCGGGACGCGTCCGGGAAGAGCGCGGCGGCCAGCAGCGACACCCCGGCGGCTGTGCCGCTGGCGGTGAGCGCCGCCCGCCACCGCCCGGTCACCAGCAGGTAGACGATGAACACGCCAGGGGTCAGTTTGATCGCCGTGGCGAGGCCGATGCCCACACCGGCCCACCGGTTGCCGGCCGGCAGCAGCCGCAGCAGGTCCACCGCCACCAGGAAGAGCAGCAGCGTGTTGACCTGGCCGAAGTTGACAGTCTCCCGCATCGGTTCGAACGCGGCGGCCAGGCAGAGCGCCACGGCGAGGGCGAACCACCGGGTCCAGCCGGCGCGGCGGGCGATCGGGTCGACCAGCCACCAGATCAGCACCGCTGTGGTGGCCACGCTGGCGAGCACGCTCACCACGATCGCGGCCGTCCACGGCAGGTACGCCATCGGCAGCATCACCAGGGCGGCGAACGGCGGATAGGTGAAGCCGTACTGGGTGCCCGGTTTGAGGTAGTCGTAGATCTCCCCGCCGTCGTGCACCCACCAGGTCAACGCGCCGTAGTAGACCTTCAGGTCGAAGAACCCGTGCCGGACGGCGGCGACGGCGAGGAACCCGGTGACCGCCGCGGCGAGCACCACCACCCCGACGACCTGCGCGGTTGTCCTGTTGGCACCCTGCGCCACCGTCGTCTCCCTCGCCCTGCGTAGGCTTCCGTCCCATGGCTCTCGGGTACGTCCGCCCGGCGCGTCCCGAGGACGCCGGCGAGATCGCACGCATCCAGCTCGCGACCTGGCGGGTCGCGTACCGCCGGATCCTGCCTCGGCATGTGCTCGACAACCTGGACGAGGCGTTCCTCGCCCGGCGGTGGAGCGCCGCGGTGCTGGAGCCGCCCTCGGGCGCGCACCGGGTGCTGGTCGCCGTCGAACAGGCCGAGCAATCGTATCTGGTGGGGTTCGCCGCCTCCGGCCCGGCCGACGGCGAGGCGTTGGCCCCGGGTGAGCCGGCCGAGGCGCTCGGCCCGGACGTGGCGGCGGTGACCGACCTGCTGGTGGAGCCGCGGTGGGGCCGGCGGGGGCACGGCAGTCGGCTGCTCGCGGCCGCCGTCGACCTGTGGCGGGAGGACGGGATGAGTCGGGCGGTGGCCTGGGCGTTCGATGGTGACGAGGCGACCCGGAAGTTCCTGACCAGCACCGGTTGGGAGCTCGACGGGGCGGCCCGGGCGCTGGACGTCGACGACATGCTGGTGCCTCAGGTGCGCCTGCACGTGGCCGTTCCGGCCGAGAAGGTCGAGTGACAGGTGCGGCGGTCCCGAGGTCGGGGCCGCCGCACCGACCGGGTCAGCCCTTGTCGGAGCCGTCGTTGGCGTCGCGGACGAAGTACCGCTGGAACACCACGAAGATGATCGCCACCGGGATGGTGGCCAGCAGCGCGGCGCCGAGCTTGAGCGGGTACTGGGTGCCCTTGCCGAGCGAGCCACTGACCAGGTCGGCCAACCCGCGGGGCAGGGTGAACAGGTCTGGGTCCTGCACCGACACCAGGCTGTGCGGGAACTCGTTCCAGGAGCCTTGGAACGACAGGATGGTGAGGGTGATCAGCGCCGGTTTCGCCATCGGCAGCACCACCGACCAGAAGGTACGGAAGATGCTCGCCCCGTCGATCCGGGCAGCCTCCTCGACACTGACCGGAATCGATTCGAAGAACTGTTTCATGATGAACACGCCCGCCGCGTCGGCCAGCAGCGGCACCACCAGACCGGCGTAGCTGTTGTAGAGGCCGAGTTGGTTGAGTACCAGGAACTTCGGGATCAGCAGCACCACCCCGGGGACCGCCATCACCGCGATGACGGCGGCGAAGAGTCCGCCGCGGCCGCGGAACCGCAGCCGGGCCAGCGCGTACCCGGCGAGCGAGTCGAAGAAGACCCGGCCGATGGTGACCAGCACCGTCACCAGCAGCGAGTTGCCCAGCCACAGCGGGAAGTTGGTGCCGGCGAAGATCCGTTCGAAGCCGGCCAGCGTGAGCGGGTCCGGGAACGGTGACAGCGGGTTCGCCGCGGCGTCGGGCTCGGTCTTGAGCGCGTTGCCGATCTGGATGACGAACGGGTAGAGGAACACCAGTCCGAAGAAGACCAGCGTGGCGTACCCCAGGAAGCGGGTGGCCAGGGTGCGGGCCGCGCGCTGGTGACGCCGGGCGGGTGTCGCCGCCGGGCGGTCGGTGAGCACTGCCATCTCAGGACCTTTCCGGTACGCGCCGACGCCGCCAGCCGCGGCGCGGCCGGTCGGTGTTCCGCTCGGCCAGCGCCCGGCGCTGGATCAGTGTGAGCACGATGATGATCAGGAACAGCACGAACGAGATGGCCGCGCCGGAGCCGTAGTCGAAGTCCCGGAAGGCGGTCCGGTACGACAGGTACGCCGGGGTGAGCGTGGTCTTGGCCGGGTCGCCCTGGCTCATCACGTACACCTGGTCGAAGACCTGCCAGGAGCCGATCATGCCGAGGGTGAGCACCAGGAACATGGTGGGCCTGATCATCGGCACTGTGACGTACCGGAAGCGTTGCCACCGGGACGCGCCGTCGAGGGTGCTGGCCTCGTCCAGGGTCACCGGCACGTTCTGCAACCCGGCCAGGAACATCAGCATGAAGGTGCCGGAGGTGGTCCAGACGACCAACGTGATGATCGAGATCATCGCCACGCTCGGGCCGGCCAGCCAGTCCCACCAGGTGAGTCCGAACGGGCCGCCGTCGGCCAGTGCCGCCGGTGGCGAGTCGACGCCGACCGCGCCGAACAGCAGGTGCAGCACCCCCCGGGAGTCGGCGAACCACTCCGGGCCGTCGATCCCGACGAAGCCGAGCAGCGCGTTCACCGCGCCGGAGTTGGCGAAGAGGAACAGGAACACCACGCTGATCGCGACCGAGCTGGTCACCGAGGGGAAGTAGAAGGCGCTGCGGAAGAAGCTCTTGCCTTTGAGCATCCGGTTGTTGACCACCAACGCCAGCCCGAGCGCGAGCACTGTCTGCGCCGGCACCACTATCGCCACGTAGTAGATGTTGTTGCGGATGCTGGTCATGAAGTCGCGGCGGGCCAGCCCGTCCTCGGTGAACAACTGGGTGTAGTTGTGCCCGCCGACGAACGGGACGTCGCCGGTGAAGGGGCTGCCCTGGCCGTTCCAGTCGGTCAGGCTGACCCAGAGCGCCATCAGGATCGGCAGCAGCAGGAACAACCCCAGGATGACGATCACCGGCGCGACGAAGAGCCAGCCGGCGAGGTTCTCGTTGCTCCGGATGCCGCCCCCGCGTCGGCGCGGGCCGCCGCCGCCCGCGGTCGCTTCGGCGGTCAGTGTCTCGGTTGCCATCTTCCCTCCCTTCCTCTCTCGGGCCGACGTGCGGCGGGGGCCCCGGTGTTCGCCGGGGCCCCCGCCATCACCTCAGCTGCCGCCGAGGGCCGCCTTGGCGTTCTTGTCGAAGCTCTGCAGCACGGTCTTCGGGTCGCCGTTGGCCAACCCCTGCAGACCGGTGTCGAGGTCCTTGAGGACGCTGTCCATCTTCGGGGCGTTCACCGGGCCCTGGGCGTACGCGGCGCCGTCGATGAACACCTTGTCCGCCGGGAAGGCGGCGGTGTACTGGTCGCGGGCCGACTGGCGGGACGGCATCACACCGAACGCCTTCGCGAAGGTCATCTGCTGCTCGCCGCCGGTCATCGCCTCGACGAACTTGATCGCCTGGTCCTTGTACCTGCTCTTCGCGGCGATGCCCCAGCACTGGGTGAAGGAGAGGGTGCCCTGCCCCTTGGGGCCGGCCGGCAGCGCCACGACCTTGTACTTCACGTTCGGGAAGTCGTTCTGCAGCGCACCCTTGATCCAGTTGCCCTCGATGGTCATCACGGCCTTGCCCTTGCCGAACGCCTCACCGGACCAGCCGGCGTCGAGCTGCTTCGGGTACTTGGCCAGTCCGGTGCTGAGCATGGTCTTGACGTACTGGAGGGCGGCGAGGTTCTCCGGGGTGTCGGCGGTGGGCTGCTTGCCGTCCTTGCTGACCAGCCAGCCGCCGTTCTGCACCATGAAGGCACCGATCCGGTCCCGGGTGTCACCGAGCGCCAGCGGGACCTGACCCTTGGCCTTGATCTTCTGGGCGACGGCGGTGAGCTGCTCCCAGGTCGTCGGCACGTCGGCGTCGGTCAGCCCGGCCCTGGTCCACAGGTCGGTGTTGATCTGCAGGGCCAGTGTCGAGAAGTCCTTGGGCGCGCAGTAGAGCTTGCCGTCGTACGTGAAGGCGGTGCGCAGGCTCTCGTAGAAGTCGCTTGGGTTGCTGACCTTGTCGCCGTACGGCTCCAGGGCGCCGACGCTGGCGTAGTTGGCGAACTGGGCCGCGTCCACGTAGAAGACGTCCGGCGGGGTGCCGCCGGCGAGCGCCTGACCGAGTTGCTGGGTGAGGTCCTGCGCCGGGGTGACCGTCGCGGTGTTGCCGGAGCTGCCGGCCCACTTCGCGGCGGCGTCCTGCACGGCCTTGGTCTCGGCTTCACCGGACGAGCCGATCAGGATCTGCAGGCTGGCCGGGCCGCTGGACTGGGCGGTGTCGCCGGAGGAGTCGTCGAAGCCGCTGCCGCAGGCGGCGGAGCCGAGGAGGGCGACGGCGGCGAGGCCGGCCACCGCTGCCCGGGTGATTGTTCGGGGTGCCATGGTTTCTCCTGGTGGGGGGTGGGACTACGCGGTGTGCCGCAGTGCCAACGAGGGCTGGAGCAGCACGGGGGTGGGGGTCTCGTGGTCGCCGTCGAGGACCCCGGTGAGCAGGTCCACGCAGCGGGCGGCGGCGTCGCCGAGCGGTTGGCTGACGCTGGTCAGCCCGACCGCGGCGGCTACCGGTGTGTCGTCGAAGCCGATCACCGCCACCGGCGGGTCGGTGCCGCGGATGGCCTGGAGGGCGCCGAGGGCGAGCGAGTCGCTGGCGCAGACCACGGCGCTCGGCGTCACCGCGACGAGCAGGTCACGCATCAGACGTTCGCCCTCGGCGATGCCGTCCTCGGTCTCCCGGTGCAGCCCGGTCGGGTCGACGCCGGCGGCACGCAGGGCGTCGCGCCAGCCGGCCCGCCGGTCGTCGCCGACGCCGGAGCCTTCCGGCCAGCCGATGAAGGCGATCCGCTGGTGGCCGGCGTCGAGCAGACGTCGGGTGGCCTGGGCGGTGCCGGCCGCGCCGTCCACGTCCACCCAGGGGTGCGCGTCGAGCGCGTCCCATGGGCGACCGAAGGTCACGAACGGCACGTCCCGGTCGGCGAGCCATTCGGTGCGCGGGTCGCCGTACTTCGTGCCCACCAGCACGAACGCGTCCAACTCGTAGGTGCCGAGCAGGTCGCCGTAGGTGGCGATCTCCCGGTCGTCGTCGGTCGCGGTGTAGAGCAGGACCCGGTAGCCGGCGGCGTCGGCGGTCTCGGTGAGGCCGTGCAGGAAGCGGTCGAGCACGGAGCCGTTGATGCCGTCGCGGGTCGGGTCGATCCGGGCGGCGATGAGGCGGGACCGGCCGGTGCGCATCTGTCGGGCGGCCTGGTTGGCCCGGTAGCCGAGCGCGTTGATCGCGTCCTCGACCCGCTGACGGGTCTCCTGCCGCACGATGTGCGGGCTGTTGAGCACGTTGGACACCGTCTGCCGGCTGACTCGGGCGTGCCGGGCCACCGTCGCGATGGTCACCTTTTCGGCCACTTAATCCCTCTCGCCATCTTGAACGATCCAATTTGGATAAGGCAGGATTGGATCGTTCAAGTTTCTGGAATGTTTCGCACTTTGCACCGCCAGGGGCGCGTTGTCAAGATGGCCGCCCCGCACCCCGAGGATCTGGAGCCACACCGTGATCGAACGCCAGCTGCAACCCCTCCTGCACGAGCTGGTCGGGGTGGTCCTCGCCCCGACCAGCGCGCTGGGGGACGCGACCGGGCAGATCCGCCCGACCGGCGTCCAGGGCGTCTTCCACGCCGACGCCCGGGTGCTCTCCCGCGCCGAGCTGCGGATCGACGAGCGGGAGCTCGAAGGGCTGGCCCGCGGCGACGACGGCCCGCACGGCGCACACTTCGTGAGCCTGGCCCGCTGGCTCGGTGACCCCACGCCCGATCCCACCGTTCGCGTCGACCGGCTCCGGCGGGCCACCCGCGACGGCCTCACCGAGGAACTGCGGATCGTCTCCACCGCCTCTGTCGGCGTACGGGCCACCGTCACCGTCGACCTCGGCTGCGACCTGGCACCCATCGAGGTGGTCAAGTCCGGTGGGGCCACCGACGCGTTGCCAGCCACGACCGCCCAGCCCGGCACGCTCACCTGGTCAGGCACCGGGATCACCGTCACCGTCACCGCGCCGGGCGCCGACGTGCGCGCCGACGGCGAGAAGGCCAGCACGCCCCGGCTGGTCTGGCCGGTCGACCTGCCGCCCGGCGGCGAGACCGTGCTGCGCTGGCAGTTGAGCGTCGACGACCCGCGCGCCGTCGTCGTCGGCCCGACCGGCGAGCCCGAGTGGTCCCGCCCCGAGGTGAGCGCCGACGACCGACGGCTGACCCGGCTGCTCGACCGCAGCCTGGACGACCTGCGCGGCCTCCGACTGGCCGAGACCGGCGCACCAGGTGACGTGTTCCTCGGTGCCGGAGTGCCCTGGTTCCTCACCCTGTTCGGCCGGGACAGTCTCTGGGCCGCCCGGATGATGCTGCCGCTCGGCACCGACCTGGCCGCCGGCACCCTGCGCGTGCTCGCCCGCCGGCAGGGCACCCGCGTCGACCCGGCGACCGGCGAGGCCCCCGGCAAGATCCTGCACGAGCTGCGCCGCCACGCGTTCGCCCTGCCCGACAACGGCCTGCGCCTTCCACCGGCGTACTACGGCACCGTCGACGCCACGATGCTCTGGGTGAACCTCCTGCACGACGCGTGGCGTTGGGGCATGCCCGCCGAGCAGATCGAGCCCCTGCTGCCGCACCTGGAGGCGGCGCTGCACTGGCTCGGCGAGCACGCCGACCCGGACGGCGACGGACTGGTCGAGTACGTCGACACCACCGGACACGGCCTGTCGAACCAGGGCTGGAAGGACTCCGGCGACGCCGTCCGCTTCCACGACGGGTCCCTGGCCACCGCGCCGATAGTGCTGGCCGAGGTGCAGGGGTACGCGCACGAGGCCGCAGTGAACGGCGCCGCCCTGCTGGACGCCTTCGGCCGACCGGGTGGCGACCGCTGGCGCGAACACGCCGCCGCGCTGGTCGGCCGGTTCCGCAAGAGCTTCTGGGTCGACGGTCGCCACGGCCCGCAACCCGCGCTGGCCCTCGACCGCGACAAGCGCCCGGTCGACTCGCTGACCAGCAACATCGGCCACCTGCTCGGCACCGGCCTGCTCGACCGGGACGAGGAGGCCCAGGTAGCGCGCCTGCTCACCACCGAAACGATGTCCGCCGGGTTCGGGCTACGCACGATGTCCAGCGACGACGCCGGATTCAGCCCGCTGTCGTACCACTGTGGCTCGATCTGGACCCACGACACCGCCATCGTGCTCGGCGGGCTGGCCCGGGCCGGGCACCGCGAGGCCGCGCTCGGGCTGGCCGACGGGCTGCTCAGCGCGGCCGAGGCGTTCGACTACCGGATGCCGGAGCTGTACGGCGGCGATGACCGGGCGCAGGTGAGCCGCCCGGTGCCGTACCCGGCCTCGTGTCGACCGCAGGCGTGGGCCGCGACGGGCGCGGTGCTGCTGCTCCAGGCCGCCATTGGGCTCTACCCGGACGTACCGGGCGGCACGGTGCGACTGGCACCCCTGGCGGGAGCGGAGCTCGGCGCCGTGGCGGTCGACGGCCTCCGCGTGGCCAACGCCCCGGTGCACGTCACTGTCGACCGCACCGGCGAAGCCACAGTCACCGGCCTTCCCACCCCACTGACCGCAACCCCGACCCTCCCCACCCAACGCCGCCCCAAAACCCCAACCCACCTTCCCTAACCACTCCCCTAACCCCGCCCCGCCCCGCCCCCACCGGTCGATCATGGAGTTGTGGTGGGCGTCAGCACCACAACTCCATGATCGACGTGGGCCAGGCCCGGTGAACCCCGCGATCTTGCGGTTTCGGTTGTCGGTATGGGGCGGTATGCCCCTTATGTTGGGACAGGAAGTGCAAGATCGCGGAGGTCAGGGGGTTCGTTCGGCGATCAGCTCGTCGTCGTCCACGGCGCCGGTGGGGTGGAAGCCCAGGGAGGTGTAGAGGGCGGCGGCTGGGGTGTTGTCGGGGTGGTACGACAGGCGGACCGGGGGGTTGCCGGCTCGGGCCGCCAGCCAGGGGGCCAGCGTCTGCACAGTGGCCCGGCCGACGCCCTGGCCCTGCTCTGCGGCGTCGATCAGCATCCCGCCGATCCAGTGCGAACCGTCGTCGTCCACGCCCCACATGACGTGCCCGACGACGGTCTCGTCGGCGTACACCGCGAGCGAGTTCCACACCTCGGAGCGCATGCTCAGCAGCAGATAGCGCGCGCCCAGCGCGGCCACGAACCGGCGCTGGTCGTCGCGCGGGGCGACGTCGGCCACCGCCCGCCAGTTGTCGTCGTCGACCGGCCGCAGCGTCACTCGCCGCCCGGCCCGATCCAGGTGTCCCCCATTGATCATTCGCCGGATGCTACCCGGCCCACGCTCGCAGATCTTGGACACTTTCCGTCAACTGGGAACGGAAACCGTCCAAGATCTACCGAGCCGCGATGTGGAGGAGCGGACCCCGACCGTCAGTCGAGCAGGGCGTCCAGGCCGACGGTGAGGCCGGGGTGGTTGCGCACCGCGCGGACGGCCAGCAGCACACCCGGCATGAACGACACCCGGTCGTACGAGTCGTGCCGGATGGTCAGCGTCTCGCCGGTGCCGCCGAACAGCACCTCCTGATGGGCGACCAGGCCGGTGGCGCGCACCGCGTGCACACGTACCCCGTCGATCTCGGCGCCGCGCGCACCCGGCACCTCGTCCTTGGTGGCGTCCGGGACCGGACCGAGGCCGGCCTCGGCGCGGGCCTGGGCGATCTGCCTGGCGGTGTGGGTGGCGGTGCCACTCGGGGCGTCAAGCTTGCGCGGGTGGTGCTGCTCGATGATCTCGACGGACTCGAAGTGTCGGGCGGCGCGCGCGGCGAACTGCATCATCAGCACCGCGCCGATTCCGAAGTTCGGGGCGATGACGACGCCCACCTCGGGCTTGTCGGCCAGCCAGCCGCGCACCTGCTCCAGCCGCTGCTCGGTGAAGCCGGTCGTGCCGACCACCGCGCTGATGCCCTGCTCGATGCACCACTGGAGGTTGTCCATGACGACGTCCGGCGTGGTGAAGTCGACGACCACCTCGGCGCTGGAGACGGAGGAGCGACTGTCGCCCTGGTCGACCGCCGCGGTCAGGGCGAGATCGTCGGCGGCGTCGACCGCCTTGCAGACCTCGATGCCCATCCGGCCGCGCGCGCCAAACACGCCGACCCGCAGCTGCTGGGCCGGGGTCTTTCCCTGCTCGTCAGTCACGGGGCACAACCTATCCCAATCGGGACGGGACCCTCCGGCCGGATCCGCTGTGCTCCACCTGCCGGGACGCCCGACCGGGGTGCCTCGACCGGGCCGGGCGGCAGACCTCAGACCGCGAAGTCGCCAGCGCCGAACGGGCCCACGACGGCCAGCGACATCGGCCGGCTGAGCAGTTCGGCGGCGAGGACGTTCACGTCCTGCACTGTGACCTCGTCGACCCGGCGGAGCAGCTCGTCGACCGGCATCAGGTCGCCGTAGAGCAGCTCACCCTTTGCCAGCCGGCTCATCCGGGAACCGGTGTCCTCCAGACCGAGCACGAACGAGCCCTTGCTCATCCCCTTGCCCCGGGCCACCTCGGCCTCGGTCAGCCCGTCGGCGGCCACCCGGGCCAGCTCCGCGCGGGTCAGGGCCAGCACCTCGTCCACCTTGCCCGGCGCGCAGCCAGCGTAGACGGCGAACAGGCCGGTGTCGGCGTACTGGCTGGCGTAGGAGTAGACCGAGTAGGCGAGGCCGCGCTGCTCGCGGATCTCCTGGAACAGGCGGCTGGACATGCCGCCGCCGAGCACGTTGTTGAGCACCCCGAGGGCGAACCGCCGATCGTCGAGCCGGTCGATGCCGGGGCAACCGAGGATGACGTGCGCCTGCTCGGTCTCCTTCGGCTCCACCAGCGTGGTCGCCGGCTTGGTGCGTACCGCAGGGGTCGCCGAGCGGTGCGGCGCCGGACTGGCCGGGTCGCTGTCCAGCGGGGTGCCGCGCACTGCCTGACGGACCAGCTTGACCACCGCGGCGTGGTCGAGGTTGCCGGCGGCGGCGATGACGATCTGCGGCGCGGTGTAGCGACCCCGGTAGAAGGTCTGGATCTGCCGCCGGGTCATCGGGGTGACGGTCTCCGCGGTGCCGGAGATCAGCCGGCCCAGCGGGTGATCGCCGTAGACGGCCTGGACGAAGAGATCGTGCACCTCGTCACCCGGCTCGTCGTCGTGCATGGCGATCTCCTCAAGGATCACGCCACGCTCGGTCTCGACGTCTGCCGGCTCCAACAGCGAGTCCGCGACCAGGTCACACATCACGTCGATCGCCAGCGGCAGGTCCTCGTCCAGCACGCGGGCGTAGTAGCAGGTGTATTCCTTGGTGGTGAAGGCGTTGGTCTCGCCACCCACCGCCTCGATCTGCGAGGAGATCTCCAGGGCGGTGCGCTTGTGCGTGCCCTTGAAGAGCAGGTGCTCGAGGAAGTGCGCGGCACCGGCCTGCGGGCCGGTCTCGTCACGCGAGCCGACCGCCACCCAGATGCCGAACGAGACGCTGCGCATCGCCGGAATCGCCTCGGTGAGGACGCGCAGGCCGCTGGGCAGCACGGTACGTCGTACCGTGCCGCCCAGCGGGTCGTCGCTGAGCGTCCGGGTCACCGCGCGGGCGGTGCCGCCGGAGCGGCCCGCCCCGGTGTCCCGAGACGGGGCCACCCCCCGTCGATCCGGTGGAAACGGCGCGCTGATGGCCCGACTCACGACTTGCTCCCGGTTCGACGAGGGGTGGGTGATGCGTTGTACGGCTGTCAGCTGTGCCGGGTCCGACGGCGCGGACGCTCGCCGCCCTCGCCACCCTCGCCGCCGCCGCCGTTGCCGCCCTCGCCGCCGCGCTCCGGGCCACGCCCGCCACGGTCGCCGCCACGCTCACGGTCGCCGCGGTCACGCGGAGCACGGTCGCCCCGGTCCCGGCCAGCCGGCCGGTCACCAGCGGCGGCCTCACCGGCGGCCGGAGCCTCGGTGCCCTCTGGGCGGACCTTGTCGAGGTAGATCTTGCCGCGGGCGTCGATGTCAGCGATCTCGACCTCGACCCGGTCACCGACGTTGAGGAAGTCCTCAACGCGCTCGACCCGCTTGCCGTCGCCCACCTTGGAGATGTGCAGCAGGCCGTCACGGCCCGGCAGGAGCGAGATGAACGCGCCGAACGCGGCGGTCTTGACCACGGTGCCGAGGAACCGCTCGCCCTGCTTCGGCAGCGTCGGGTTGGCGATGCCGTTGATCCGGTCGACGGCCGCCTGGGCCGACGGGCCGTTGGTGGCGCCGACGTAGATCGTGCCGTCGTCCTCGATGGAGATCTCGGCGCCGGTCTCGTCCTGGATGGCGTTGATGGTCTGCCCCTTCGGGCCGATCACCATGCCGATCTTGTCCACCGGGATCTTGACGGTGGTGACCCGCGGAGCGTAGTCGGACATCTCGGCCGGAGCCTCGATCGCCGCCTTCATGACCCCGAGGATGACCTGCCGGGCCTCGTTCGCCTGCTGCAACGCGGCGGCCAGCACGTCCGACGGAATGCCGTTGAGCTTGGTGTCGAGCTGGAGCGCGGTGACGAACTCCGGCGTGCCGGCGACCTTGAAGTCCATGTCACCGAACGCGTCCTCGGCACCGAGGATGTCGGTCAGCGTCACGTACTGGGTCTTGCCGTCCACCTCGTCGGAGATGAGCCCCATCGCGATGCCGGCGACCGGCGCCTTCAGCGGCACACCCGCGGAGAGCAGGCCGAGCGTCGACGCGCAGACCGAACCCATCGAGGTGGAGCCGTTGGAGCCGAGCGCCTCCGACACCTGCCGGATGGCGTACGGGAACTCCTCGCGCGACGGCAGCACCGGGATCAGCGCGCGCTCGGCGAGCGCGCCGTGACCGATCTCGCGACGCTTCGGCGAGCCGACCCGGCCGGTCTCACCGGTCGAGTACGGCGGGAAGTTGTAGTTGTGCATGTAGCGCTTGCGGTTCTCGGGGGACAGCGTGTCCACCATCTGCTCCATGCGGAGCATGTTCAGCGTGGTGACACCCAGGATCTGGGTCTCGCCCCGCTCGAACAGCGCCGAACCGTGCACCCGGGGCAGCACGCCGACCTCGGCGGTCAGCGCCCGGATGTCGCGCGGGCCACGCCCGTCCATGCGGACCTGCTCGCGCAGCACGCGGTTGCGCACCTCGGACTTGGTCAGCGACCGGAAGGCAGCGCTGAGCTCCTTCTCCCGACCCTCGAACCGAGCGCCCAACTCCTCGGCGACCCGGGCCTTGACCCGGTCCAGGGCCTCCTCGCGGTCGGCCTTGCCGGCGATGGTGATCGCCTCGGCCACGTCGGCGCGGGCCAGCTCGGAGACGGCGTCGTACACGTCGTCCTGGTAGTCCAGGAAGACCGGGAACTCGGTGACCGGCTTGGCGGCGACCTCGGCCAGCTCGCTCTGCGCGCGGCACAGCTCACGGATCGCCGGCTTGGCGGCCTCCAGGCCGCTGGCGACGATCTCCTCGGTCGGGGCGGTGGCACCGGCCGAGATGAGGGCGACGGCGTTCGGGGTGGCCTCCGCCTCGACCATCATGATCGCGACGTCGCCGTCCTCGAGCGTGCGGCCGGCCACGACCATGTCGAAGGTGGCGCGAGCCAGCTCCTCCAGGGTCGGGAAGGCGACCCACTGGCCGTCGATGTGGGCGACACGGGTCGCCCCGATCGGGCCGGAGAACGGCAGGCCGGAGAGCTTCGTCGACATCGAGGCGGCGTTGATCGCCACGACGTCGTACGGGTGCTGCGGGTCGAGCGCGAGGATGGTCTCGACGACCTGGACCTCGTTGCGCAGGCCCTTGACGAAGGACGGGCGCAGCGGCCGGTCGATCAGCCGGCAGGTGAGGATCGCGTCCTCGCTGGGCCGACCCTCACGGCGGAAGAACGAGCCGGGGATGCGGCCCGCGGCGTACATCCGCTCCTCGACGTCGACGGTCAGCGGGAAGAAGTCGAACTGCTCCTTCGGGTGCTTACCGGCGGTCGTGGCGGAGAGAACGACCGTCTCGCCCAGCTGGGCGATGACGGAACCGGCGGCCTGGCGAGCCAGCCGACCGGTGGAGAAGGTGATCTCGCGGGTGCCGAAGGACCCGTTGTCGATCACGGCGGTGCGGGATTCGGTGCCGAGTTTGGTCTCGGTCATGTGCTGTGGTGCTCCTTCGCGTCGTGGGCCCACGACATCGGGGAGCTGCTCAGCCGGCCGGTCTTCGATCGAAGCGCCCGGGTGGCCGGCATGATGCCGGGGTTCCCGGGGGCCACTACCGGAGACCGGTACGCTGACCGGCTCCCTCTCGGGTGGTCGCGCGGCCCGTGTTTCCTCAGGTGGGACGCGGTACGGGGGAGCGGCCGTCCGGCCACTCCCCCGTCACGTCACCGGCGCAGACCGAGCCGCTCGATGAGCGACCGGTAGCGGGCAATGTCCTTCTTCTGGACGTAGTTGAGCAACCGACGGCGCCGGCCGACCAGCAGCAGCAGCCCACGGCGGCTGTGGTGGTCGTGCTTGTGCACCTTCAGGTGCTCGGTCAGCTCGGCGATCCGCTTGGTGAGGACCGCTACCTGGACCTCCGGCGAACCGGTGTCGCCCTCGGCGGTCGCGTACTCCGCGCGGATGCTGGCCTTGGCTTCCTGATCGAGCGCCATGTTCTCCCTGTTTCGATGGGTTGATCAAGTGGGTGTCCGTCGTCCCGATGGACCGGGAACGGACCGGTACCTCGCACCCGCGGCGTCGAGCAGGCACGCGAGGCCCCACGCCGGTCACCCGACGTCCCGGCAAGACTACCAGCACTCGCCGGTAACACCCGGCGAAGGGCCTCGGTGGCGGCCCGTCGCCCCGGCACGATCAGGCCAGTACGCGCCGGGTGCGCTCGACGTCCTGGTTCATCTGGGCGATCAACGGCTCGATCGAGTCGTACCGGATCTGACCACGCAGGTGCGCCACGAAGTCCAGGGCCAGCCGCTCGCCGTACAGGTCGCCGGAGAAGTCCAGCGCGTACGCCTCCACCCGCCGCTCCCGACCGGAGAAGGTCGGGTTGGTGCCCACGGAGACCGCCGCCAGCAGCGGCTCGTGCTGACCGCGGCGGATCAGCCGGGCCGCGTACACGCCGTCGGCGGGCACCGCCGCGTACCGGTGGCAGAGCAGGTTGGCGGTGGGGAAGCCCAGCTCCCGGCCCCGCTGGTCGCCGCGGACCACCACGCCCTCCACCCGGTGGGGGCGGCCCAGCGCGGCGGCGGCCGCGCCCACGTCGCCCGCGTCGACGCAGGACCGGATGTACGTGGAGGAGAAGACGGTGCCGGCCTCGGCGACCAGCGGCGCGCCCTCCACGCCGAACCCGAACGTCTGACCCAGCCGTTCCAGCAACGCCACGTCGCCGGCGGCCCGGTGCCCGAAGCGGAAGTTGCCGCCGACCACCACCAACGCGGCGTGCAGGTGCTCGACCAGGACGTCGTGCACGAACTGCTCGGCCGGCACCCGGGAGAACTCCGGGGTGAACGGCACCACGCAGAGCACGTCCACGCCGAGCGCCTCGATCAGCTCGGCCTTACGGGCCGGCTCGGTGAGCACCGCCGGGTGCGAACCGGGGCGGACCACCTCGGCCGGGTGCGGGTCGAAGGTGACCACCACCGACTGCACGCCCAACTCGCGGGCCCGGGCCACGGCGTGCCCGATCGTCGCCTGGTGCCCCTTGTGCACGCCGTCGAAGACGCCGATGGTGACCACCGAGCGTCCCCACCCGCCGGGCGCCGCGTCGTAGCCCCGCCACCGCTGCATGCCGTTCCTCTCTGCTGTCCCGCCGGCCGGCGGGTCGACACCGCCGGCTGCGGGCCGGCGGACCTGCGCTGCGCTGTCAGGCCGGCGCGAGCACGATCTCCGCGCGGGCCCGTCCGTCCCGCTCGCTGACGATAGCGATCAGGCCGCCGGCCGGCCCGAAGACGGCGTACGGCCCGGTGAGGCCGGCCGGGTCCAGTGGCCCACCGTGGGCGAGCACCCGGGCCTCGTCCGGCGTGGCCTCCCGGCGCGCGAAGAACCGGTCGGCCGCCGCGTCCAGCGGCAGGTTCACCACGTCCGGGGCGCGCTGCTCCAGCTCGTCGAGGGTCGCCGCCTCGGCGAGGGTGAAGCCACCCACCGCGGTACGCCGCAGCGCCGTGAGGTGCCCGCCGACGCCGAGCGCCAGGCCGGCGTCCCGGGCGATGGCCCTGATGTACGTGCCGGAGGAGCAGGTCACGTCCACGTCCACGTCGACCACGTCCGGCTCGGTGCGACGGATCGCCAGCACCTCCAACCGGGAGATGGTGACCCGCCGTGCCGGTAGTTCGACACTCTCCCCGTCGCGGACCCGCTTGTACGCCCGCTGCCCGTTGATCTTGATGGCGCTGACCGCGCTCGGCACCTGCTCGACCTCGCCGCTCAGCCCGGCCAGCGCGGACCGGATCGCGTCGTCGGTGACCTGCCCGGCCGCCACGGTGGCGGTCACGTCGCCCTCGGCGTCGTCGGTGACTGTGGTCTGGCCGAGCCGGATGGTGCCGGCGTAGCTCTTGCCGGCGCCGATCACGTAGGTCAGCAGCCGGGTGGCCCGGCCGACACCGATCACCAGCACGCCGGTCGCCATCGGATCGAGGGTGCCGCCGTGCCCGACCCGTCGGGTCTTCGCCAGTCGGCGGATGCGCGCCACCACGTCGTGCGACGTCATGCCGCCGGGCTTGTCGACCACGATCAGACCATCGGTGCTCACGTCGGCCAAGCCTGCCAGATGACACCCGCTCCGCAGTGCGTGGGCAGGCCCTGCGTGACCCGAGCCTCCGGCACCTACTATCTGCTCGCGCGCGTCACCAGCGGCGAAACTGACGGGGGAAACATGGACAACACGTCGTCGAGCGAGCCCACACCGACGGACCCCGGCGACCCGCCACCGCCGCCCGCCGCGATAGCGCAGGTCAACCCGGTGCAGCTACCGGAGTGGCTGCGGTCGTCGCAGACCGAGCACCAGCCCACCGGATGGGACCGGGTCCGTTTCTTCTCGGCCCGGCACAACGGGGCCCTGCTGCTCGGCCTCGGGCTGGTGCTGGCACTGCTGATGGTCGTCGGCGGGGTGGTGTTGGTCGGTCGGGTCGCCGATGGTGTCCGCACGTCCGCCTCGGCGAGCCCCACACCGAGCAGCACGCCGCCGGTGAGCAGGGTCGGCGAACCACGGGACCTGTTCGCCGGGTCGCCCGCGGCCTCCTTCGCACCAGCCGAGGAGGCCGTGCGGATGCCGGCGGCCAAGGGCACCGGACCGTTCACCGCGACCCAGGTACGGGCGGCGCTGGAGTCGGTGCGCAAGGCACTGATCGAGAGTCGGGTCGACATCTCGATGTTCTCCGGGGATCCGGCGCCGTTCCTCGCGCTGCTCGCCCCGGATGCTCGCGAACGGCTCCGGGGCGACTTCACCAACGGCAGCTTCCTGCGGTACGCCACGAGGATGGCGTCGCCGTCGGAGTGGGAGTTCGGCGTCCGCGCCGACGGCCGGGTCAGTTACCGGGCCACCAGGCAGAACGGCATCCGACTGCTGGAGGTCTCCACTGAGTTCGTCTGGGCGTACCCGTTCGACGTGGACCTGCGGGCGCCCGCCGGCGCGACGGTGGTGGCGCTACGCGACCAGGTGGTGTGGCAGGTGCCGCACCCGGACGACGTGCCGGCCTCCGCCCGCGGCCTCTGGATCACCTCGGCGGAGGCCGTGACCTGGAACGCGGACTGCGACCAACTCCGTGAGGGCTGGGTGCAGGAGCAGTTCTGGGTGGCCGATGTGCACGGAGACCGGATACCCGCTGGCGACCCGGGCACCATCTTCGACATCGACGCGCCCGCGCCGACCACCACGCGCTGCTGACCGGCGGGCCCCGGCGACCCGTCAGCGGACCGCGCCGGTCACCGCCCACCTGCCGTTGCGCAGCCGCAGCAGCAGGGCGACCAGCCGGATCACCACGAACACGGTGAGCCCGGCCCAGATGCCGCCCAGCCCGAGGTTGAGCGCGTACGCCAGCCAGATGGCCGGCAGGAATCCTCCGAGCGCCGCCACGATGGTGAGGTTGCGCAGGTAACGCACGTCGCCGGCGCCGATCAGCACGCCGTCGAGGGCGAACACCACCCCGGCCAGCGGCAGCATGACGACGAACCACGGCCAGGCCACCATGGCCTGCTCGCGTACCCCCGCATCGGAGCTGAACCACGACGGCACCACGCCCGCGCCGGCGGCGACGAGCAGCGCGAAGCCCACGCCGCAGACGCCGCCGAGGACCCCGATCCGACGGGCGAGCGCCCGCGCACCCGCGTCGTCGCCGGCGCCGAGCGCGGCACCGACCAGGGACTGCGCGGCGATGGCGAGGGCGTCGAGCACCAGCGCGGTGAAGAACCAGAGTTGCAGGGCGATCTGGTGGGCACCGACGGCGGCGGCGCCGAAGCGGGCGGCGACGGCTGTCGCGGACAGAAAACTGGCCTGGAACGCCAGCCCACGGATCAGCAGGTCCCGGCTGAGCACCAGTTGCTGGCGGATCACGCGAGGTTGGGGGCGCAGCGACACCTTCTCACCGACCAGGGCGGCGGCGAAGAGCACCCCGCAGAGCGTCTGCGCGACGACGTTCGCCACTGCCGAGCCGACCAGACCCAGCCCGCCGGGATAGACCAGCAGCGGGCAGAGCAGCGCGGAGAGCAGGTTGGGGCCGAGCACGAAGTACAGGGGGCGGCGAGTGTCCTGCACGCCGCGCAGCCAGCCGTTGCCGGCGGCGGCGAGGAGCAGGCCGGGAGCGCCGAGGGCCGCGATCCGCAACCACTGGGCGGCGGCGTCGGCGACCTCGCCACCACCACCGGCGAGGGTACGCGCGAGCGCGCCGCCGCCAACCTGCATGCCGACCGCGATCAGCAGACCGACACCGAACGCCAACCAGGACGACTGGACGCCCTCGGCGACCGCTGCGGCCCGGTCACCCGCGCCGAAGCGGCGGGCGGCGCGACCGGTGGTGCCGTAGGCGACCACGGTGCCCACCCAGGCGGTGAGCGTCATGACAGTGCCGCCGACGGCGAGCGCGGCGAGCGGCACCCGGCCGAGGTGACCGACCACGGCGGTGTCGACAAGCACGTAGAGCGGCTCGGCGGCGAGCACCACAAGGGCCGGCAGGGCGAGCGCGGCGATCCGTCGAGGCGAGGCGGGTCGGTGAGCGGTGGTGGCGGCGTGGTTCATCGCCGCCGATCCTGGCATGGCTGCGGTAAGGATCGCAATCCAGCAGGCTGCTTACCGTGGCCGGTGCGCCCCGCCGACCCCTTGGCGCGTCCGGCTCGTCCCAGCCCTTCGCGCGGCACCTGCCGGCGTCGCAGTCGGGACGCCGGTCGGACGCTGCCCAGTCGGGACGCCGGTCGGACGCTGCGCGGTCGTGGCGTCGGCCGGGCGCTGCCCAGTCGGGACGCCGGTCGGACGCTGCGCGGTCGTGGCGTCGGTCGGGCGCTGCCCAGTCGGGACGCCGGTCGGACGCTGTGGAGCTGATGTCGTAGACGAATCACGTCGTGATGTCGCAGACGATTCAGCTCCAAAGGCGAACCAGGAGGTGCCCGGATCTTCCGACCAGACGGATCTGAGGGATCACCCTCGGAGAGGTCGGATCACTGACGGGTGTCCATCGACGTCTGCAGCGCGCGGCGGGCCTGCTCGCGGGCGTCGTCGGTGGTGGTCTCGGGCTTGGGCTTGTTCGGCATGGTGGCGCTCCCCTTCCCAGGGCGTGAGCCGCCGACACGCGGCGGCCCTCACGGGCGGTCGTGCTGAGCGCCCCACGGCGGTCCGGGGTTACCGGAGCAGCCGACTGGGCAGCGTGAGCCCGGGTCGATCCGACCCTGGAGGGAGGCGGCACGGGGTGTGGCACCACCGCCCATGACCTGCACCGCCAGGCGGCACCGGCCTTCTCCCAAGTTATCGTTCAGGTCCACATACTGCTTACGGTTCCCGCCATTTGGACGGTCGGCAACCCGGTTCAGCGAGCCAGGAAATGCCAGCCCAGCCACCACCAGAACCCGAACAGACCGATCCGGCCCACCGGCACCGGACCGACCTCGTAGCGCATCACATAGGCGCAGACCTCGCCGAGGGTGGGGATCCGCGACCCCTCCCGGCGGGCCATCCACTCGACCACCCCGAAAAGGACCAGCGCGGTGAGGAAACCGCCGATCGCAAGCGCGCGCATCATCGCCGCACCAGCCCCCAGAAGGCGGCCAGCCAGGCGAACCAGGCTGCCGAGCGAGTCAGTTGATCCTCCAGGAGAGGATCGGCCAACCGGGAGAAGGTGGGGAAGTCATCGCCGGCAGCCAGCACGAAGGTCACGCCCTCGAAGACCCCGAACACCACCACCGGCACCGCCCACCAGGCCGCCCCCGCGCCCAACCGGCGCGGCGCCGGCCGGCGCGGCACCCGGTTGCTCAGACCGAGCCAGATCAGCACCCCACCCGTCCCGAGGGTGAACAGATTCGCCTCGGTGGAGAAGGACGCGAACCGGCCACCGACGAGCGACAGGCAGACGAGGACGGGAACGGAGACGGCGGGCCGGTCCCAGGCGCGGGGGGCCTCCACGGTGAGGTCGTGCGGCTGCTCCATCCCGCAATTCTTCCCGGTATCACGGAACGCGGGAAGACCAACACTCCCCGGAGCTGACCCTGATCTTCCGGGACCGACGGACCGCCGACGGTCCGGGCCGGCGCTCAGCCGATCAGCGCCGCGTCCAGCTGAGCGCGAATCGACTCGACCACCTGCTCGACGGTGCCCCGACCGGTGAACCCGGCCGCGAACGTGTGCCCACCACCGCCCAGTGCCACAGCGACCCGACTGACGTCCACCGCTCCCTTGCTGCGCATCGACACCGCCCACTCGGCGGGCGTGGTCTGCTTCACCACACAGCTCACATCCGCCTCGGCGGTGCAACGCACGGAGTCGATCAGAGCCTCCAGCACGTACGGCCGCTGGTCGTGCCGGGCCAGGTCATCGAGGGTGGCGAAGGTCCAGACCAGGCCCCGACCACCGGCGGCGGCCGGCTCCAGTCGCGCCCGGCCGAGCACCTCACCAAAGAGGCGAACCGCGCCGAAGGGCCGGGTGTCGAAGACCCGCCGGGAGATGTCACCCGGCGAGATGCCGGTCGCCAGCAGTCGGGCGGCCATCTGGTGCACCGCCGGAGTTGTCGCCTCGAACCGGAACGAGCCGGTGTCAGTGGTCAGCGCCACATAGAGGCACTCGGCGATGGCCGGATCCACCACCACCCCGAGCCGGGCCAGCAGCTGCTCGGCCACGACCGACGTGGCCGCCGCACC
Organism: Micromonospora sp. NPDC048986; assembly: GCF_040649335.1. Taxonomy (NCBI): domain Bacteria; kingdom Bacillati; phylum Actinomycetota; class Actinomycetes; order Micromonosporales; family Micromonosporaceae; genus Micromonospora; species Micromonospora sp. NPDC048986. The sequence goes on from NZ_JBEZFJ010000012.1 coordinate 233,666, forward strand.
CGGGTCGACCAGGTTCACAGTGCCGAAACCGGGGTTGGAGGCGTGATGGTCGAGCACCAACGCCGCTTCCGCCGACGACAGCCGCCCAGCCAACTCGCCGAGACGCGACTCGCTCGCCGCGTCGAAGCAGATCACCAGATCGGGTGCCGGGTCGGCGGCGTCCGCCGGGACCAGCAGGTCCAGCCCGGGAAGCCCCCGGAACGGCTCCGGCAGCTCCGGCGGCCCGGGAAAGGTCGCCTGCACGTCGCGTACGCCGAACTGCCGCAGGCCCAGACCGAAGCCGAGCATGCTGCCCAACGCGTCGCCGTCCGGATTGATGTGGCAGATCAGCAGCACCCGGGCGGTCGGCGGGAGAGCCCGCACCAACGCCTCGGCCGCAGCCCAGTCCGCCTCGATGGGGCCGACCCCGGCTGCCCCGGCCAACGGGGCGCTAGCGGTGCTGGCGGTGCTGGTCACCGCGTTTCCCCACCCCGCGGGGTCTGCGTGACGTCGGTGGCCTCGTCGGCCTCGTCCGTCTCGTCCGCCTCATCGGCCTCGTCGTCCACCCGGTACGGCTGGGCCTCGCCCGCGTACTTCGCCTGGGCGGCCAGCCGCTGCACCTCGGCATCGGCGTTGCGGGCGGCGGCGAGCAGGTCGTCGATGTGCTTGACCTGGTCCTGCACGTCGTCCAGGACGAACGTGAGGGTGGGCGAGTGGCGCAGCCCGAGGGCCTTGCCGACAGTGCTGCGCAGCAGCCCCTTGGCGCTCTCCAGCGCCGCCGCGGTGTCCGCCTGGGCCACCGAGTCACCGAGCACTGTGTAGAAGACCGTCGCGTCACGCAGGTCAGCGGTGATCCGGGCATCGGTGATGGTGATCATCCCGAGCCGCGGGTCCTTGATCTGGCTCCGCACCACCGACGCGACCAGCTCACGCACCCGTTCCGCGTGCCGGCGTACCTTGGCCGGATCAGACATCTCGCCACCTCCACGGCGTCCTGCTTCCGGTCGACCCGACGGCCAGGAGGCCGCCGGCCGACCGGCCAACATCTCGAACATTACCTTCGGGGCCGCTCCGGTCGCCCGGCACAGCCGGCACCATGGTCAGTCGTCGTCCACGCCGTAGAGCCGGCGTCGAACCGACAGCAACTCGACCTCGGGGCGATTGGCCACCAGGCGCTCACAGGAGTCGAGCACCTCGCGGACGTGCGCCGTCTCGGCGGCCACCACGGCCACCGCCAGTTGCGCTCGACCATGCAGGTCGAGCGCACCCACCTCGGCGGCCGACACCTCGAAGCGGCGCAGCGCCGCCACGATCGGCCGTACATATGATCTCTTGGCTTTGAGCGACCTGGAGTCGCCCGGCAGCAGCAGGTCGAAGACCGCGGTTCCGGTGAACATCGCCCCGGACGATACCGCCAACCCGCCCCGCATGATCAAGGGGTTTACGCCGAGCGGCGTAAACCCCTTGATCAGCGTGTCACTGCCGGATCAGGCGCGAACCTTCTCCCGCATCTCGAAGGTCTCGATGACGTCGCCGACCTGGACGTTGTTGTAACCACCCAGGGTCAGACCGCACTCGAAGCCCTCGCGGACCTCGGTGGCGTCGTCCTTGAACCGCTTGAGCGAGGTGATCGTGAGGTTGTCCGCCACGACCGTCCCGTCCCGAAGCAGTCGAGCCTTCGCGTTGCGTCGGATGATGCCCGACCGGACGATGCAACCGGAGATGTTGCCGATCTTGGACGAGCGGAAGACATCGCGGATCTCCGCGCTGCCCAGCTCGGCCTCCTCGTACTCCGGCTTGAGCAGGCCCTTGAGCGCTGCCTCGATCTCCTCGATGGCCTGGTAGATGACGGTGTAGTACCGGATCTCCACGCCCTCGCGGTCGGCCATCTCACGGACCTTGTTCGAGGCCCGCACGTTGAAGCCGATGATCGTGACCGGCTCGGACGAGGCGCTCGCGAGCATGACGTTGCTCTCGGTGATCGCGCCGACGCCCCGGTCGAGGACCTTGAGCTGGACCTCCTCGGGGATGTCGAGGTTGAACAGCGCGTCCTCCAGGGCCTCCACCGAACCGGAGACATCGCCCTTGAGGATGAGGTTGAGCGAGGTCTTCTCGCCCTCCTTGAGCTGCTCCATGAGCGTCTCGAGGGTGGCCCGACCACGGGAGTTGGCGAATGCCGCCGCCCGCCGCCGTGCCTGTCGCTGCTCGGCGATCTGCCGCACCGTGCGGTCGTCCGCCGCGGCGAGGAAGGTGTCACCCGCACCGGGCGGCGCGGTCAGACCCAGAACCATGACCGGACGCGCCGGCCCAGCCTCGGAGAGCTGGTTGCCGTTCTCGTCGAGCATGGCCCGGACCCGGCCGTGCGCCCCACCGGCGACGATCGAGTCGCCCGCCCGCAGGGTGCCCTTCTGCACCAGCACCGTCGCCACCGCACCGCGGCCCTTGTCCAGGTGCGCCTCGATGGCCACACCCTGCGCCGGCCCGTCGATCGGAGCGGTCAGCTCCAGCGACGCGTCGGCGGTCAGCAGGACGGCCTCGAGCAACTCCTCGATGCCGATGCCGGGCTTGGCTGCCACGTTGACGAACATGGTCTCGCCGCCGTACTCCTCGGCGACCAGGCCGTACTCGGTCAGCTGCTGGCGGACCTTGTCCGGGTTGGCCTCCGGCTTGTCGACCTTGTTGACCGCGACCACGATCGGCACGTCGGCCGCCTTGGCGTGGTTCAACGCCTCGATGGTCTGCGGCATCACGCCGTCGTCGGCCGCGACGACCAGGATCACGATGTCCGTCACCTGGGCACCACGAGCACGCATGGCGGTGAACGCCTCGTGACCCGGGGTGTCGATGAAGGTCACCGCGCGGTCCACACCATCGTGCGGAACGTGCACCTGGTACGCACCGATGTGCTGGGTGATGCCACCCGCCTCACCGGCCACGACGTTCGCCTTACGGATGGCGTCGAGCAGCTTGGTCTTACCGTGGTCGACGTGACCCATGACGGTCACCACCGGCGCGCGGCTGACCAGACGCTCCTCGGCCACCTCCGCGTCGAGGTCGATGTTGAACTGCGCGAGCAGCTCGCGGTCCTCGTCCTCCGGGCTGACGATCTGGATGTCGAAGCCCAGGTGCTCACCCAGCAGCTGCAGGGTGTCGTCAGAACAGGACTGGGTCGCGGTGACCATCTCGCCCAGGTTGAACATCTCCTGGACCAGCGAACCCGGGTTGGCGTTGATCTTGTCGGCGAAGTCCGACAGCGAGGCGCCACGGGAGAGCCGGACGACCTGACCCTGACCCCGGGGAGCACCCGAGCTCATGGTCGGAGCCGACAGGTTGTCGAACTCCTGTCTGCGCTGCTTCTTGGACTTGCGACCGCGAGTCGGCCGGCCACCCGGACGCCCGAAGGCACCCGCGGCACCGCCGCCACGGCCACGACCGCCGGCACCCGGACGACCGCCGCCGCCGGACGGAGCACCCGGACGGAAACCGCCACCGGGAGCACCGCCACCGCCGCCGGGACCGCCACGGTAGCCACCGCCACCGCCGGCACCCGCGCCGCCACCGGGGCCGCCGCGGTAACCGCCACCGCCACCGGCGCCACCGCCGGGACCGCCACGGAAACCGCCGCCACCGCCACCGGGACGACCTGCGCCGCCACCGGGACGACCTGCGCCACCGGGACCGGGGCGACCGGCAGCCGGACGCTGGCTCGGCATGGACGCCGGGCTGGGCCGCGGCGGCATGGAGTTCGGGCTCGGCCGCGGCGGCATGCCCGCCGGGGTGTTGGGCCGAGGGCCACCCGCACCGGCGGCCGGGGGCCGCTGCTGCTGGCCACCCTGGATGCCGAACGGGTTGTTACCGGCGCCGCGCGCCGGCGGACGACCGCCCGGCCGGGCACCCGGACCGGGAGCCGGCGTGCTCGGACGAGCTGCCGGCGAACCGGGACGGGGCGGCATCGCCGCGGGACCCGGCCGAGGGCCGGGGCGGTTACCGCCCTCTGCCGGAGGCTCCCGGCGAACGGGGTTGTCCCGCTGCTGCTGGCGGGCGGCCTGCGCGGCCTTGACCGCGGCCTCCTGCTCAGCCTTCAGCGCGGCGGCACGCGCCTCCGCGGCCGCCACCTCGATGTCGTGGGCACTCGCCGGCTTGGCGACCGGGGCCGCCGTCTGCGGCGCACCGGGAACCGGACCCTTGGGCTTCGGACCGGGTGCCGGCGCGGCCGGCCGCCGAGGCGGCATCGGCTTCGCCGAGACCCGGGGCGCGCCCGGGGTCGGGGTTGGCGTCGGGGTCGGGGTTGAAGCCGGCGTCGACGCGGGCGCCGACGGGGCGGCCGGAGCCGGGGCGCCGGCGGACGCGACGAATGCGTTACGCAGCCGCCGGGCGACGGGCGCCTCGACGGTGCTGGACGCGGACTTCACGAACTCGCCCATTTCCTTCAGCTTGGCGAGAACGGTCTTACTCTCGACCCCGAGCTCTTTTGCAAGCTCGTGTACGCGGGCCTTGCCTGCCACTGCACTCCTCACTCCGAGGTCGTGCGGGCAGCACCCGCAGCGACCTCACTCGTGCACTTGAAGCCTGGTCATTTCAGGGACTTCATCGTGTGCTCATGTCGGTCGTCCTACCCTGCTAGCGACCCTCGCCCGGTCGGGCTGACCGGACGTAGTGGTTGGCGCATCGACGTGCTCCGCCAGCGCACCGTGGTCGAGGACCTCGGTGCTGCGCAGCGCACGCCCGAAGGCGCGGCGCCGCACCGCCAGCGCGAAGCAGGCCGGATCCGGGTGCATGTTCGCTCCCCGACCCGGCAGCCTGCGGCGTGGATCAGGCCGGAGACTGTGACCAGCCTCGTCCCTGACCGCGACGATCCGCAGCAATTCGCTGGCCGGCGCACGTTGCCGGCAACCCACACAGGTGCGCTCCGGCTGCGCGCGTCGTACCACTGGAGGAAGTCTACCCCTAGCTCCCCGAGATCGCGCCGCCCGGCTCCCGCACGTGATCAGTTACCCCACGCGCTGCCGGCGCGGTCTGCTCCGCATCGGAACGAATGTCGATCCGCCAACCGGTCAATCGGGCAGCGAGTCGGGCATTCTGCCCCTCCCGACCGATCGCCAGCGAGAGCTGGAAGTCGGGAACCGTCACCCGGGCGGCCCGGTTGGCCAGATCGACCACCTCGACCCGCAGCGCCTTGGCCGGCGACAACGCGTTGCCGACGAAGGTGCCCGGGTCGTCCGACCAGTCGATGATGTCGATCTTCTCACCGTGCAGTTCGCTCATCACGGCTCGCACCCGCTGACCCATCGGGCCGATGCAGGCGCCCTTGGCGTTCACGCCGGGGGTGGTGGAGCGGACGGCGATCTTCGTGCGATGGCCCGCCTCACGGGCGATCGCTCCGATCTCGACGGTGCCGTCGGCGATCTCCGGCACCTCCAGCGCGAAGAGCTTCTTGACCAGAGCCGGGTGCGACCGGGACAGGGTGATCTGCGGCCCGCGCATGCCCTTGGCCACGTGCACCACGACGCAGCGGACCCGCTCGCCGTGCGCGTACCGCTCGCCGGGCACCTGCTCGGACTGCGGCAGCACGCCCTCCAGCTTGCCCAGGTCGACGCTGACGATGCCCTTCTCGGTACGCGTCTCGTGCGCCTGCACCACGCCGGTGACCAGGTCACCCTCGCGGCCCACGTACTCACCGAAGTGCACCTCGTCGGTGGCCTCTCGCAACCGCTGGAGGATCACCTGCTTGGCGGTCATGGCGGCGATCCGGCCGAAGTCGTGCGGGGTGTCGTCCCACTCCCGCACCAGGCTGCCGTCGGCATCCATCTCCTGCGCGTACACCAGGGCGGCGCCCGACCTGCGGTCGATCTCCACCCGAGCGTGCGGCTCGGCCCCGTCGGTGTGCCGGTAGGCGGTCAGCAACGCGGTCTCGATCGCCGCGAGAATCGTGTCGAACGGGATCTCCCGCTCGCGCTCGAGTGCGCGCAGCGCCGCGAGGTCGATGTTCACCTCTCCTCGTCCTCCACATCATCTTCGTCGTCGATGTCGTCTGAATCGTCGGAATCGTCGGAATCGTCCGCGTCGTCCGGCTCACCGAGTTCGGCGAGCCGGGTGAACTCGACCTGCACGCGGCCCGGGCCCAGCTGGGCGTACGCCCAGGCGGCGCGGCCGTCGTCGGTCTCCAGGTGCACGCCCTCGTCGTCGGCCGCGACCACCCGGCCGGTCAGCTGACGGTCACCGGCGGGCTGCTCGCCCCGCTGACCGGGCAGCGCGGCCGCCCCCCGGGCGGTCACCTTGACCAGTCGACCCACGTTGCGCCGCCAGTGCCGGGGCAGGGTGAGCGGTCGGTCGACGCCGGGCGAGCTGACTTCCAACTGGTACTCGCCGGCGACGATGTCGCCACCGGTCTCCTCCGCGGCGTCCAGCGCCGCCGAGACCGCGCGGGAGACGTCCGCGACGGCGTCCAGGTCGATCCCGCCGTCGGTGTCCACCATCACCCGCACCACGTGCCGTCGGCCGGCCCGGGAAACCGACAGGTCCTCCAGGTCGTAGCCGGCGTCGTTGACCACCGGCTCGATTACGGCCCGCAGTCGGTCCCGTCGGGCGGCGAGGTCACCGCCGCGGGGGCCCGCAGCACCGCGGGGTCGACCCGTCGGCCTGGTGGCACGGCCACGCTGCGTCATCTCCGCACCCTTTCCCTGGTCGACGGGGACCCGTGGTCCCGCCATGCCGGCACGCCACCGGAGTGGACACGCCGGTGGTTGCGCAGAGCGTAACGCGCCTGCCCGGCGGCGGACCGGGCGGCGCACCGACGCCGGTGACCCCCGGACCGGCACGGATGGTGTTGACTTGGCCGGTGGGGATCGGCAGAACGACACAGCGCGACCAAGCATCCGGACATTCCCGGCGAAAGCTCCTGAGGGCCGGGGCGCTGCTGGTGCTCGGCGGCACCGTGACGCCGCTGACCGGCTGTGATCTTTTCGACCGCGACGACCAACCAGCCCCGCCGCCCGACCCGCTGCGGCCGATGGTGGACGAGTCACTCGCGCTGGCCGCCGCGTACCGGGCGAACGCGACCGCCCATCCCGAGCTCGCCGACCGGCTCAACCCGATCGCCGAGACGCACACCGCGCACGCCACCGAGCTGGCCCGGGTGATCGGGGTGACAGTGCCCTCGGCGGCCCCCGCCGCCCCGACCACCGCGCCGGCCGCCGATCCGGACGGCGCGCGCGCCGCCCTGCGGGCTCTGGAGAAGACCGCCCAGCAGTCCGCCGCCGCCGCCTGCGCCGCAGCGCCAGCGGAGCGGGCGGCACTGCTCGGGTCGATCGTCGCCGCCCGGGCGACTCATCAGGAGGCACTGAAGTGAGGCAGCCGTCCGCCGGGGAGGCACTCGCCTCCGCCCTGTCCGCCGAGTACGCGGCCATCTACGCCTACGGACGGATCGGTGTCCGGCTCAGCGGAGCGGCACGGGACGCGGCACGCCAGGCGGAGGCCGCGCATCGGCGCCGACGCGACGCGCTGGTGGTACAGCTCACCACGGCCGGCGGCGTCGTCCCGCCGGACCGTGCCGGGTACGCCCTGCCGTTCCCGGTCACCGACCGGGCCAGCGCCCTGCGGCTCGCCGTCGAGGTGGAGGAGCGCACGGCCGCGCACTGGCGGGCCGCCCTGGCATCCACCACCGGCGCCGAACGGGACCAGGCGCTTGCCGCCCTGGTCGAGTACGCGGTGCGGGCCACCCGGTGGCGCAAGACCGCGGGGCTGACCCCGCTGACTGTCCCGTTTCCCGGTCGACCGACCTGAGCCGGTCCACTCCGGTTGCGGTACGCATACCAGGTATGCATACTCCGTTTCCATGTCCATCCGTCACGGGTTGCTCGCCCTGCTCGAACGCGGCCAGATGTACGGCTACCAGCTGCGCGCCGCGTTCGAGGAGTCGACCGGCTCGACCTGGCCACTGAACATCGGGCAGGTCTACACCACGTTGTCCCGGCTGGAACGGGACGGTCTGGTGCGCCCGTTGCCGGAGAGCGAGGCCGGGCAGCGCCCGTACGAGATCACCGACGCCGGCCGGGCGGACCTGGCGCTGTGGTTCGCCACCCCGATCAGCCGTACCGACCGCCCCCGCGACGAGCTGGCGATCAAGCTGGCGCTGGCGCTGACCACCCCCGGGGTCGACGTCCGGTCGGTGGTGCAGGCCCAACGCAGCGCGACGATGCGGGCCCTTCAGGAGTTGACCCGGTTGAAGTACGGCAGCAACCGGCCGGAGGACCTTCCCTGGCGCCTCGTACTGGACTCGATGGTGTTCCAGGCCGAAGCCGAGGTGCGCTGGCTGGACCACTGCGAGACCAGTCTGGTCCGGCATCAACCCAGCGGCCCGGCGCCTCCCGCTTCCCGACCCGATGCCCCCGACGCGCGGGACGCGGCTCGATGGGCCGGCGAGGAGGCGAGACGGTGAGCGGATCGGACGACGCGGTGCTGGACCTACGCGCCGTCCACCGGACCCACGGCGTCGGGCCGGCGGCGGTGCACGCGCTGCGCGGCGTCAGCCTGGTCGTCCGACCCGGCGAACTGGTCGCCGTGATGGGGCCGTCCGGCTCCGGCAAATCGACACTGCTGGCCCTCGCCGGTGGGTTGGACCGTCCGACCGGCGGCGAGGTCCGGGTCGAGGGGCAGCCGCTGGGGGCGCTGGACCGCCGCGGGTTGGCCCAGCTGCGCCGCCGTCGGATCGGCTACATCTTCCAGCAGCTCAACCTGCTGGGCAGTCTGAGCGCACTGGAGAACGTGGCGCTCCCGTTGGAACTCGACGGGACCAGCGGACGTCGGGCCCGCGCACTGGCCATGGCCGCGCTCACCGAGGTGGGGCTGCCCGCGTTGGGCGACCGTTTCCCGGACCAACTCTCCGGCGGGCAGCAGCAGCGGGTGGCCATCGCCCGCGCGCTGGTGGGCGAACGCCGGCTGGTCCTCGCCGACGAGCCCACCGGGGCGCTGGACTCCCAGACCGGTGAGGCGGTGCTGCACCTGCTGCGCCGCCGGATCGACGCGGGCGCCGCCGGAGTGCTGGTCACCCACGAGGCGCGGCACGCCGGCTGGGCCGACCGGGTGGTGTTCCTCCGCGACGGCGTGCTGGTCGACACGACGGCACCGCTGGGCAGTGTCGAGCAACTGCTGTCCGGCAGCGACCGGTGACCGTTCGCCGTCCGACGCGGGCCCCCGGTCGGGCCGACACCGCGACGCCGCGGCCGGTCGCGCCGCCCGCCCCGGTCGGCCGGCGGCGGTTCGCCGAGCTGACCGGCTCCTGGCGGGCGGCGCTGCGGATCGCCCGGCGGGAATCACGCCGGTCCCGGCGGCGGACCGCCCTGGTGCTCGCGATGATCGCCATGCCGGTGGCGGCGCTGGCCTTCCTGGCGGCGAGCTACGACATGGCCGAGCTGACCCCGCAGGAACGCGTCGACCGCCGGCTCGGCGTGGCCGACGCGCAGTTGCAGTGGATCGCCAACACCCCTGTGGACCAGGACGAGTGGGGCGAGGGTTGGTCCACCCGCCAGGGCGAGCTTCCCGCGAAGGTCACCGCGGCCCAGCTGACCGCACTGCTCGGGCCGGGCAGCCGGGTCACCGAGGTGCGTCAGCGCGTTCCGCTGACCCTGCGCGGCCCGCACCGCGACGAGGTGGTGAACGGTCGGGTGCTGGACCTCACCGATCCGTTGGCCCGCGGGCTGGTGCGGTTCCGGGCCGGCCGGGCGCCGCAGCAACCCGGTGAGGTCGCGGTCAGTCCGAGGGCGCTACGTCGCCTGGACCTGCGCCTCGGCCACGCCGTGGCCGCCGCCGACGGCAGCAGGGCGTACACGGTGGTGGGGGTGGTCGAGTTTCCCGACGACCTCGGACCGGTGGTGGCGCTGCATCCGGGTGCCGTGCCGTCGACCGGTCCGGGGCCGGACCCGGACGGTGTCTGGCTGGCGGACGTGCCGGGCACCGTCGACGAGGCGCTGGTGTCCCGGCTCAACGACAGCGGGGTGGTGGTCACCGCGCGACACCCGACCGGCGCGGCGCCCGGAGCGGACCGGACGTGGCTCGGTTCGATCATGGGAGACAACCCCAACGACCTGAGCACCGGCGTCCTGATCGCCGGACTCGGGCTGCTGGAGGTCGTCCTGCTGGTCGGGCCGGCCTTCGCCGTCGGAGTCCGTCGCCGTCGACGGGACCTGGCGCTGGTAGCGGTGGCAGGCGGGGACGCCGCCCAGCTTCGCCGGGTCGTACTGGCCGACGGTGTGGTGCTGGGTGTGCTGGGGGCCGCCGCCGGCCTGCTGGTCGGCGTCGGCGCGGCGTTCGCCGGTCGTCCGCTGATGGAGCAGTACGTCTTCAGCGCCCGCTTCGGCGGCTACCGCTGCTGGCCGAGCGCGCTGGTCCTGCTCGGTGGCGTCGCGGTGCTGGCCGGGGTGCTCGCGGCGCTGGCACCGGCGTGGACCGCCGCCCGGCAGGACGTCAGCGCCGGGCTCGCCGGACGACGCACCCCGGCGAAATCCCCGGGCCGGTGGTTGGCTCTCGGACTGACACTGGTGGTCGGCGGGGCGGGGCTGGCGGCGTTCGGAGCCACCCGGACGTCCCCCGCCGTGGTTCTCACCGGGCTGATCCTCGGCGAGTTGGGCCTGGTCTGCTGCACGCCCACGCTGCTCGGGATGCTCGCCCGCCTCGGCCGGGTGTTGCCGCTGGCACCACGGATCGCGCTGCGCGATGCCAGCCGCAATCGGGCCGCCGCGGCACCGGCCATCTGCGCCGTGATGGCCGCCGTCGCCAGCAGCGTCGCCCTCGGCGGATACCTGGCCAGCGACGGCGCCCGCGACGCGCGCGCCTACCGGCCGGCACTGCCGACCGGCCACGTGATGGTCCTTCCGGTCGGATCGGCCGGGCAGCCCACGCTGGCCCAGATCACCGCCGCGGCTCGAAATCAGCTCGGCGCCGGCGTGGTGGCCCCGGTGCAGATACCGAGTTGCGGGGCGGGGCGCGCCGGCTACTGCGACATCGCGCCAGTGCTCCCGCTGGCCCGGGCCTGCCCCTGGCAGCCCGGCGTTCAACTCCCCCCGGCGCAGCGCCAGCAGGCCCGCGCCGATCCCCGCTGCCAGACCCGCGAGACGGACTACTTCGGCGGCTACGTCGAGCCCGGAGTCGACGACGGGACCGCACTCCCCCTGCTCACCGGTGTGGACCCGGCCACGGTCGCAGCCGCCACGGCCGTGCTGCACGCCGGTGGCGTGGTGGTGACCGACCCGCGCTACCTGCACGACGGCCTGGTGACCGTCCGGGTCGACGAGGTGGAGGCCGGGCCGGACCGGCCGATCACCGTCCACGACCTTCCGGGGTACGCGCTGCCCCGGGCGACCGGCCAGTCCCGTCTGCTGCTGTCCACCGCCGCCGCGCAGCAACTCGGCCTGAGCTGGTCTCAGAGTGGCTGGGTGGTCGGCACCACGACCCCGCCCGACGAGGAGCAACAGGCACGGTTCACCGCCGCCCTGCGGCCATTCGGGACGCTCGCGCTGAGCGTGGAGAACGGTGGCGCCCCACGTGACGTCTCACCGGTGCTCCTGCTGCTCGCGGCGGCGGCCGGACTGATCACAGTGGGGGCGGCCGGGATCGCCACCGCGCTCGCCGCCGCCGAAGGACGCGCCGAGCTGACCACCCTCGCGGCCGTCGGCGCGGCCCCAGCGGTACGCCGGCTGCTGGCGATCTGCCAGGCCGGGGTGATCGCCGGTCTCGGTTCGGTGCTCGGCATCGTGGCCGGCCTCGGCACCGCCGCGATAGTGCTGGTCTCGGTGAACCGGCAGTACGCCAGTGACTGGCCGGTATCCGATCCGTACCCCTTTCTGGTGCCCTGGCCCGCGCTCGGGGTCCTGGTGCTGGTGCCGGTGGTGGCGATGCTCGGGGCGGGCCTGTTCACCCGGGCCCGACTGCCGATCGAACGGCGGCTGGACTGACCGCTCCACCGGGCGAGCGAAACTGGACCGCGCGGGGGTGCCGCCGGGGCCGGGCAGCCGGCAGACTGACCGGCGTGTCAGTGCTCAGGAATGTCGTCCGTCGAGTCGGTCATCATCGCTGGTTCGGCGCCACAGCGCGCCTGCTGGTTCCGGCCGATCGGATGGTTGGTCGACTCACCCGGGGCCGGGTGGTCGCGCTCGGCCTGCTCCCCTCCCTGCTGATCACCACAACGGGCCGCCGCTCCGGCAAGCCCCGCAGCAATCCGCTGCTCTACGTGCCCGACGGCGACGCGTACGTGGTGATCGGCTCCAACTGGGGGCAGACCCACCACCCCGGCTGGGCGATGAACCTGCTCGCCGATCCGGCCGCCGAGGTGGACGTAAAGGGTCAGCGGGTCGCGGTGCGGGCCGAGCGGGCCTCCGGCGTCGAACGGGACCGGTTGTGGCAGCTACTGGTCAACGCGTGGCCCGCGTACCACACGTACGTGCAGCGGGCCGGTGGCCGGGAGATCCACATTTTCCGGCTGGCCCCGACCGGGCGCGGCGCGCCCGAAGCTCCGCCGTCGGCTGGCTAGGCTGACGCTCGGTAGCCAAGGCGAGGTGGTCCCGTGAGCGCGAGGAGTGAGCCGGGGTTACGAGCCCCGCAGCCGCGAACAGAGCTGGTCCGATGAGTGAGCAGGCCGGCGTCGACAGGGGCCTCGACGATCGACGGTGGACGGTCGCGGAGCGGGTCGCTGAGGCGGTCCGACGGCGGTTCCCGGCGGATGCGCTGGCGATCGCGGTGCACGGGCCTCTGGCGCACGGGGACGACGACGGCGGCGGGGACCGCGAGGCCGGAATGCTGGTGGTCACCTATCGACCCGGGTCCGGCCCGTCACCGGCGACCCGGCGGGTGGACGGGGTGCTCGTCGATCTGACAGTGGCCGCCGCCGAGGACTACCTGGCCCAGGCCCGGGTGCTCTCCCCGCTCTGGCCGCTGACCGCCGACCGGTACGTCACCACGCAGCCGTTGCACGATCCGACGGGCTGGTTGCGGACGCTGCGCGACGAGCATCTCGGCCGGCTGGCGCGAGCCCGGCCGGCGGAGTTCAGCACCGCGGCCCGCCAGGCGTGGTACCGGGGCAGCGCGGCGCATTCCCGGGCGGCCCGGCTGGCCGAGTGGTACGAGACCGACCAGGCTCTGCTGATGCTCGGTGAGGCCCGGCTGGCGGCGGCCACGGTGACCGGTCTGCTGAGTCGCACCTACTTCCGGGACCCGGGGGACGCGGTGCGGCGCACCGGGTTGGCCGGGGCGGACATGACCGAGGTGGGGATGGTGCTGGCCCGGCAGGCCGAGGAGTTGGCCGCCCGTGGTCGCGCCGTCGACGGCACGATCGACGAACTGCTCAGCACCTGAGGCGCGTCACAGCCCGCCCGGTACGCCGATCAGCGAGCCGATCAGGTAGGTGGCGCCGGCCGCCGCCGCGCCCAGCAGCAGTTGGCGCAGCCCACTGGTCCACCAGGGACGGCGGGTGAACCGGGCCACCACGGCACCGGCGACGAACAGCCCGAGCCCGCCGACGGCGAGCGCCAGCCACAGTTCGGTGGCGCCGAGCAGGTACGGCAGCAGCGGGACCAGCGCGCCGAGCGAGAAGAACAGGAACGACGAGATCGCCGCGGCCCACGGGCTGGGCTGGTCGTCGGGGTCGACGCCCAACTCCTCGCGGACGTGCACCCGCAGCGCCTCCTCCGGGTCGCGCCGCACCGCCTCGGCGACCTGGGTGGCGAGGTCCCGGGGCAGGCCCCTGGCCACCCACGCGTCGGCCAACTCCCGGGCCTCGGCCTCGGGGTGCCGTTCCAGTTCCCGGCGCTCCTTGGCCACCTCGGCGGCGACCTGCTCGTTGGCGGAGCGCACGCTCGTGTACTCGCCGAGGCCCATGGAGATCGCACCGGCGACGAGGCCGGCGCTGCCGGTGAGCACGATGCTGCGGGGCGACACCCCGCCGCCGCCGACACCGGCGATCAGGGCGATGTTGGTGACCAGGCCGTCCATCGCGCCGAAGACGGCCGGGCGCAGCCACCCGCCGGAGACGTCCGCGTGGTGCGCCTCGCGCAGCGCCGCTGGGGTGTCGGTCACGGCAGGGTCAGGATCTCGTGGCCGTCGTCGGTCACCACGATGGTGTGTTCGAACTGCGCCGTCCACTTCCGGTCCTTGGTGACCACTGTCCACCCGTCGTCCCACATGTCGTACTGGTAGGTGCCGAGGGTGATCATCGGCTCGATGGTGAACGTCATGCCGGGCTCCATGATGTCCGTGGGGCGCGGGCTGTCGTAGTGCGGCACGTAGAGGCCGCTGTGGAAGGCCTCGCCGATGCCGTGGCCGGTGAAGTCGCGCACCACGCCGTAGCCGAACCGCTTGGCGTACGACTCGATGACGCGGCCCACCACGTTGATCTGGCGTCCCGGGGCGACGGCGCGGATGCCGCGCATCATCGCCTCGTGGGTCCGCTCGACCAGCAGCCGGGCCTCCTCGCTGACCTCGCCGACGCAGAAGGTGGCGTCGGTGTCACCGTGCACCCCACCGATGTACGCGGTCACGTCGACGTTGATGATGTCGCCGTCGGTCAGGACCGTGGTGTCCGGGATGCCATGGCAGATGACCTCGTTGAGGCTGGTGCAGCAGGACTTCGGGAAACCCTTGTAGCCCAGCGTCGACGGGTACGCGCCATGGTCGCAGAGGAACTCGTGCACCACCTTGTCGATCTCGTCGGTGGTCACGCCGGGCTTGCAGTGTTCGCCGGCGAGCTGGGTCGCCTGGGCGGCGAGCCGGCTGGCGATCCGCATCTTCTCGATGGTTTCCGGCGTCTGAACATGCGAGCCACGCCACTCCCGCGGACGCGTCTTGCCCACGTACTCGGGTCGGGCGATCTGGGATGGCACCGGTCGCATCGGGGAGAGCGTGCCTGGTGTCAGCGGCGGGCGGACGGTCATGGCGCAAGCCTATCGCCGGAGCCGCTGGTGACCCGCGCCACGGCCGCCCGGTGGAGGTTGTTGCCCTGCCAGAGTGGCTGTGCCATGGTGTCAGCGTGGATCAAGGGGGAGCACCGCCCGTCTTCTCCGCCAGCGCCGAGATCGACGGTGACCACCTCCATGTCGTGGTGGCCGGCGAGGTCGACATGGCGACAGCGGACACGATGCTCCAGACGGCGCTGCGCGAGCCCGCCGGCAAGATCACTCTCGACCTGAGTGCTGTCACCTTCTTCGACTCGGCCGCCATCCACGCCCTGGTCCGGCTCGCCCAGGAGTTTCCGGGGCGGCTCACCGTTCGCCCGTCCCGGCAGGTCCGTCGGGTGCTGGAGATCTCCGGCCTCGGCGAACAGGGCTGGCTCGACCCGGCCTAGACGCCCGGCCGCCGCCGGGCGCGCGGTCAGTCCTGCAACTGCCGGCGCAGCGTCACCTCGGTGCCTTCGGCGGTACGCCGTACCGACAGGTCGCCCAGCGCTCTGATCAGGGCCAGACCGCGGCCCCGGAAGCCGGAGCCGGTCGACTCCCGCCACTGCCCGCTGTCGCGCACAGTGGCCGTCACCGTCCGATCCTCGATGGCCACCTCGACACTGATCGTGGCCTCGGCGGGGTGGACCGGGTGCTCGATGGCGTTGGCGGCGGCCTCGGAGACGGCAACGGTCAGGTCGAACAGGTCGGTCTCGCCGACGGAGTGCGCGACCAGGAAGTCCTCCAGCCGCTTCCGGAGCACGCTGAGCCGGGTCGGGTCCGCCGGGAGCCGCAGCGCGAAGCGGTTCAGCTCCGCCGCCTCCAGGGCGAGAACCGCCACGTCGTCGCGGCGCGGCCGTCCGGTGACCCGCCCGACCACCGCGTCGATCAGGTCCACCACGTGCTCACTCGGCGTGGCCGCGTCGATGCGCAGCTGGGCCAGTGCGGCATCGATGCCGAGCTGGCGGTCCTCGACCAGCCCGTCGGTGTAGAGCAGCAGTCGAGTGCCGGCCGGCAACTCGCCCTCGACCGACTCGTACGTCGCGTTGGGGAGGGCGCCGACCGGTGGACCGAGCGCCCGGTCATGCAGGAACGCCACGTCGCCTCCGGTGATCAACAGTGGGGACGGGTGACCGGCGCTCGCGTATCGCAGTCGACCGGTGCCCGGGTTGAACAGCAGACAGACCACAGTCGCGAAGGAGCGGCCCTCGGTGGAGCCGACCAGCCGGTTGAGCCGGGTCAGTGACTCACCCGGATCGAAGCCCTCCAGCACGTACGCCCGCAACGCGTTGCGCAGTTGCCCCATCGCCGCGGCGGCCCGGACGCCCTTACCGACCACGTCGCCGATGACCAGCACCAGCTCGTCGCCGTTGAGCGCGATCGCGTCGTACCAGTCGCCGCCCACCTCGACCTCGGCGCTGCCGGGCAGGTAACGGCTGGCCACCACCGCGCCGGGCAGTTGGGGCAGCGACCTGGGCAGCAGACTGTGCTGCAGGGTGGTGGCGATGCGATGTTCGGCCTCGTAGAGCTGGGCGTTCTCCAGTCGCACCCCGACGAGTCGGGCCAGTTGGGTCAACGCGGCGTCGTCGGCCTGCGCCTCGTCGCCGGCTGCCCGCCAGACCTGCAGCTCACCGAGCTGCTTGCCGGTCGTGCCGGTCAGCTCGGCCACGAAGGACGGATCGGCGGCGGTGGTGCCGCCGCCGTCCGCCTCGAAGCGCGCATCGGCCGCGGTGACCACCACGCGAGCCGCCTCCGCGAGGCTCAACGCGTGCCGGGCGGCGACCTGGAGCACGTCGGCGGTGGACCTGGCGGTGTTCACCGCCACCGCCGCGTCGGCCAATGCCCGGAGCCGGCGGATGATCTGCCCGCGCAACTGGCCCAGCTCGACGTTGGCCCGGACCCGGGCGATCAACTCCTGCGCGGAGAACGGCTTGGTGAGGTAGTCGTCGGCGCCGACGGCGAGACCGGCGACCGCCTCCGCGGAGCCGGCGCGGGCGGAGAGTAACACGATCGGCACGTGCCGGGTACGCGGATCCGAGCGCAACGCGCTCACCAGCCCGAACCCGTCCAACCGGGGCATCATCACGTCGGTGAGCACCAGGTCGAACCCACCCTCGCGGGCCAGTGGCAGGGCGTCGAGCCCGTCGTTCGCGGTGACCACGTCCCAGGTCGGGGAGAGCAGGCGACTGACGTGCTCCTGCAGGTCGGCGTTGTCGTCGACGACCAGGATCCGGCCGGCCGAGGTGCCGTTCGCCCGCTGCCGGTCGAGCTCGGGTGCCGACGTGACACCTGCCCAGAGCGCGGTCTCCGCCACGAAGAGCCGGGCCTGCTCGGGCTCACCCACCGGCAGCGGGTCGAACGCCGCCACCCGGTCCGCCGGCAGGTGCGCCGAGCCGAACGGAACGGTCACGGTGAAGGTGCTGCCCACGTCGACCTGGCTGGTCAAACCGACCTCACCACTGTGCATCTCGACCAGTTCCCGGACCAGCGCGAGGCCGATGCCGGTGCCTTCGTGGGTGCGTGCCCGCACCCCGGGGACCCGGTGGAACCTTTCGAAGACGTGCGGCAGTTCGTCCGGCACGATGCCGATGCCGGTGTCCGTCACCTCCAGGCGGGCCGCGCCATCGACGGCCCGGATCCGCACCCGGATCGCACCGTCGAAGGTGAACTTGACAGCATTCGACACCAGGTTGAGGACGATCTTCTCCCACATGTCCCGGTCGACGAAGACCGGCGTCGGCAGCGGCGGACAGTCCACCACCAGTCGCAACCCGGCCCGCTCGGTGGCCGAGCGGAAGGTGCTGGCCAGCCGGGCGGTGTAACCGGCGAGGTCGGTGGGCTGGTAGCGGGCGGCGAGCCGACCGGACTCCAACCGGGAGAAGTCCAGCACTGTGTTGACGAGCTTGAGCAGGCGCAGCGCGTTGCGGTGCATCATGGTGAGCCGGTCGGTTTCGGTGGCCGGCAGCTCCGGGTCGGCGAGCATGTCCTCCAGTGGGCCGAGCACCAGGGTCAGCGGGGTGCGGAACTCGTGGCTGACGTTGGCGAAGAAGTTGGTCTTCGCCCGGTCCAGCGCGGCCAGCTCGGCGGCGCGGGCCCGTTCCTGCTCGTACGCCCGCTGGGTGCCGAGCGCCCGGGAGATCTGGGCGGCGACCAGGCCGAGGAAGTCGCGGTAGTCGTCGTCGAGCGGCAGCTGACGGGCCACGCCGACGACCAGCGCGCCGACGGTCTCGTTGGTCGCGGTGAGCGGCAGCACGAGCGCCTGGTCGCCGGCGTCGACAGGCAACGCGTCGAGCAGAGCGGCCACCTCGATCGTGGCGGGCCCGCCATCGGCGGTCAGCCGGGGCAACAGCTGCGCTGCGACATCGCCGGCGGGCGGGGTGGCGCCGGCGCAGCCGGCCACTGTGAGCTGGCCGTTGTCGTCGGCCAGACAGATCAGGGCGAACGGCACGTCGGCCCGGTGCCGGTCGAGCACCCCGGCCGCCGTCCGACCCAGTTCCGTGGCGCTGCCGATGTCGCTCAGCTCGGCACCCAGCTCGGCCAACGCTCGCAGTCGACGCTCGCCGAGCACCCGCCCGGTGGTCTCGCTGACGATGCAGTAGACGCCACTGACCGAGCCGTCGTCCCCCCGGATCGGGTCGTACGAGACGTTGAAGTAGGTCTGCTCGACGAAACCGTAACGGTCCAGCAGAAAGGGGTGGTCCTCACCGCGATAGGAGCGGCCGGTGCTCCGGACGCTGTGGAGCAGCGGGCCGAGCACCGCCCAGGTCTCCGCCCAGTGGACGCGGGCCGGTTGGCCGATCACGTCCGGGTGTTTGCCGCCGATGGTCGGCCGGTAGGCGTCGTTGTAGAAGGCCAACTGCTCGTCGCCCCAGAACATGACGATCGGCGCGCTGGAGGCGAGCATCATGCCGACCGCGTTGGAGAGCGCCGGGGGCCACTGACCTGGCTCACCCAGCGGGCCTGAGGACCAGTCGAAGGAGGCCAGCCGCTCGCCCATCTCGCCGCCGGCCGCGAACGCGGCCGCCAGCATCGGCGGGGTCTCACGACCGGACAGGGCGGCATGCCCAATGTCCGCGCCCCCCTGGGCCGAGCTCATGCAGCCTCCCGCTCCGGCCGTACCCCTCGACCGTTGATCTTCACCCGCCGTGCTCCGACTTGTACCCCAGCGGACCAGCAACGTAACGCATCACGAGCGATGGACGCTGGTTACGTACGCCTGGGCCGTCGGGCACCGGACAGTGCGGGCCGACGGCGGCGTCGAACGGCGGTGGCCGGAACGCCCTGACGAGTCAGAAGACCGGCAGTCCGTCGATGCTCGCCGCGTTCTTGGTGGCCCGGTAGACGACCAGATCATCGGTGCTGCGGCGCGAGTGTGAGGTGAGTAACAGATCACGTTCGGCGCGGAAGTCCATCAGTGGCACCGCGTATCCGCAGGAATCACTGACCCGCTGCACCTCGACAGTGATGACCGCCCGGACGGCGTGCACGTCCGGCGGTGCGGGAAACTCGGCGAGCCGATCGGCGAAGGCGTCCTCGGTGACCACGACGCTGCTGCCCCGACCGTGCAACCGGACGATCTTCGGCGGGCCGTCGAAGGCACAGAACATCAGCGTGATGCGGCCGTTGTCCCGCAGGTGGGCGATGGTCTCCGCCCCACTGCCGTGATAGTCGAGGTAGGCCACCCGGTGCGGGCCGAGGATCACGAACGTGCCCCGCATGCCCTTCGGTGACACGTTGACGTGCCCCTCGACCCCGGACGGGGCGGTCGCCACGAAGAACAGCGGCTGCGCCGCGATGAAGTCACGCAGTCGACGGTCGATCTCCGGATAGACCTTGCCCATGCGCCGATCCTCCCACCGGTGCCGCCCACGGGCGGGGGCGATCCCGGTCACACCCGCCGGCCGGCGGCCCGCACCAACGCCGTGATCGGGGCGGGGTCCGACTCGTTCTCCGGATGCCACTGCACTCCGAGCACGAACGGCAGGGCCGGGTCCTCCACCGCCTCGACCACCCCGTCCCCCGCCCAACCGGTCACCGTGAGCCGGCCCGGATCGGCGACCGCCTGGTGGTGGTACGAGTTGACCTGGTCGACCCCGGCCAGCACCGATGCGGCCAGGCTCCCCGGCGCGAACCGCACCGCGTGCGCGCCGTACACCCCTGGCGCCGGGCGGTGCGCCTCGTGGCCCACCACGTCGGGCAGGTGCTGGTGCAACGTGCCGCCGTACGCGACAGCGAGCAACTGCATTCCCCGGCACACGCCCAGCACCGGCACCTCGGCGGCGAGCGCGGCGGCCAACAGTGTCAACTCGCCGGCGTCCCGGTCCGGCCGATCCTCGGTACGGCGGTCGGGCGGCTGGCCGTACCGCCCCGGGCCGACGTCCGCGCCACCGACCAACAGCAACCCGTCGAGGACTGCCACCACATCCGCGTCCACGTCGTCCGGTGGCAGCACCACCGCCCGGCCACCCGCGGCCGCCACCGCCAGCGCGTACGCCTCCGGCACCAGCACCGCCCGCACACCCCGCCAGACCGCCCAGTCGGCGGGTTCGACGTACGCGCTGATCCCGATCAGCGGCCTTCTCATAGCGGCGTGACGTAGGCGCCTGTGATGCCGCCGTCGACCACGAACTGCGCGGCGGTCATGAACGAGGCGTCGTCGCTGGCCAGGAACGCCACCGCGGCGGCGATCTCCTCCGGTTGCCCGAAGCGTCCCATCGGCACGTGCACCAGCCGGCGGGCGGCCCGCTCCGGGTCGGCGGCGAAGAGTTCCAGCAGCAACGGGGTGGCCACCGGGCCGGGACAGAGGGCGTTGACCCGGATGCCCTCACGGGCGAACTGCACACCCAGCTCCCGGGTCATCGCCAGCACCCCGCCCTTGCTCGCGGTGTACGCGATCTGCGACGTGGCCGCACCCATCAACGCCACGAACGAGGCCGTGTTGATGATCGAGCCCTTGCCCTGCCGACGCATGTGCGGAATGGCGTACTTGCAGCACAGGTAGACGCTGGTGGTGTTGACCCGCAACACCCGTTCCCACGCGTCCAGGCCGGTGTCCAGGATCGAGTCGTCGTCGGGCGGTGAGATGCCGGCGTTGTTGAACGCGATGTCCACCCGGCCGTGCCGGTCGGCCACCCCGTCGAACAGGTCGCGTACCGCCGACCCGTCGGCCACGTCGGTGGCCACGAACTCGCCGCCGCACTCCTCGGCGGCCTTCGTACCGGCCGCCGCGTCGATGTCCACGCAGACCACCCGGGCCCCCTCGGCGGCGAACCGTCTCACGGTGGCCAACCCGATGCCACTGCCTGCTCCGGTGACCACTGCCACCCGGTCCTGCAACCGACCCTGCACTGGCGTCACTCCTCCGTCGCGATGAACACGTTCTTGACGTCCGTGAAGGAGTGCAGCGCGTCCGGGCCCAGCTCGCGGCCGAGCCCGGAGCGCTTCATCCCTCCGAACGGGGTCCAGTAGCGCACCGAGGAGTGCGAGTTGACGCTGAGGTTGCCCGAGTCGACGGCGCGCGCCATCCGCAGCGCGCGCCCCACGTCCCGGGTCCAGATCGAGCCGGAGAGGCCGTACTCGGTGTCGTTGGCGAGCCGGACCGCGTCCGCCTCGTCGTCGAACGGCAGCACCGAGACCACCGGGCCGAAAATCTCCTCCCGCCAGTGCCGGTCGGCCGGCGAGTCTGCCAGCAGCACGGTGGGCGCGTGCCAGAACCCGGGGCCGTCGGGGCAGGAGCCGGCGAAGGCGACGGTCGCGCCGGTCACGTAACCGGCGACCCGGTCCCGCTGGACCGCCGAGATCAACGGGCCCATCTCCGCGGTGTCGCGGGACGGATCCTCGACCCGTACCGCGCGCACCGCTGGTTCGAGCAGCTCCAGGAACCGGTCGTACACCGAACGCTGGACCAGGATCCGCGACCGTGCGCAGCAGTCCTGGCCGGCGTTGTCGAAGACCGCGCCCGGCGCGGTAGCGGCGGCGCGCTCCAGGTCGGCGTCGGCGAACACGATGTTCGCGCTCTTGCCGCCCAACTCCAGGGTGAGTCGCTTCACCTGGGCGGCGCAGCCGGCCATGATCCGGGTGCCGACCTCGGTGGAGCCGGTGAAGCAGATCTTGCGGACCGCCGGGTGGGTGACGAACCGCTCCCCCACCACCGAGCCCTCGCCCGGGATGACGGTGAAGACGCCGTCGGGCAGGCCGGCCTCGCGGGCCAACTCGGCCAGGCGCAGCGCGGTGAGCGGGGTCAGTTCGGCGGGCTTGAGCACCACTGTGTTGCCGGCGGCCAGCGCCGGGGCGAACCCCCAGGCGGCGATGGGCATCGGAAAGTTCCAGGGCACGATCACGCCAACCACACCGAGTGGCTCGTGGAAGGTGACGTCCAACCCGCCGGGCACCGGGATCTGCCGCCCGGTCAACCGTTCGGGCGCGCCGGCGTAGTAGTCCAGGACGTCGCGGGCGTTGCCCGCCTCCCACCGGGCGTTGCCGATGGTGTGCCCGGAGTTGCGCACCTCCAGCACTGCCAACTCGTCCAGATGCGCGTCGACCACCGCGGCGAACCGCCGCAGCAACCGCGCCCGGTCCCCCGCCCCCACCTGACGCCAGGTCTCGAATGCCACGGCAGCGGCGGAGATGGCCGCGTCAACCTCGTCCACAGAGGCCGCCGCGACCTCCCGAAACCCCACCCCGCGAGCGGGATCCACCAGAACCGTCACGCGCCGCACCCCTCCCCGTCCCGGTCGATCATGGAGTTGTGCTGCCCCACGAAAGCCGCCTCACGGGACTCTCCGCCCAGCACAAGTCCATGATCGACCCGGTGGCAGGGGGTGGGGCGCGGATCAGAGGCGTTCGAAGCCACGGGTCAGCTCCCAGTCGGTCACCGCGGCGTCGAAGGCGGCCAGCTCGACTCGCGCCTGGTTGGCGTAGTGGGCCACCACCTCGTCGCCGAACGCCTCGCGGGCTGCCGTGGAACCCTCCCAGAGGGCCAGGGCGTCGCGCAGGGTGCCGGGAACCCGCTCGGCCTCCGGGTCGTCGTACGCGTTGCCGGTGCACTCCGCACCCAGCTCCAGCTCGCCGTCGAGGCCGTGCAGCGCCCCGGCGACCAGCCCGGCGATCGCCAGGTACGGGTTGACGTCGGCGCCGGGCACCCGGTTCTCCACCCGCATGCCCTGCCCGTGCCCGACCACGCGCAGCGCGCAGGTGCGGTTGTCGACACCCCAACGCAGCGCGGTCGGGGCGAACGACCCCGGCTGGTAGCGCTTGTAGGAGTTGATGTTCGGAGCGAAGAGCAGGCTGAACTCCCGCATGGTGGCCAGCAGCCCGGCGAGCACCCGCTGCCCGGTCTGCGACAGGTGCGCCGGTCCGTCGCCGAGCATCGCCGACGAGCCGGACTGGTCCCGAAGCGAGAAGTGGATGTGGCAGGAGTTGCCCTCCCGCTCGTTCGGCTTGGCCATGAAGGTGATCGACATGCCCTCCTGGGCGGCGATCTCCTTCGCGCCGTTCTTGTAGATCACGTGGTGGTCAGCGCAGGCCACCGCCTCGTCGTACCGGAAGGCGATCTCGTGCTGCCCGAGGTTGCACTCGCCCTTCGCGCTCTCCGGGGTGAGCCCGGCGCCGGCCATCTCGACGCGGATGCGGCGCAGCAGCGGCTCCACCCGGGCGGTGCCGAGCAGCGAGTAGTCGACGTTGTACTGGTTGGCCGGGGTGAGGTCGCGGTAGCCGCGCTGCCAGGCGTCCTCGTACGAGTCGCGGAACAGCACGAACTCCAACTCGGTGCCGGCGTACGCGGTCAGCCCGCGTTCGGCCAGCCGGTCCAGCTGCCGACGCAGGATCTGCCGGGGCGAGGCGACCACGTCACCTGAGCCGTCGAGCCAGGTCAGGTCGGCCAGCAGCAGGGCGGAGCCGGGCTGCCAGGGCACCCGGCGCAGGGTGGCGAAGTCCGGCACCATCGCGAAGTCGCCGTAGCCGCGTTCCCAGCTCGACATCGCGTACCCGTCGACGGTGTTCATGTCGACGTCCACGGCGAGCAGGTAGTTGCAGCCCTCGCTGCCGTTGGCCACCACCTGGTCGAGGAAGAAGGGGGCGTGGAGCCGCTTGCCCTGCAGCCGGCCCTGCATGTCGACGAGGGCCAGCACCACGGTGTCGATCTCGCCCT
Organism: Micromonospora sp. NPDC048986; assembly: GCF_040649335.1. NCBI lineage: Bacteria > Bacillati > Actinomycetota > Actinomycetes > Micromonosporales > Micromonosporaceae > Micromonospora > Micromonospora sp. NPDC048986. The sequence goes on from NZ_JBEZFJ010000012.1 coordinate 257,711, forward strand.
CGGCGACGGCGACCCGCAGTTGTTCCAGCGTGAGCGGAGCTTTCCTCATTCGCGGGCCTCCATCACCAAGGTCTACTGGCAAACCGGATCACCGTCAATGCCCGCGGCGGCACGTGCGGCAAACCCAACCGCCGGCCGGCGGGACGGCAGCACCGCCCGTCCCGCCGGGTGCCGGTCAGAGCGGGCCGTCGGCCGGCGCCGGGTCGTCCGCCACAGCGGGCTCTTCGACGGTACGGACCGGGCCGGTGAACCACTTGTGGGCCGAGGCGTACCACCAGACGGCGACCACCAGGAGCACCCCGCCGACGGCGAGCGGCGCGTAGTTCACCGCCGACCAGGTGAACAGGTCGTTGCCGGGCACCCCGGCGGGCACGATCGGCAGCACGAAGTAGACGGCGATGATCGCGATCTCGATCACCGCGATCCAGCCGAGCAGCTTGTACTTGCGGCCCAGCGTCCACGGTCCGGGGACGAACCGGTCGCCCATCCGCAGCCGGAGCGCGATCGGGATGAGGAACGACAGGTAGAGCCCGAGCACCGCGACGGAGACGACCGCGTAGAACGCGATCGGGATACCGGCGGAGCTCTCGTACAGCGCCGGCAGGGTCAGCACCAGGCCGGCCACCGTGGCGCCGATGATCGCGTTGACCGGGGTGCCGTTGCGGTCGACAGTCGACCACAGCCGCCATCCGGGTACGGCACGGTCCCGGCTGAACGCGTACGCCATCCGGCTCATCGAGGTCACGCAGCTCATGCCGCAGAAGAACTGGCCGATGGTCGAGATGATGATGACGATCTTGAAGAAGACCGGGGTCAGCGCGGACTCGAAGATGGCGCCGGAGAAGCCGCCCGCGGCGTTGACCGCCTCGACGTCGGTGGCCGCGAAGAGGAACGCCAGCAGCAGGATCCAGCCGCCGACCGCCGAGTAGAAGATCGACTGCCAGAGTCCGCGGGCCGCGGCCTGGGAGGCGCCCCGGGTCTCCTCGGAGACGTGCGCGCAGGCGTCGAAGCCGGTGATCGTGTACTGGGTCAGCAGGAAGCCCAGCGGCAGCACGTAGAACCAGAACGTCAGCCCGCCGATGTCCCCGTCGCCGAAGCCGGAGTTGTTGAACCGCTCGGTGAACACGAACTGGAAGCTCTGGTGGTTGTCGGGCACGAAGACCAGGATGGCGACCACCACGGCCGCGCCGGCAACGTGCCACCAGACCGAGACGTTCTGAAGGACGTCGATGATCCGGTGCCCGAAGATGTTGATCAGCCCGTGCAGCACCAGGATGATCACGAAGAGGACGAACGCCTGACGCAGTGTCCCGGCCCAACCGTCGAAGAGCGCCGACAGGGTGAGGTTGAGAAACGTCGCGCAGCCGTAGTCCACCGAGGCGGTGACGGCGACCAGACCGATCAGGTTCAGCCAGCCGGTGAACCAGCCGTGCACCGGGCGGCCCATGGTGGCCGCCCACCAGTAGATCCCACCAGCGGTCGGATACGCCGACACCAACTCCGCCATGCAGAAGCCGATGATCAGGATGAACAGCGAGATCAGCGGCCAGCCCCAGGAGATGGCGACCGGGCCACCGTTGTTCCACGCCTGACCGAAGGTGGTGAAACAGCCGGCCAGGATCGAGATGATCGAGAAGGAGATGGCGAAGTTGGAGAAGCCACTCCACTTACGGCGCAACTCCTGTTTGTAGCCGAGTTCGGCGAGCCGCCGGGCATCGTCGTCCAAAGGTTGCTCGGCGGTCGGCACGGGCGTCGTGGCCACTGCACACCTCCCTGAGGTGGTTCCGCGTGCGAGTGGGCAAAGTGTCGACCCGGCCGATCAAGGCGGTCAATACGTAGTCGGTGGGAATCTCGCCGCCGTCGGGCTAATTGCGTTGCCGATCGGCCGCCCCGCCCGGCATCCTGGACCGGTGACCAGGCCCGACAAGGGCCGACTCCGGGCGCTCGGACCGCCCGACCCGGTGGCGCGGGGCACGCCTCTCTCTCACGTACGGCCACTCCGCCGTACCCGAAAAGTGCCCCGCGCCCCTCTTCTTCTCGTGTTGATCAAGAGGTTCGCGTCAAACCGGGCCCGAATTTTGACGCAAACCTCTTGATCACCGGCGGGAACCGGGGTCAGGTCAGGTCAGGAGGAGGCCGGCTACCCAGAAAGCCGCGATCAGGAGGCCGGCCAGGAACTCCACGAGCATCGACAGGCCGGCGGCCTTCAGGGCCTGCACTGTCGAAGGCCACGCGAGCTGGTTACTGCCCAGCCGGAGCCGTTCGGCCGCCCACACCCCGGCGACGAAGCCGAGCACCAGTCCGACGACCGGCACCACGAAGAACCCGATGATGCCGAGCACCCCACCGGCGAGCAGCGTGGACGTCGGCACACCCGTGCGCTTCAAATTCCGGCCCGGCCACGCGTACTTGATCACGGCGCCGCCCCCGGCGACCAGTGTGGCGGCGGCGAACACCGCCCAGCCACCCAGGCCGGCGCCGCCGAAGACCGCCCAGAGCAGCACCCCGCCCCAGCACAGCGGCAGCGCCGGCAGACCGGGCACCACCACACCGGCCAACCCGGCCAGGATGGCCAGCCCGGCCACCACCGTCACCGCCGTCTGCGAGTCCGTCAGGTCCACGCCGCCACCCTCTGTCGCCACCCTTCGGACCGCAACGGTCCTCCACTCACGTCAACGCTCCGCCGCGCAGCCGGGCGGTGATCACCTCGGCCGGGGCGGGCGCACCGAAGTATCGGCCCTGCCCGGTGTCGCAGCGCAGCGCCCGCAGCCGTTCCGCCTGCACGCCGGTCTCCACCGCCTCGGCAGTGACCCACAGCTCCAGGGCGTGCGCCAACCGGACCAACGCGTCCACGATCCGTTCGTCGCGGTGGTCGGCCGCCACGTCCGTCCCGTCCGCGCGGATGCCCTCCACGAACGGGCCGGCGAGCTTCAGGCAGTGGATCGGCAACCGGCGCAGGTACGCCAGGTTGGAGTACCCGGTGCCGAAGTCGTCCACTGCCAGCCGTACGCCGAGCGCGGCGAGCCGGTGCAGGCTGCGCAGGGGCTCACCGGCGCTGCCCATCACGGCGCTCTCGGTCAGCTCCAGTTGCAGCAGCTCCGCAGGCAGCCCGCTGGTCTGCAACGCGTCGGCGACAGTGTCCACGATGGCCGGTTCGTCGGCCTGCCGGGCGGCCAGGTTGACGCTGACCACCAGCCTGGCGTCGGGGAACTCCCGCCACCACCGTTCGGCGTCCTCGCAGGCCCGCCGCAGCACCCACTCGCCGAGCCGGACGATCAGGCCGGTCTCCTCGGCCAGCCCGATGAACCGGTCCGGCCCGATCAGGCCCAACTCCGGATGCTCCCAACGGACCAGCGCCTCCACCGCGAGCATGGTGCCCTCCAGCAGCGACACGATCGGCTGGTAGTGCAGCACGAACTCGCCCCGCTCCAGGGCGGCGGGCAGCCCGGCGACCAGCGCCGCGCGGGCGATGTCCCGGGCGCCGCGCTCGGGGTCGTAGACCGCCCACCGGCCCCGGCCCGCCGCCTTGGCCCAGTAGAGCGTGGTGTCCGCGGCCTTCATCAGCTCGGACGCGCTGGTCTCCGAGGCCGGGCACTGCACGATGCCCACACTGGCCGAGACGGCCAGCTGGTGCTCACCGACGTGGACCGGGGCCGCGACCGCGGCCAGCGCGGCCTCCGCGACGGAGACCGGGTCGTCGGTGTCGTCCCCTCCGTCGACGAGGATCACGAACTCGTCGCCCCCCATCCGGGCGACCAGGTGGCCGTGGTCGGCCACGCACGCGGCCAGCCGTCGGCCGATCATCACCAGCAGCCGGTCACCGAGGTCGTGGCCGAGACTGTCGTTGATCGCCTTGAAGCCGTCCAGGTCGAGGAAGCACACCCCGACGCGCTGCCCGGCGTCCGCGGTGTCGAGCACCCGACCCAACGTTTCGAAGAACAGCGTCCGGTTGGGCAGCCCGGTCAGCGGGTCGTGCAGCGCCTGGAAGCGCAGCCGCTGCTGGAGTTCGTACCGCTCGGTGATGTCCTCGATCATCGCGACGGTGAATCGCGGCCGGCCATCGTGTCGGATCAGCGAGACGGCGAGATCCGTCCAGACCACTGTGCCGTCCTTGCGGTAGTAGCGCTTCTCCACCCGGGCGGCGTCGTGCTTTCCCTCGATCAGCTCCTGGTACAGCTCCCACATCCCGGCGGCGTCGTCGGCGTGGAACAGCGCCGCCACGTCGATCTCGCGCAACTCCTCGATCGAGTAGCCGAGCATGTCCGCGAACGCCTGGTTGACGTCGATGATCCGACCGTCCACGCCGGCGATCCCGATCCCGATCGCGGCGCCGGTGAACACCGCCCGGAACCGTGCCTCGCTCTCGCGTAGCGCCTGCTCGACCTCGTCGCGCGCCTGCCAGGCCGACCGGGCGATCCGCTCCTGCTGGCTGAAGGTGCGGTCGCGCAGCGCACGGGCGAACCCGGCGGCCAGCCCGCCCTGCACCGCCGCGATCCGGTCGGCGAGGTCGGCCGGTCGGTCACCGTCACCCAGCACCCGACGCCCGAACGTCGCGCCGAGCGCGTGCAGCGTCCACTCCAGGGCCTGCGGTTCGGTGAGGTGCGCCTCCACCAGGGCCCGCCCGACCTCCTCGGCCGGGTGGGCGCTGAACGGCTCCGCCCGTACCGCCTGGGCCAGCCGGATCGTGTGCGCCAGCAGCAGCCGCTCGGTCTCGGCCACGCTGAGCGGCACGAAACCGAGTCGACGCACCGCGCGGGCCCAGTCGGCGGCGTAGCCCTGGGCGTCCGCCCAACCGGCGAGATCCCGGCCGGCATCGACCCCGGCGAGATCCCGGCCAGCATCGACCCCGGCGGGATCCGGGACGGCGGCCACGAGATCAGCCGGCGGGCTGGTCGTACCGGGCGACGCCCCCGAAGGCACCGAACCGCTCCGGGTGCTCGTCCACGTCGGACGGTGAGTCCGGGCGCCAGAGCGGCATGTGCACCACGCCCGGTTCCAGAACGGTCCAGTCGCCGAAGAGAGCGGTGACCTGAGCGCGGGAGCGCAGAGTGATCTCGGTGGCGGTGCGGGCGGAGAGGCGCTGCGCGTCCAGCATCTCCTGCGGCTGGTCCTCGAAGGTGGAGTGGGAGACGACAAGGAAGCTGCCCGGCGCGGCAGCGGCCCGCAGGGTGGCCAGGATCGCCTCGGGCCGGTCGGCGTCCGGGATGAAGTGCACCACCCCGGCCAGCAGGATGCCCATCGGACGGCTGAAGTCGATCAGCCCGAGCTGTCGGGTCTCGGTGAGGATCCGCTCCGGCTCACGCAGGTCGGCGTGGATGACACCGGTCAACTCGTTGCCAGCCAGCAACTCCCGGCTGTGCGCGACCGCCACCGGGTCGATGTCGACGTACACCACGCGGGCCTTGGGGTTCACTCCCTGCGCCACCTCGTGCACGTTGCCCACGGTGGGAATTCCGGAGCCGATGTCGAGGAACTGGTCGATGCCGGCGTCGAGCAGGACCCGGACGGCCCGGCGCAGGAACTCCCGACCGGAGCGCATCGTGGCGGCGAGATTCGGGGTCATGCTGGCGATCTGCTCCGCCAACTGCCTGTCGATCTCGAAGTTGTGCGCTCCACCCAGAAAGTAGTCGTACACCCGGGCCGCGCTGGGCCTGGTCAGATCGATCTCGGTCGGCAGTCCGTCCGGCATCAGCGTGCTCCCCAGTTCATCGCCGCAGCGCGGGACGGCACCGGCGTCGGGGCGCGCAGCGGGCACGCGTGGGCACCGGTCGACCCGCGGGTCGTGTGGTGTGGACCACTCTAGGCGGCTGACTCCAGCAACAGCGAGATGCCTTGACCAACGCCGATGCACATGGTGGCCAGAGCCCGGCGGCCGCCGCGACGGCGCAGCTCCAGGGCGGCGGTCAGCGCCAGCCGCGCGCCGCTGGCGCCAAGCGGGTGCCCCAGCGCGATGGCCCCACCGTTCGGGTTGACGTGGTCGGCGTCCACTGGCAGCCCCAGCTCACGCAACACCGCCACGGACTGCGCGGCGAACGCCTCGTTCAGCTCCACCACGTCCACAGCGCCCAACTCGACGCCGACGCGATCGAGCAGCTTGCGGGTGGCCGGCACCGGGCCGATTCCCATGATCCGCGGCGGCACACCGGCCGCCGCCGCGCCGACGATCCGGGCCAGCGGGGTCAGGCCGTACCGGGCGACAGCCGCCTCGCTGGCCACCAGCAACGCGACAGCGCCGTCGTTGACGCCCGAGGAGTTGCCGGCGGTCACCGTCCCGCCGTCGCGGAACGGGGTGGGCAGCGCGGCCAGCTTCTCCAGCGAGGTCTCCCGGGGGTGCTCGTCGACCTCGACCAGCCGGGTCTGGCGACGACCGGCCGGCACCGACACCGCCACGATCTCCTCGGCGAACCGGCCGTCGGCCTGCGCCTTGGCCGCACGCTGCTGCGACCGGTACGCGAAGGCGTCCTGCTCGGCCCGGTTGACGCCGTACTCGGCTGCCACGTTCTCCGCCGTTTCCGGCATTGAGTCGACCCCCCACCCGTCACGCATCAACGGGTTCACCAACCGCCAGCCCAAGGTGGTGTCGTAAACCTCGGCCGAGCGGGAGTACGCCGACGTCGCCTTCGGCATGACGAACGGCGCCCGGCTCATGCTCTCCACCCCGCCGGCGATCACCAGCTCGGCGTCCCCGGCGACGATGGACCGGGCGGCGCTGGCGAGCGCGTCCAGGCCCGAGCCGCAGAGCCGGTTGACAGTGCTGCCCGGCACCTCCTCGGGCAGCCCGGCCAGCAGCGCCGCCATCCGGGCCACGTTGCGGTTGTCCTCGCCGGCCTGGTTGGCGCAGCCGAGCACGACGTCGTCGACTCGGGCCCAGTCCACCGACGGGTGGCGGGCGACCAGTTCTCGGATCACGTGCGCGGCCAGGTCGTCCGGGCGGACGCCGGCCAGCGCGCCCGCGTACCGGCCGATCGGGGTACGGACACCGGCCACCAGGTATGCCACGGTCATCGCGAGTCCTTAGGGGGTGCAGACGGCGGGGGTGGGGCAGGCCCACCGGGTCACGAGGGCTGCCGGCCGCCAGGATATCCGCGCCCGCAGCGGATAGGTTGACGGCATGGCCCGGGCCCAGTTCAGCGCAGAGACCAGCGGCGGCGGCGCGTTCGTCCGTCAGCCGAACCGGTTCACCGGTCGGGTCACCGCCGACTCCACCTCGCCACCCGGCGGCGGCCCGGACGAGCAGGACCGCTGGCCGCTGGAGGCCGGCCGTTACCGGCTGATCTGGTGCCGGGCCTGCCCGTGGGCGCACCGGGCGAGGATCGTGCGCGGTCTGCTCGGGCTGGACGACGCGATCTCACTGGGCACCGTCGACCCGATCCGGGACGAGCGGGGCTGGGCGTTCGCCCTCGACCCGGACGGCTTCGACCCGGTGCTCGGAGTGAGCTTCCTCTCCGAGGCGTACCTGGCCACCGACCCGGACTACACCGGCCGGGTGACGGTGCCGGCGCTCGTGGACACACTGACCGGTCGGGTGGTCACCAACGACTATCCGCAGCTCACCCTCGACTTCTCCACGCAGTGGCGGTCGCTGCACAGGGCGGGGTCGCCGGAGCTCTACCCGGAGGCGCTGCGCCCCGAGATGGACGCGCTGATGGCCGAGATCCACACCGACGTCAACAACGGCGTCTACCGCTGCGGGTTCGCCACCTCCCAGGACGCGTACGACGAGGCGTTCCGGGCGCTTTTCGCCCGGCTGGACACGCTCTCCGAGCGGCTGGCCGGGCAGCGCTACCTGATGGGCGACACGATCACCGAGGCGGACGTGCGGCTGTTCACCACGCTGGTCCGCTTCGACGCCGCGTACCACGGGCACTTCAAGTGCAACCGCAACAAGCTGACCGAGATGCCGGTGCTCTGGGCGTACGCCCGGGACCTGTTCCAGACGCCGGGTTTCGGCGAGACGGTGGACTTCGACCACATCAAGCGGCACTACTACGGCACGCACCGGGAGATCAATCCCAGCGGCATCGTGCCACTCGGGCCGGACGAGTCCGGCTGGAGCACGCCGCACGGGCGTGGTTGAGCCGGGTCGGCCGGCCGCCCCGACAGTGCCGAGGGCCCGCGGCGAGGTCGCCCGCCGGGTCGCCGGGTCAGCGGCGGCCGGCTGCACGCTGGCCGGTGCGGTGGCGGTGACGCTGGCCGTGGTCGCCGGCCCCGGTCCAGGGCTCGCCGGGTACGTCAGCGAGGCGGGCATCGCCGGCAGCGCCCACGCCGCGACGTACCGGATCGGGATCCTGGCCCTTGCCGGCGCGTTGCTGTTGATCGGCGCGGCGCTGCCTCCCGGGGTGTGGGCGGCTGCACCGGCGCTGCTCGCCACCGGGGCCGTGTTCACCGCCGTGTCCGGGGCGGTCACCTGTTCCGGCGGCTGCCCGTTGCCGCCGTTCGAGCGCGCGACGACGGCGGACCTGGTGCACGGCGGCGCGAGCATCGCGGCGACCGCGGCGGTGGTCTTTGCCATGATCACGCTGGCCGTCTCCGGGCCGGCCGGCCGGACGGTGCGTCGGTTGGCCGGGGCGGCCGCCGTGCTGGCCCTGCCGCTCTGTGCCACTGTGGGGCTGGCGATGCTCGTGATCGGTCGGGGCCCGGTGGTGGGGGTGCTGGAACGGCTGATCCTCGCCCTCGCGGTGCTGTGGGGCCTGGGCACCGCCACCGCGCTGGCCCTCTGTAAGGAGCCTCACCCCGCCCGGTCCTTCCGATGAGCGGGAATCGGCGTATCGTCGGCCAGCGATGACCAATGTCTGGGGCCTCACTGTCCGCCTGTATGTCGATCTCCGACTGCAGGCCAGTGGCATCTGTCCGGGCTAGCCGCGTTCCTACGCCTGCCCCGATCGGACCGGACAATTGGATACATCCTCATGCCCTTCAGCCTGCGCAAAATTCCCTTCTCCGTGCAGATCCTGCTCGGCCTCGTGCTCGGCGTCGCGCTGGGCTTCCTTGCCCGCAGCAACGACCTGAGCTGGCTGACCAGCACCCTGCACACAGTCGGTAGCCTCTTCGTCCAACTCCTCAAGCTGGCCGTGCCGCCGCTGGTCTTCACCGCCATCGTGGTCAGCGTGGTCAGCCTGCGCGGCGTCGCCAACGCCGCCCGGCTCGCCGTCAAGACCCTGCTGTGGTTCGGCATCACCGCGCTGATCGCGGTGAGCATCGGCATCGGCCTCGGCCTGCTCACCAACCCGGGCAAGGGCGTGACCCTCGACCTGGGTGGCGCGGCACCGCCGAAGAACACCGGCTCGTGGACCGACTTCCTCACCGGCATCGTGCCCACCAACCCGGTCGGCGCGTTCGTCGAGGGCAACGTCCTCCAGATCGTCTTCCTCGCCGTCGTCATCGGTGCCGCGGCCCTGCTGGTCGGCGAAGCCGCCGAACCGTTCGTGGCGCTGAACCGCTCCCTGCTGGAGATCGTCCAGAAGGCGCTCTGGTGGGTCATCCGACTCGCCCCGATCGGCACCCTCGGCCTGATCGGCAACGCCGTCGCCTCGTACGGCTGGGACCTGCTGGCCCCCCTCGCGAAGTTCACCACAGCCGTCTACGTCGGCTGCGCCATCGTGCTGTTCGTGGTCTACCCGCTGGTGCTGATCCTGGCTGGCCGCCTCAACCCGGTGCGCTTCTTCGCCGGCGCCTGGCCGGCGATCCAGCTGGGCTTCGTGTCCCGCTCCTCGGTCGGCACCATGCCGGTGACCCAACGCTCCGTCGAGCGACTCGGCGTGCCCCGCGAGTACGCCTCGTTCGCTGTGCCCTTCGGCGCGACCACGAAGATGGACGGTTGCGCCGCCATCTACCCGGCCCTCGCCGCGATCTTCGTGGCCCAGGTGTTCGGCGTGCACCTCGGCATCGGCGACTACCTGCTGATCGCCTTCGTCTCCGTGGTCGGCTCGGCTGCCACCGCCGGCCTGACCGGCGCGATCGTGATGCTCACCCTGACCCTCAGCACGCTGGGCCTGCCGCTGGCCGGCGCCGGCCTGCTGCTGGCCATCGACCCGATCCTGGACATGATCCGCACCGCCACCAACGTCGCGGGTCAGGCGCTGGTGCCGACGGTGGTCGCCGCCCGCGAGGGCATTCTCGACCGCGAGGCGTACGAGTCCGCCGGTCGGCGTGACCTGACCGACCCGGAGCCGGTCGCCGACACCCGGCCCGAGCTCAGCCCCGTTCCTGCCTGACCGATTCACCAGCACGGCGACGGGCCCCTCTCCCCGGGGGCCCGTCGCCGTGTCGGAGAGGATGATGCGATGAGTTCCCTGTTCACTCCCCTGGCCCTGCGCGCTGTCACAGTGCCCAACCGGATCGCCATGGCACCGATGTGCCAGTACTCCGCCGGCCCGGACGGCCTGCCCACCGACTGGCACCTGATCCACCTCGGCAGCCGCGCGGTCGGCGGCGCCGGCCTGGTGCTGACCGAGGCGACCGCCGTACTCCCCGAGGGCCGGATCAGCCCGCAGGACACCGGCCTCTGGTCCGGTGCGCACGTCGACGCCTGGCGACCGGTGACCGCGTTCGTCGCCGCCCACGGCGCGGTGCCGGCCGTGCAGCTCGCGCACGCCGGCTTCAAGGCCTCCACGTACCGGCCGTGGGCGCCGCAGCGCGGTGGCGTGCCGGACGCCGAGGGCGGCTGGACGCCCGTCGCCCCCGGCCCGGAGCCGTTCACCGCCGACTACCGGACGCCGACCAGCCTCGACGAGGCCGGCATCGCCGGGGTGGTCGAGGCGTTCGCGGCCGGAGCCGTTCGCGCGCTGGACGCCGGCTTCGCCGCCGTGGAGATCCACGCCGCCCACGGCTACCTGCTCAACGAGTTCCTCTCGCCGCTGACCAACCACCGCACCGACGCGTACGGCGGCGACCGGGCCGCCCGGATGCGGCTCACCCTGGAGGTGGCCCGAGCGGTGCGCGCCGCGGTCGGCGAGGACGTGCCGGTGCTGACCCGGATCTCCGCCACCGACTGGGTCGAGGGCGGCTGGACGATCGAGGACAGCGTGGTGCTCGCCGGTGAGCTGGCCGGCGTCGGCGTCGACCTGGTCGACGCGTCCTCCGGTGGGGTGAGCACTGACCAGCGCGTCCCGCTCGGCCCGGGCTACCAGGTGCCACTGGCCGCGCAGATCCGCCGGGAGGCCGGCGTACCGACCGGCGCGGTGGGCCTGATCGTCGAGCCCGAGCACGCCGAGCAGATCGTCGCCAGCGGCGAGGCCGACCTGGTGCTGCTGGGCCGGGAGTTGCTGCGCGACCCGTACTGGCCGCGCCGGGCCGCCGCGAAGCTCGGCGTCGCGTACTCCGGCCCCGCCCAGTACGCCCGCGCCTCCTGATCCCCACCGGTCGGGCGGCCGCTCACGCGGCGGCCGCCCGACCGCCGGTCAACCGGCCAGGTGTGACCAGTCGCCCTCCAGGTCCTGCCAGGTGCCCTGGGCGGCCACCGTGCCGCCGAGCAGCACCACCACGTGGTCGGCCCGGACCAACGCGGCGCGTTTCGCTGTCGAGCCGACAACCGTCACCCCGTGGCCGCGCAACGCCTGCCACAGCGCCAGCTCGGTGGTGACGTCCAGCGCCGACGACACGTCGTCGGCGACAAGCAGTTCGGTACGCGGGGCCAGCGCACGGGCCAGCGCCAACCGCTGCAACTGCCCGCCGGAGAGCCGGGTGCCCTTGTGCCCGATGAGCAGGCCCAGCCCACCACCGGCGGCGGCCAGGTCATGGTCGAGCTGGGCGGTGCTGACCGCCCCCGCCGCGTCCACCTGGTGCCCGAGGGCGATGTTGTCGGCCACCGTGCCGGAGAGCACCCGCGGCAACTGACCGACGTAGCCGACCTGGTTGGGACGCAGGAACAGCTCCGGCTCGGTGACCAGATCACCGTTCCAGGCCAGCTCGCCGGTGTGGTGCACGATCCCGGCCAGCCCGCGCAGCAACGACGACTTGCCCGACCCCACCGGCCCGACGACCAGCACCAACTGCCCGCGCTGCACGGTCAGGTCCACGTCCCGGACGGCCACAGTGCCGTCGGAGTGCACCACCCCGAAGCCGCGCAGCTCCAGCCGGCGCAGCGGATGCCGGGGCGGCATGGTCGGCGCGGGCGCCGTCCCGGCGGTCAGGTCGACCTCCGGCACCCCAGCGGAGTACGCGCTCACCCCGGTCATCGCCACCGTGCGTCGGGTCCAGACCCGCGCCGAGGGCAGCTGCGAGATCAACGACGCCGTCGTCCAGGCGAACCAGCGGGCCGCGCCCAGGGTGGACACGGCCACCAGCACCGCCCCGGCGGAGAGCGAGCCGTTCAGGTAGAGCGCCCAGGCGCCGATCGGCAACAGCCCACTGGCCATCGATGGCGTGGATCGTGCCCACACCTGCACCGAGATCTCCCGCCGCTGCCTGTCGCTGCGCAGCACGTCCAGGCTCGCCAGGTGGCGCAGCACCGCGGTGGTAGCGCCGGCGAGCTTCACCGTCCGCGCCGCGGAGAGAGCGGAGACCAGCGCCGTGGCGAAGGAGGCCCGCGCCGCCACCGTCGCCCGGGCCGCACGCTCCAGCTTCGGCCCGAACAACGTCGCGGCCAGCCCGGAGACGACCATCGTGCCGAGGAAGAACAGCCCGGGTACGACGCTGCCGGTGACCGCCGTCATGGCGACCACGAGCACCAGCGCGACGGTCTGGTCCAGCACGTTGTCGGCGAGTTGGACCACCCGTTCGGTGTCCCCACCCTGCGCCACCACCTCGGCGGGGGTGTGCGAGCTGACCCGGCGCGGCCCGGTCTGGCCGTGCACCAGGCGAAGGCCGATCCGCAGCATCTGCCGCACCCACCACTGCGGGAACCAGACGTGGGTGTAGAACGGCAGCGGCAGGGTGACCAGCAGCCCGGCGACGATCCCCACCGCCGGCAGGTACGGGTTACCGGTCCCGTCGACCAGGTCCGCCCAGAGCCAGGGCAGCACCGGGCCGTCCAGCCCGAGCAGGCTGAGACCGAGGAACAGCACGATCGCCGCCGCACCGTAGCGGGGATCGTTGGTGCAGAGCCGGAAGATCTCCCGCAGCGTCCGGGCCGGCGGCACCGGCGGCAGCGGCGGCGGGTCGGCCCGGGTCGGCCCGACCGCTGTGGCCCGCTCCGCCGGTCCGACCGGCTCGATCCGGGTCGGCGGCGGCTCGCTCGGCCAGGCGTCGGCCGGGCCGGGGCCGACCAGCAGGTCGGTGCCGACGCCGGTACGACCGGCCGGCGCCACAGTGGCGTACGCGGCGGCGTGGCTGGTCGCCAGGAGTTCGGCGAAGCGGGTCGACGTCTCCAGCGGACCGGCCTCGACCACCGCGCCGTCGGCCAGGACGACCACCTCGTCGCAGCGGCGCACCGAGGAGAGTCGGTGCGCGATGACGATGCCGATCCGGTCACGCAGCAGGCGTTCGGTGGCCCGCTGCACCCGCGCCTCGGTAACCGGGTCCAGCCGCGCGGTGGCCTCGTCGAGGATCACCACGTGCGGCTCCCGGACCAGGATCCGGGCGAACGCCACCAACTGCTCCTGACCGGCGGAGAGCACATGCCCGCCCTCCCCCAACCGGGTCGTCAACCCGTCCGGCAGCTCGGCGATCCAGCTGGCCAGACCCAGCTCGTCGAGCGCCCGAGCCGCCGCGTCGAGCAACTCCCTGTCGAACAGCGCCACGTTCTCGGCGAGAGTGCCGGCCAGGATCTCGGTGCGCTGCGGCACCAACGCCACCCAGCGGCGCAACTGCTCGACGTCGAGGTCGCACACGTCGGTTCCGCCGAGAAAGACGGTGCCCGGCGGCACGTCGACCGCCCGGGTGAGCACCTTCGCCAGCGTCGACTTGCCCGAACCGGTCCGCCCGATCAGCGCGTACGAGCGACCGCGCGCGAAGGTGAGGCTGAGCCCGCGCAGCGCGGCCCCACGGCCACTCTCCCCGTACCCGAATGTCAGGTCCCGAATGCGCAGGTCACCCTGGCTCGGGCTGGCCCCACCGACCGGCTCCTGTCTGGCCTTGTAGAGCAACTGCACCCGCGCCCACGCGCCGAGCGCCTCCTGGATCTCCGGCACCATCCGGCTGACGTGTTCAGCGGTCGCCCCGAAGGCCAGGGCGAGCAACCAGATGGCGGTGAGCCGGGCGGCGTCGATCCGGCCGGTGGCCAACGCCCAGGCACCGCCGAGCACCACAGCGCCGATGCCCGCCCGGATCGTCGCGGTGGCCACCGTCGCCACCCGGGCGGACAGCACCCAGACCACCAGGCCACGGGACAGCACGTCGGAGGCCCGCCGCGCGTACAACCGCAGCACGTACGGCCGCGCCAGACTGGTGCGTACGTCGTCCTGGCCGTGCACCGCCTCCTCCATCACGGCGGCCAGATCGGACCACGCCTCCTCCTCGGCCATCCGGGCCGGGCCGATCCGCGCCGTGGGCCGGCGCAGGCCGACCGCGAGCACCACAGTGAGCAGCAGCATCGCGATCCCCGCCGGCCACCACACGTACACCGCCACGACCATCGACAGCAGGCCGACGCAGAGACCCTGGGCGAGCCGGGTGCCCTGGTTACGAATTGCCGACGCCACCTGATAGACGTCGCCGTCGATGCGGTCCAGCAACTCGCCCACCGGAGTGGTCTCCAGGGTGGGCAGGTCCTGCCCGAGAGCGACGCGACAGAGTCGACGACGCACGTCCGCTGACCAGTCGGCGGTCAGGCCGGCCATCAGCAGACTCACCGCGAGGTCACTGAGGACAACGGCAACCAGGGCTGCGGCCAGCACGGCGAAGAAACCAGCCGACCGATGCACCAGCACCGCACCGGCCAGCGCCGACGCGCCCGCCTGCCCCGCGGCACCCAGCACGATGAGGACGGCCACGATCGTCACACGACGGGTCGAAGTACCCCACAGATCACGGAGCAGGCGCATGGAAAGTCCTCCGGGATGTGGGTGGCGGAGACCTCAGCCTGCCGGCACCACCCCGTCACCTCAACCGATTTTCCGGCCGTGAGCAGGGGCTCCGTCAGTTGAAGCGGACCCGGCGGACACCCTCGTGCCACCCACTTGATCAACCAAACCCGGGTTCGCCGCGCCCGCGATTCTCGGGTCAGGGGGCGCTCTAGCCCGAACCGGCGCGTGCCGCGTCGCGGGTTTGCCACCGAAACCTACCGACACTGACCTTCTTGTCCGGTTTGCGCAGTCGGTGCGGCCCGACCGATTCGTGATCGACTCGGGTCTCATGAACTCGAGGTGTCCGCCCCTCCGGGATACCCCGTCTTCCGTGATCCCGAGTGGATCACCCGGGTAAGCGGCGAATCGACGCCGCAGGCCCAGTGCCGCCTGGGCGATTTGTCCCTTAATCGGGGTTTCTGAGCTGTGGCCGGGTGCACTCGTGGGCTGGAATCGTGGCCGGGTCGGGGTCGTTACATACCCTGACGATCGCAGCACCACCGACCCGCCGCCCGCCCCCTGAGGGCTGGTCGCGCAGACTGGAATGCCAGACCGCGCCCGGTCGTTACAGTCCCCACGAACGACCAACCGGCACCGCCACGATGAGGGTGCCGACGGGTGGGCCGATCCCGGAATGACCCCGGCCCCCGGGTCGTTACACAGGGTCCCGGCGCCACGAGCCCCCGCTCGCAGGTCGCCGACCCCGACGCCCGAGCGGGCGTCACCCCCCCAGACTTTCCCCGTACGTGCAGCGCCGGACGAGGTGCTCACACCCTGCCGCCGCCCCCCTTGGTGGTTGGGGTGTTCTACCCCCGAAGGAGCTACCCCTCATGAACACGAT